>CANJCQ010000013.1 GCA_947473355.1 Sphingomonadaceae bacterium | reverse complement strand
GTCGAGCGAAGTCGAGACACTTGCGTGCGGTGTCTCGACTTCGCTCGACACGAACGGGGTTGGTTCGGTTTTGCAGTCTAATGGTCTGCGTGGTTTGTGTCTGAATCTCGAGTTATGACAGGTCCCGACTTATTGCAACGCCAGCGTTGCAATCGCCCGCGCCTCTAGCCCACCATTGCCTTCATCCGTGCCATGCGCCGTTGATAACCGGGCGAGGGTGGTGGCCGGTCTTGCGGGATGACCGGGATCGGCTGGCCGCGCCGCGCTAGCTCTTCGCCGAGACGGCGCATCAGCTGGGCTCTGGTATCATCAGTCGGCTGCCACAGTTGCATGGCGTTCTGGGTCATCGGGAGCAGAGGCAGCGCACGTTCGACCTGCAGAGTGTCACCCGACAGCTCGCCGATAAAAGTCTCGACGCCGCCGAAAGTCAGGCAGGCCTTGCCTTCCCGCAGCCCCGGCATGCCGCGCGGCAGATCGAGAGCGAAGCCTTGCCTTGTGGCCTCGGCCCGTCGCACCGGCATCGGCAGCGAGAAGAGTTCCGCGTCGATCAGCGACAGATGGCATTTGGCCCCGCGTGAGATCGCCTGCGCGGCGAGGTCCGGCCAAGGGGGCTGATCCCAGCTGGCGGGCTGGCTGACCTTGCCGGGCGGGGCCGGGTCGCTGGCCGGGTAGATGGTATCCGCCGGGGCCTGCCAGCAATGCGGCGGCTGGTCCATCGCTGCGGGATTGTCCCACCACAGCACCCGCGCCGGGCTGACCTCGACGATGATCCGCGTCCAGTACCACACCGCCTGCCGCGCCAGCGCCCAATCGGGATTTTGCGGCAGGGTATGTGCGGATTCGGCCAGATAGCGAAGCACATTGGCCTGCAGATCGCTGTCGCGCACTGCGGCCATGCCGGCAATGGCCACCACTGGCTCGCCCGGCCCGCCTTCGAGCAGCAGGCCGACCCGGGGATTGCGCCGCGCGCGTTCGGCCTTGACCGGATAGGCAAGGCCGGTGGTGAGATTGAATGTAGCGAGGTCCTCGCTGGGGAAATAAAGCACGGGCGTGTCGATCGGCACTCCTGCCGCGCTGACGGTTGCATAGCTCGCGACCGAGCCGGAGCGCATCAGATCAAGCACCGGGCCGGGCAGGTCGTCGGTCATCGCCAAAGACCTATTCCCCCGTCAGCCGCCGCACGTTGTTATGGAAATTCTGCACGCCGATCTCCTGCTGGCCAATCGGCAGGGTCATGTCCTGCGGCAGTGCAGGCAGACCGACATGGCTTTCGCCGGTCACTGAATAGTCCTCATTCACCAGCGCCTGCCGCGCCGTCTGGTAGGCGCGGTCGATCTCGGCGCGGTGGTCTGCCGATTGCACCCCGCCGACCGCGCAGAATGACAGCCGCGAGGTGAAGTGATCCGGCGCTTGCGGGAAGATCTGGTGGATGTTGACAGTGAGTCCCGTCTTGCCCGTGGTGCCGACCGAAATGATCGTGTTGGGAAACAGGAAATATTGCAGCGGGATCAGATCGACCTGCCATTGCTCGGGCGGCATATTGACCCATTCGGGCAGCATCTGCGGCGCGAAAGTGAAGCGGTGGTGGGGGCCGAAAGTGTCGAACACGCAGGTTGGCGAGAACAGGCCCTTGAAGGTCTCGTAGTGCAGCGAATTGAGGTGATAGGTTTCGAAGAAAGTGTCGGCGCCATATTTCCAGTTGCCGGTGACAGAGAGCAGGTCGGCATGGATGACCTCAGCGCTTTCCAGGCCAATGGCGGCCAAGTCGCCGTCCAACTCGCCCAGGTGCGCATCGAGATCGAGCGCGCCGCCGGGGGTGGGGACAACGAAGACCAGCCCGTGGCGCTCTTCCGCCGGGCATTCGACCAGACGCTTGTTGCCGCCGAGCTCGCCGCAGAACTCGTTTTCCTCGGGCAGGCCGATCACCTTGCCTGCGCTATCATAGGTCCAGCCATGGAAGCGGCAGGTGAAGCGGGCGGCCTTGCCGCAAGGTTCGCGCACCACCCGCGCGCCGCGGTGCGCGCAGACATTGAGGAAAGCGCGGACCTTGCCGTCCCTGCCGCGCGACAGCAGCAAAGGCACGCCGGCATCGTCGAATGTGCGGAAGGACCCCACATCGGCCAGTTGCGAGGAGAGGCAGGCGACCACAGGCATTTGCCGGAACAGCGCCTGATATTCGCGCTCGAAGCGGGCAGGATCGAAGAAAAATGCAGCCGGTTCATGCAGCACGCTTGTCGCCCGGGCAGTCTCGCCCTTGCGCTGCATTTCGACAATGCCTGGCGCCAGCCTGCGGCGCAGTGCGCGCAGCGGGGGTTCCGCAACCATGCTATCGACTGTCATCGCGCCGCTCCCGCTCAATAGGTCCGCTCGAGTTCCTTGAAATCACCGCTGGCATCGCTCTCGAACCGCCCGAGCCCATAGTCGCCCTTGATCGTGGTGCGAAAAATGCTGCGCGGATGCGGCGGGGTGCAGCCAGTGACGCGGTGGAGCATGCGCCAGTTGTCCCAGATCAGCATGTCTGTCGGCTGCCAGTTGTGGACATAAGCACCGGCCTCGCACAGGCGGATGATCTCGCGCGAGACTTCCTCGAGCAGCGCGTCGCCCTCCGGCCCTTCCATGTGCTCGATCCCTTCGGCCATCCACGGCGAGAGATGCAGCACCTTCTCGCCGCTGGCCCGGGTCCAGACTGCCGGATGGATCGCGCGCGGATAGCCTTTCGCCTGTTCGAGAATGGCGAGCTGTTTGGGATCGACCTGCAGCACGCGGAAGTTCTCTGGCCGCCCGAAGCGGATGTGGTCGGGCTGCATGTCGAGCGAATAGAGCACTGACTTGTCCGAGATCCGAGCCAGCAAATCGTGCGGCATCTGGTCATATAGCGTCACGCAATCGAAGAAGCAGGTCTGCCCGCCATTGGGCGTGATCTCGACCGCGCGCAGCACGCCGGCGCGATTGAGCTCGTTGTTGTAGCAATGGTCGAAATGCCAGGGCAGCCAGCTCGAATAGGCCTTGCCGTCGATCTCGACGATATCGGCATCGCTGGGATCGGCGCTGATCTTGATCGCCCCGCCCATCGTTTCGGGATCGATCTTGTCAACCGCCTCGACCGGGTGATCCTTGAGCGGACCGAACACCAGACTGAGCGCAACCTGCATACGGTTGCTGGGCTCGACCTCGGCGAAATGGATCAGGCCCTTGGTCTCAAAAGCCTCGCGGATTTTCGCGCGAACATGTTCGTCCTTCAGCGCATCATAGGTCACGCCCGAAATCCGCACCCCGAAGGGCATATGTTCGCGCAGTGGTTCGATATGTATGGCTGTCATCGCCTGTGTCCTCTCGCGCGCAACATATCACTGAAACTCCGCGAGACGCCAGAGCGGCGATTGCCAAGGCGAGGCCGGGCGCTAAGGTGCCTTCAGGCCGAAGCATATCGGCTGGATCGGGATGGGAGAGACCCCATGGATTTCAAGGCACGCTATGGCCCCTGGGCGATTGTCGCCGGGGCCTCTGAAGGCACGGGCCGCAGCTTTGCGCGCGGAATTGCGGCACGCGGGGTGGGTGTGCTGATGCTGGCCAATGGCGGACCGCTGGAGGAAGAGGCTGCATCGGTCGCGCGGGATTTCGGCGTCGAGGCGATTGCTGCCAAGGTCGATCTTGCCCGTCCCGAGGCGATTGACCAGATCATTGCGGTGGTGGGGACTCGCGAAGTCGGGCTTTATGTCTCCAACGCGGGAACTGACTATTTCGGCAAGGAGTTCCTCGACGGTGAGCTGGCGGGCTGGCTCGACATGATCGCGGTCAACACCTCGACCATGGTCAAAGCGGCGCACCATTTCGGCGGGCTGATGCGTGGGCGGGGTCGGGGCGGGCTGCTGATGGTCAATTCCGGCGCTTGCTACATGGGCGGCGGGCGGCTGGCGATCTATACGGCCTGCAAGGGCTTCCAGCTGAACTTTTGCCAGTCGCTGTGGACTGAACTGAGGCCCCACGGTGTCGATGTGCTCAGCCTTGTGCTCGGCAAGACCGATACGCCCAATTATCATGCGCTCCAGCGCAAGAAGGGCATGCCAAGCTCTACAAACATCGCCTCGCCTGATGACGTCGCCGAACAGGGGCTGGAGAGCCTTGCGCTGGGGCCGGTGCAGCATGCCGGGCTCGCGGACGACGACAAGGGCATGTTCACCTGGTCGGGCGCGGAAATGCGCGAGCGGGTGCTGGCGATGGATGCAGCGATTGCCCAGGGCTTCGGCAAGGCCTAGGATCAGATTACTCGCCATAGAGCGAAGCGGAGAGATGCCATGACATTCGTATTCAGCGCCGATGGTCACATCGTCGAGCCTGACAATCTGCTCACTGAGGGCCTGCCGCCTTCACTCCGCAAATTCGGCGTGCATGCCGAAGTGCGCGATGGTTTCCTCTATCGCTATTCCGGCGACAAGGTGACCAGCAAGATGGCGCTTAACAAGCCCAGGATGCAGGGCTGGGATGGCGACGATTTCGGCCGCCCGAACAGCAAGGGATCGCGCGAGATTCCGGCCCGGCTGGAGGATATGGTTCTGGACGGGGTCGATGCCGAGATCGTCTTTCCGAGCCTCGCGCTGACCGCATTCCTCATCGAAAACGCCGAGGCAGAATTGGCTACCGCTCAGGTCTATAATGACTGGCATCACGCCACGCTGAAGGACTATCCCACACAGTTCGTGCGTTGCGGCATCCTGCCGGTGCGTAATCTCGATTATTGCGTGACTGAGATGAAGCGGCTCGCTGCTCTGGGCTTCACCAGTGCCATGCTGCCCAGCCGGATCGAGCGCACATCCGGCCTGCCGTTTTACAATATGGAAGCATGGGACCCGGTGTTCGAGGCAGCGCAGGAGCTGGGAATTGTCTTCGTGCTGCACACCGGCACCGGCCGCGAGGACGTGCGCAGTTTTCGCGGACCGGGCGGGGCGCTGATCAACTATGCGATCCAGTCTTGCGACGGCATGGAGACGATCATGCAGCTGGTGGCAGGCGGCGTGCTTGACCGCTTCCCTGGCGCGAAAGTCTGCTGCATCGAATCCGGCGCAAGCTGGCTCGCTGCCGTCGCCGAGCGGATGGACGAGGTTTACGATACTCATCGCCATTTCGTGAGGCCCAAGTTGTCGGTGGTGCCCAGCCAGATCATCGCCCGGCAAGTCGCCTGTTCGTTTCAATACGATCGGGCCTGCGTCATGTCGCGTGTCGTGACCGGGACCAAGGCGATCATGTGGGGCGCGGACTATCCGCACCACGAGGGCACATTCCCGCGGTCGAAGCATGTGCTCGCGCATCTGTTCGATGACATCGAGATCAGCGAGAGCGACAAGGCGGATATCGTCGGGCTCAACGCCGGACGGCTGTTTCGCCTGCCGCATCCTGCCGTGCTGGCGGCAGCATGACATCGCCAGCAGCCATCGTCGGGGTCGGCGCGACGCCCTATTATTTCCGCGGCACCTCGCTGCCGCAGACGGTCTATGAACTGATCGGCAAGGCGGTGCTGATGGGGGTCGAGGATGCCGGGCTTGGCGTCGATGATGTCGATGGCCTGACCTTCTTCGCCTATGGCTTCGACACCGCGACCATCGTCGAAATGCTGGGCATGCCGCAAGTGACCTTCGCGCACGTTGTTGGCGGCTATGGCGCGGGCATGGCCGGGGTTCTGGACCTTGCCGCCATGGCAATCGAAACAGGCCGCGCGAAGACGGTGGTCTGCATCGGGGCCGGGCAACAATCGGCCAATCGCTATGGCCAGGCGCTGGGGCGGCTGCCTTCGACGCCTGACAACATCTTCCACCAGATCGCCGGGCTCGGCGGTCCGGGGCAGGCGATGGCCTTGCTCACCCAGCGACACATGCACAAGTTTGGCACACGGCGCGAGGCCTTCGGCGAGATCGTCATCGCCAGCCGCGCTGCCGCATTCAACCGCGAAACGGCGATCCGCCGCAAACACCTGACCATGGATGATTACATGGCCTCGCCGATGCTCGCCGATCCGATGTGCAGGCTCGACTTCTGCCTTGAGACCGACGGCGCGCTGGCCTTCGTCGTCACCAGCGCCGAGCGGGCAAGGGACCTGAAACAGAAGCCGGTCTACATCTCTGCCACCGCGCAGGTCGCCAATCGCGACTGGGGGCGGGGGTTCTTCTGGCTGGGGCAGAGCGACGAGGCCTTCACCAGCGCCGGGGCCGCCGGGGTGGCCGAGCGACTGCGCCAGACTTCGGGCTATGACCCGAAGGACATCGACGTGGCCTGTATCTACGATCATTTCTCACCGATGGTGCTCATGCAGCTCGAAGATTACGGTTTTTGCAAGAAAGGCGAAGGCGGGCCTTTCGTGCAAAGTGGAGCGATCAAGCTTGATGGCTCGATCCCGATCAACCCGCACGGCGGACATCTGTCGGAAGGCTATGTCACTGGCATGACACACATGCGCGAAGCGGTTGAGCAATTGCGAGGGCAAGCGGTCAACCAGATTGCGGGGGCGAAGCGGGCGCTGGTCACCGGCGGCCCGGCGCCGCATCCGTTGACTGCCGCTGTGCTGAGTAACGAGCCATGACCTATCCCAACGGCGCACGCAGCTTCACGCCAGATTTCGCCCAGCTCATCGTGGCGATGGACCAGTGGAGCGAACCCTACTGGCAAGCTGTCGGCGAACACCGCCTGCAGTTCCCGCGCTGCGGCAAGTGCGGCACCTTCCGCTGGCCGGCCGGGCCTTTCTGCTACAAGTGCCGCTCGCAAGAGGTCGAATGGGTCACAGCCGGGCAGGCGCGGATCTATTCCTACACCGTGCTGCCAGTAATGGGTCCGGACAAGGATGCGCCGCCGCAGTGGCGCGTGCCGGTGGTGGTCGAATTTGACGGGATTCCCGATGTGCGGCTGGTCTCGGTGCTGGTTGGTGCCCCGCTGGATGCATTGGCGATTGGCGACATGCTGGAGCCGGAATGGCTGGCTGCGGAGAACGCGACGGTTCCAGGGTTTCGGCTGGCCGAAGAGAAGGCATGACGCAGCAAGCAACCTCCGGCCTCGGCGCGGTCCGCCTCGACGATCCCCACGCCGAATTGGCCCGGTTGCGCGGCCACACCATGTGGCAGGCGCTCAGCGCCGCCGCTGCGCCCGATCCGGACAAGATGGCGCTGATCGGCGCCGATGACGCGGGCGCGATCACCCGTATCTCCTATGCCGATCTGCTCACCCGCATCCGCGCCTTTTCCGCCGGGCTCGCTTCCATCGGCGTGCGGCGCGGCGACCGGTTGGTGGTGTGGATGACCAATACCACAGAATGGGTCGTGGCGACTTTTGGCGCGATGCGGATCGGCGCGGCAGTGGTGCCGGTGAACACGTTCCTGAGGCCCCCGGAAATCAAGTATTTCATGGAGCAATCTGGCGCGCGGCACCTCGTGATGATCGATGCTTTTCGCAAGCTTTCGATGCCGGACATCCTCGAGGAAATCTGTCCGGGCGTGAAATCGGCCACCACACCGGGCAGCGTGTTCAGCCCCGATCTTCCTGACATGCGCAACATCGTGCTGTTCAGCCGGTCTGGCGGGAAACTCTCGGCAGCCTTTGACTTTGTGAGCCTTGCCAGTCCAAGCGAGGAAATGCTCGCCCTGTCCGACCGGATGGAAGCCGAAGTGCTCGGCTCAGATCTCGGCATGGTCAAATATACCTCGGGCTCCACCGCATTCCCCAAGGGCGTGATGCTCGAACAGGGCGGGATCCTGGCCAATGGCATTCTGCATGGTCGCGGCATGGGGGTGCGCGCCGACGACGTCTATTTCTCCATGATGCCCTTCTTTCATGCCGGCGGCAGCATCTATGGCATGATGTCGATGCTGATGAACGGCGGTACCCTGCTCTATACCGAGGCTTTCGATGCGGGGCTCGCGGCCGACCTCATCGTCAATGAGAAGGCGACGATCCAGGTCACCATGCTGGCGGGAGAGCTGATGCAGGCGGGCGCGAACAAGGGCTATACTTTCGATACGATCCGCATGGCCGGGCTCAGCGACGATCTGTCGCGCCGCATGATGCCCAATGTCACGGCGACCTTCTCGGCCTTCGGGCTCACCGAAACCTATGCCCCGGTGGCGCTGTCCAATCACGATCCGGCCGATAGTCCCCCGCCCGGCGCGCATCTGCTGCCCGGCAACCTGTGCCGCATCGTCGATCCCGAAACCGGGCTTGATCAGCCCCCTGGCGTGCCCGGCGAGGCGCTGCTCAAGGGCAACATTGCGCGTGGCTACTGGAACAAGCCGGTCGAGAGCGCCAAGGCCTTCGATGCTGATGGCTGGTTTCATTCGGAGGACCTGTGCACGCTCGACGAGCAGGGCCGGATCAAATGGGTCGGGCGGCTCAAGCTGATGCTCAAAGTCGGCGGCGAGAATGTTTCGATCGAGGAAGTCGAGCGCGTGGCGATCGGCCATGAGGATGTAATGGCCTGCGGCGCGGTCGGCGTTCCCGATCCGCGCAAGGGCGAGGCAGTGGGGCTCTATGTCCAGCCTGTGGTGGGCCGGGAGATCGACTGCGGTGCGCTTGGCGAATGGCTCAAACCCCAGCTCGCCCATTTCAAGCTGCCGCGCGAGATCGTGGTCTGTGAGGTGATCCCGCATCTGGGCAGCGGCAAGGTCGACCGGGTGACCCTGGCCTCGTGGGCGAAGGAGCAATTTGGCGGTTAGGCTTGCAATTGCCGGCCGGGAAGTGCGATCACAGGACCATGCGCGGCTTGCTCTTTCTGATTGCGATATGCGGCTTGACGGCCGCAGCGCCTCCACCTGCCTCGGCAATGCAGCCGCGCGTCGCCGAGGAGCGCGGCGCAATCGTCCACTACGATGCTGCGGGCAGCAGGCGTGTGCTCACCAGTGGCCGCTATGTCCAGCCCGAGCTTTCGCCTGACGGCAAGACCGCAGTCTTTATCAAGGAGGAAGTGGCGGGCGATCCCGGCTTCGATACGGCGCGCACCTCAGTTTGGCTTGTCGATATTGCCAGCGGCAAGCCGCGGCTGCTGCTCGCCTCGACTCCCGGCGGAGCGGCCACCGCCAAACTGGCGGCAATGTGGAAGCCGCAGTTTTCGCTGAACGGCGGCTTTGTCTATGTCATGGCTGAGGCCTGGGTCACATCCTCGGCGATTCACCAGATCAATGTGACCACCGGCGCGCATCGTTATGTCACCGATGGCGCCTTGCTGTTCGTCATCCGGCAGGGCCGCTATGCCGGTTATCTGATGGTGCAGAAGCACGTCTATCCCAAGGATACCGAGAGCGGCGCTATCGACCCGGTCTTCGTGATCCGCCCCGATGGCGGCGAAAGCTTCATGGTGCCTGGCAGCGACAAGGATGACGGGGAGCATTCGGTCGAGGCCTGGATGAGAAGGCAAGGCCGCGCGCGGCGCTGATCCCTCGCCACTACGGCTTTCCGATTGTCATTGAGCCACTCTTTCTTCCCCCTTGATGGGGGAAGGATGCGAAGACTTGGCAACTTGTTGCCTAGTCGAAGCTGGATAGGGGTGATTTCGCAATCCGACGCTGCGTTCGACGGCACGCTCACCCCCATCCAACTGCGACTAACTCCGCTTCGCTCCGTAAGTCTCCCTATCCTTCCCCCATCAAGGGGGAAGAACGTCGGGCTACAATTTCAAACGGGAAAACTCTAACCCACTTCCTCCAGCGCCCTTGCCGGGGCCGGATCGAACTCGATCGGCAGCCCGATCAGCCCCCAGACCCCGAAAAACGGACGCCATGACGATGGACCAGTGCGGCGCGGATTGCGGATGCGCTGGGCGATCTGGTGCAGCCCTTCCTCGATCTGGGCGCGGGCGATGAACTGGCCGAGGCAGATGTGGACGCCCTGGCCGAAAGCAATGTGCCGCCGCGATTGCGCGCGCTCGGGATCGAAACTGTCAGGTTCCTCCACCGCCGTGGGATCGCGCCCGGCGACATTGACCGTGAAGAACAGCAGCGAGCCCTCGGGGATCAACACGTCGCGGTAAACGATGTCCTTCGTCACCGTGCGGGCGATGGTCGAGGTGGTGAGGAAGCGGAAGTTTTCCTCGACCACCTTGCGGCAAAAATCGAGATCTTCGGCGCAGCGCTGATAAAGCTCGGGCTGGAGGAGCAACGAATCCATTGCGAGGGTCAGCGCATTCTTCGAGGTGTCATAGCCTGCGACGAACAGGAAGATCAGCAGATCGTAAAGCTCGCGCTCGCTGAGGCCGCCATCGTCGAGCGTGCTGACGAGGGTTTCGAGCAAGTCTTCCTCGCCCGCCGGTTTACGCGCCTTGAGCCGCTGGGCGACAAGATCCTGCACGAAAGCATCTAGCACATCCATCGCCTCAACGAGGTTCGGTAAAATGGCCTTGTCCATGCTCATCGACATGCCGAAGGTTTCAAGGCTGCTGCGGATCGAGGGGATCACGTCGTGCGAGGCGCCGATCAGGCTGCACATGACGCGGATCGGGAACAGCGAGGCAAACTCCTCGAAGTCGAATGCGCCCCTGGGCACCCATTCGTCGAGATGCCTGGCGATGACCTCTTTCATCAGCGGGCGGTGGTTCTTGGCTCGCTGCGGGGTGAAGGCCGGGGCGAGAACGCGGCGCATGCGGGCGTGTTTCTCGCCGCTGGAGCCCAGCATGCTCTCCTGCTGGAAGCGCCCCCAGCTGGTGCCGCGCGCGCCCATGATGTCGACCACGTCGGTATAGGCGCCAACCAGCGAGTGATCGAGATAAAGGATGTCCTTGATCGCATCGAACTGGTGGACGACCTTGCCGAAGGCGCAGTCTGCCAGCCACGGGTGCTGTTCGCGGGCCTTGGCGAAATGGGGCAGGGGGTCGACGGCAAATGCCGGATCTTCCATTGCCAGATAGGGCAGCTCAAGCTCGTCCAGTTTCTGCATGATCGCAGTTCCTCTCATTATCTTGTTGAGAGGAGATTGCCCTAAGCGAAGCGGTTCTGCAACATCCGCCATGCGGCGCGCAGGCCGAGCGCGTCACCGCCCTTGGGGCGTCCGGGTTTGGCGACCGGACGCCAGGCGAATGTGTCGAAATGCGCCCAGTCGGTGCCCTCAGGCACGAACCGGTCGAGGAACAGCGCGGCGACGGATGCCCCGGCATAGCCATTGGTGTGGCTGTTGTTGATGTCGGCGATGTCGGACTTGAGGTATTCGCGGTAAGGATCCCAGAGCGGCAGTTGCCAGCAGGCGTCGTCGGCCTCTTTCCCGGCCTTGAGCAGCTCTGCGGCGGTTTCCTCGCGGCGGGCGAACAGCGCGGGCAGGTCTGGTCCGAGCGCCGAGCGGGCAGCGCCGGTCAGGGTGGCGAAATCGATGATCAATTCCGGCTTTTCTTCGCCAGCCCGGGCGAGGGCATCGCCGAGTAGCAGCCGCCCTTCAGCGTCGGTGTTGCCGATCTCGACCGAGATCCCGGCGCGCGATTTGAGCACATCGCCGGGGCGAAAGGCATTGCCGGATAAGGAATTTTCGGCTGCCGGAACAAGCAGGTGAAGGCGCACTTTCAATCCGCTTGCCATGATCAACCGGGCCAGAGCCAGCGCATGCGCCGCGCCGCCCATGTCTTTCTTCATCAGCAGCATCGACGAGCCCGGCTTGAGATCGAGCCCGCCGCTGTCGAAAGTCACGCCCTTGCCGATGATGGCGAGGCGCGGGTGCTTGGCATTGCCCCATTCGAGCTCGATCATGCGCGGGGCCTTGTCGCGTGCGGCGGCGCGGCCGACCATGTGCACCATCGGAAATGCCCGCTCCAGCGCATCGCCGCGCGTGACACGCAGCTCGGCTTTGAACTCCTTGGCAAGGCCTTCTGCGGCATGTTCGAGCTCGGCTGGCCCCATGTCCTCGGCAGGCGTGTTGACCAGATCGCGCACCCATGCGGTGGCCTTCGCCTCGGCCAATGCCGGGCCGATCGCCTTGACCTGCCCGGTCAACAGAATGCGCGGGCCCTGGGCAGCTGGCTCAGCGCGATAGCGGTCGAAGCGATACTGGCCAGTGACCCAGCCCAGCAGGGCAGGGCCCGCATCTCCGCCCGCGCGGCGGTAGGTTCCGGTCGGCAGCACTTCCGCCAGCTTGGCCATGCACCAGCTCGACAGGTTATCCGGATTGGCAACGCCGCTGACGACGAACCAGCTGTCGCCATCGGGGACAATGGCATATTCATAGCCGCTAGCTTCGAACTTCTGCGCCGCGAGCGCCGCGCGCTGCTGGGCGTTGAGCGTGGTCAGCCACGCGGGCAGGCTGTCCTTGTTCACGAGATGGATGGCCTGGGCGTCCTGGCCCTTATCGGGCTGGATCAATGCTTTTCTGTCGGTCATATTGTCCCAAGCCTAGACCTTGCTTGCCGCCTGACGCGAGAGGAAAAACACCGATGCGCCGCCTTTTTGCTGCTTTGCTGCTGCTTTCGCCCCTCAGCGCCTGTGACAAGGCCACGGATGCGCCCGCCGAGGCCAGTCCCGCTGCCAGCACTTCGGCAGTCCCGTCGGCTGCCGCCAGTGCTACGACAGCGCCAGCCACTGCGCGCGAGGTGAAAGTCGCGAATGAACTGATCACTTATGAATATGCCTATCCCGCCGTCGCGGCAGCGATCCCGGCGCTGAAGGCGCTGCTCGATGCCGATATTGCCGATCGCAGGTCCGTGCTGGAGGACAGCGCGCGGACCGGGCGCAAGGATGCCAAGGAGGGCGGCTTCGAGTTTCGTCCTTTCGGCTACTGGATCGACTGGAAGGTGGTGACTGATTTGCCCGGCTGGCTCAGCCTTTCAACCGAGATCGATACCTTCGAAGGCGGCGCGCACCCCAACCATGGCTTTGACGCCATGCTGTGGGACAAGGCGAACCAGCAGCGGCGCAAACCTGCCGACCTGTTCGTCTCGCCGCAAAAGCTCAGCGCTGCGATCCAGGCTGAATTCTGCCGCCAGATCGACAAGCAGCGCGCCGAAAAACGGGGGGAGCCGGTGGACCGGAATAGTGAAGAGCTGTTCAACGATTGCATCGATCCGCTGGAGAGCACGATCATTCTGGGCTCGTCGAACCGCCAGACCTTCGACCGCATCGGCGTGCTGGTCGCGCCCTATGAGGCCGGGGCCTATGCCGAGGGCAGTTATGAGGCGACCGTGCCGGTGACGGCGGCGGTGCTGGCGGCAGTGAAGCCCGAATACCGCGCGAGTTTTTCAGTGAAGCGCTGACACTCGCAATTTGCCGCCCACATCGCTAAGTGGTGCGCATGACCAATTACCAGACAGTCGCCCCCGACGAGACCCAGCTGCGCGACGGCACCATCAAGCTGCATGGCCCCGAGGCCTTCGAAGGCATGCGCAAGGCCGGTCGGCTGGCGGCGGAAAACCTCGATGCGCTGGCGCCCTTGGTGCAGCCGGGGGTGACCACCGCGGCAATTGACGACTTCGTGCGGCAGTTCACGCTGGATCATGGCGCCGTCCCCGCAACGCTCGGCTATCGCGGCTATGCGCACTCGTGCTGCATCTCGATCAACCATGTCGTGTGCCACGGCATTCCTTCGGACAAGACGCTCAAGGATGGCGACATCGTCAATATCGACGTGACGCCCTTGCTCGATGGCTGGCATGGCGATTCGAGCCGGATGTACCTCGTCGGCGATGTGCCGCTGAAGGCGCGGCGGCTGGTCGAGGTGACCTATGAATGCCTGATGCTGGGCATCGAACAGGCCCGCCCCGGCGCGCATCTGGGCGATATCGGCGCCGCGATCCAGCGCCATGCCGAGGGCAATCGTTATGGCGTGGTGCGCGAATTCTGCGGGCATGGGGTGGGGCGATTGTTCCACGACGCCCCCGAAGTGGTCCACGCCGCGCGCGCGGGAACAGGGCCGGAGCTGGTGCCGGGCATGTTCTTCACCATCGAGCCGATGATCAACCTCGGCAAGTCGCCGGTCAAACTGCTCGAGGATGGCTGGACGGCTGTGACCCGCGATCGCTCGCTGTCGGCGCAGTTCGAGCATACTATTGGCATTACGGACGAGGGCTGCGAGGTGTTTACGCTGAGCCCGAAGGGGCTGGACAAGCCGCCTTATTGAGGGGGCGGTGAAAGGGCAGACATTTGCCAGTCCGCCGCTTGCCAAAATGACTCATTTCCAGACGTGTCGGGCCAGATCGGTGTTACGCGCTATCGCTCGCGTTGGTCGCGAGCACTAGGCCTTCGACTATGGCTGAGAAAAGACGATCGCTAAGCTCACGGTAGACCTTTTGGCTATCGCCATCGAACCAGACATCGTTCCAAGAACCCATCCCGCCAAAGACCCAAGCCTTCGCAGCGCACGAGAATAATTGTAGATCGCTCAGCGATAAGAGCTCCACCGGAACAAGATCGCCGTGGTAAAAGCCGTGCAATGGGGCATTATCGCTCAGCGCATTTTTTGCTGCCACAAATGTGGCGCCGAAATTCAATTTGTGCAAGTCGTTGAATTCAATGGCATCCTCGAGTGCCTTAGAAAGAGCATCACGCACTTGCTGCTGCGATCCTGGTTGAATGCCAGTGCCCGCATTCGGAAAATTGTGATAGGTAACCGACCATATCCGTTGATCGGGTGCTCCTTGGTTCGTCACTTGCCATTCGCCTAACCATGCCTCAGGCTTCGGGGCGTCAACTTGTGCCAAAAATACCGGGCCACCACCCGCAAAGCCGACGCTTTCTCGATCAGAGATGTTCGGGTCATTCCTTGGCAAAACACATAGCCGTGATCCGGTCATGTCGTTAGGCAGCGTGTCGAGCCAAGCATTTGGGTCGACTACTTCGATTGCCTTTGAAAAGCCGAAGAGGCTCGCACGCCTCCGCCCTTCGAAACTGACTTTGTTGCAGAACTGGTAGATCGATGCGTCCTGCCAGTCCGGATAAGAGATCCGATGGCGTCGCGCGTTGGCTGCAAATACTAGCCCAATGGTTTGCGCAATCCCGCCCTGCAACATATCCTCCAAAGCAAATATGGCTGCTTTTTAGGCCTCCCTATTCTAACAGCAAGGGCAGATTGGGCATTGGAGCCAGACTGCTCGCCTCAATCCTTACCCCCTTACCCCCGCGCAGCCCTGACCGCCGCTCCCGCCGCAAATGGCGTCATCGCCAGCAGCACCAGGCTAACCGCAGCCGTCAGCGCAATCCCGCTTTCGCCGCCGGTCGCAAGGCTCCCCGCGCCAAACACCAGCAGCGGCACGGCCAGTGGGATCACCAGCAGCCCGGCCAGCGCCGCGCCGCCGCGCAGGCCTGCGGTGACAGCCGCAACCATCACGCCCAGCGCAGCCAGTCCCGGTGTGCCTGCCAGCAGGCCGAGTTCGACCAGTTTCAGGGTCTGGCCATCGAGCCCCAGCAGGGCGGCGGAGACTATTGCGGCGAGCATCAGGGGCGGGCCGAAGCTCAGCCAGTGGGCCAGGACGCGGACCGTGACGATCCACTCCTCGGCAATCCCGCGCAGCGCCCATTGGTCGAAAAAGCCGAGCTCGATGTCGGGTTCGATCAGGCGGTCGAGCGGCAGGATCGCCGCAAGCAGCGCCGCCACCCAGATCACCCCGCCGCCGGTGCGGGCGAGCAATCTGGGGTCTGGCCCGACCGCGAAGGGAAACAGCATGGCGACCGCAAGGAAGAACAGCAGCGGCAACATGGTCCCGCCGCGCCTGCCACCGAAAAGGAGCATGCCGAGATCGCGGCGCAGGAGCTGGAACAGGCTGGCGCTCATGGCGTGTAATCCGCGAGGGCCATTCGCCCCATGCCCTCCAGCGCAAAGGGCTGGTGCGAGGCGATCAGGCAGATGCCGCCCTGCGCGAGGTGTTCACCCGCCAGCGCCTCGACCAGTTGTACCGCCTGGCTGTCGAGCCCGTTGAGCGGCTCATCAAGCAGCCACACCGCCGCTTTCTGGCCGAGCAGCCGGGCCAGCGCCGCGCGCTTTTTCTGGCCGGTCGAAAGATAACGCACCGGCACATCGAGCAGATTGGCGAGGCCAAGCCGTTCGATGGCCGATTCCGCCCCTCCATCCAGTCGCTGCCAGAAGGACAGTGCCGGGCCCAGCGGCAATTGCGGATCGAGCGCGGGGCGTTCGTCAATCAGGCCGATCTGGCCCTCCACCGCAACCGACCCGGCAAAAGCGGGCATCAGCCCGGCGATAATGCGGATCAGGCTCGATTTGCCAATGCCGTTGGCGCCGGTGATCTGGCATGCCTCGCCGCCGCGCAGTTCCAGCGACAGGCCCCTGAACAGCACGCGGTCCCCCCTTCGGCAGGCGAGATCGCTGGCAGTGAGGGTGCACACTTGCATGGGGCAGCGCGATAGGGGAATGTCGGCTGGCTGCCAAGGAGTGCTGCCCATGCCAATTCCCAAACTCACCGATGCCGAGCGCGATAAGGCGCTGGCGGTCCTTCCCGGCTGGTCGCTGCGTGACGATGGCCTGGCCATCACCCGCCGCTTTACCTTTGCGGATTTCAGCGAAGCTTTCGCCTTCATGACGCGCGTCGCGCTGCTGGCGGAGAAGGCGGATCACCATCCGGAGTGGGCGAATGTCTGGAACCGGGTGGATGTTACGCTCACCACGCACGACGCGAAGGGGCTGAGCAAGCGCGATGTGGACTTGGCGCAGGCGATCGGGGAGATGGCGTGATGCGCAGCCCGATTTTGGCAATTCTGGGCGGGCTGCTCGCTTCGCCTGCGCTTGCCGAAGCCCCGCCGCCGGCCTGGGAAGGCGTCTGGCGCGGGACTGTCGGCACCCTGCCGGTCATGGCCTGCCTGAACAACAACGGCGGCGAGTTCAGCCGGGGCTCCTATTATTACCTCAGCAAGATGCAGCCGATCGCGCTGGAACACGCGGCGAATGGCAGCTGGAGCGAACATGGTGAGGGCGGCGAAAAAGTCACCGGCACATGGACTGTCGCGCCGCGCGCAGGCGGCGGCCTTTCCGGCGAGTGGCGTTCGGGCGCAAGGACTTTGCCGATCACGCTGACCCGGGTCGCCACTGGTTCCACGGACGATGGGCCCTGCGGCAGCGTAGGCTACATTGCCCCGCGGATCAGCCCGGTACGACAGGCCGCCAAGCCTGCAAGCAAGGGCGGATTTTCCTACAGCGAAGTGACCTACAACGTCGGGCCGCACTTCGAGGGCGTTACCATCTCAAGCTTCTCCTATCCCGCCACCCAGCCGGGCGACCGCGCGATCAATGCCATGCTGCGGCTCGATCCGGCAAAGCCCGCCGATCCGGCAAATTTCGTGGCCTGCATGCAGGGCGCGCTCGGCAACAGCGGCACCGACGGCGATTTCGCATTCAGCTATGCACCGGGTTTCGTGGGCCGCAATTTCCTTTCAGTGGCAGTCGATGAGGGCGGCGATTGCGGCGGGGCGCATCCGGACGAGGCGCAATGGCAGATCGTGTTTGACCGCCAGACCGGGCGCAAGGTCGACGTGGGCAGCTGGTTCACCAGCACTGCAGTTGTGCCGCTTGCCCAGGGTGAAAGCAGTGTCGTGCGCGAAATCGGGACTGCGCTGCGCCGCCTGTTGCTGCGCCACTATCACTTCGAAGAGGCCGAATGCCGCGAGCCGGTTGCTGCAGAGGGATACTGGGCCATCGGCATCGGCAGAGGTGGGCTGGCCTTCCGGCCAAGCCTGCCGCATGTCGCGCAGGCCTGCGAGGCTGAAGCCATTGTTCCCTTCGCTGCATCGGCTCCATTCCTGAGCCCGGCGGGCAAGCAGGCAGTGGCGCGGCTGGCGGCGCAATAGCCTCTGCGAACAGTCGCTAGGATTGCCCCAGCCGCACCTTCATCAGTTTGCGCGCGCGGGTTTTGAGGTAGCCCGGAGCCCATTTGGCGGCCAGGGCCATCTGCCGGGCGGTCTTGCCGACCAGTGTATGCGTGCGGGCGCCGTGGACTGCCTGCCAGGCCGCTTCGGCCACGCTTTCGACGGGCGTGAACTCGAGCCCTGCGGCGGTGACGACATCGCGCTTCTGCATGTTGCTGCTGGCATTGGCAGGTCCCGCCAGCAGCGGTGTATCGATGAAACTCGGCATGATTGATCGCACGGCGATGGCATCGTCCTGCCATTCGGTGTCGAGCGCTTCGGTTATTGCGCGGACCGCAAATTTGGTTGCCGAATAGGTGGCGAGGCCACCGGTTCCATAGAGCGCCGAGGCGCTGCAGGTGTTGAGCAGGCAGCTGCCCGGCGCGGATTGTTGAAGCCAGGGGTAGGCTGCCCGCGCGCCATTGATCACGCCGCGAAAGTTGACAGCGATCAGTTGGTCGATCTCGGACTCGGACAGCTCGGTCAGCGCTCCGCCATGCGCGATGCCGGCATTGTTGAACACCACGTCGATGCGTCCGCCTGCGGCCCGCGCGAATGCTTCCAGCGCGCTGGCCCAGTCTTCCGGGCTGCGCACGTCGAGACGGTGGGCAAAGCTGGCCCCGGCCGGCAGGAGCGCAGCAGTCTCGGCCATCCCGGCCTCGTTGATATCGCCCAGCCCGACAAACCAGCCTCGCGCGCCGAACAGTTGCGCTGTCGCCCGGCCAATTCCCGAACCGCCGCCGGTGATGAAGATCGATTTCATGTAGCTCCTCCTAACCTAGAGCGCCGGATTATTATAGCAGTGCCATGTGAAGATCGCTGCCGCGCCGCGATGCGGCCGCCAGTTTTCGGCCAGCTCGCGTGTCAGCTTCTCGCTCGGGCGTTCTTCCAGTGCCAGCAGCTTGTGGAGGCCTGCCTGCACGGCGAGGTCTCCCGCCGGCCAGATGTCGCCGCGCCCTTCGGCGAACAGCAGGTAGATTTCCGCCGACCAGCGGCCGATGCCCTTGATGCGGGTGAGTGTGCCAATCGCCTCCTCATCATCGGCGGGCAGGGCTTCCAGATCGAGCACGCCGGCATCGACCAGTTCGCACAGACTGCGCAAATAGCCCTGCTTCTGGCGCGACAGGCCGCAAGCGCGCAATGTGTCGAAATCAGCGGAGAGCAGCTTTGCGGGCGGCAGGTCCGGCCCGAGATAGGCCTCAAGCTTGCCCCACATCGAGGCCGCCGCCGCAACGCTGACCTGCTGGCCGACAATGGTGCGCATCAGCGTGGCATAGCCGCGTGTCCGGATACGCGGCTCGGGATAGCCTGCAATCTCCAGCGCGCGGGCAATCCCCGGTTCGCGCATCGCAATCGCGTCCAGTCCCTCGCGCAGGGCTTCTGCAGTAATTCCCATTCAGCTACACCTTGCAAATCGCAGGACTTGCCTCTAGCAGCCCCGGCAAAGCCCGGATAGGGCGGGCTATCAGAGGAACGATCATCCATGCCGCAGATCACCGTTATCGACCAGTCGGGCGCAGAGAGCAGCGTCGAAGCCACCACCGGCCGCACCCTGATGGAAACCATTCGAGACAACGGCTTTGACGAGCTGCTGGCGCTGTGCGGCGGCTGCTGCAGCTGCGCGACCTGCCATGTCCACATCGATCCCTCGTTCATGGACAAGATGCCCAAGCTGAGCGAAGACGAGAACGACCTGCTCGACAGCTCGGACCACCGCAACGAGTTCTCGCGGCTTTCGTGCCAGATTCCGATCACCGATGCGCTTGAAGGCCTCAAGGTCACGATCGCGCAAGAGGATTGATGGATTTTCCCCGATCCGGGGAAGATTTTCTGGACTAGCCTTGCCGCGCGGCGGGCTTTAGTTATGTCGCCATGACAGCACACAAGTCCACGCTCGATCTGATCGGCAACACCCCGCTTGTCTTCCTTAAGGGGCCAAGCGAAGCGGCTGGTTGCGAGATCTGGGGCAAGTGCGAATTCGCCAACCCGGGCGCTTCGGTGAAAGACCGCGCGGCGCTGTGGATCGTGCGCGATGCTGAGGCGTCGGGCGCGCTGCAGCCGGGCGGCACGATTGTTGAAGGCACCGCCGGCAACACCGGGATCGGCCTCGCGCTGGTCGCCAATGCGCTGGGCTACAAGACGATTATCGTCATGCCCGAAACCCAGAGCCGCGAGAAGATGGACACGCTGCGCGCGCTGCGCGCCGAGCTGGTGCTGGTGCCGGCCGCGCCTTTTTCCAATCCGGGGCACTTTGTGCACACTTCGCGGCGGCTGGCGGAAGAGACGCCGGGCGCGATCTGGGCCAACCAGTTCGACAACATTGCCAACCGCAAGGCCCATATCGAATCGACCGCGCCGGAAATCTGGGAGCAGATGGAGCACCGCATTGATGGCTTCACATGCGCCGCGGGCACCGGGGGGACGATTGCCGGGGTCGGGCTGGGGCTAAAGGCCTTCGACGAGAAAGTGACGATCGCTCTCAGCGATCCGCATGGCGCGGCGCTTTATAATTATTACGCGCACGGCGAGCTCAAGTCCGAGGGCACAAGCTGGGCCGAAGGGATCGGGCAGGGCCGGATCACTGCCAATCTTGAAGGCGCGCCGATCGACACGCAGTTCCGCATTTCCGATGCGGAGGGGCTTGAATGGGTCGAGCGGCTGCTGGCCGAGGAAGGATTGTGCCTTGGCTTGTCATCGGGGATCAATGTCGCAGGCGCAGTGGCGCTGGGCAGGCAGCTCGGCAAGGGATCGCGCGTCGCGACGATCCTGTGCGACACCGGCTTTCGCTATCTCTCCTCGCTCTACAATCCGGCCTGGCTGCGCGAAAAGGGCCTTCCGGTCTTCCCATGGCTGCAGGCTTAGTGTAAACGGGCCGCAATGGCTCAAACAACCCAGCCAAACCTGGTGCGACCGGTCGCCGCACCTCAGCATTATGCGCCTCCCTCGACGCGGGAGCTTCGCGCGCAGGCTGTGCATCGCCTGCAGTTCGGGCTTGCCGGCCTTGCGGGGATGCTGCTGCTGGTCGGCCTCGCCAATATCATCATGAACCGGGCTCAGCTTGCAAACGGCGGGCAGAGCGCGAGTGCAGAGGTGTCGAAGGAGAGTTCGACAAGCGACCCGCTGGCTGACATCGGAGTTGCCCCGGCAGCGGTTTCCAGTGGCACTGAAGCGGCCAAGAAGTCGGGTCGCTAGAGCCGGTTTCCGGCTGGCCTTGCTGGTGGCCTGTGCACTCACTGTGTCGGGCTGCGTCAGCACCGCCATACCCAAAACGCCAAGCATCGCCCTGTTCACCTCGCTGCCGATCGTGTGGCCGGAGCGGCCGGATTTTCGCGGGCTGTTTAGCATCGACGCGCCGCCGCACTGGGCGCTGGTCGCATTGCGGCGTTACGGAACTCTGCAACCGCTCGATACATTGATCAAGCCTACTGGCGCGCGCGCCAATAGCCGCAGCACCATGGCCCGCAGCAACCTGCTGGTCATGGCCCAGCCGCGCCCGCTCTCGCCGCAGGAAAATGTTGCGCTCGACAACTGGGTGAGGGGCGGCGGGCATGTGTTGCTGTTCGCCGATCCGATGCTGACCGCCGAATCCATCTTCTCCCTTGGCGACAGGCGCCGCCCGCAGGATGTGGTCCTGCTTTCGCCGATCCTGACGCGCTGGGGGCTGGAGCTGCAGTTCGACGAGGATCAGGCTTCGGGCGAGCGCCTGGTCGACTGGGATGGGGCGAAGCTGCCGGTCAACCTGCCGGGGCGATTTGCGCTGGCGGGAAGTGGCAGCAACTGCCGGCTGCTGGCCGATGGGCTCGGCGCGCGCTGCACGATAGGCAAGGGCAGGGTGCTTGCGCTCGCGGATGCAGCCTTGCTCGAAGACCGGCCCGCTGATGCGGCGCAGGACAATGCGGCAACTTTCGAGCAACTGTTGCTGGCTGCCAGTTCCGAAAACTAAGGCCGCGACTCGCCAATAGTTGCCGAAAAAGGCCGGGCGAAGCCGCCCGAGGTGTCAATTCGCACAATTTTGCGCCTCACTTCATGAGAACAAACATAAAACAAAAGCCTGCCCAGGGCACAATTTTGCATTCTGTGCCCACTTTTAGGCAAAAAAATCCACTTTTGCCCACTGTAGACCCTTCCCACCCGGAAATTGTCGGGTTAAGCATTCGGTCCATCAAATGGTTGATCGTGACGTGCCTCCGTTCCGGGGCCGAGCCGGTCGTGCGCGCACGACTGGGCGACATAGAAGTGTGTCCGGAGGCCGGGGGCGGGTTTCCAGAAAGGGTGGGCGGGCAAAGTGGAAGTCGTGCGGCCGGTCATTTACAGCGGAAACGACTTTTCGCCTGTAGGCGACAAAGGCCGCGTCGTGCTGCCGCTGAAGTTCCGCAGTCTGGTAATCCAGTCGAGTGGAGATCGCCCGGTCCTTTATCTCAGCAAGCACTCGAAGTGGAATTGCCTGGTCGGCTTTGGCGACTCTCGTCGGGCCGAGATTGATGCCGATCTTGATCTGCAGCAGAAAATGGCCCGCGAGCGCGGTGAAGAGTTCGACTACGACACCAAGGCGCAATTGCTGCTGGGTGGCTGCGAACAGGTGACCATCGATGGTAGTGGCCGCTTTGTGGTTCCCAATGGCCTGGTGGGGCCGGGCTGCGTTGGCAAGGAGATGCATTTCCTCGGCCACATCAAATTCTTCACGCTGTGGAACCCGGACGAACTGAACAAGATGGGGCCGGAATTCGACACCGCCAAATCGATGTGCGCCAGCTTTCAGGAAGAAGCGCGTAGCAAGGCGCGCAAGCAGTGAGTTCGCCTCCGCACATCCCGGTCCTGCTCGACGAAGCCATCGCCGCGCTGGCGGTCCAGCCGGGCGATGTCGTGATCGACGCGACCTTCGGCGCGGGCGGCTATACCCGTAGCTTGTTGTCGGCCGGGGCCACCGTCCACGCCTTCGACCGTGATCCTGATGCCATTGCTGCCGCGGCAAACTGGCCCGAAACCACAGTCGAGCCGCCGCGGCTGGTGCTTCATATGCGGCGCTTTTCGGAAATGGTCGAAGCCATGGCCGAAGCCGGAATTGCCCGCGTGAACGGCATTGTCATGGATATCGGGGTAAGCTCGATGCAGCTCGATCAGGCGGCGCGCGGCTTTGCTTTCGCCAGCGATGGCCCGCTCGACATGCGGATGAGCCAGCAGGGCCAGAGCGCTGCCGATTTCGTCAACCTTGCCGACGAGAGCGAGATTGCCGATGTGATCTATCGCTATGGCGAAGAGCGCCAGTCGCGCCGCGTGGCCCGGGCGATTGTCGCCGCGCGCCCGCTTGGCACGACAGGGGAACTGGCGCGGGTGGTGCGCAAGGCGCTGGGGCATAGACCCGGTGCCCCCAAGGACCCGGCAACGCGCAGCTTCCAGGCGATCCGCATTCATATCAACGGCGAGCTTGATGAGTTGGAGGCGGGTCTTGCCGGTGCCGAGCGTCTGCTGGCCAGCGGCGGCCGCCTTTCGGTCGTGTGCTTTCACAGCCTTGAAGATCGCATCGTCAAGCAGTTCCTGCGCGAAGCCAGCGGCGCCAACCCCGCCGGATCGCGCCATCTGCCGCAGACGACGCCAGCCGCGCCGCCTGTGTTCGTGCTGGCGGGCAAGGCTATCCGCCCGGGTGACGCCGAAGTTTCCCGCAACCCGCGCGCGCGCTCGGCAGTGCTGCGCGCCGCCATTCGCACTGATTCCCCGCCCCGCAACGGGCAAGCGCAAGCAAGGAGGGCAGCATGAATTTAGGTCGCGATCGCGCCCGTTCGATCGGCTGGATGTTCGTCCTGATGATCTGTCTTGGCCTGACCATGGTGCTTATGGTCCGGGTCAATGCAGTGAAAAGCCAGGTGCGGCTGGCCGAACGCCAGCTGGTCGCGCTCAAGCGTGAAAAGATATTTCTCGAAACCGAGTTCGAAACCCGGGCTAACCAGCAGCAACTGCGCGCGCTCAACGATGTTGAATTCGGCTATTCCGCACCGACCGCCGGGCAGTATCTCGCCGGCGAGCGCCAGCTTGCGTCGCTGGGCAAGGCAGCGGCGCCCGATGCTCCAGCGCCGATCCGCGTTGCCAGCGCCATGGCAGACGATGGCTCGGCTTTCCAGGCGATGGTCTCGCCGATCAGCGGCAAGGCCATGGCGGCAGTGCCCGACGGAAAGTCGAGTGCCCGCAAGCCGGTCGATGCGGCCAGCCTGGGCAAACGCCTGTCGCATATCGCTGCGCAAGAGGTGATCCGCGAATGACCAGCGTCAGCGTCACCGCCACCATCGCGCCAGGCCGCAAGCAACTGGTCAATGTCCGCCGCGAGCTATTGCTGACGGCGAAAATGCGCGTGGTGTGGTTGCTGGTGCTGTTCGCGGTGGTTGCCACCGCTGCGCTGTTCCGCATTGTTCTGCTTGGGGTTTTGCAACCGGCCAGCACCAGCCAATCGATGCATGATGCGCTGCTGCCGGCCCGCGGAGACATCGTCGATAGAAACGGAGTCGCGCTGGCACGTGCCTTTCCGGCCTATGCCTTGTGGTTCAATCCCAAGGCGATGGGCGATGGCGGCTCGCCTCTGGTCAAGACCCCGGCCGAAGTTGCTGCCGCGCTGCTTCGCATATTTCCGGATGAAGATCTGGCCAAACTGACTGCCCGGCTGGCCTCGGGTGAAGCTGGTTATATCCGGCGCCGGATCCTGCCTGAGGAGGCCAACCGGGTCCATGCGCTGGGTGAACCCGCGCTCGAATCACCGTTCGAGAACGAGCGGCTCTATCCACAAGGCTCGATGGCCGCGCATGTTCTGGGCTTTGTCGCATCTGACGGCCATGGCCAGGTCGGCATGGAACAGGTGTTCGACCAGCGACTGACCGATCCGGCCAGCCGCGGGACACCTGCGATGCTGTCGCTCGATATGCGGGTTCAGGGCGCGCTTGAGGATGAACTCGAACGCGGCATCCGTGACACCCACGCAGTCGGTGCCGCCGGGATCGTGCTCGATGTCGATAGCGGCGAAGTGCTGGCGCTGGCCTCGTTGCCATCGTTCAACCCCAACTTGATCGACAGCGCCGGCGAAGCGAACATCTTCAATCGCTTCACCAACCAGGTTTACGAGCTGGGCTCGACCTTCAAGCCGATTACCATTGCCGCTGCGATCGACGCTGGCGTCATCACCGACATGTCGCGCCGCTATCCATCCGGCAAGCCGCTCAAGGTCGGTGACCGTGAGGTCCACGACAGCCACTACCTCGGCGAATCGCTCAATATTCCCGAGGCCCTGATCCATTCGTCAAACATCGTCACTGCCCAGGTCGCAGACCAGCTCGGCGGACCACGCCTCAATGCGACGATGCGCTCGCTGGGCATGGATGCGCGGCCCTTCATCGAACTTCCAGCCAAGGGTTTCCCGATCTGGCCCAAGGGCGATGCCAACGGCGCATGGTCGCGGATCACCACCATGACGGTCTCCTATGGCCACGGCATTTCAGTGACCCCGCTGCATCTCGCCTGCGCCTATGCTGCGCTGGTCAACGGCGGCGTGTGGCGGCCTGCCACGCTCGAGAAGCTGGCGCCGGGCGCGGCCCCGGCCGGGCGGCGCGTGTTCAAGGCTTCGACCAGTGCGCGGATGCGCCAGCTGCTGCGGATGATCGTGGTCGATGGCACCGGCAAGCAAGCCGATGCCGGCGGCTACCGGGTTGGGGGCAAAACCGGTTCGGCAGAAAAAAGTATGAAATCAGGAGGTTATAACAAAACCTCACTGGTCGCAACTTTCGCTGCGGCCTTCCCGATGGATCATCCACGCTATGTGCTCATCATCATGCTCGACGAGCCACAGGGCACTGCTGCAACCTCCGGTCAGCGCACGGCTGCCTGGAACGCTGCGCCGATTGTTGGCCGGGTCGTGCCGCGCATCGGGCCGCTGTTGGGCATCATGCCTGACGACAGCCGCGACATCGATATTTCCGACCTTTCGCCGCTGGTCGGCAAGGGCGCGACCGAGTGATGCTCGGCTCCCTTGCCGAGCGGGCTGGCCTGCGCATTGCAGGAGGCAGCGATGCGGCAGTGACGGGCTTTGCCATCGATCACCGCAAGGTCGCGCCTGGAACCGTGTTCGGCGCTTTTGCGGGCGCGGCGGTCAATGGCGAGGACTTCATCCCCGCTGCTATTGCCGCAGGCGCAGTCGCTGTGGTGGCGCGGCCTGAAGCGGAGGTAAGTGGCGCGATCCACATTGCAGACGCCACCCCGCGCCGCGCCTTTGCCCGCCTTGCAGCGCAGTTTTTCACCCCGGTGCCCGAAACTATCGTCGCGGTAACCGGCACCAACGGCAAGACCTCAGTCGCCGAGCTGACCCGCCAGCTGTGGCGCATGGCCGGGCACTCCGCTGCCTCAATTGGCACGCTGGGGGTGACCAGCAGCGATGACTCCGTGACCACCGGGCTGACTTCGCCCGATATCGTCACTTTCCTGTCCAATGTCAGCGGCCTTGCGCGCGAAGGGGTCACGCATCTTGCCTATGAAGCGTCGAGCCATGGCCTGGCGCAATATCGCGGCGAGGGGGTGCCGGTCATGGCCGGGGCCTTTACCAACCTCAGCCGCGATCATCTCGATTATCACATCACCATGGAGGACTATTTCGCCGCCAAGATGCGGCTGTTCGATGAAGTGGTCGCCGATCAAGGCACGGCAGTGATCTGGGCCGATGATGCCTGGTCGGGCCGGGCCATCTGCCGCGTCACCCGGCGCGGACTGCGCCTGATGACCGTCGGCGAGACCGGCGAGGCGATCCGGCTGGTCTCGCGCACGCCGGGCCAGCTGGGCCAGGTGCTTGAAATCGAACATGATGGCCAGCGTGCCCGGATCAATCTGCCGCTGATCGGCGCCTATCAGGCGGCCAATGCGCTGGTTGCGGCGGGACTGGTGCTGGCAAGCGGCGGCAAGCCGGACATGACTTTCGATGCGATGGCGCGGCTCCAGCCAGTGCGCGGCCGTCTCGAGCGCGCGGCGATCACGCCTTGCGGCGCACCGGTCTATGTCGACTATGCACATACCCCTGATGCGCTGACGGCCGCGATCACTGCACTGCGGCCGCATGCCACGGGCCGGATCATCACGGTGTTCGGCGCGGGCGGTGACCGCGATCAAGGCAAGCGGCCGGAGATGGGCCGCGCCGCGCTGGAACATGCCGATCTTGTGATCGTCACTGACGACAATCCGCGCGGCGAGGACGCTGCCGACATCCGCGCGATGGTCATGGCAGGCGGTCTGACAGGAGCCGGGAGCGCCCGCGAGATTGCCGGGCGGCGCGAGGCAATTGCCGCCGCGATCGCCGAGGCAAAGACCGGAGATATCGTCTTGATAGCGGGCAAGGGGCACGAACAGGGGCAGATCATAGGCAGGGGCGATGCAATGCGCGTGCTGCCGTTCGACGATGTCGCCGTGGCCAGGGAGAGCGCTGCGGCTCCCGGGAGGGAACTGGCATGAACGCGTTTCGTAGTATTCTGGAATGGCCTGCCGCGGCCAATGACGACCGACCGCTGGTGCTGTGGGACAGCGACGCACTGGCCTATGCCATGCAGGGCCACGCGGCGGGCGAATTTGTCGTGTCCGGAGTCGAGATCGATTCGCGCGATGTCGTCCCCGGCGATCTGTTCTTCGCGCTGACTGGCGAGAGTACTGACGGTCACCGTTTCGTCGAAGGCGCGCTGGCCAAGGGCGCGGCGGCGGCAGTGACGGATCGCGAGATTGACGGACCGCACGCCTGCGTCACCGACACCACCGCCGCGCTGGTCGCGCTCGGTCAGGCAGCGCGGTCGCGCAGCGATGCCCGGATCATCGGTGTGACTGGCTCGGTCGGCAAGACCGGCGTCAAGGAAGCGATCTTCGCCGCGCTCGACCGTTCGAGCCGGGGCGCGGCGCATCGCTCGGTCAAAAGCTACAACAACCATGTCGGGGTCCCGCTGAGCCTGGCCCGGATGCCCTCGCGCGCGCGTTTCGGTATCTTCGAGATGGGCATGAACCACGCCGGCGAAATCGCCGCGCTGACCCGCCAGGTCCGCCCGCATGTCGCGGTAATCACCACCATTGCCCCAGCGCATATCGAAATGCTTGGCAGCGAAGAAGCGATTGCCGACGCCAAGGGCGAGATTTTCGAGGGGCTGGAAGCCGCCAATGGTGAACCGGGCGGTGTTGCAATCATTCCAGCAGACAGCCCCCATTATGACCGGCTGAAGGCCAAGGCCCAGCTACATGCCGGCTCGGTCGTGTCGTTCGGCCGGGCACCCCACGCCGATGTCCGCCTGCTCGATGCCGTGGCAGCGCCGGGCGGGGGCACTTTGGTGACAGCCGATCTTGGCGACCGGCGGCTGTGCTATACAGTTGCCGAGCCCGGCGATCACTGGGTGACCAATTCGCTTGCCGTGATGGCAGCAGTGCGCGCGGCAGGCGGCGATCTGGGTGCGGCAGGTGTTGCATTGGCTGAGATGACTGGCATGGCCGGGCGCGGCGCGCGGACCGACATTACAGTCGAGGGCGGCACGGCCCTGCTGATCGACGAAAGCTACAATGCCAATCCGGCCTCGATGCGCGCGACTTTGGCGCAGCTCGGCAAGACCCCGGCGCGGCGGCGCATCGCGGTTCTCGGCGCGATGAAGGAACTTGGCGTGCATGGCCCTGAATTCCATGCAGCGCTGGCAAAGCCACTGGCTGAGGCGGGCATCGATTACGCAATTCTGGTCGGCGACGAAATGGCAGCCCTCGCCGGTGAACTGGGGAAAGACACAGGCGCTGCGCTTGGCAAAGTGCTACCCTTCGCCCATTGCCAAAGCGCGTCCGAAGCGCGTGAGACCCTGGATCGTTTCGGTCTGGAACGAGGCGATGCACTTCTGGTCAAAGGGTCGAATTCGGTTGGGCTGGGCGCTTTGGTCGCAGCACTGACCGGCAAAATAGGTTAGGTTCGCCAGGCGATGCTCTATCTGATCGCGGAATATTTTCATTTCGAAGGCCTTGCGAACCTCATTCGCTATCAGAGCTTCCGCGCGGGTGCGGCGCTGATGACCGCTCTGGTGATCGGCCTGCTGATCGGTCCGCGCTTTATCTCGATGCTGCGGGTACGGCAGGGCAAGGGCCAGCCGATCCGCGAGGACGGGCCGCAAAGCCACTTTGCCAAGCGCGGCACGCCGACCATGGGCGGGCTGATGATCCTGTTTTCGCTGGTTATTGCCATGCTCATGTGGATGGACCTGACCAATCCTTTCGTCTGGGCGTGCCTCGCCGTGACAATCGGGTTCGGCGCGATCGGCTTCATGGACGATTATGACAAAGTCACCAAGCGCAGCCACAAGGGCGTGTCGGGCCGGATCCGGCTGCTGCTGGAATTTGCCGTGGCGGGCGTGGCCTCGTGGCTGATCGTCAGTCAGGTCAGCACCAATCTCTATGTGCCTTTCTTCTCGGATCGCTATATTCCGCTGGGACCGTTCTATTATCTCTTTGCCGCGACCTTCATCGTTGGCTTCGGCAATGCCGTGAACCTCACTGACGGGTTGGATGGTCTCGCAACCATGCCGGTTGTGGTCGCCGCCGGAGCACTTGCCATTATTGCTTATCTTGCGGGACGGTTCGATTTTGCCCACTATCTCGGCATACCGCATGTGCCGCGCGCGGGTGAGTTAGCCATTTTGTGTACCGGGATCATGGGGGCGGGGCTGGCTTTCCTGTGGTTCAACGCGCCGCCTGCGGCTGTCTTCATGGGCGATACCGGCAGTCTGGCCCTAGGCGGAGCGCTGGGCACGATTGCGGTTGCTGCGCATCACGAGATCGTGCTGCTGATCATCGGCGGGCTGTTCGTGCTGGAGACCGCCTCGGTAATCATCCAGGTGTTCTGGTTCAAACGCACCGGCAAGCGCATCTTCCGCATGGCCCCGATCCACCACCACTTCGAGCAAAAGGGCTGGGCGGAATCGACCGTAGTGATCCGGTTCTGGATCGTCTCGATCATTCTCGCAGTGATCGGGCTGGCGACGCTCAAGCTCAGATGATCAAATCCCCCGCCTTTGCCGGTAAACGCTATGCCGTGCTTGGCCTCGCCCGTTCGGGAACTGCCGTGGTCGAGACATTGCTGGCGAGCGGGGCACAGGTCACTGCCTGGGACAGCCGCGAGGAACCGCGAAGCGCGCTGGCGGCCCGGCATGGGGCAGAGCTGAACTTCGAGGATCCGACGACCATCGACCTGGCCGGATTTACCGCATTGGTGGTTTCGCCCGGCGTGCCGCTCAATCGTCATCCGATCGCCGAGGCTGCGGCCGCGGCAGAGGTGCCGGTCATCGGCGATATCGAACTGTTCGCTCAGGCGCGCGCCGATCTGCCAGCCCACCGGGTAGTTGGCATTACAGGCACTAACGGCAAATCAACCACTACGGCGCTGGTCCACCATCTGCTCAAGAGCGCGGCGCTGCCGGTGCGGATGGGCGGCAATATCGGCATTCCGGTGCTCGAACCCGAACCATTGGCGGCAGGCGGCGTCTATGTGCTCGAACTGTCGAGCTATCAGATCGACCTGACCTTCAGCCTGCAATGCGAAGTTGCGGCTCTGCTCAATATTACGCCCGATCACCTTGATCGCTATGAGGATTTTGCTGGCTATGCCAATGCCAAGGCGCGGCTGCTGGCGATGCAGCTGCCCGGCCAGCATGCCGTGTTCGGGGTGGGCGATGCAGAGACTTCGGCGATTGCCGATATCGAGACCGCGCGCCGCTCGGCAGAATTCGTCCACCGGGTGAACGGCTCGGATCTCGCCGCGATGCAGGGCGACTGGCCCTCGTTGCAGGGCCCGCACAATCTCCAGAACGCTGCCGTCGCTGTCGCCATTGTCGAAGCATTGGGCCTGACCCAGGCGCAATGGAGCGCCGCCATGCCCAGCTTTCGAGGGCTTCCGCATCGCATGGAGCGGGTGGCAAAGGCGGGCGGCGTGCTGTTCATCAACGACAGCAAGGCGACCAATCCGGCCTCGGCCGCCCCGGCGCTGGGGGCCTTTCCGCCGCGCCCGGAATTCGGCAACCGGCGGCGCATTCACTGGATTGCGGGCGGCCTGCCCAAGAGCGACAGCCTGGCCGAATGCGAACCCTTCTTCGGCAATGTCGCTGCGGCCTATGTCATTGGCGAGGCCGGGCCGCTGTTTGCCCGGCTGCTCGAGCCCTTCATGCCGGTCCACCGCTCGGAAATGCTGAGTGAGGCGATCCGCCAGGCGATTGCCGCGGCGAAGTCTGGCGATATCATCATGCTTTCGCCGGCCTGCGCCAGCTTCGACCAGTTCCGCGACTATGAGGCTCGCGGCGATGCCTTCCGCCAGATCGTCGAAGCCTTGACCGAAGCCATAACGTCCGAAGCAACATCGTGGGAATCCGGGCAAGACACGGGAGGGACAGTCTGATGGCGACCAAACCTGTCAGTTCCCCAGCTATTGCAGCAGCAGCCGCAGCGGCGCGCTATCGCAAGGGGCGGCGCAGCGAACTGGCAATCTGGTGGCGCGAGATTGATCGGGTGCTGCTGGCACTGATCCTGACCTTGATGGCCATTGGTGCAGTGGCAGTGCTCGCGGCCTCTCCCGCCAGCGCGCGGCGGCTTTCGACGGCAACCGGGAAAGTCGACGATCTACATTTCTTCTTCCTGCAACTGCGCTGGCAGTTTTTGGGGCTTGCCGCGATGTTCGGCGCTTCGCTGCTGCCGCGCGACATGGCGCGGCGCGCGGGCATCGTTCTGGGCTTTGCCATGCTGGCGGGCTTGATGCTGGTGCCCCTCATAGGCACCCAGGTCAACGGCGCGCGGCGCTGGCTCAACCTCGGGATTTCGCTGCAACCCAGCGAATTCCTCAAGCCGGCCTTTGCCATCGGCCTTGCCTGGATCCTGTCATGGCGGGTGCGCGATCCGAACTTGCCGGTGCAGCGCATCGCTATCGGGCTGATGCTGCTGATCGGCGGGCTGCTGATGGCGCAGCCGGACTTCGGCTCGACCTTGCTGTTTTCGGCAGTGTGGTTCGCGCTGATGCTGCTGTCAGGGCTCGAGATGAAGCGCATCCTGCTGGCTGGATCTGGTTTGGTCGCGGCGTTCGTTGCGACCTATGTATTCTATGATAATGCCCGTCACCGGATCGATGCTTTCCTCGGCGGCGGCACGGCTTTCGATCAGGTCGACCTTGCCCAGCGAACCTTGCTTGCGGGCGGCTGGACCGGCAGCGGACTGTGGCTGGGCACGCGCAAGCTGTCGCTGCCCGAAGCCCATACCGACTATATCTTCTCGGTGATCGGCGAGGAATTCGGTCTGCTCGCCTGCATGGTCGTCGTTATTCTTTATCTCGCGATCATCGTCCGGGTGCTGCTGCGGCTGGTCGAGGAGGAAGATCTGTTTGCGGTGCTGGCCGCGACCGGCCTCGCTGCCCAGCTCGGAGGGCAGGCCTTCATCAACATTCTCGTCAATCTGCAACTTTTCCCGTCCAAGGGCATGACCCTGCCGCTGATTTCCTATGGCGGTTCTTCGACGGTTGCCTTGTGCCTTGGTGTCGGCTTTTTGCTGGCGATCACGCGGCGCAATCCGTTCATCAAGGGCGAGCGGCCTAACGGTAAATTGGCCGGGCGCGCCGGGTGGGGGCTGAAATGACTGGCGTAACCCGGCACTATGTCCTCGCTGCTGGCGGCACTGGCGGCCATCTGATCCCGGCCTTCGCGCTGGCTGTGGAACTGGAGCGGCGCGGGCATCATGTGGCGCTGATCACTGATCAGCGTGGCTCGACCATTCCCGGCCGCCCGATGGCGCTGACCTCGCATGTCCTGCCCGCAGGACGCATCGGCGGGCTCAACCCGCTGGGCTGGTTGCGCGGGCTCACCGCGATTGCCGAGGGGCGGCGCATGGCGCTTCGTCTGTTCGAAAGCTTCGAGCCATCGGCCGTCGTCGGCTTCGGCGGCTACCCTGCGCTGCCCGCATTGCTGGCGGCGACTTCGGCGAAGATTCCCACGATTCTGCACGAACAGAACGCCGTTCTGGGCCGGGTCAACCGGCTGCTGGCCGGGCGGGTCGATGCGATTGCCACTGCTTACCGCACGGTTGGCCGGCTGGCCGACAAGCACAGCAGCAAGGTCCATGTGGTGGGCAACCCGGTCCGCGCCGAAGTGCTGGCGCTGCGCGAGAAGCCTTTTCCAGCCTTCACCGAGGAAGGCCTGCTGCGCATTCTGGTGACCGGCGGCAGCCAGGGCGCAAGGGTGCTGTCCGAAGTGGTCCCTGATGGCCTCGCCATGCTGCAGACCGCGCTGCGGCTGCGACTGCAAGTCACCCAGCAATGCCGCCCCGAAGATATCGACGCAGTGCGTTCGCGCTATGCCGGGCATGATATCCCCGCCGAACTCGGCACCTATTTCGAGAATATGGCCGAAAGGCTGGCCGATGCGCACCTGTTCATCGGGCGGGCGGGGGCATCGACCATTGCCGAGCTGACGGTTGTCGGCCGGCCGGCGATCCTCGTGCCGCTGCCGATTGCCACTGACGACCACCAGACTGCCAATGCCCGCGAAATGGTGGCAGCAGGTGGCGCGCGGTCGATCCCGCAGCCGAAATTCACCGGCGCCGAGCTCGCCAAGCAAATTCAGGCAATGGCGCAGCATCCCGAAACGCTGGCCAATGCCGCCCATGCCGCGTGGAATTGTGGCTATCCCAAGGCGGTTTCCGATTTGGCCGATCTGGTCGAAAGCTTCGGCGGCGCGCCCTTGATGGATGTGATCCGCATGGGCGGGCAGACTTCCGCTTCCGGGCAGGAGGCTATGGCAATGGACGGCGCGGCATGAAGGGCGTCGCGACAGACATCGGCACGATCCACTTCGTCGGCATCGGCGGCATTGGCATGTCGGGCATTGCCGAAGTGATGTGCAACCTTGGCTACAAGGTGCAGGGTTCGGACATTGCCGAGGGCTATGTCGTCGATGGCCTGCGCAAGCGCGGCATCAAGGTGATGATCGGCCATAGTGCGGAAAACCTGGGTGACGCCGCCGTGGTGGTGACGTCGACTGCGGTGAAGCGCGACAACCCTGAAGTCGCCGCCGCGCTCGAAGGGCGCGTCCCCGTGGTGCGCCGCGCCGAGATGCTGGCAGAACTGATGCGGCTGAAAAGCACGGTTGCGGTTGCTGGAACCCACGGCAAGACCACCACCACCTCGATGATCGCCGCGCTGCTCGATGCGGGCGGGATCGATCCGACCGTGATCAACGGCGGCATCATCAACTCTTATGGCTCCAACGCCCGGCTTGGCGCCAGCGAATGGATGGTGGTCGAGGCTGACGAGAGCGACGGCTCGTTCCTGCGGCTCGACGGCACGATTGCGGTGGTCACCAATATCGATCCCGAACACCTCGATCACTATGGTTCGTTCGACGCGGTCAAGGAGGCCTTCGTCGAATTCATCGAGAACGTGCCCTTCTATGGCGCTGCAGTGCTGTGCATCGATCATCCCGAAGTGCAGGCAGTGATTCCCAAGGTGCGTGACCGCCGGGTGATCACCTATGGCTTTTCCGCTCAAGCCGACGTGCGCGGCGATAACGTGACGCCGGTGCCCGGCGGCAACCGCTTCGACGCTGTCATCCGCCAGCGCGATGGCAGCTCGCGCCGCATCGAGGGGATCGAGCTGCCGATGCCGGGGCGCCACAATGTCCAGAATGCGCTCGCGGCCGTGGCCGTGGCCGCAGAGATGGGCTGTGAAGACGATATTATCCAGACCGGCTTTGCCAAGTTCACTGGCGTGAAGCGCCGCTTCACCAAGGTCGGTGAGGTAGGCGGCGCGACAGTAATCGACGACTATGCGCACCACCCGGTCGAAATCCGCGCCGTGCTTTCCGCCGCGCGCGAGGGTGTGAAGGGCAAGGTGATCGCGGTCGTCCAGCCGCACCGCTTCACCCGGCTGCGCGATCTGATGGGCGAGTTTCAGGCCGCCTTCAACGACGCTGATGTGGTCTATGCCGCCCCGGTCTATCCTGCGGGTGAGCAGCCGATCGACGGCGTCGATTCCGCCGAACTGATTTCCGGCATCAAGCAACGCGGCCACCGCGCGGCTTTCGTCACCGATGGCGCTGATGCCTTGGCCGAGACGCTGGCGGGGACCCTTGAGGCTGGCGACATGGTGGTATGCCTGGGCGCGGGCGATATCACCAAGTGGGCGGCGGGGCTGGCCGATGCGATTGCGGCAAGGCGGGCGGGATGATGGCGCTTGAAGTGCCCCGCGTTGCCGGAAAGCTGACCCAGAACGCGCCACTCGCCCCGCTGGTCTGGTTCAAGTCTGGCGGCGCGGCTGGGTGGCTGTTCGAGCCGAAGGACCTTGCCGATCTGCAGCACTTCCTGCGCGACCTTGATCCAAGCACACCAGTCATGGCCTTGGGGCTGGGCTCCAACCTGATCGTCCGCGATGGCGGATTTCCCGGCGTGGTCGTCCGGCTGGGCAAGGCCTTTGCCAAGGTGACCCGCGCCGATGACACCACGCTCAGCTGCGGCGGCGGGGCTTCGGGCATTCTCGTCTCCTCCACCGCGCGCGATGCCGGGATTGCGGGGCTTGAATTCCTGCGCTCGATCCCCGGCACGGTTGGCGGCTTCGTAAGGATGAACGGCGGGGCCTATGGTAGTGAGGTCAAGGACATATTGGTCGATTGCGACGCGGTAACCCGCGCAGGCGAGCTGGTGACGCTGACCGCCGCAGACCTGCACTATTCCTATCGCCATTCTGATCTGCCCGAAGGCGCCATCGTCGTTGCCGCCCGCTTCCGGGGCCGCTCTGGCGAACCAGCAGCAATCCAATCCGAAATGAACCGTATCTCGGCCAGCCGCGAGGCCTCGCAGCCGCTGCGCAGCAAGACCGGCGGATCGACCTTCAAAAACCCGCCCGGCAAAAAGGCCTGGGAGCTGGTCGATGCGGCAGGCTGCCGGGGCCTGACGCAGGGCGGGGCGCAGGTCAGCGACAAGCACACCAATTTCCTGATCAACACCGGCCACGCCACCAGCACGGATATTGAAGCTCTGGGCGAAGAAGTTCGGCGGCGGGTGAAGGAGAGGTCGGGCGTTGAGCTGGAGTGGGAGATTCAGCGGGTGGGCCGACCATGAGAGATTTCATGCGCAAGCTCTTCCGAAAGAAGCCCGATGAACACGAGCAACAAGTATTCGACAACATCGCAGAACACGGCTGCCAGGTTCAATTTGTCTTTGATCCCGAAGGGAAAATGCCCGATTTCAGCTATTCAATCGGCTTTCCAGTGTCGGTTCGTCAGCCCGAAGTGATCGTCTACGGGCTTCGAAACGAAGTGATGCATTCAATGGTCAACAACGTGAGACGCAAGTGTTCTGAAGGAATGGTTCTGGAAGATTGGAAGACCGTCAGCGGATTACTTGAAGGCTTCGAATGTGTGCTGCGTCACGTAACTGATCCCGCTGCGATCAAAGAGCACTTTGGATGGGCAATTTGGTATCATCGGAGTCAGCTAGGTGTGGAGATGACCGAAGCTTACCAAATTGTATGGCCGGGGGCCGTTGATGGCTTGTTCCCTTGGGATGAGGGCTGTGCGCAGCGCGTGATTGACCTGCAAACGGCTCTTTACGAAGCAAGGACATTTCATTGAGTCTCCCCAAACTCCATATCGCGGTCCTCATGGGCGGCTGGTCCAGCGAACGCCCCGTCTCGCTGATGAGCGGCGAGGGCGTGGCCAAGGCGCTGGAATCGCGCGGTCACAAGGTTACCCGCATCGATATGGGTCGCGACGTCGCCCTGAAGCTCACCGAGGCTGCGCCCGATGTCGTGTTCAACGCCTTGCACGGGTCGCCCGGCGAGGATGGCACGGTGCAGGGCATGATGGACCTGATGGGGCTGACTTACACCCATTCGGGCCTCGCCACTTCCGTCATCGCCATCGACAAGGAACTGACCAAGCAGGCGCTGGTGTCGTATGGCATTCCCATGCCCGGCGGGCGGATCGTCGAGACTTCCGAGATTTACCAGGCCGATCCTCTAGCGCGGCCATATGTGCTCAAGCCCGTTAACGAGGGCTCGTCCGTGGGCGTGGCGATTGTTACAGATGAAGGCAACTACGGTGATCCGGTCAGCCCTTCCGCCGAGGGCCCGTGGCAGCATTTTGGCCGCCTGCTGGCGGAACCGTTCATTCGGGGCAAGGAACTGACTACTGCCGTGCTGGGCGGCAAGGCGCTGCTGGTCACCGAGCTCAAGCCCAAGTCGGGCTTCTATGACTTCGACGCCAAATATACCGACGGCATGACCGATCACATCTGCCCGGCCGAAATTCCCGATGAGATCACGCGGGCCTGCAAGGACATCGCCTTGCGCGCCCACCAGTTGCTCGGCTGCCGGGGCGCTACCCGTTCGGACTTCCGCTGGGACGACGAACGTGGTCTCGATGGCCTCTACCTGCTCGAAATCAACACCCAGCCTGGCATGACGCCGCTCAGTCTGGTCCCCGAACAGGCGAAGCATATGGGGATGAGCTACGAGGATCTGGTTGAAGCGATGGTTTCCGAGGCTCTCGAATTTGCCGAAGCGCAAAAGGTGAAAGCATGAGCAGCCGGACAGTAAAACGCAAAAGTCCCAACGCGCGGCAGGTTGCCGGCGCGCAAGCCAAGGCGCGGCGGGTCAGAACTGCCAAAAGCAAGTCGCAATCACTGATAGCCGAGATTCTGGCGTGGATTCCGCTCAGCGAAGGCCAGTGGCACCGGGTGCTGATGGTGGCGATCCTTGGCGGCGCAGTGGTGCTGGCCGCCGTTGTTGCCTCGGCTGCCGGCGTGCCCGCTCTCGCGCGCCAGCAATTCGCCGCGATTGCCGCTGCCAGCGGCTTCGAAGTGCGGCGGGTCGAAGTGCGCGGGGTCAAGCGGCTCAATGAACTCAAGGTCTATGAGCGTGCGCTGACCCAGCAAAGCCGCGCCATGCCGCTGGTTGACGTCGATGGCTTGCGCAATGAATTGCTGGAGCTGTCGTGGGTGGCTGATGCCCGCGTCTCGCGCCAGCTCCCCGATACGCTGGTGATCGATATTGTCGAACGCACGCCGCACGCAGTGTTGCGTTTGCCGGATCGGCTGGTGCTGATCGACGAAACCGGCCATCCGCTCGAGCCGATTTCGCCAGAGCGTGCGCGCGGCAAGCTGATCCTGTCAGGCGCCAATGCCGGAACGCAGGTTGCCGTGCTGTCGGCGCTGCTCGGGGCTGCGCCTGCGCTCAAGCCGCAGATCCGCGAGGCCGAATGGGTCGGCAACCGCCGCTGGAACCTGACTTTCAAGACCGGGCAAGTGCTGGATCTTCCCGAAGGCAATCGCCCGATGGCGCGGGCCCTGGTCGAATTCGCCCGGCTTGACGGGACCAACCGGCTGATCGGCGGACGGGTCGCTACGTTCGATATGCGCACCCCCGGCCGGGTCTATCTGCGCATTCCGGGCCGTTCGGATCAGGCAAAGCCCGCATCTGACAAGTCTGGTGCCGACAAGTCCAGCGCGCCGAAGCCGGACCCGGCCAAGCTTGCCGAGCGGGCCACCCGATCAGGCGACAAGAACGCAGGAGACAAGAACTGATGCCACCGCCCCGGATCAGCCGCGTGTTCGGCGCCGTCAACATTGGCTCGTTTCGCATTTCGGCGATGATCGCTGGCCTGTCCGATACTGGCGAGATGGTGGTGCTGGGCTCCGGCCACCGCGCCTCGCAAGGCATCCGCCGGGGCTATGTCACTGACATGGCGGCAGCCACCTATGCTGTGCGCGATGCCGTCGAGCGGGCCGAAAAGATGGCCAATGTCAGCGTCTCGAGCGTGTGGATCGGCTGTTCGGGCGCAGGGCTCACTAGCCAGATCGCCCAGGTCGAAGTCGATATTGGCGGACGGCGGATCGAAGGCGACGATGTTGACCAGTTGCTGGTCGCCGCGCGCGACGTGGTCCAGCCCGATGGCCGCATGGTGCTGCATGCCCAACCAGCGCATTATACGCTCGATGGGGCGAACGGCGTCGCCGATCCCAAGGGCCTGCATGCCGAGCGGCTTGGGGTCGATATCCATGTCATGCTGGCGGATGGCGCGCCGATCCGCAATATCACGGAGGCAGTGCAGAACGCGCATCTGGAGGTCGAAGCCGTGGTCGCTTCGCCTGTAGCGGCGGGCCATGCCTGTCTCACTCCTGAGGAGCGCGATCTTGGGGTGGCCTTGGTCGAAATGGGCGCGGAAGTGACCAATGTTTCGGTGCATGCCTCGGGCATGCTGGTCGGCCTCGCTTCCATACCGATGGGCTCGGCCGATATCACCGATGCGATCGCTTCGGCCTTCGGCATCCGCCGCTTTCAGGCCGAGCGGCTCAAATGCGTCAATGGTTCGGCGATTGCCAGCCCGGCCGATCACCGCGAGATGATCCCGGTCAATGCGCCGGGTGAGGAGGTCAGCGGGCCGCATGCACGCCACGCCGATGACAAGAACCGGATCCCGCGCGCCGAACTGATCTCGGTGATCACCGGGCAGCTTGGCCGCCGCATGGAAGATGTATCGAAGGCGCTGAAGGCGCTGGGCTTCACCGGACAGCGCGGACAGCAGGTGGTGCTGACCGGCGGCGGCGCGGAACTGGTTGGCCTTGCCGACTATGCCCAGGCAGCGCTGGGCCGGCCGGTGCGGATCGGCACCATGCCACAGCTGGCAGGGCTCGCCGAAGGCCACGCCAAGCCCGGCTTTGCCACGCTGGCCGGGCTGGTGCTTTATGCCGCTGCCGATCCGGTCGATATTCGATCCATCAAGCCTGGCTACCAGACGGCGCTGCGTTACAGCGGCTTTGGCATGGTCAATCGGATATATCGGGCACTTAGGGAGTATTTCTGAGCCACGACTTAATGCGATGTGCCATAGGCATGGTGCGAAGTGTCAAAGGCAAGTGCCAAGGGCAAGTGCCAAGGGCAAGTGCCAAGGGCAAGTGACTGTGGACAAAGGTGTAAGCGGCTTTGCTTCGATGAGTCGAAGCATGCCATTATCGCAGGGAACGGGGGAATTTTCCTCGCCTGCCCTGCCAGGAGAGTGTGATGAGCATCAATATCGGACCGCCAGCCATTGAAGAACTGAAGCCCAAGATCGCCGTAATCGGCGTCGGCGGCGCAGGCGGCAATGCGATTGCCAACATGATTGCAGCCGAAATCGAAGGTGTCGATTTTCTCGTCGCCAATACCGACGCACAGGCGTTGAACAATTCGGTGGCCGAGCATCGCATCCAGCTGGGCCCGGATATCACCCAGGGGCTGGGCGCCGGTTCGCGTCCCGAAGTGGGCCGCGCGGCAGCTGAGGAAACCCTGGCCGAGATCGACCGCATTCTCGAAGGCGTGCACATGGTGTTCATCGCCGCGGGCATGGGCGGCGGCACCGGCACTGGTGCTGCACCGGTCATCGCCAAGGCAGCGCGCGACAAGGGCGTGCTGACGGTGGGCGTGGTCACCAAGCCGTTCCTGTTCGAAGGCACGCGCCGCATGCGCTCGGCCGAGGCGGGTATCGAAGAGCTGCAGAAGCACGTCGATACGCTGATCGTCATTCCCAACCAGAACCTGTTCCTGGTCGCCAAGGCCGAGACCACGTTCAAGGAGGCCTTCCAGCTGGCCGACGAAGTGCTTCAGCAGGGCGTTCGCTCGATCACCGATCTGATGGTGATGCCGGGGCTTATCAATCTCGATTTCGCCGACGTGCGCTCGGTCATGGCCGAAATGGGCAAGGCGATGATGGGTACCGGCGAGGGCAGCGGCGAGAACCGCGCGCTCGAAGCCGCGGAAAAGGCCATTGCCAATCCGCTGCTCGATGGCGTTTCGATGCAGGGCGCCAAGGGCGTGATCATTTCGATCATCGGCGGCGAAGACATGAAGCTGCTCGAAGTCGACGAAGCCGCCAATCACATTCGCGAGCTGGTTGATCCGCAGGCGAACATCATCTGGGGCTCGGCGTTCAATCCCGACCTGCAGGGCAAGATCCGCGTCTCGGTGGTCGCCACTGGCATAGAGCAGGGCGCATCACATGTCGAAGAAACGCCGCGTTCAGCCGGTTTCGGCATGGCGCGCGGGCCCGCAGTGCCCTCCGCTGCGGAATCGCCGGTTCAGCCACTGTTCGAAGCCCCATCGCAGTCTGAATTCAGGCCGGCGGCCGCTGTGCCCGAGCCATTTGAGCCCGAGCCGGTCGAATTGTCGGAAGAAGCGGCGAGCCATAACGAGACGCTGGCGCTGGACGATTGGGACGAGGACGACAGCGAGGAAGAAGCGGCTGTCGCCAGCGAATCCTATGCCAGCCTGACAGGCGTTGCTGCCAGCCCAAGCGATCCGCTCGATCTTGAGCTTGACCAGGTCGACGGGGCAGATGACGCGCAGGCTGCCAGCGGCAGTGGTGACAGCGACGATCTGCTGGGCAGTGCCGACCGTCTGGCCGATACCGACGAGCCAGTCTCTTCGTTGTTGCCTGGCCGCCGCCGCGGGCTTGTTGCCGAACCAGAAGGCGGCTCGACTCTGTTCGAGCGCATGGCCAAGCTGTCGCGTGGTAGCAAGGCCGACGATGCAGGTGGAGACGATGGCGATGACGGTTCGTCGATCAACATTCCCCGCTTTCTCGGCCGCCAGAACAATCAATAGGCAGGGTGTTGGCAGCAATCGACGGGACAGCCCGGCATGTAGCGCTGTTCTGTTCGTCTGTGGTTAAGCCAGGGCAGGGCAAGGCGCATGTTTTCCGGGCTGCGGGGATTCGCGCCGCGCCCGGTGCGGCCCCTTAAGTCGGCCTGAAATTTGGCCAGATTGTTGGATAGTCAGTTGCCATGCCCAGTTGCCGGTCCTTGCTGATGCATTCCGCGATTTCCGCCCGGCTTGCGCTGGTTGTTGCCGGTGTGATCATCGCGGTTCCGGTTCAGGCGCAACAGGATTCTGATGAGCCAATCAGCCAGCCAATTGTGCAGGCCACGCCTAACAGCGATTCGATGAATCTGAATGAGGCGCTGACCCGGCTTGGGCGCAATCCGCGCGATAGCCAGGCACTGATCGATGCCGGACAGGCGGCTCTGGCGATCGGCGATGTCGATGCTGCGGTTGGCTTCTTCAGCCGCGCCGATCAGGTCAGCCCGGGCAGTGCGCAGGTCAAGGCCGGTCTCGCTCGCGCTCTGGTGCGTAATGGCAATCCGTTTGACGCTATTCCGCTGTTCGACGAAGCCGAACGGGTCGGCCCGCTCGACAGCACCGTGGCGCTCGATCGCGGTCTTGCCTACGATCTTGTCGCGGATAATGCTTCGGCGCAGCGCTATTACCGGCAGGCGTTGGCTGCTGGGCCTAATGACGAAGCCACCCGGCGTTTGGCGATCAGTCTGGCCATAAGCGGCGACAAACGCGGCGCGGGCACTACCCTGTCGCCCCTGCTGACCCGGCAGGACATGGCCGCCTGGCGGTCGCGGGCCTTCTCTCTGGCCATTCTTGGCCAGGCCGACGAGGCGATTTCGGTGGTCAATGGCACGCTGCCGCCGGCGCTGGCGACCGGAATTGCGCCCTATCTGCGCTATATGCCGCGCCTGACCCCGGCGCAGCAGGCAGCTGCCGCGAATTTTGGCCAGTTCCCACGGGCCTCGGAAATCGGCCAGGACGATCCGCGGGTGGCCCGCTATGCGACGACCAGCGCGCGGCGCACTGGCCTTGCCAGTGCCGATGCCGGGCTGATCCCCAGGGGCGAACCGCTGGGGCGGAGCAGCCGGCGCGGGCGCGAAGAGCGCGATGCCAGCCGCGATACGCGCACGAACAACACCCGCGAGCGGCCGCCAGAGGTCGCCTTGGCATCCGGAACCAGCGATCCGAAGGTCCGCCGGGTCTATGATACCAGCGGCTTCCCGGCCTATGTTCCGCCAACGCCTGCAACTGCGCCTGCGCTTACGCCCCCACCACGACCCAATCCGCCGCTGGCAGCGGCCCAGCCTCCCGCCGTCAGGCTCGCCCCGCAGCCAGCGCCGCCGGTTGCAGCGCGGCCTGTCTTGCCGCCGCCAGCGCCGCCCGTTCCCGCCCGCGTTGCGGTCGCCCAACCCGCAACATCGCCTGCAATCAGGCCTGCCGCAGCGCCGGTCATGCAACCAGTTCCGGCTGGCAGGCCAGTGATTGCCATGGCCAGTGTTCCCACCCCAACGCCTCAGGCTGCACTGCCGCAACGTGCAACTGCGCCAGCAGTGACAGCGCAGCCGCCGGTCGTCGCAGTCTCTGCGCCAGCGCCAGCGCCGACAATTCCGCCTGTCGCAGTCGCGCCGCCGCGTCCACCAGTGGCTGCCGCCCCGATCGTCAGGACGCCGCCATCCGCGCCTTCGGCGCCGGTGCCGCCGGTGCCGCGCCGCCAGAGCCTGTCGGAAGCGTTCAGCGATCTGGCGCGGCCATCGGCAGACATTGCGCCTGCAGCCGGTGCCGTCGATATCCGGCGCATCAGGCCGACGCGCCAGGTGGCGCCGGGCCTGACGCCGGAAGTGCCCAAGGTTCCCAGCCGCATCTGGGTGCAATTGGCGACCGGGCGCGACAAGGCCGCGCTCGGCTATGACTGGCGCCGCATGGCGCGGCAGGCCGAGGCGATATTCAAGGGGAAACGGCCGCTCACCAGCAGCTGGGGCCAGACCAACCGACTGCTGACCGGCCCGTTCGAGAGCGAGGCCGCGGCAAACAGCTTCCTCGCTCAGCTGCGCCGGGGTGACATTGATGGTGCGTTTATGTGGACCAGCCCGGCGGGGCAGGTCGTCGACGCTCTGCCTGGCCGCTAAGTTATTGAGCAGGTGAGCCGGAGCGGCTCCTTTTCCACACCTTGTAAACAGCCAACTCGATTTTTGCGTGGTCAGGGATTCGCTTTGGTCCCGCACTCGGCCACTAGCCTATCCATGCGTTCGTTCACCGAGAGTGGAGTACAATGGTAGAAATGAGGTCGAGCCAGGGACAGATCGGGCCGGATGATGATGCGGCCCCGGTCGATATGCTCGCCTCGCTGTTCGAAGCGCGCGGCTGGCCTTATGAATTTTCCGGCGAGGACGAGATTTCCGGGGAGGTGCAGGGCAGTTGGGCCTCCTATCAGCTGCGCGGAATCTGGCGTTCGGCCGATCATGTGCTGCAACTGCTCTGTCTGCCTGACATCCGCGTGCCGGCCGACAAGCGCGCCGCGATGTTCGAGGTGCTGGCGCTGGTCAATGAACAGCTCTGGCTGGGACATTTCGATATATGGTCGAACGGCGGCATCCTGCTCTATCGCCACGGCCACATGCTGGGCGATGATGGTATGCTGAGCCCGGCGCAGGCGCAGCTGATCGTCGAAGCAGCGATCGAGGAATGCGACCGGTTCTACCCGGCTTTCCAGTTCATCCTGTGGGGCGACAAGACCCCGGCCGAGGCGCTGGCGGCGGCGATGGTCGATGCGGTGGGAGAGGCTTAGGTTTCAGCAAAGTACCTTGCAACTCCTCTCCCCTTGCGGGAGAGGATAAGAAGGCTTGGGAGCATAGCGAACTAGCCGCAGTTGGAGAGGGGGACGGCGCAGGCGCTGTGCCGTCCCCCTCTCCAAGCTACGCTAGCCCCTGAACGGGCAAGCTTCGCTTTCCTCTCCCGCAAGGGGAGAGGAGCCAAGGAGTATTTCCATGACCCAGCTCTCCTCAATCCTCCTCATCGGCTGCGGCAATATGGGCGGGGCCATGCTGACAGGCTGGCTGGCCTCGGGCATGGATCCAGCCCGCTTCACCGTGGTCGATCCTGTGCTCGCCGAAGCGCCTGCCGGGGTTACACTGCTGCGCGCACTTCCTGACAGGAGCTTTGATGCCATTTTGCTGGGCGTGAAGCCGCAGCTGTTCGGCGAAGTTGCGCCAGCTGTTGCGGCCCTGGCCGGGCCGGAAGCCATCCTGCTGTCGATCCTCGCCGGGGTCGAACTCGCCAGCCTGGCCGCGCGCTTTCCTCATGCCAAAGGCCTGGTGCGGATCATGCCTAACCTTGCCGCAGCGATTGGCAAGTCGCCCATCGCGCTGGCGCAGCGCGGGCTGGGCGAAGCGGATCAGGCACGGATTACCGCATTGATGGTGCCGCTCGGTACGCCTGAATGGTTCGATGAGAGCCAGTTCGATGCAGTGACTGCGCTGGCCGGATCGGGCCCTGCCTTCGTTTACCGCTTCATCGATGCGCTGGCCGAAGGCGCAACTGCGCTGGGCCTGCCCGCCGATCAGGCGCAGCGGCTGGCTTTGGCCACAGTCGAAGGGGCAGGGGCGCTGGCGTCTGCGTCTGAACACGCGCCCGGCGAACTGGCCCGCCGCGTCGCCAGCCCCGGCGGCACAACTGAGGCCGGGCTGAAGACACTCGACGCCGATGGTGCGTTGGCGCATCTGGTTGCCGCAACCCTGAAAGCGGCCGCGACACGCAGCGCCGAAATGTCCGCTGCCGCGCGTGATTGACGCTGCGACACTCTGCGACACATCATTTTGCACTTTCGCTTGAAACCGGACGAAAGAAATCCGATATTAACAGCATCGCGTCACGATCGTGTGACGAGGTAACACAGGAGTTTGACTCTCATGGCCAATTGGAACGACCCCCAGCCCCGGCAGACGGGCTTCGGCGCGTCTCCGATCCTCAATGGCGAGGCAATGGGCAAAGCGGGAACCTATGACCAGGGCCTGCGCAAGCACATGCTCTCGATTTACAACTACATGGCGTCGGGCGTGCTGCTGTCCGGTATCGTCGCCATGCTGTTCGCCAATTCCGGCATGGCCGCTCAGGTCATGGCGACGCCGCTGCGCTGGCTGATCATTCTGGCCCCGCTCGGCTTTGTCATGGCGATGAGCTTTGGCCTGAACCGGATGCGGACTTCGACGCTGCAAGCCCTGTTCTGGGCATTCTGCACAGTGATGGGCCTGTCGATGGCGACGATTTTCCTGGTCTATACCGGGGCTTCGATCGCGACGACGTTTTTCGCCACTGCCGGTGCTTTCGCCGGGCTTAGCCTGGTTGGCTACACCACCAAGCGTGATCTGTCGGCGATGGGTTCCTTCATGACCATGGGCCTGATCGGCATCCTGATCGCCATGGTGATCAACATTTTCCTGCAATCGAGCGGCCTCAATCTGGCCATTTCGATCCTCGGTGTGCTGATTTTCGCGGGCCTCACCGCCTGGGATACGCAGCGCCTGAAGCTGGAATATGCTCAGGTTGCCGGAACCGAATATGCGGGTAAGGCCGTGGTTATGGGCGCTCTCAGCCTCTACCTCGACTTCATCAACATGTTCCAGTTCCTGCTCAGCATCCTGGGTGATCGCCGCTAGTCCCGGCTTTCCCAGTCCAATGGCAGCAATTGAGCGTGCCCGGCGTGCAAACCAGCGCGCCGGGCATTTTCTTTGGAATCTTCTTCGTTAAGAGGCTATGACAGCCCGCAGCACCTGCGGGAACGAGGGAGACAGCAGTTGAACATCACAGGGTCGCACATTGGGGCGTCGCGCAAAGGGCTCCGTGCGGCCATGGCCGTGGCCGGGGCGATAGGTCTGGCCTTGTTCGTCGGCAGTGCCGCGGAAGCGCGCCGTCGCCCACCGCCACCGCCGCCGCCTGCTCCCGCGCCCCCGCCAGTCGTGGTGATACCCTATCGGCCGCAGCCGCCAAACAGCGCTTCGCCCAATTTCCAGCCGCCGATGCGCGCGGCAGATGGCCTCTATCCCAGCGTTAATCGCAAGATCAGCCCGTCGCAGATCGTGTGGAACCTGCGATCGGGCTTCAATGTCGCCGCGCTCAATTGCAACCGGGCAGAGTTTCCCGGGATCATTGATGGTTACCGCGCGTTCCTGCGCATCCATGCGCGCGGGCTGACTGCGGCGAACCGGGCAGTTGATGCCGAGTTCCGTGCCAAGTATGGCGCGCGCTTTGTTGCCCCGCGGGAAAAATACATGACCGAGGTGTACAATCATTTCGCCTTGCCGATGACGGTCAATGACTTCTGCAAGGCGATGACCCTGGTCAGCACCGAAGCGCAGACTGTGCCGATTGCGCAGCTTCAGGCTTTTTCGGCCCACAGCCTGCCCAATATCGAGATCGTGTTCGACGATTTCTACAAGCGCTATGAGCAATACCGCATCGATCTGGCAGCATGGGATGCGCGTTATGGCATACGCCAGGCCGCCTACCCGGTGCCTGCGCCCGCTCCTGCGCCGACATCGCCTGGACGCAGGCAATAGCTTCACCCTTCACGCCCGGAACCGGCCGGGGGAATCGTAAGAAGTTTTGGCTTCCAAGCCAGCGGCCTCTTCGCTAAAGGGGCCGTTCGCGCGGGTTTGGCCCCATTTTGGGCGGCCCGCACAGCACTGGAACGGGGCCGTAGCTCAGATGGGAGAGCGCGTCGTTCGCAATGACGAGGTCAGGGGTTCGATCCCCCTCGGCTCCACCAGTGCGGTGATACTTGCCACATCTTGGCCTGCGGACGGCAGCTTTTTGCGCTTCCGGTGCTCACTCTCTGAATCGCCGATTGCCCTGAGCGTGTCGAAGGGTGCGCTCCGGTTCTCAAAAGCTACCATTCTCGGCGCAAGCTGAGGCAATTCTCACCACACTGGTCTACCAAACCAAGCCCCGCTCATGCTGAGCTTGCCGAAGCATCAAAGCCCTTGCGCGACATTTCCCGCATAACCTGTTAGTAGCCCCCATGCATTTTCTTGATCAGGCCAAAATCTTTATCCGCTCCGGCCCGGGCGGCGCGGGCGCTGTCAGTTTCCGGCGCGAGATGTACGTCGAATATGGCGGGCCCGATGGCGGCGATGGCGGCAAGGGCGGCGACATCATTTTCGAGGCCGTGCCCGGTCTCAATACGCTGATCGACTTCCGCTATACCCAGCATTTCAAGGCCAAGCGCGGCGGCGGCGGCATGGGCAAGAACCGCACCGGAGCGGGCTCACTCGATCTGGTGATCAAGGTTCCAGTCGGCACGCAAGTGCTCGACGACGACCGCGAGACGGTGCTTGCCGATCTCACCGAGGCCGGTCAGCGCATTGTCTTCATCAAGGGCGGTGACGGCGGGCGCGGTAATGCCAGCTACAAGAGCAGCACCAACCGCGCACCGCGTCAGCATGGCCCCGGCTGGCCGGGTGAGGAAATGTATGTCTGGCTGCGGCTCAAGCTGCTCGCCGATGTCGGCCTGCTGGGCCTGCCCAATGCCGGCAAATCGACCTTCATCAATGCGCTGAGCAATACCAAGGCCAAAGTCGGCGACTATCCCTTCACTACGCTGCGCCCGCAGCTGGGTGTGGTGCGCCACAAGAACCGCGAATTTGTGCTCGCCGATATTCCCGGGCTGATCGCGGGCGCCGCCGAAGGGGCCGGGGTAGGCGACCGCTTCCTCGGCCATATCGAACGCTGCCGGGTGCTGATCCACCTGATCGACATCGAGGGAACCGATCCCGCCGAGGCGCTGGAGATCATCGAAGAAGAGCTGGAGGCCTACGGCGGCGGTCTCGACGAAAAGCCCCGGTTGATCGTGCTCAACAAGATCGATCTGGTTGATGCCGAACTGGTCAAGATGTTCACCAAGGAGCTGAAGGCGGCTGGGGCCGGGCAGGTCTTCGCGATTTCGGGCGCGACAGGCAAGGGCATGGACAAGCTGCTCAATGCAGTGATCGAACATCTGCCCGCCGCTACAGTCACTGAGCGTCCTTCGGGCGAGCGCGAAGAGGCAGATGAGGATCCGGTTTGGTCGCCGGTCTGACCCCGCCAGGTCGCGTTGATATTTGCAACTTCAGCACTTTCGCCTAAGCCCCGCTCGCAATGACTATCGCCCGCCTCAATGACCTCGCAGACCCCGCAGCCTGCCCGCGCCTTGTCATCAAGGTCGGCTCGTCGCTGCTCGTCGGCAAACACGGAGTGCGGCGTGACTGGCTGGAAACGCTGGTCGCCGAAATAGCCAGCGCCCGTGCGCGCGGGCAGGAAGTGATTGTCGTCTCCTCAGGCGCGATTGCGCTGGGTGCGGCGACTTTGGGGCTGGACAAGGGTGGGCGCGGCAGCCTCGCCGATGCCCAGGCTGCGGCTGCGGTGGGCCAGATCGCGCTGTCCGGGCTGTGGGCGCAGCTGCTTGGCGCTCACGGGCTGACGGCCGCGCAACTGCTGTTGACGCTGGAAGACCTGGAGGATCGGCGCCGCTATCTCAACGTCACAGCGACGCTGACCCGGCTGCTCGACGCCGGGGCCGTGCCGGTTATCAACGAGAATGACTCTGTTGCAACGCAAGAGATCCGCTTCGGCGACAACGACCGGCTGGCCGCAAGAGTGGCGCAGGCGGCGCGGGCTTCGGCGGTCTTGCTGCTGTCCGACGTCGACGCACTTTATGACCGCAATCCGGCCGATCCGGAAGCCGTTCTCCTGCCGCAAGTGCGCGGCGTGACAGCGGAAATTCACGCCATGGCGAGCGGAGCATCAAGCTCGGGAATGGGCTCGGGGGGCATGACGTCGAAGCTGCAGGCGGCAGAAATTGCCGAGCGGGCCGGCATCGCGCTGGCCATCGCCAATGGCACGCACGACACGCCGATCGCGCGCGCACTGGGAGGGGGTATTGGCACCCTGTTCCTGCCCAAACGCAAGGCTGGCGCGCGCAAGGCCTGGCTGGGCGGTCGGTTGCGGCTCAAGGGTGCGCTGGTGATCGATGCTGGCGCGGCGCGGGCGCTGGCGCAGGGCAGCAGCCTGCTCGCTGCGGGGATCACCGGCGTCGAAGGCACGTTTCAGCGCGGCGATGCCGTCGCCATCAGCGATGCCTCTGGCGAAGTTCTGGCGCATGGCCTCAGCGAATATGATGCCGACGAATGCATGGCGCTGATCGGCCATCATTCGCGCGAACACGCAGACATCCTCGGCTATGCGCCGCGCTCTGCCATCATCCATCGCGATCAGCTCGTCCTCTTATGACGATTGCTGTCACTGGCGGCACTGGCTTCGTCGGTCAGGCCCTGCTCGACGCCGCCGCAGCACATGGCCTGCCGGTGCGCGCACTGGCCCGCAAGCCGCAAGCGCCGCGCGATGACGTCGAATGGGTGGCGGGCGATCTCGCAGACAAAGCGGCGCTGGCCTCGCTGGTGACAGGGGCCGAGGCTGTGATCCACGTCGCCGGCGTCACCACGGCACCCGATGCCGCGGGCTTCGAGGCAGGCAATGTCGCAGGCACCATGGCGTTGGTCGAGGCCTGCCTTGCCGCAGGCGTTCCGCGCTTTGTATTGGTCTCATCGCTGTCAGCGCGGGAGCCGCACCTGTCGCAATACGGCGCATCGAAGGCGCGGGCCGAGCAAGTGGTCAAGGCCAGCGGGCTCGACTGGACCATTGTTCGCCCGCCCGCCGTCTATGGCCCGCGCGACGACGGCATGTTCGAACTGTTCCGCGCCGCCCGCTGGGGCATTGTCCCGACCCCGGCGCAGGGCAAGGCCTCGGTTATCCATGCGGACGACCTTGCCCGGTTGCTCTTGGCGCTGGTCCCCGGCGGCGAGGCGGCCACTCACCGCACATTCGAGCCCGACGACGGCAGGAACGGCGGCTGGAGCCACTACGATCTTGCCCGCGCTATCGGCTGGGCTGTTGGGCGGCGGCCATGGGTGCTGGGGCTCTCGCCCGGCCTGATGCGGCTCGCGGCGCGAGGCGACACCTGGCTGCGCGGAGTAAGGGCCAAGCTGACGCTCGACCGGGTCGGCTATATGAACCATCCGGACTGGGTGGTGGGTCCGGCGGCGCGCGTGCCCGGCCAAATCTGGCAGCCGCAAATCGAAACGCGCGAAGGGCTTAGGGCTACGGCGCTGTGGTATCGCCAGCAGGGTTGGCTATAAAGATTGCTCCACTTTCGTGGGAGCGCGCCAGTGTCGCAACCGTGTCAATCCGACTTAAACACAGTCTAGGCACAAGCCAGCGCCTGTTCGATATCGGCGATGATGTCATCGACATGTTCGATGCCGACCGAGATACGCACCATGTCTTCCGAGACTCCAGCAGAGGCCAGTTCTTCGGGATTGAGCTGGCGGTGGGTGGTCGATGCCGGGTGGCAAGCCAGCGACTTGGCGTCGCCGATATTGACCAGCCGCAGGATCATTTGCAGCGCATCGATAAACCTTGCGCCGGCTTCCTTGCCCCCGAAAATGCCGAAGCTTAGAATGCCGGACGCATGGCCGCCGGTCATTTTCTTGGCGAGCGCATTGTACTCGTTGCCTGGCAAGGAGGCATAGCGCACCCAAGCCACCTTGGGGTGGGCTTCAAGATATTCTGCCACTTTCAACGCATTGGCGCAGTGCCGCTCCATTCGCAGCCCAAGCGTCTCGAGACCTTGGAGGATCAGAAAGGCGCTGTGGGGCGATAGCGCCGCACCGGTGTTACGCAGAGGTGCGACGCGCGCGCGGCCGATGAAGGCAGCAGGGCCCAGCGCCTCGGTAAAGACGACGCCGTGATAGGAAGGATCCGGCTCGTTGAGAATGGCGAAGCGATCCTTGTTCGCTGCCCAGTCGAACTTGCCACTATCGATAATCGCACCGCCGATCGTTGTCCCATGCCCGCCAATATATTTGGTGAGCGAATGGACGACGATGTCGGCGCCAAAATCGAAGGGTCTGCACAGGTAGGGCGTCGCCACAGTGTTATCGACGATGACCGGCACCCCATGCCGGTGGGCAATCTCTGCGATCCTGGCGATATCGACAATATTTCCTGCCGGATTGCCGATCGATTCGAGGAATACAGCTTTGGTCTTGCTGTCAATCGCCGCCTCGAGCGTTGCAAAGTCGTCGGCGGCGAACATCCGCGTCTCGATCCCTTGGCGCGGGAAGGCGTGCATGAATAGGTTGTAGGTGCCGCCATAGAGCTGCGAGACCGAGGCTATGTTGTCTCCGGTTTCCGCGATGGTCTGGATGGCATAGGTGATCGCGGCCATGCCGGATGCCAGGCCCAGTGCGCCGATCCCGCCTTCCATTTCGGCAAGCCGGGCCTCCAGCACCGCCGTGGTCGGGTTCATGATGCGGGTATAGATGTTGCCTGTGACTTTTAGATCAAACAGGTCTGCCCCGTGCTGCGTATCATCGAAGGTGTAGGAGGTGGTCTGGTAAATCGGAACCGCTGCCGCTTTGGTGGTCGGGTCTGAAGAATAGCCGTGGTGGAGCGCGATCGATTCCAGTTTCATACCCATCTCCTGTCGGTGACAAAGACAAGCTCAAACGGGAGAAAAGGTCAACTGGAAGCTGCTTGCTGTGCGCTCTAGAACACGGGATCGAATTCCGGCGGCAGATCGCCATCCTCCGGCCCGCCGGGCATATGAATGCCGCATTCGGTCTTGTCCCAGCCGCGCCAGCGCCCGGCGCGCGGGTCTTCGCCTTCTGCCACCTTGCTGGTGCAGGGCGAGCAGCCGATCGAGGGATAGCCTAGCGCCACCAGCGGGTGCTGCGGCAGATCGTGCTGGACGACATAGGCAGCGATGACTTCGGGGCTCCAGTCGATCAGCGGATTGATCTTGAGGCGGCCCTGAGCGACGCTGCTGTCGATCTCGAAGCGCGGCAGGTTGACGCGGGTGCTGGCCTGGAAACCCTTGCGGCCAGTGATCGAGGCATCGAAGCCCGCCAGCTCCTTGGCCAGCGGTTGGACCTTGCGGATATCGCAGCAGCCGTCGGGATCATAGTTCCAGCGCAGCCCGCTTTCGTCCTTTGCCTTGAGCAGCTCTGGATCGGGGGTCAGGCTGCGCAGGTCGGTGAGGCCGAGCCGCTCGCGCAACAGATCGCGGTAGGCCAGCGTCTCGGGGAAGTGCTTGCCGGTCTCGAGGAACAGCACAGGGATGCTGGGATCGATCTGGCTCACCAGATGCAGCAACACCGCGCTTTCCGCGCCGAAGCTGGAGACCACTGCGACATCGCCTGCGAGCCCATCCTTGAGCAGGCTGTTCAGCATTTCGTGGGTATCGTTGCCATGAAACAGGCGGTTCAGGCGCACGGCATCGGCCTCGCTGAAGCGAGGGCCGGTGTCGATGCGGTCTCTGATCCGCTGCTCCTCAGCCATGACGAAGAGCCCAAATCGCCGGGCGGCCATCGGCCGTTGCCTGATAGACATCGGACCAGCGCGCCAGCGCCGCTTCGGCATCGGCGGGATCGAGCGGGGCTTGCGGCGCAAACGAATCGAAACCGCAGCGGCGCATCGCGAACAGCTGATCGACCAGCACATCGCCAACCGCGCGCAGTTCGCCCTGATAGCCCGCTTCGCGCAGGACCCGCGCCGCCGAATAGCCGCGCCCGTCGGTGAAGGCGGGAAAGTTGACTTCGACCAGCTTGAGACGGTCAAGGAAGGGCAGCAGATCGCGGGCATCGTCGCCCGGCTCGATACGGACGGCGGCGGCATTGGTCTGCTCGCCGAAGTTGTCGACGGTGATCGCGGGATCTCCCACCGGTTCGTCGCTGCGGAAGCGCAGTTGCATCTCAACCATTTGCCGGCTCCTTGGCATAGATTGCATCCTTGAAGGGTTCCATGCCGATGCGGCGGTAGGTATCGAGGAAGCGCTCCCCGCCCTGCTTGTTGGCGAGATAGACATCTGTTGCCGCTTCCACTGCATCGACGATGCCGTCTTCATCGAAGCCTGGCCCGGTGATCTTGCCGAGCGAGGTATCCGCGCCTTCGCTGCCGCCAAGCGAGAGCTGGTAATTTTCCACGCCCTTCTTGTCGACGCCAAGGATGCCGATGTGGCCGGCGTGGTGATGCCCGCAGGCATTGATGCAGCCCGAAATCTTGAGTTTGAGCTCGCCGATTGCGGCCTGCCTTTCGGGAGCGGCGAAGCGCTCGGAAATCTTCTGCGCCAGGGGAATCGAGCGGGCATTGGCGAGGCTGCAATAGTCGAGGCCCGGGCAGGCGATGATATCACCGATCTGGTCGAGATTGGCGGTGCCGAGCCCGGCAGCGTCAAGTTGCTGCCACAGGCCGTAGAGATCGGCCTTGCGGACATGCGGCAGAACGATGTTCTGGGCATGGGTGACACGTAATTCGTCAAAGCTGTAGTCGCGGCCGAGATCGGCCATCAGCCGGATCTGGTCAGCCGAAGCATCGCCCGGAATGCCGCCGACCGGCTTGAGGCTGATCGTGACGATGGAGTAGCCCGGCTGCTTGTGCGCGTGGCAATTGCGGTCCAGCCACAGCGCGAAGTCGGGATCGCTGCGGTCAAGCGTATCAGGCGCCGCGACGTCGTATGCCGGATCGGCGAAGAAGGGCACGATCCGCTCCAGCTCGGCAATCGGCGGTTCGATGCCTTGCGTGAGTAGATGCGCGAACTCTTCCTCGACCTGGCGGACATATTCGTCGCGGCCCAGTTCGTGGACCAGGATCTTGATCCGCGCCTTGTACTTGTTGTCGCGGCGGCCATAGCGGTTGTAGACGCGAAGGCAGGCCTCGGAATAGGTGATCAGCTGATCCAGCGGCACGAAGTCGCAGACCATCGGCGCGATCATCGGGGTGCGCCCCATGCCGCCGCCGGCATAGAACCGTGCGCCGAGCTCGCCCGCAGCGTTCTTCACGATCTGTATGCCGATATCGTGCAGACGCATCGCCGCGCGATCTGTGTCGCTGGCGATCACTGCGATTTTGAACTTGCGCGGCAGGGTCACGAATTCCGGATGGAAGCTCGACCACTGGCGCAGCAGCTCCGCGTAAGGACGCGGATCAACAAGTTCGTCAGCCGCAGCGCCTGCATATTGATCCGAGCTGATGTTGCGGATGCAATTGCCGCTGGTCTGGATGGCATGCATCTCGACAGTCGCGAGATCGGCAAGGATATCAGGTGCTTCATCCAGCTTTATCCAGTTGTACTGGATGTTCTGCCGGGTGGTGAAGTGGCCATAACCGCGATCGTACTTGTCGGCGATGTCGCCCAGCACGCGCATCTGCGCCGAATTGAGCGTGCCATAGGGAATTGCGACGCGCAGCATATAGGCGTGCAGCTGAAGGTAGAGCCCGTTCATCAGCCTGAGCGGCTTGAACTGGTCTTCGGTCAGATGGCCCTCGATGCGGCGGCGGGTCTGGTCGCGGAATTCGGCGACGCGGGTGTCGACCATGGCCTGGTCATAGCTATCATACTTGTACATTAGATCACCCAGCTTCCGGCCTCAGGATCGGCCGGCTTCAATGTCAGGTCCATGCGCACGGTAGGCCCGAGCGCGCGAATGCGGTCCTTGATATGGGCGGGGCGGACAGTGTCGTCCTCGCGGGTCCCATCGATGGCATAGGCGGCGTTGACCCGGCGCGCGGCGCTTTCGGTGGCGAGAATGGCATCGGCCTGTTCGCCTGCGTCCACCGCGTCGGCAACATGCAGCGACCAGCCGCTGCCGTCCCACCAGACCACCGCGCCGCTCTTCAAATCATTGCCCGTCAATATCTTCACGCAAGTGCCTCCAGCGCCAGGGCGCGCAAGTGTGTTTCATTTGTCGCCGTCACTTCGCCGATGATGATGACGGCGGGGCTCTTGACCCGCTTGTGTTCGACCATGGCAGCCAGCCCGGCCAGTGGCGAGCGCAGCACGCGCATTTCGGCGCGGCTGGCGTTCTCGATCACCGCGACCGGCATATCCGGCGCAAGGCCATCGGCGATCAGCTTATCGGCGATCATTTCGGCCGTGGCGACGCCCATGTAGATCACCAGAGTGCGGCCCTTGCCGGCAAGGCCAGTCCAGTCTTGCTCAGTCAGCCCTTTGCATTGGCCCGCTACGAAGCTCACAATGCTGGAGGAATTGCGGTGGGTGAGGGGCACCAGCGCCGAGGCAGCCGCGCCAATCGCCGCGCTGATGCCCGGCACGACTTCGACATCCACGCCAGCCGCGCGGCACATTTCTACTTCCTCGCCGCCGCGCCCGAAAATGAAGGGATCGCCGCCCTTGAGCCGCACCACGTCGCGCCCCGCCAGCGCTTCGGCGACGAGCAGCGCATTGATTTCATCCTGCGGCATGGTGTGGCGCGAGCGGCGCTTGGCGACCGAGATCAGCCGCGCAGTGGGCCGCGCCATCGACAGGATCGCAGGATCGACCAGTCCGTCGTGCACAATCAGTTCGGCCGCCATGATCAGCCGCGCTGCGCGCAGGGTCAGCAGCTCGGGATCGCCGGGACCGGCACCGACCAGCCAGACCTTGCCGGGGGACAAGAAGGGAGTAGATTCGCTCATGGTGCCGCAAATGGCGACATTGGCTGCGATTTGCCAGTCAGAAACAGTTTGCAAAGCGGTAGGCTAACTTTCTTTGCTGCGCTGCGGCAGGTCCGGCCATTCCTTGACACGAACTTCATGTTGGGAGCCAGGCAGGGCAATGCCGTTGTCGCGAAGTAGCCGAAACAGGCGTTTCAGCACGTCCGAGCGCAGGTTGCCGATGCCGTTTTCGGGATCGATGATCCACACCTGGATCTCGAACTCGATGGAATTTGCACCAAAGCCATGCAACCAGACGTCCGGCGCGGGTGAGGCGAGCACGCGCGGTGTTTCGCGTGCGGCCTGCAGGATCAGCTGTTCGGCCTGATCGATATCGGTGGTGTCCGCGAGACTGACCGGCACCTTGATCCGCACTTCACGCGATGAATAGGACCAGTTTTCAACCTGACTTGTCATCAGGGTTTCGTTGGGAATCAGATATTCGATCTTGTCGCGGGTGATCACCGAGACAGCGCGCACGCCGATCCGGTTGACCTGGCCGACCGTGGCATGGGCGCCGCTGCCCACGGCGATGACATCACCCGGCTTGATCGAGCGGTCCATCAGCAGGATGATCCCGGCGAGCAGATTGCCGAAAGTCTTCTGCAGGCCAAAGCCGATGGCAAGGCCGAAAGCGCCCGAAAATACGGCAAAGGCGGTCAGATCAATGCCGAGCATATCGGCCCCGATCAGGACGCAGAGCAGCCAGACCAGTGATCCGATCAGCTTCTGGCCCAGCAGCCGTTCGGTCGGATCGAGCCGGGTTGCGCGGCGCAGCATGCGGGTGACCAAGCGGCTGGCCACATGCCCGGCGATGAACACCAGCACGATGACCAACAGCACCATGATGGCGCGGTAGAGCGAGATCCGCGTCTCTCCGTAGTCGAAGCCGATCTCGTCAAGTTGCTGCAACAGGGCCGGGAGGTGGGCCTGCAGGGTCACGCGGCTGCCATCGCGGCAAAGGCCTGGGCGAGGTCAGCAATCAGGTCTGCGGGGTCTTCAAGCCCGACCGACAGCCGCACGCCATAGCGGTCGGCGGGGTCCATCGTGGCGGGCGGCCAGGGAGTAGCGCTGCGATAGGGCGCGGGATCGACCGGCACCACCAGGCTTTCGTAGCCACCCCAGCTATAGCCGATGCCGAACAGGCAGAGCGCGTCGATGAAGCGGTTGCGAGTGTTTGCATCGCCGCCCTTGAAAATGAAACTGAACAGGCCGCAGCCGCCGGTGAAGTCGCGGGCCCACAGGTCATGGCCGGGCGCGCCAGACAGCAGCGGGCAGAGCACCGAGGCGACTTCGCTGCGCCCCTGCAGCCATTTGGCAATGGCGAGTGCTGAACTCGCGCCGCGTTCCAGCCGCAGCCCCAGCGTGCGCAGGCCGCGCAGCGCCAGTGCGGCATCGTCGGGCGAGACGACCTGGCCCAGCATCTGGGCGGTGCGGCGCAATTGGGCGTAGTATTCAGGGCCAGCCGCAGCGCTGCCCATCATCAGGTCGCTGTGCCCGCCGACGTGCTTGGTCAGGCTCATCACCGAAATGTCGCAGCCGCGCGCCAAGGCCGGGAAGCCGAGCGGGCTGGCCCAGGTGTTGTCGATGATCGAGGTCAGATCGTGTTTGCGGGCAATCGCGGCCAGCGCAGGCACATCGCAGACTTCCATGGTCAGGCTGCCCGGCGCTTCGAGCAGCACGGCGCGGCTGCGCGGGCAGATCGCCGCCTCAAACGCGGCTACGTCCAGCGGATCGAAAAACCGCGTCTCGATGCCGAATTCGCGCAGCAGACCCTTGGCGAGGCCGCGGCTCGGATCATAGGCGTTGTCGGTCATCAGCAGAACTTCGCCCGGCCGCAGCACAGCGAGCAGCGCGCCGGCAATCGCGGCCACGCCGGAAGGATAGAGCATGGTCCCCGCCGCGCCCGGTTCCAGCTCGGTCAATGCCTCGGCCAGCGCCCACTGGGTCGGCGCGCCGCGGCGGCCATAGAAGAACTTGCCGTCAGCGTTGGTCTTGGGGCCCTCGGCCAGCGCGGCGGTGTTTTCATAAAGGATTGTGCTGGCGCGCCAGACCGGCGGGTTGACCACTGCCCCGGTCCATTCCTTGCGCCGTCCGCCGGTGACGAGACGGGTTGCGGGGGTGAGCTTGTCAGAAGGGGCTTTGGCCATGGCTCTTCACAATTCCCCTCCCGCAGGCGGGAGGGGGTAGGGGTGGGCGCGTGACCCGAAGGGTCGCGCTTACGTGCCAGGACGTTACCCACCCCCAGCCCCTCCCGCAAGCGGGAGGGGAGAAGAGGTCAAGCTGATCCCAGGGCCTTGGGCGTCTGCGGATCGCTGCCCCATTCGGCCCAGCTGCCATCGTAAAGCGCGACATCCTGCTTGCCGAGCAGATGCAGGCCAAAGGCCAGCACGCATGCAGTCACGCCGCTGCCGCAGGTGGTCACCACCGGTTTGCCGAGATCAATCCCGGCACCGACAAAGGCGGCTTCGATCCCGGCCTTGTCCTTCCAGGTGCCATCGGCGGCAAACATCTGGCCATAGGGCACATTGCGCGCGCCGGGGATGTGGCCGGGGGACATGCCGGGGCGTGGTTCCGGGTCACTTCCGGCAAAGCGGCCGGGCCCGCGCGCATCAACGACCTGTTCGGTCTGCGAGGCGAGATTGGCCAGCATGTCAGCCTTGCTGCGCAACTGCTTGTCATCCGACCAGGCGGTGAAATGGCGGTGGCGCAATGTTTCCTTGCCCTTGGTGAGCGGACGACCTTCTGCCTTCCACTTGGCAAGCCCGCCGTCGAGTATCGCGACATCATGCATGCCATAGAGCTTCAGCATGAACCAGCCGCGCGCCGCGCTCTTCACTGCGCTGTCGTCATAGACCACCACCCGGCTGCCATCGCCAAGCCCCAGGCTTTGCATGCGGCTGGCGAACTTTTCCGCGCCGGGCAGGGTGTTGTCAAACAGGGCATTGCTGTCCACCAGCTCGCCAAGGTTCATGAAGACCGCACCAGGGATGTGCCCCTTCGTATAGTCCGCCGCCGGATCGCGCATGGCATCGGGCAGATGCCAGGAGGCATCGACAATGCGCAGGTCGCTCGCGCCGATTTCGCTGGCCAGCCATTCGGTTGATACGAGACTGTCCATGCGGTGCTCCTTCGGGTTGTCAGGCGCTCAGCGCCAGTTCGCGCTGGCCGATCTGTGAATAGAGCCGAGGGCCGAGATCGAGCCGGAAGGGCTTGAGTGCCGCGCCGGGCCGGTCCTGATCTTCGCCGACAACGAATGTCCGCGAGACCACCAGCGGCACGGAACTCTTGCTGAGAGCTTCTACCCGGAAGCGTGCCAGCGGGATGAACAGAGCGGCGTTGCCATTGCGGATGGGCGTGATCGCTGTCAGCGCCAGCTTGAATTCGCCTTTCAGCAAGATGCTCTCGCCCGGAGCCAGCGCGGCGATGGTGTGCAGCGGCGCGATTGAATTCCCGCTCAGTTCGAGCTGCGAGCGGCTGGGCAAGGAGGCATGTGCGCCTATCATGTCGCCGCCGATAATGATCGAATTTATCGCATCGGGTCCGGTATTGCGGACGGTCAACTCATAGTTGAGCACAGTGTTCATCAAGGTCGCGCTCAGCCGCCGCGCCGACAGCTCCAGGGTCAGTGGATCTGCCTTCGCAGCGAGCCCGGAAAGCGGCGGGGGCAGCGCGGTTTGAGGCGGGGCGCCAGCCTGCTCCGGCTCGGCGATCATCGCGAGCAGATCAAGCACCGGCGCATCGAACGGGTCTGGCGTCTGTGGAGCTGGCGGGGCCGTGGGTGGGTCATCGCTGGCAACTGTCCCGGTGGCCACCGGCAGTGTCACAGGCTCAGCGGGTTCGCCCCATTCGTCCGTGAGAGCGGCAGCAGCTCGTTTCCGCCGCAAGACGAGCTGGACCAGCAACATCGCAGTTGCGCCAAGCATGAAAGCCAGTCCAGCCAGCCAGGGCCAGTTTGCGGTGTAACTGTTTGCATTCGGCTGCGCAGCGGAATGGACGCGCCATTCGATCTGCGCTGCCGTCGCAGAAGGTTCTGGCGCTACAGTTGCCGCGGGTGTTGCATTGCCGGTCGCCGGGGCAGTGGTTGCAATCGCTTGCGCCACAGGGGCGGGGGCTGCTGCTGCAGGTCTGGGGGCGGCAGGCCGTGCAGTCTGCCCCGGGCTCGCGCTGGTCGGGGCTGAAGTTGCGGGAAGGGGGGGGGCGCGCGCCGCCGGAGCGCGGGCTGCCTGCGACGGCTTGGGCCGGGGCGACTGGCCGCTAGCGCCGGCCGCCGGCGCGCCGCTCTCTTGTGCTGGCCGGGCGTCGGGCGGGGCAATGACCACCGGCGCGTCGCCATCGACCGGCCCTTGCGCGCGCGGGCGAGGCGCTGCCGCCGGGCTGGGCAGGCGATAGTCGCTGACCGAAGGTAGTCTTTCCTGCGCTTGGGCCTCTGTGCCTGCCGCCAGGGCGAGCGCCAGCGCCAGCGGAACTGCTGCCCCAAAACTCGCGCTTTTGCCGTACCGTTTCATCTCTAACCGTTCTGCCGATTGGCATTTCAGGCTGAATAGCGTGTGAACCCTCTCAGCGCCATACGGTCACTTGTGCGCCCTGTCCGATCAGGGCTAGGGTTGTGACATGAACGACACACCGCACCTCGAAGATATGGCCCTAAACCATCTCGGTCGCCAAAGCACGCTGCCCGCCTCGCCGCAAGAGGCAGTGCTCGACTATGTGCCCAATCCGCGGGCTACCAGCCTGTTTCTGGTGCGCTTCGCCGCGCCCGAATTCACCTCGCTGTGCCCGGTCACAGGCCAGCCCGACTTCGCCCACCTGGTGATCGACTATGCGCCCGGCGCAACAATCGTTGAATCAAAGAGCCTCAAGCTGTTCCTGGGATCTTTCCGCAACCACGCCGGATTTCACGAGGACGTGACCGTCGGCATCGGCCAGCGTCTGTTCGAAGAGATGGTCCCCAAATGGCTGCGCATTGGCGGCTACTGGTACCCGCGCGGCGGCATCCCGATCGATGTGTTCTGGCAAAGCGGCCCGGCGCCGGAAGGGCTTTGGGTGCCTGATCAGGGCGTTGCGGGGTATCGCGGGCGGGGGTAGCACAATAATAACAGAAGCGATTTGAATGCAGCTTGACGATCGATACTATCGGAGCGATGTTGCCTTACCTGCAAGAAAGGCGAGTCTCCACTTGAATTGGGGGAACTACTATGGTCAATCCAGTCACGACCGTGATACTTGATGCCCTGGTTGGCAAGGGTATCGGCGAAATCTGCGAAAATCATTTCGATTCTGCTTCACAGAACCACTGTGCGCATTTCGTCAGCCATGTCTTGGGGCTTCGGCTTGGCCTGACCTGCGGCGGGATGACCTTTCGTCCGCCATCGCCCGGGGCCTCGATCCGCTGCGACGAGGTGTTTAATCGCCTGTCCCAGCGCGGGCCTTGGGCATCGGCACCCGCATTGACCAATGGCTTACTGCTCTTTGCGACGTCAAGCAGCAATGTCATTAACAATCAGATGGCAAACGTTCCGCGCAAACATGTCGGAATCATCTTTGGTGGCGCGGTCTACAATTTCGGCAATTCGGATCACAAAGTTCGCAAGGAAGCGACGATTGAAGCTTTCCGGAGCCGGATGGGGCATGCGTATGGCGATCCGCAGATTGGCTTGTTCTACGCGGTCCCCCGGTGACCATGGGCATTCGTGCGCTCGCGGTGGGTTTCCTGCTGGCGTCCGGCTGGCTGACCCTACCCGCAAGTGCGGTAACCGATCCATCGAATTTGCCGGTGCGAATGCTGCTTTCGATGAGCGGCGTGCCGGTGCAGGGCAAGCCCGGCTGTGGCGGCATTCTGCCGGGTCTGCGCAGCGTCAGGCTTGGCGATCTTCTGGCCAGCCGCCTGCAACCGTTCGATAGCGGCGAGAACCGGGTTGCCGGAAGTTGCACAGTGGGCGGGCGCTGCACGGTCACGGTGTCGCATGCAGACGGCGAGGACGTTTCGGGTGCGGAATTCAGGTTCCGCGTGCGGCGGGGCGTGGCGATCCCGGCCAGCCTGAGCTGCATCACGACTCCCTGAGTTGAACCTCTGCATTGCACCGGCCGGCAGTGCAGGATATCGGGCTTATCTTACCCAAACATCATCTTCAGCGTCCCCCCCAATGGCGCGGGCATAAAGCTGTCGCCGCCGGGCCAGTCGAGGAAGCCGAAGGCGGCCTGGGTCCCGCCGTCGACGAACAGGGTGGTGCCGGTGACAGTGCGTGAGAGGTCGCTGGCGAGGAACACCACGCCGTCGATCACTTCCTCAACTGTCGGTGCGCGCTTCATCGGTACGTAGATTTTCATCGCTTCGGCCATGGCGTCGGGGCCGCATGCCGCCAGCCGCTCGAAGTCTTCCGCTGCCAGCGCGGCATTGGTGGTGCGCGCTAGGCTGGTGTCGCTGGCGAGGCAGTTGACGCGGATCATGTGCTGGCCGAGTTCGACTGCCAGGGCCCGGCTGAAATTGGTCAAGGCCGCCTTGGCCCCGGCATAGACCGCGAATGTCGCCGCGCCGCGGTGGGCTTCGATGGTGGTGAAGTTGATGATCGAGGCGCCGTTTCCTGACTTTTTCAGCAGGGGCAGGGCGCGCTGGCATGAGTCGATGTGGTAGCCATAGTTATAGCGGATGTTGTCGGCGTGGTTCGCGCGGGTGGTCTGCTCGAACATCATGCGGGCAACGCCGCCCGGAACATTGACAAGAATATCAATGTGATCAGTGAGCTTTTCGACCTGATCCCAGAAGTGGTCAAACGAGGCGGGGTCCATCACGTCGCCATAGATCGGGGTGACCGTGCTGCCGAGCGCCTCCACTTCGCCGACGATGCTTTCCAGCCCCTCGCGGTCATTGTCGCAGACGATCAGTTTGACGCCCTCGCGTGCCAGCCCGAGCGTGGTTCCGCGCCCGAGGTGCCCCGCCGCGCCGCCGACGACGACTGCAATCTTGCTGCGCATGGCTTCATGTGCTTCCAGCAGGCCCATAATATCTCTCCCCATTTTTTCTGATTGAACTCAGGCCGGGCGTTCTCCGGCGAGCGTAATCCGCCGCATCACCCGGCGATAGCCGTGATAATCGTTGATCGGGTTATGCTGGGTCGCGCGGTTGTCCCAGAAGGCCAGGCTGCTCGCCTGCCAGCGGAACCGGCAAGTGAACTCCACTTTCACCTGATGCTCGAACAGAAAGTTCAGGATCGGCGCGCTTTCCTTCTCACTCATGCCCTTGAAATGCGAGGTGCGCGCGACATTGACATAGAGGCACTTGCGGCCCGTCTCGGGATGGGTGCGCACGGCCGGGTGCTCTGCCACGAAGTTATGATTCTGCGCTTCGCCTGCGCCTGCGATCATGTCTTCTCGGGTCTTCGAGACATCGGCCTTGACCGACGTGCTCACCCCGGTCAGCCCGTCGAGGAACTTGCGCAGAGGCTCCGAAAGGGCCTCGTAGGCCAGATACTGGTTGGCAAACAGCGTGTCCCCGCCCCAGGGCGGAACTTCCAGCGCATAGAGGATCGAGCCCATCGGCGGTGTGTCGAGATAGGTCGTATCGGCATGCCAGATACCGCCGAAATTGGCCTTGTCGTCTTCGCGTTTGACGATCTCGGTGATGAAGGGATAGCCGTCGATGCCCTTGATCAGCGGGTATTCGACCGGTCTGCCGAAGGCCTCGGCAAAGGCCATATATTGCGCGCTGGTCAGCTGCTGGTCGCGGAAGAAGATCACCAGATGTTCGAGCAGGGCTGCGCGCATCGCTGCAACATCATCGGCCTGCAGCGGCTGGCTGAGATCGATCCCGCTGATCTCCGCGCCCAGCGCTCCGGCAATCGGGGTGACTGTTATCGCGCCCATGCTGTCCCTCGTCCTCTCCGTGTGATGCTGTGCCACAACTAGGGTCAGGACTCATTGATCACAACCAGAAGATGACGGTAGCGGCGATTGCGATGGCGGACATGAAGGTGTGGGCGCAGCGATCATATCGGGTGTGAATGCGCCGCCAGTCCTTGATTTTGGCGAACAGGTTTTCGATCAAGTG
>CANJCQ010000012.1 GCA_947473355.1 Sphingomonadaceae bacterium | reverse complement strand
TAGAGAAGATCACGCCCTACGCGCGCAACTCACGCACGCACTCGGATGAACAGGTTGCGCAGATCGCTGCCTCGATCCGTGAATGGGGCTGGACCAATCCAATCCTCGTTGATGAAGATGGGGGGCTGATTGCTGGCCATGGACGTCTGCTTGCTGCGCGCAAGCTTGGACTGACACAGATTCCGACTATGGTCGCCAAGGGCTGGAGCGATGATCAGTGTCGAAACGCTGTGGTGATGATGGCCCCATCGGCAGCCTCGATCACATAGCAACTGCGATACCGTTCGTAGCCATTTATCGCAGTGCCCACATAGCTAGCGAATCTACGCCAAGTACGCTTGGTGAAGTAGACGGACTCTGCACCGCTACCTGCCGGACACCGTTCGCCAAAATCAAGCAAAGCATCGATCACAGCCTGTGGAATTGACCTTTGCTTTTGACGGCGAAGCGCATGGCTGGTCATTATATTAGAAACATCGCAATGAATTCTAATCATCACGGCCTCCATTATTCAGAATTTTGAGCTCTTCTTCGATTAGGTCGTCCGTGACCACGATGAACCCCTCCGATAACATGGCTTCGTTCGCGTCATCGGAATCCAAGCCATTGCCATACAGCTTACGTCTCGCCTTCAGATATGACATGCGCTGCTCAACGCGGGATTTGGCGTGGTCCCGCTTCTTGTCATCGGTCACTTGTGAAGCCAAAAATGCTTGCCGCTCGTCTGACTTCTCGGGCGAAAGCAGTTCCTTAGGAATGTCGGCGAGGGAGAAGTGGCCGTGCTCGATGGCAATTCGGGCCCAATCATTCTCACCGCAGATTTCGTCGATAAAAGCCTCACCCACGCGATATTCTGCAACGCCGTTTGGCATCCTTCCAGCGTGGCAAGGCCAGCGAGGGCGTTCACCTAAGCAAGGAGGATTTTATATAGGAATATAAATTCAGATATAAGAATTTGACTTGCCGTGCGCGTCGGGATCGGGCATCGAAGCCGGGCTGCGGCGGCAGCCAGTGGAGCCGGAGCGAGCATGTCGGATATGAACAGCGTTGAGCGCGCATTGGCCATTCTGGAGATGTTCGAACGCGAAAAGCGCCCCCTGTCGCTCAAGGAGATCGCCGAGGTCTGCAGAATTCCTGCCAGCACCTGCCATTCACTGGTCCATACACTCCTGAAGCGGGCCTACCTTTACCAATCGGGGCGCCGGAAGGACTTATATCCAACGCGCCGCCTCTTTGACCTTGGCGCGGCCATCCTCGCGCATGACCCGGTGCTGCAGCGCTTGTTGCCGGCGATGCAGGGTCTGCGCGAGGCCACGCGCGAGACGGTGATCCTCGGCAAGCGTCAGGGCGACGGGGTGGTCTATCTCGAAGTGCTCGAAAGCCCGGAGGTGATTCGCTACAGCGCGCAACCAGGCGATGCCAAGCCGCTCCACTCGACCTGCATCGGCAAGGCCGTGCTTTCCAACATGAGCCCAGCAAACGTCGCAGAAGTTCTGGCCCGAAACCCGCCTGTAAAAGTTACCCGGAATACCATCACCACGATCGAGGGCCTGCTCGCCGATCTGGAAGTTGGCCGCGCAAACGGCTGCTTCGTGACGCAAGGCGAGAATGTGCCCGATGTGACCGCAGTGGCGGTGCCTGTGTGGCTGAACAATGAACTCTACGGGTTGGCGATCGCGGGGCCATCGCACCGCATGGACCCGCAATTCAGGGAATTCGCAAAGGCGCTCATGGCTGCAGGAGAGTGTCTTTCGGAACAGCCAATCGCTGCGTGAAGACGCGATAACAATCGAGGACTTGAGCATGGGCAGGATAACAATAAGGCCGATAGCCGGAGCAATGGGCGCCGAGATTGACGGCCTGGATATCGGCAAGGGACTGGATGCCGGGACCGTGGCCGAAGTCCGGCAGGCGCTGCTCGATCATCTCGTCATCTTCCTGCGCGATCAGGACATGACGATGGACGCGTACCTGGCCTTTGCCGAAGCTTTCGGCGCGCCGGCGCAATATCCCATGCTTCCTGGCATCCCCGGCTATCCGATGATCACCCAGATCGCCAAACTTGAGCACGAACGAAACAACTTCGGCGGCATCTGGCATGCGGACACAACCTATCTCGAAGCGCCTCCGATGGGCTCGATGCTCTATGCTATGGAAGTGCCGCCCTATGGCGGAGACACCTTGTTCGCCAACCAATACCTGGCCTACGAGACCCTGTCGGAGCCACTGCGCGGTTTCCTTGACGGTCTGACCGGGGTCAGCACATCGGCCAAGGCCGACGTTTCCAAGACCCGCGAGGACATGATCCGCAATGCCGGCGACCAGGCAACCGTCAGCGACCACATCGCTGAACACCCCGTTGTGCGCACCCACCCGGAGACGGGCCGCAAGCTGCTCTATGTCAACATCGCCCACACCTCGCACTTCAAGGGCATGACCGAAGCAGAGAGCAGGCCAATTCTGGAATTTCTGTTCCAGCACCAGGTGAAGCCCGAATTCACCTGCCGGTTCCGCTGGCAGAAGGGCAGCATCGCCTTCTGGGACAATCGCGCAGCGCAGCACAACCCGATCAATGACTATCATGGTCATCGCCGGGTAATGCGCCGGATCACCCTGGCTGGAGAAAAGCCCCGGTGACTGTGGGGCCGCTGGATTGATCGAACCCCGCCGCGTGGAATCCACGCGGCGGCGGGTCTCGGTGCATCAGTTCCGGACTGTCAGACGCAGGAACAGCGAGCGCCCCGGATTGGGTGCGCACATGACTTCGCCAACTCCCGTGGGGCCCCTGGTCGCCGCACCGTTGCGATTTGCGCTGCGGGCAAGCACGATCGAATCTGCAACCGGTTCGACAAAGCAGCTTCCCACTGTCAGCTTGTCAGTGAGGTTGTCACCGATCAATTCGACCATCCATCGGCCATTCTGGCTGCCAATACCCAGCGTTGCGCCGAGCTTCGCATAGCCTTCCTGGAAGTAGTAGTTCTCGATGGTTGTCGAATAGGACGATGAATAGGCAAGGTTGCCGCCGAAGCGGAATTTGAGGCTGTCCGAAATCGGAGCTTCATAGTCGAACCCGGCATTCGCAGTCCATTCGGGCGCGCGCAGCAGCCGTTGTCCCTTGAGGTTCTGGGCCGAAAAGCGGCCAGTCGTCACATCAAGCAACTGGTTGCAGCCTTCACTGGCAAGCTGGCCCCACCAGCACGGAGCGACCGCGAAATCCTTGTACTTGGCCAGGTTCCAGTTGACCCCGCCATAGATCGACAGGCCCTTTGCCTGCGGCGGCGAATAGCTGAAGTCCATATCGATGCCATAGATCTCGGCGGAGGCGGCGTTGAGCGTGCGTACTGCAATGCCGCCATTGCTGACGACCGATCCGGCCTTCACCTGCATGTCCTTGAAGTTCTGGTAATAGCCGGCGATGTTGAAGCGCAGCGCGCCATCGAGCATCCGGCTCTTCAGGCCCAGTTCGCCGCCGCGCACGCGTTCATCGCCAAAGGAAATGTTTGTATTGGGGCTGATGGTGCCGCCAACATCGAACGAGCCGGACTTGTAGGCCTGCTTCAGGTTGAAGAACACCGTCAGGTTATCATTCGGCCGGTAGGTGAGAGACAGTTCAGGCGACCAGTTGTTGGCAGACAGGCGATTGGTCACGATCGGCAGGACAATCCCCGCAGGCGAATAGGACGGCCCGGTGACCAGCGTCGGCACGATGCCGCGCTTTTCGGATGTCCAACGCGCGCCGAAGCCCAGTTCAAGCTGGGGGGTAATCTTGAACAGACCTTGCCCAAAGAGTGAATAGGTGTCGATCGCGATGTCTGATTTGAACTGCCCGAGGCTGGTTGGCAGCGGAATGCCGAACGCGATCAGTTCCTTGTTGACCGGCAGGTCGAAGGCATAGGTCAGGTCGGCCTTCTGATAAAAGCCGCCCAGCATGAAATTGAACGGACCCGACAGATCGGAGGTCAGGCGCAGCTCCTGGGTGAAGTCCTTCCTGTCCCAGGTCCCGTCGAGCATGAAAACCGGGCCGACGTTGGACGAGATCGTGACATTGCCCAGGCTCTTTTGCGCAACGTCATAGTAAGTCGAGAGTGATGTCAGCGACAAGGTGGGCGAAATGTCGTAGTTCAATTCCAGCGAACCGAAATACTGTTCGCTCAGGTTGAACTCGACGCCGTTGTTCTGCAGCGTGCCGTCACCGAAGCTTGCCTGCTTGACGTCGGGACCATAGTAGTTGCGGTCGAGCTTGCAGTCGTCGCCGGCAATCGCGGCATAGGGGATCGGCAGGCGGGGTGCGGTTCCCTCGGGGCACGAAACCATCTGGCCCATCGAGCCCCAGCCCTGGATCTCGTCCCGGACATAATTGAACTTGAGGCGAGCGCTGAACGTATCCACGGGATTCCACACCGCGGTTCCCCGCAGGATGAAGGTCTCGTTGTTGTTTGTCCGCTTGTTGACGGGTGCCAGCGCACCGAAAGCGAATGGCCCCGCGACCGGGTTCGACAGGTTGTGGAAATAGCCGTTGGCGTCCGAATACTGTGCCGCCAGTCGCAGGCCCAGGGTGCTGGAGACTGGCCCGGAAACGACCGCCTCATACACCTGCTTCTGCGCTTCGAATTCATAGCCGGCGCGACCGAGAAGTTCCAACCTGTCGCCCGGATCCGCCGTGCGGATCGAGATCACGCCACCCGGTGCCGCCTTGCCGAAGAACAGCGCCTGAGGACCTTTGAGCACTTCGACGCGCGCCATGTCGAATGTCGCGGCGCGAAAGGCAAGGCCCTGGGTGAACTGCTGGCCATCAACCACCAGCGCGACCGACTGGTCGACAGCAGGGTTGTTTGAGTTGGTGCCGACACCGCGCAGGGAGACCAAGGTTCCGGATGCATTGTTGCCGGACTGATAGTTGAGCCCGGTAACCTTGTCGGCAATATCCTCAACGCCGCCGACCGCATACTGGTCGAGCTTTGCCGCACCGATGACAGATGCGACCACGGGCACATTCATGATCGATTCGTCGCGCTTTCGCGCCTGAACGATGATTTCCTCGTTAATATCCTCGGCAAAGGCCGGGGTAACCGGGGTGGCCAAAGCGGCCGCAACTGAAGCCAGGAGCGCGCCTTTGCTGAATCTTCTGATCATTTTACCTCACTCCCGAGCCAAATTTCCGGGCTTGCTTGCCCTGAACGACATTCGCTATGGCGACTTAGAACGCTAGAAGGTTAGTATATTTCAATGGGTGTGTCTAGAAGCAGTGCTTTCCTGTCAAGGAAATGGGATGTCCCCCCGGTCAGATCGTGGCATCCTGGCAACACTTATGCGCGCCGGTCTATGTGTCGTGGCCAGCTGCAGACACTGCGAGTGCGGCGAATTGACCACGCGATCTGGAGCGGGGCGATCTGGGGCGGGAATGTTTATCCAAAAGGGCTGCCACTGAATTCAGACTATTGCCTGGCTCGGTTGATCGACTGAGCGACAAATCGACGAAAGGACTATTGCCATGCCGGAAACCTCAAAGCCCCGAATTCCCCCGCTCAAGCGCTCCGAATGGACCGATGAGGCGCGTGACGTCTTTGCCGTCCTGGAAGGTCCCGCCGCGTGGGAAAACGGGCCCATGTACGACAGCATCTCGATCCTCGCGCAGAACCCGGGGCTTACGCGGCCGTTCCTGACCTACAACAAGCACCTGATGATGAATTCGGCGGTTCCACACCGCGAGCGCGAACTGGTGACACTCTATGTCGCATGGACCTGCAAGTCCGACTATGAGTGGCTCAGCCACATCCGCGAGAGCCGCAGGATCGGCTTCACTGACGCGGAAATCGAAGCAGTGAAGCTGGGGCCGGATGCGCCGATGTGGAGCAGTCTGGATCGGACCTTGTTGCAGACGGTCGACCAGATGCGGGATGGCTATACCATCGACGATGAGACCTGGTCCAAGCTGACCGAACATTACGATCACAAGCAGATGATGGACCTTGTTTTCACCATCGGGAACTACATCATGTTCGCCGCAGTCCTGAACGGTTTGCGCATTCAGCCCGAGGTCGGCGAAGCGGGGGCGGCATTGGCCGAAAAATACGGCACGCCCTGAACTCCGTGACCTGAACTCCGTGTATCTGCCGATGCGGTGCTTGGATTTTTCCGGAGTGCGGTGTGACAAGGTCGGTGTGCCTTGCTATCCGGCCCCGGATTCGCAGCCTGATGGAGATATGCGCCTTGTCCAAGGTTACCCCGCCACCACAGCGACAGGATGCGGCTAGAAACAGGACCAGGCTGATTGCCGCCGCGCGTGAGGTCTTCGCTGAATTCGGGCCGGACGCGCCGCTGGAAGAAGTCGCGGCAAGAGCAGGGGTGAGCCGCACCACGCTCTACCGCAATTTCACATCACGACAGGAACTCGCTGCGGAAATCTATGAGCGCGACGTGGCGAAGATTGAAGCCCGATCGGCGAAGGTTCGTGGTGACGAGCATGGCATTGTCGACCTGTTCAATTTCGTGCTTGGCATGATGATGGACGACCGCAGCCTGTTTCATGTCGTGCTGAGCCCGGACATGGCATGGTATCAGGAGCATGTCAGCCGGATGGCGGCAGCATTCAAGCCGCTGGTAAAGTCAGGCAAGGCCGCCGGTATCGTGCGTGAAGGCGCGACGATGGAAGATTTCCGAATCGCCTTCGGCATGGCGCTCGCCGGGATGCACCGTTTGTCGCCAGCCGGACAAAAGCAGGTGAAACAGCGGATTCGCCACTTGTTGCAGCGGGCATTGTTCACCGATCAGGACTGATTGCCGCCCCGCGGATCACCACTGCGCAGGCTGGTTGTGAAGCCCCAGGGGATGCCATTGCCGCCGGCTGGATCGACGATCAGCATGTCATTCGTGCGGGTCTGAATGCCTGCGCCGATTGCCGCAAGGTGACGTTCGACCCGGTCCAGATCGCTTACCTTCCAGGTCAGGGAATGATAGATGTCCTGCGGCGCCTGCGCGGCTAGCGCGGCGGCGGCTGGGGTTCCCTGATCAGGGATGGCAAATTCGAAAATCCCATCGGCCAGCGCGACGTAAGTGCTGACCGCTTGCAGCGCTTCGTTGCGGCCCTGATCGATGATCGTGCCTCCGAGCATATCGACCATCAGCCTGAGCGCGCGATCGGGCGTGGTGGTCAGGACGGCGTGATGCGAGCAGAATTCGAGCCCGAACGGGCAGTTCTCCTCGATCGGAGGCAACACCCAGCCCGGCTCCGACCTTGGATCGAAGAAAAACGGACCTTCCTCGAAAAACTGATATTTCAGCCCGGTTTCCTCAGGAGAGGTGAAGAACATCGGCTTGCCGCCGGGCACCGGGAATTTGGTCTGAAACTCCTCCATCCGCTCGCCCATGGTGTTCGTGATCGCGAAGCCATTGGCGGTCAGCTTGGCGAACAGGTCGCCAAGCCCCTCGGTGTACCAGCCGACGGTCTTGAGCGTGGGAAACTTCACTGATGGATATACCTGCACGCCGCCCGGCGTGAATTTCTCCGGAACAAGCGAATCGAAGAAGATGTCGCGGATCGTGGTGAAGGCGCAGTAGTCGGTCGGGTAACCCGAATCCGGCGGCACGATCTTCTTGAGCACGGTTTCGGCGGCGCTGCTTGGGCGCCCGAAAAACCGCTCGAAGAACTGCTCCGAGGTATCGAGCGAAGGGGTGTACTGGGTGGGATGAAACATCCGTACGATGCGAAAATCAATATCTTCAGACACCTGTATTCTCCCTCGCCGGATTACCCTGATTGCGAGCGGGACCGATAGCAGGGCTGCTCGCGACAGACAACGGCTAAGAGTACACACGCGTACGTTTAGTATTGACTGTTTGCCCAGATGAGGGCATGTATGAAGCCAAGAGAGCGTACACTGGCGTGCGGTTTGGTGCCGTACTTTTGGCCGAATGACTTTTCAGAACGTGTGAATCGCGCTCGCTTTGGAGGATGCTATGACAAGTCAAAATGCAGATTTGGTGAGTGAACAAGCCGCTGGCAGCAGAAGTCTCGACAAGCGCTACCCCATTACCGAAGAGCAGATTAAAAGCCTGCATGAGAAAAGCTGGGTGTCGCTTCCGGGCTTTCTCGACAAGGCCGATGTTTCGCGGATTCGCGATCTGCTGCTGGACATTCCCGATCGCGGCTTCCTGAGCGGGCCCGACAGCCCCGATATCGATTCAACCATGCTCATGCTTCATGACGGCACCGCGTTTCGCAATCCGAAAATGATGGAATTCGTCACCTCGCCGCGGATTACCGGGGCGGTCGTGGAATTGATGAAAGTGCCGGAGGCGGTGTTTGTGCAGGACATCAGCTTTTTCAAGCCGGTCGGCACGTTCGAGGTGCCATGGCATCAGGACTTTTCGTTCTGGCCCTTTGACCGCTGGGGGAATCTGTCGATCTGGATCGCTCTGGAAGACATGGATGACGATATGGGCGTGCTGCAATATCTCGAAGGCTCTCACAAAGAGGGTCCGCTTGGCTATATCGAGGTGGATCGCGACATTCGCGATGCCTATCCGCAGCTCCGCGATATGAAGGTTGCGGGCGGCAAGGCTTTGAAGGCCGGCGATGCCCAGGCGCATTGGGACATCACTGTCCATGGTTCGGCGGCAAACACCGGAACCCGCCGTCGTTCTGCGCTGTCGGTGCGTTTTCACCGCCCGGACGCCATCTACAACGGGATTGCTCATCCGCACTATGACCAGTTCGGCATGAAGCCGGGCCAGCGGTTTGGTGACTGCCCCGCCATACCACGGGTTGGGCCAAACGGTGTGATCACCGACTGATCCCCGGGAGGCGATTGTCTGGCGATTCCAACGCTGCTTCCAGAGCTGTCGATAGCTGGGTTCCACCCCCGGAGCTTACCGCCAAAAAAATGGAGCCCTTGCGAAACAGGGGCTTCGGGAAGAGCTTTTCAAGTCTGGAGTGGTTTTTGGAATGGTACAGATTCAATCAACGAATTTGCCTCCTGTCGGTGAAGTTGACGTCCCAGCATTGAAGTTGAAATACCGGCAGGAGCGGGACAAGCGTTTCCGCCAAATGGGCAGTGAGCAGTATATTGAATCAAAGGGTGATTTTGCCAGGTCTTACGAAGTCGATCCTTATTCGCCGATAAAGCCACGCAGCCCGGTAACCGGACAGGTCGATACGGTGATCCTCGGCGCCGGTTACAGCGGCATGGCCGCCGCCATTCAGCTGAAGAAGGCGGGCGTCGATGATTTCTACACCATCGATCATGCCGGCGATTTCGGCGGTGTATGGTACTGGAACCGGTTTCCCGGGCTGCAATGCGACAATGACGCATATTGCTATATGCCATTGTTGGAAGAAACAGGCTTTGTCCCGTCGAAAAAGTATACGGACGGCTATGAGATATTGCGGCACTGCCAGCTCATTGCCGAGCAGTTCGGCCTTTATGACAAGGCCTTGTTCCATACGATGATCGAGACTTTGCGCTGGGACGACGGGATCAAGCGCTGGCGCGTCGGAACCAGTCGCGGTGACGAAATCGAGGCGCGGTTTGTCGTTTTGGCGATGGGGCCGATCAACAAGCCCAAGCTTCCTGGCATACCGGGCATCCGCGACTTCAAGGGCAAGATGTTCCACACAGCCCGTTGGGATTACGATTATACGGGTGGTCACCGCGAGGATCCTGTTCTCGACAAGCTTGCCGACAAAAAGGTGGCGATTATCGGTACCGGCGCGACGGCGGTTCAGGTCATTCCCTATCTCGGCCAGTACGCCAAGCAGCTCTATGTCATCCAGCGCACGCCCTCCTGCGTCGATCAGCGCAACAACGTGCCGACCGATGCGGAATGGTACAAGTCGCAGAAGCCGGGCTGGCAACAAGAGCGTATCAGGAATTTCCATCGTGCTGGCATGGAGCGACTGGATCCCGGCGAGCCTGATCTTGTTGGCGACATCTGGACCGAAATCAGCCGGAACCTGTCAGCCGAGTTCGATGAAATCGGTTGGCCGACAAGCATGGAAGAATTCATGGCGCGGCGTGACGTCATGGATTTTCAGGTTATGCAGCGCTTGCGAAACCGCGTCGATCAGATCGTCGAGGACAAGGAAACGGCGGAAGCGCTCAAGCCTTACTACCGCTTCATGTGCAAACGGCCGTGCTCCAGCGATGTATATTATCCCACCTTCAACCGTCCCAACGTAAAGCTGATCGACGTTTCGGAAACACGCGGTCTTGAGAGAATGTCCGAGAACGGCTTCGTGCATGACGGCATCGAACATGAAATCGACTGCATGGTCTTTGCCAGCGGCTACGAGGTGACCAGCGGATTGCGCCGCCGCTGGGGGATCGACGTCATCGAGGGCCGCGACGGCTTGTCGATCTATGATTACTGGGAGGATGGCTTCCGCACGCTGCATGGCATGATGGCCTGCAAGTTCCCGAACCTGTTCTTTACCGGCTACACACAGGGCGGGGTGAACGCCACCACCACTGCAACCTTCCTGGCGCAGGGTCGCCACATTGGTTACATCGTCAGCGAGGCGCTCGAACGCGGCGCCACGGTTGTCGAGCCAAGCCAGGAGGCGCAGGATGCGTGGATCGGCCATGTCCGCGAAACGGCGGTCGATATGAGCGAATTCGCGCGCGAGTGCACGCCCAGCTACTTTTTCAACGAAGGCGAGCAGAAACACCGCTTCATCTTCGGTGATAACTACGGGCCCGGATTCTACGCCTTCGAGCAAATCCTGGAGCAGTGGCGCGACAATGGCAAAATGGAAGGGCTCCTGCTGAATGAGAGCCGGTGAGCGAATTTTCGGCCGAAGCGAGGAACGTGGCGGATGGGCTTCGCTGTCCTTGCGGCGCGCTGCAATGATGATCGAGGCACGATGATGCCGGCACTTGCGGGCAAAGTGGCATTAGTGACCGGCGCCAGTCGCGGCATCGGCAAGGGTATTGCTTTGGCGCTCGCCGATGAAGGGGCCACTGTCTATGTCACCGGACGAACCGCCGTGGCGGGCAGATCGACTCTGCCGGGCAGCCTTGAGGAGACGGCGGCCGAGGTGGATCGCCGGGGCGGCAAGGGGATCGCCGTGCAGGTCGATCATGGCGACGATGACGCGGTCGCGGCGCTGTTCGCCCGGATTGCGGGCGAACAGCAGCGCCTCGACATCCTCGTCAACAATGCCTTCGCGGTTCCAGACCACTTGCCAGACCTGCATCCCTATTGGGAGCAGCCGCTGAGCGATTGGCGGATGGTCGATGTCGGAGTGCGCTCCAGCTATGTCGCGGCCTGGCACGCAGCGAAGATCATGGTTCCGCAAGGCTCCGGCCTGATCGTCGCGATCTCCGGCTACACCGGGGTAAGCTATACCTTCAATGTCGTGTTCGGCATGTGCAAGTCTGCGGTCGACCGGATGGCGCGGGACATGGCAATCGAGTTGGAGTCGCATAATGTCGCCTCGCTCTCGCTCTGGCAGGGTTTCACTTTCACCGAACTGGCGCGCGCGGCAATCGAGAAGAACGCTGAATTGCAGCAGTCGACCGTCACCAATCCGGCGGTCGGCAGCAGCCCCGAATTTCCCGGACGCGTGATCGCAGCGTTGAGCGCTGATCCAGACGTTATGCGGCATTCGGGCGGCACTTTCATCACCGCCGAACTCGCGCAGGAATACGGGATAACCGATATCGACGGGAGCGTGGTCCCGTCGCTGCGCGAGGAGCGCGGCGCGCCGATCTGGCAGCCAGTTACGGCAAGGGGAGTTGTACAATGAACGAACACAGGTTTGATGGCCGGGTTGCCGTCATCACCGGCGCGGGGCGGGGGCTGGGGCGCTCCTATGCCCACCTGCTGGCCTCGAAGGGTGCGAAAATCGTCGTCAACGATATCGGGGCCGATCTGACGGGTGCCGGTTCGGACCAGGGCCCGGCCGAGGAAGTTGCGCGCGAGATCAGGGAACTGGGCGGCGAGGCTGTTGCTACGACCGAAAGCGTGGCCACGCCGGCGGGCGGCAAGGCCATCATCCAGACCGCGCTCGACACTTTTGGCGGGATCGATATCCTCATCCACAATGCCGGCAATGTCCGCCACGGTTCGCTGGCAGACTTGACCCAGGAAGATTTCGATGCGGTGATCGATGTCCATTTGCGCGGGGCTTTCCATGTCCTGCGCCCGGCGTATCCGGCCATGTGCAAAGCGGGTTATGGTCGGATCGTGCTCACTGGCTCGATCGGCGGGCTCTACAGCCTGGCCAAGAGCCTGCCCTATGCTGTGGCCAAGTCGGGGCTAATCGGCATGAACAATGCCGTCGCGCTGGATGGCGCAGACAAGGGTGTGAGGTGCAACATCATCCTGCCGGGCGCGATGACGCGGATGGGCGGGCTGCTCGATACCGAGAAGTTCCCCCCGTGCGGCCCCGAACTGGTGGCCCCGGTGGTGGCCTATCTGGCGCATGAGAGCTGTTCGATCACCGGCGAAATGCTTGTCTCGATGGCGGGCCGCGTGGCGCGGGCGCTGGTGGCTGAAACCGAGGGTATCTATCGGCCTTCGTGGACCAGCGAAGAGGTTGCAGAGCATCTGGACGAGATCCGCGACACTGAAAAGCTCTGGTTGCTGGCGCCTGTGCCATCGGGCTTTTCTGAACATATGGGCCGCAGTTTCGAAATGGCGCGCAAGGGTGCCGCAGAAGCCTGATCGGGGAGAGAAAACATGAGCCAGAAAGTTGCATTGGTGACCGGCGCTGCCGCCGGAATTGGAGCGGAAATATGTCGCCGTCTTGCGCAGGACGGTATGGCTGTTGGCGTGCTCGATGTGAATATCGAGGGTGCCCAAAAGGTCGCAGGCGAAATTGTCGCCAACGGCGGCAAGGCCATGGCGCTGCAAGCCAGCGTCGCTGATCGCGGGGAAGTTACGGGGGCGGTCAATGCGCTTCGGCAGACCTTTGGCCCGGTGACGGTACTGGTGAATAATGCCGGAATTGCCGGCTTCGTACCCTTCGAACAGGTCACCGACGAACTCTGGGACCGGACGATGGCGATCAACCTGAAAGGGACCTTCATCGTCACCCAGGTTGTTCTGCCCGATATGAAGGATGCCCACTGGGGGCGGATCATCAACATTTCATCCTCCAGTGCACAATCGGGTACAGCGGGCATGGCGGCATATTCGTCGTCAAAGGGCGGCGTGATTTCGTTCACCAAGACCCTTGCGCTTGAGCTTGGACCGTTGGGCATCACTGTCAACAATGTCCCGCCTGCATCGATCACGGGCACGATCATGTATGAGGAAAACAAGAATCTCATGCCAATGACGCCGGAACAGGCGGCGCAGATGATGCCGGTCCGCCGGTTGGGCGAAGCTGCGGACATCGCCAATGCCGTTTCCTGGCTCGCTTCGGAAGCAACCGGATATGTCACCGGGCAGACGATTGGCGTCAATGGCGGGCGGGTTATTGGCTGACCACTCAGCAACACGACGGAAGACAGGAGAACAGATATGACTGATGTTTTGCAATCCGGGCTGGAAACCGCAGATATCAAACCGAACATCGGATCGGTTATCCGTGCCGACAAGCAGGCGTTGCTGAGCGGTGAGCATGCCGGCGAAATCCGCAATCTGCTTGAAGCGCGGGGTGTGCTGGTCTTTCCCAGGATCAATTTCACTGATGAAGAACAACTCCGGTTTACCGAGACTCTCGGCACGGTTGTGCGCGAGCGCACCGGTGAAGATGTCTTCACGGTTTCGCTGGATCCGGAGAAATCAACCGGTGTCGAATACCTCAAGGGATCGCTCTATTGGCATTTCGACGGCACCATGCAGCCGGTGCCGATCCTGTCCTCGATACTTTGCGCCAAAGTGCTTTCAGCGACTGGCGGCAACACTGAATTTGCCAGCACCTATGCCGCCTACGATGCGCTCTCCGACGAGAAAAAGGCTGAGCTCGAGGGCTTGTCCGCGATGCATTCGGCCTGGAGTTCGCTGTTCTATTACGATCCGGAACCTGACCAAGCCAAACTCGAAATGTTCATGGATGTCGGCGACATCGAGTTGCCGCTGGTCTGGACTCACAAGTCAGGCCGCAAGTCGCTGGTGCTCGGCTGCACGGCCCGGAACATTGTCGGCATGGACAACAAACAGGGCACGCGGCTGCTCAATGGACTGCGGGAATGGGCGACCAGCGAGCCGTTCCGCTATGTTCACGAATGGTCGGTCGGCGACATGGTGATGTGGGACAACACCGGCACGCTGCACCGCGCGACTCCTTATCCGCTCGACTCCGGGCGCGAGCTGCATCGCACCAAGCTGGAAGGCGAAGAACCGATCCGCGCCTGACGCGTCTGAACGTGCTGGAGTGCGCGTTCCGGCGCGCAGCTCCAGTCGTTCGAATGTTCAGGTCAGGGCGCTGAGGAAGCGGTCATTCAATTCGCGTGAGTGATAGAAGATCGCCTTGCCGAGCTTATCAGCAGTCCAGGTTACCGGCTCGTGATCAGGATAGAAGTAATCGCCGCCGCAGAACACCTCGTTGCGGTTGCCCGATGGGTCGAAGAAGTAGACCACTTGCCCATGCGTCAGGCCGTGGCGGGTCGGCCCGATGTCGTGGGGCACGTCTTCCATGGTGATGATGTCGGCGGCCCGCAGCATGTCCTCCCAGGTTTCCAGCTCGAACGAGACATGATGCAGCTTGCCGTCTTCGGCATGGCGGATGAAGGCGATGTCATGCTCCTTCATCGAGCAGGTGAGGAACTGGGCGATGCGCAGGTCGCCGTCGACGACTTGCTCTGTCAGATGGAAGCCCAGAACCGAGGTGAACAGGTCAAAGGTCCCGTCGAGGTCACCGCCATAGAACAGGCAGTGATCGAAGCGGTTGACCTTCATGCCTGCAAGCCCGCGCGGCCAGGCTTCCGGGTTGACTGAAGGAAGCCCCCATTTGCCGGTGCGGGTCTTTTCGGCATAGAGTTCGAAAATGTGGCCGGTGGGGGAGTCAAAGCGGACGCGTCGGCCGCAGTCATCGAGTTCGCCGGCGGGAATTTCCTCGACCTTGCAGCCAAAGGCCTTGAGTTCCCCGGCCAGGCTATCAAGCACTTCGTTGCTGACCACCTTGAAGCCGTTGAAATCCAGCCCCGGTTGATCGGTCTCGCGCAGGACGACGGAGAATTTGTCGCTCTCGGTCCACCCCTTGAGGTAGACCCGGCCCGCAGCATCGCGATGGGTTTCGACCAGGCCGACCACATCGCGATAGTGATGGACGGCTGCTGCCATATCCATGACCCTGATTTGCACGTGGCCCGGCCGCATCACACCCTTGTTCATTTTCACACTCCCTATGCGTTGGTTTCGTTCTGGCTGAGAATTTCGAGAGCACCGGCAGGCAGGGTCCGGCAGGCGAGGACAAATCCCCGTACTTCTTCTGCTTCGCTGACCTGCGCCCGGCTCATCTTGCCGGTATCGTAACGGCCACCCAGCACCTGCACCTTGCACAGGCCGCACCCCCCTGCGCGGCAGCCGACGCGAATGATCTGCCTGCCCGAACGTGCCGCCGCATTGAGCAAGGTCTCGCCGCCACGGCAGGGGAACGCGTGGCCGCTGAAATGGTCGGTAACGAGATGTTCAATGTCAGACAAAGCCGCCCAAACCCTAGCAGTCCATTTCTAACATGTTAGCATTTCAGAAATGCTGCTGCAACCGGATTGCTGACCCTGAAACCCGAGCCCGGTTAGCCCAGACTGGCAATTGCCGACGGCGTGTCGAGGTCCATGAAGGCCGTAGCAAAGCGGTTCACCGTGGTGGAGCAAATCGGATGGCTCTGGTAGTCGGCGCTGGATGCCGTTCCCAGCCATGCCGCGAGGCCATAGGCCGGGGTCGAACGATAGCGCAGCCAGGCCTGCTCGCGCGTGGGCAGGTCGGCTGGCGGCACATCGAGGGCTTGGCGATAGAGTTCGACCAGTTCCCGCTCGTGCTCTCTTCGCGTCGCCACATCGAGGCTGCTGACGAGGAAATAGCCCAGATCGAAGGCCCAGTTCCCCCGGCGCACGCAGGCCCAGTCGAGGAAGCCGAACTCGCCGCTGGGCAAGGCGTAAGTGTTGCCGACATGGGCGTCGCCGTGCAGCAGGGTCAGTGGGCCCTGGCTGACAGTCTTGATATAGGCCGTCCATGCGTGCTCAACGCCTGCGGCACCTAGTTCGGCGACCGGGTCCGGAAGGCTGGCACGGACATTGGCTATGCCTTTGCCGCAAGTGCCGCGCAGGATCATGCGGAAGCGCCGCGTGGCGCGCCATGTATCGACCCAGTCCAGCGATGGGTGGCTTTCGCCCGTGAACCGCCAGAAGGCGCTGTGAAGCAGGGCAAGGCCGCGCAGTCCTTCGGCAATTTCCTCGACGGAGAGGCGCCTTGTTGCGTCATGCAGGGTAACGCCCCGTGCGCTGAGATCTTCCATGATGACCAGTTCGTTGAGCCGGAGCCGATCGACCTGTCCGAAATATTCGGCGGGATGCTCGACGGGGATGGTCACCCCTGAGGAATAGAGCAGCGCCTCCCGGTAAAGGTTGCCGGTCATGAAATGCAGCAGCCTGTGCCAGATATCGCCCTGGGTCTTGGCAAAGACTGCAGCCGGTCCCGTGCCTTCCGCATATTCCAGTCCGAGCATCGCCCTGCTGCTGGTCCCGTCCGAGCCATCGAGCAGCGAGACCCGCGACAGGCGCGCGCCGGGATGGCGAGCCGCGATTATCGGCGTCAGCTGTTCAGGCGTGAATTGCCAGTTGGCTGGAATCCGAAGCCTGGACTTACCGTTTACGGCAACCGTCATGGTCAGTTTTCCTCGCCCCGCTTGCGTTGACAATTGAACTAGCATCCTAGAATGATAGTTAGTATAGCGGGTCTATGGCCTTGGCGAGTCCATTCCTGCTGCGGCAGTGTTGCTGGTCTGGGAGGATCGCCGAAAGGGCTCGAAAATGAAGAGCAAACGCGGTCAAAACGGTCGGTGGATCGCACACATCTGCCGAGATTGTGCCGGTAACGACCAAAATGATGGTGAGCTGAAGCTCCCCGGGAGAGAACCAGATGCTTGATCCGACTAACGCAGAATTCTTCCCGCCGGAGGGGCATGGCGCCCCGAATGATCGCATCCCGCAGGCCGCAGGGGAAACAGGTCTGCCCGCTGGGACACTTGTCTTTTCCGCCGATGATCATGTGTCGGTTGGCGAGGATATCTTTTACAAGAATTTCCCGGCCCATTTGAAGGAATATGCCCCGCGTCTGTGGCGGGATGAGGATGACATTTTCCAGATCGGCATGGAGGGCAAGTCATTCCTGCCACCGGCGTTCATCGAAGTCGTCAGCCATTTCGAGAAGCGGCCAGGCTGCGATGCTGCCAATGTGGAGGCGAGACTGGCCGACATGGATGCCGAAGGCGTCCACAAGTCACTGGTTTTTCCGAACGAGGTTCTGGGTACGCTGGCCTTTCCGGACCATAATCTGCGCGAGATGTGTTTTCAGATATACAATGAATACATCGCCGAGTGGCAGGCCAAGGCGCCTGATCGGCTTTATGCCGTGGGATTGATCAACTGGTGGGACCCGGCAGGCACGCGCCGCAGCCTTGAACAGCTCAAGTCGCTGGGTCTCAAGACTTTCCTGATGCCGCTCAATTCCTTCACCTTCGCTGATGGTACCAAGATCGATTATGGTGGCAAGGCCATGATCCCGGTGTGGGAAGAGATCGAGGCTTCGGGAATTCCCGTTTCGCACCACATTGGCGAGGGCGACTTCGGTCATGACGAGCACAATCGCGTTGCCATGGGGCTGATCCAACTGGTCCATTCGTTCCGCGAGATGTTCGGCAAATACGTGTTCGGCGGCATCCTTGACCGCCATCCGGGCCTCAAGGTCGGCTGGTTCGAAGGCGGGATCAACTGGGCGGTTTCGACCGTGCAGGATGCGACCCATATCGATGCCAGCATCAAGCATACCTATAACCTGCCGATTGGCCATGATCCCGAACATTACTGGCGCAGCAACATGAGCGCGTCGTTCATGGTCGATCCGCTCGGCCTTGAAATGATCGATCGCATCGGCGTCGAGCGCGCATTCTGGTCCACCGACTACCCGCACAATGAAGGCACGCTGGGTTACACCCGCACGTCCCTGCGATCAGTGGTGGAAACAGTGGGCGTCGATAAGGCCGTCAAGATCGTCGGTGCCAATGTCGCCAGGTTTCTGGGCGTCTAGATTTCGCCCGCCAAGGAGGTAAAGTTGGCCAAGCGCAAGAACAAGCTTCGTCTCGGATTGTTTATTGCCCCGTTCCATGCGCTGAACGAGGATCCGACACTGGCGCTGGAACGCGATCTCGAGCTCACGCAGTATGCTGACGAGTTGGGCCTGGCCGAGGTCTGGTTCGGGGAGCATCACTCCGGAGGCTACGAGATCATCATGTCACCCGAACTGATGATTGCTGCCGCTGCCCAGCGCACCAAGCGGATCATGCTGGGCACTGGCGTTATAACATTGCCCTATCATAACCCGCTGATGGTCGCGAACCGGATTGCCCAGCTTGACCATCTGACGCGCGGCCGGGTCATATTCGGAGCAGGTCCAGGCCTCCTGACCGCGGATGCGCATATGTTGGGGCTGGATGCGCGTGAATCGCGCGAAAAGCTCGATCAGGGCCTCAGCGTCGTCAAGCGTCTGCTGGCGGGCGAGATGGTCACCGAGAAGACCAGCTGGTATGATCTGCACGACGCGCACTGCCATCTGTTGCCCAATCAGGAAGCGATCGAGATCGCGGTTGCCAGCGCATTCACGCCAAGCGGAGGCACGCTTGCAGCCAAGCACGATACCGCGATGCTGTGCCTGGCCGCCACCAGCCCGGATGGCTACGACGCACTTTCCGGCAACTGGAAGATCGCCCAGGAGGCCGCCGGCAAGTTTGGCCGAACGATGGACCCGGCCAGGGTGCGCTGCGCGACCGACATGCATATCGCAGAAACGCGCGAAGAAGCGATGGACCAGGCGCGCAAGGGATTTGCCATCACCCAGCGCTATTTCGTCAACCAGACAGCGCATCTCGCCGCCTCGCCGATGGATGTAACCCTTGAGCAGATGGTCGAAAGCGGCGAGGCCATTGTGGGTACGCCGGACGACGCCATTGCCCAGATCCGCCGCCTGGAGGAGAAGATTCCCGACTTCGGAACGCTGCTGCTGTTCGACAAGAACTGGGCCGGTACCGGGCACAAGAAGCGCTCGCTTGAGCTGTTGATGCGCTATGTGTTGCCTGAGATCAACGGGACCAATGCCAGCCGTCAGAAGTCCTTCGACTGGCAAGGCGAACATGCGCAGGAATATCTCGAAACCATGCAGCAGGCGACCCAGCGCGCGTTTGAAAAGCATGCGAAAGAAAACCCGCAAGGCTGAGTTTGGACGGCGATCAGGAGCGCAATTGCGATTGAACCACGTGCCTCAGTTCGCGTCGGTTGGCTTCCATGTGTGCTCGATCTGGTCCTCCGGGTAGATGCCCAGACTGTTGTTGATCATGGCCAGCAATGTGTAGTTGGCGACCATGAAGACCACTTCGATGAGCTGGCTGTTTGTGTAACGGTCAGCCAATACCGCCCAGGTCTTATCGCTGATGCAATGATCGCGCACTAACTCCTCGGCAGCGCGCATCAGCGCTTGTTCGAATGGCGGCAGACCAGCGCCGCCATGCTTGGCTTCCTCGATTTCCTCGTCCGACATGCCCGCCTGCCGGGCGATGAACAGGTGGTGCGCAATTTCATAGGTCTCTCCGCACAGGGTCGACGTGCGCAGGATGAGAACCTCCTTGTCGCGGGGCGGGATAGTCGGTTCGCGCCCCAATTGCATGGCCAGCGGTTCGTACTTTTTCAGCAGAGCCGCATTTTGAACCAGGACTTTGAAGAAATTCAACTGGTTGCGAGGGCTGTCCCGGCCGCCGAACAACGCCATGTCCGCGTCCGAAACTTCACTGAGTGGCATGGGGGTGATGCGAGGTGACTGTCGTGGCATTGCATGAGTCCTGCTGCTGATCGGCCGTTTCATCGCCCGGCATCTGGTCGTTTGCCTAAGTCTCTGATTGAGGCTAATTGGCACCTAACATGCTAGGAGGCTAGGTCCAAGCCAGCTTTCTCTGTATGGAGTGATTCGCAGAAAGTCGTCGAGGCAGCCCCTATGAACCGAACATCTCACGAAGACCTGGCCCGGATGTTGCGCGAGGCCTATTCTCGCGGTGCGGTGCCGCCCTTGCGTGATGGACTCGATCCGGTCGATGCGGAGGGCGCTTACGCGGTTCAGGAAATCAATACCCGCTATTGGGAAGCGCAGGGCCGGCGGATCGTCGGGCGCAAGGCCGGTTTGACTGCCAAGGCCGTCCAGCAGCAGCTTGGCGTCGATCAGCCGGATTTCGGCGTTCTGTTCGAGGACATGGCAGTGGCGGATGGGGGACGCCTCGATCCTGCCCGCTGCATCCAGCCCAAGGCCGAAGCCGAGATCGCTTTCGTGCTCGCTTCCGGATTGCCTGATACCGCGACGACGCCCGAGCAGCTCGCTGCGGCAGTGGCTACCGTCCATGCCGCGATAGAGGTCGTCGACAGCCGCATTGCCGACTGGAAGATCACCTTTGCCGATACCGTGGCCGACAACGGCTCCTCGGCCTTCTTCGTGCTGGCCGACACCGGGTTGCCGCTCGCCGGGCTCGATCTCGAGGGCGCAGCTATGGAAATGGTGATCAATGGCGCGTTGGTCTCGAGCGGAGTTGGCGCAGCGGCGCTGGGCAATCCGCTCAACGCCGCAGCTTGGCTCGCCCGCACACTCGCGTTGCGGGGCGAGCCGCTGAAAGCCGGTGACGTGCTGCTGGCTGGCGCGCTGGGGCCAATGGTTGCGCTCAAGCCCGGCGATCAAGTCCGCGCCGTGATCGGCGGGATCGGCGAGGCCAGCTTCACCTATGGAGCGGCTTGAGATGAGTAAGGTCAAAGTTGCGATCATCGGCTCGGGCAACATTGGCACCGATCTGATGATCAAGGTGATGCGGCTGTCCGAGGTGCTCGAGATGGGCGCCTTCGTCGGCATCGATCCGCAGTCGGACGGCCTTCAGCGCGCTGCCCGGCTGGGGGTGCCGATCACGGCGGAAGGGATCGATGGCCTGGTGGCCATGCCCGAATTCGCCGGGATCGAGATCGTCTTCGACGCTACTTCGGCTGGTGCCCACAAGCGCAACAGCGAGCTGGTGCTTGGCGCGGGAAAGCGGATGATCGACCTGACGCCGGCGGCGATCGGCCCTTACACGATTCCGCCGGTCAACGGCGATGCCCATCTCGATGCCCCCGAGGTCAACATGGTGACTTGCGGCGGGCAGGCGACGATCCCGATTGTCCATGCCATAAATCGCGTTGCCAAAGTGCATTACGGCGAGATCGTTGCCTCCATCGCATCGAAGAGCGCCGGACCCGGTACTCGCGCCAATATCGACGAATTTACCGAGACGACCAGCCAGGCCATCGTCGATGTTGGCGGTGCGACACGCGGCAAGGCGATCATCGTGCTAAACCCGGCAGAGCCGCCCCTGATCATGCGCGACACGGTCTATTGCCTGTGTGAGGAGGCGGACCAGGAAGCTATTGCCGCATCGGTCGAGGCGATGGTCAGGGAAGTGCAGACCTATGTTCCCGGCTACCGGCTCAAGCAGGCCGTGCAGTTCGAACATATCGGCTCCAACCGCCCGCTGCGCATCCCCGAGATGGCCGCAACCGGAAAGACCAGCTACACCGGTCTCAAGGTCACGGTGTTCCTTGAGGTTGAGGGGGCGGCCCACTACCTGCCGTCCTATGCGGGCAATCTAGACATCATGACCTCGGCAGCCCTGCGCACCGCCGAGAAAATCGCTCTGCGGATGCATGAGGGAGCGGCGGCATGACTGTGTTCGACCCCGCCACAACCAAGCTCTACATCCAGGACGTCACCCTGCGCGACGGGATGCACGCGATACGCCACCAATATGGCATCGAGCATGTGAAAGACATCGCCCGCGCGCTCGACCGCGCGAAGGTCGATGCCATCGAAGTCGCCCATGGCGACGGGCTGCAGGGTTCCAGCTTCAATTATGGCTTTGGTGCCTATACCGACTGGGACTGGATCGGCGCGGTCGCCGAAGTGCTGGAGCACTCTGTTCTGACCACGCTGCTGCTGCCCGGCATAGGCACTGTGCATGACCTCAAGCGTGCCTATGAAATGGGCGTGCGCTCGGTGCGGATCGCGACGCATTGCACTGAAGCGGATGTCAGCAAGCAGCACATCGAAGCGGCCCGCAATCTCGGCATGGACGTTTCGGGCTTCCTGATGATGAGCCACATGAGCGAACCCGAAGCACTCGCGCAGCAGGCTCTGCTGATGGAAAGCTACGGCGCGCACTGCGTCTATGTCACCGACAGCGGTGGCGCGATGAACATGGATGAATATGCCGCGCGTCTGCAAGCCTACGACCGGGTGCTGAAGCCTGAGACCCAGCGCGGGGTGCATGCGCACCACAACCTCTCGCTTGGCGTCGCCAACTCGATCGTGGCAGTGCAGAATGGCGCGATCAGAGTCGATGCCAGCCTCGCCGGCATGGGCGCGGGCGCAGGTAATGCGCCGCTCGAGGTGTTCATCGCTGCGGCGGGCCGGATGGGCTGGAACCACGGCTGCGATCTCTACGCGCTGATGGACGCCGCCGAAGATCTTGTCCGCCCCTTGCAGGACCGTCCGGTGCGGGTCGACCGCGAGACGCTGACACTGGGCTATGCCGGAGTCTACTCCAGCTTCCTGCGCCACGCCGAAAAGGCATCTGCCGATCACGGCGTCGATACCCGCGCGATCTTGGTGGAAGCCGGCCAGCGCAAGATGGTGGGCGGGCAGGAAGACATGATCGTCGATATCGCACTCGACCTGGCCAGGGGCGCAGGGAACGGCCTGAAATAAGGCGGGATTGGAATTCCAGTGACGGCTTTGGGCAACTTCAGGATTCTCGAACTCGCAGAGGGCGTGAGCGGAGAATATTGCGGCAAGCTTATTGCCGATTTCGGCGCGGAGGTGATCAAGATTGAACGCCCCAGTGCCGGCAGTCCAACGCGACACCTCGGCCCATTTGCCGGGTCAGGGGAGGCCATCGAACGCAGCGGCCTGTTCGCCTATCTCAACACCAACAAGCGATCAGTTGCGCTCGACCTGACAACTGCGGCGGGCCGGGATATGTTGCAGCGGATCGTTGCCACGGTCGATGTTGTGATCGACGATCATCCATCGGGCTGGCTTGCCGGTGTCGGGCTCGATCCGGAGCAGGTCGAAACCAGGTGGCCGGGCCTCGTTCTCTGTTCGATTACTGCCTATGGTCAGAACCCTCCGGATGAGCGCAGAAATGCTGGGGATCTGACCGTATTCCATTCGAGCGGCTGGGGGTTTCATACGCCGGGCGTCGGATTTGAGGACAAGCCGCCGCTGAAGGGGCCGGGGCGCTTCTTCTCGCATTACGAAGCTGGTCAGGAGGCGGCGATGTATATCGCAGGGTGCCTGATTGATCGCGAACATGGCGGGCTTGGCCGGTTCATCGACGTTTCGATGCATGAAGTCATGGTGTCGCGTGCGGACTATGTGGTGGCGCAATTCGTGGCCGGAGAAATGGACGTGACCGATTGGCGCGGCGGTTTCGACATGCACGGCCCTGGGGGGATATTTCCCTGCAAGGATGGTCATATTTACGTCTTCATGGCGACGCCGGATCAGTGGGCGGCCTATCGGAAGATGGTTGGCGATCCCGAATGGGCGCGTGACCTGCCGCCTGACTGGCTGATGAAGGGGCTGACTCCGGAACGGATCGCGCTGGTGCGGCGCGACCTATGTGATTGGTTGAAGGAGCGGGGCAAGGTCCAGGCAGCGCATGAGGCGCAAGAGCTGGGCATCACTCTCGTGCCGGTCAACACGCCGCATGAAGTGATGGAATCGCCGCAATATGCCCACCGGCAATACTTCGTCGATGTCACCCATCCGGTGCTGGGCACAGTCAAATACCCATCGGTTCCCTACAGGATGAGCGAAACACCGGCTGCGATCACCGCTCCTGCCCCGCTGCTCGGACAGGACAGCGCGCTCTATCTGGTGGGGAGGGGCTGAGATGGCCAAGCTGCAACGCGGGGGGCCCCTGCAAGGCGTGCGGGTAGTGGAACTGTCGAAAATCTGGGCCGGCCCCGAAACCGGCAAGCATTTTGCCTTCATGGGCGCCGAAGTCATCAAGATCGAGACGAAGGATGCGCTGGATTTCACCCGGTTCGACACCCTGACCGGCGATATCAACAAGGCGCGCGGCTTCATGTCGGTCAATCCGCAGAAGCTCAGCGCGCTGATTGACATCAAGACGGGGCAGGGCGTGGAACTCGTCCTCGACCTGCTGCGCCACTCTGACATTCTGGTCGACAACCTGCGGCCAGGCGCGATGGAGCGGCTTGGCCTGGGCTGGGACGCGGTGCGCGCGGTCAATCCGCGTATCGTGCAGATCACCATGGGGATGTACGGTAATGATGGCCCGCTTGCCCATCAAACGGGCTATGCGCCGTGCTTCTGCGCGATCGGCGGGCTCAGTGCGCTGGTCGGCTACAAGGACCAGCCACCCACGGGCATCAACATGCGCTACGGCGATTCCAGCTATGGCACGGCGGCAGCCTATGCCGGGCTCGTCGCCTTGCTGCATGCGCGGCGGACTGGCGTCGGCCAGTTCGTCGATGTTTCGGCGGTCGAATGCATGACCACCATGATCGCCGATTCGATGATGGATTACACCCTCAGCGGGGCCGAACAGGCATGCGACGGCACGCGGCATGCGGAGATGGCACCGCACGGTGTCTATGCTTGCCGTGACGGGAGCTGGGTCAGCATTGCGGTGGCTAGCGACCAAGCCTGGACTGCCCTTGCCGGTGCGATGGGGCAAGAAGGACTTGCCGGGGACCCGCGCTTTGCCACACTCGCCGCGCGCAAGGCCAATGAAGAGGCGCTGGACCAACTCGTTTCCAAATGGACCGCACAGCAGGATGTCGGAGAAGTTGTGCGGCTTTTACAGAGCCGGGACGTGGCCGCCGGCAAGAGCTGCAATTCGATGGATATCATCGCCGATGAGCAGCTCTGGAGCCGCGGGTTCTTTCCCGATGCTGTCCAGCCGGATGGAACGGTCAGGCCTATCGTCGGGCCGGGTGCCAAAATCTCGCGGCCAGCCGAAATTTGCGATGATGCCCCCTGGCTGGGAGCAGACACAGATTATGTTTTGGGTGAGATTCTCGGCCTGTCGGAACAGGAACAGGCAGGCCTCAAGGAAGCAGGGATTACAAGCTGATGACAGACCAGTTGAGCGAAGCCAAAATTGGCGCCGGTATCGATCTCGATGCGATCTCATTGACCGACCCTGCGGTCCTGGCGCATCCGAATGCATTCTATGCAGCGATGCGGACCCGCGATCCGATCCACTTCGACAAGCAGCTCGGCATGTATCTGGTGTCGCGCTACGAGGATCTGCAGACAGTCTTCCGCGATCCGCTTACCTTTTCGGTCAAGAAGGGGTTCAAGGCGCAATATGCCAAGGGTTTTCAGGACGAGCTGAAGGAGCGGCTCGAGCGCGATGCCGGCGGCTTTTTCGAAGAAGCGATCATGACGGACCCGCCCGAACACACCCGGGTGAGACGCTTGCTCGACGGGGCCTTCACCGCCCACCGCGTCAAGACGCTTGAACCGGAAATCACCGCGGTTTGCGGTGAAGTCATCGAACGGTTGCTCGACAAGGGCCATGCCGAGATTTTCAGCGATTTCGCCGTGCCGATAACCAGCGCGATCATCTGCAAGCAGCTGGGCGTCGATATGCCGTCGGAAACGATCCAGCGCTGGGCACTCGCCTTCACCAATCAGATCAGCCGGATGACCACGCGCGAAGACTTCGAAGGACTGACCAGCGATCTGGTCGAATTGCAGAAATTCATCGTCGATCAGATCAATGACCGCAAGGCCAACCCCCGCGAGGACATGATATCCGATCTGGTCCATGCGCGGCTCGACGATGAAGCGAATCCGACCCTGTCATTCGGCGAAACTGTCGGGCTTTGCCGGGCTTTGCTGATTGCCGGAAATGAAACAACGGCGACCGCGCTGACAGCGATGTTCTTCATACTCGCAACCCAGCCCGAAGTTGCCAGGCAACTGAGCGAGAATGTCGATGACGATCGCTTCGTCACCCGTTTCGTCGAGGAAGTCCTGCGGCTCGACCCGCCAGTTCGGGGCATTACCCGGATGACGACAGAGGAAGTGGAAGTGGGCGGAGTGAAGCTTCCAGCGGGAGCGCATCTGCTGCTGCTTTATGCGTCGGCCAACGACGATGCGAACGAATTTCCGGCTCCGCGACAATTCAATGTCGAACGCCCGAATCTGGGCCGGCACTTTGCTTTCGGTGGCGGTGTCCATCGCTGTGCGGCGGCGGCTTTGGCCCGGATGGAGCTCAAGATCGCAGCCCGGGAAATTGCCAGACGGATGACAGATATCAGGCTGGCCATTCCGCTCGATGAGATCAGGTATCAGCCGACGCTTGCCACCCATACGATTGCGAATCTGGAGCTGACCTTTTCGCGCAGGCAAGCGTCCTAGCCATGGAGCTGCTTCTGGCAGGCAAGGTTGCCGTGGTCACCGGGGGAGCAAATGGCCTCGGCAGAGCCGCAGCCGAGCGGTTTGTCGCGGAAGGGGCCAGTGTCGTTATCGCCGACATGGATGGCGAAAGCGGAGCGGCACTGGCGGCGCAGCTTGGCGATGCGGCACTGTTTCTGCGCACCGATGTATCCCAGGCGGATCAGGTTCAGGCGCTGGTCGATTGTGCGGTGCGCCGCTTTGGCGGCTTGCACATCATGTTCAACAACGCAGGTGTTTCGCAAAAGGTTGTGCCGCATTTCGTCGACGACGATCTGGGTGATTTCGAAAAGGTGATGGCTGTAAACCTTCTGGGTGTGATGCTGGGCACCCAGCGCGCCGCGCGCCATATGATGCACAACGGCGGCGGCTCGATCATCAATATGGCATCGATAGGTGGTTCCCAGGCTGGCTGTGGAATAATCAGCTATCGCGCCTCCAAGGCGGCCGTCATCCATTTTACCAAGTGCATGGCGATCGATTTTGCCCAGCATGGCATCCGCGTGAACTGCATTTCGCCGGGAAACATCCAGACCCAGATGTCCGCGTTTCCGGGGCAGGGGATGTCCGAGGGACTGGTCCGCAAGCTTCAGGAGGCGATGCAGTCGCTGCGAGCTATCGCCCAGCCACTCAAGCGCAAGGGCAGCCCGCAGGATATAGCCTCCACCGCGCTCTATCTCGCCAGCGACCTGTCCGCACAAATGACCGGCCAGGAACTATGCGTGGATGGCGGGGCAACGGCGGGTGATCCGATCAACCGCTTTGTCGAACTCGCCGAGGTGCGCGCGAAGATTATGGCTGACATGACCTCACGCTGATGGCTTTGGAAGCGGCTTGCCGGCAATGTGCATGGCCGCCCGCGCCCCGAATATCATTGCTGGCCCGATGGTTACACCGCCGGCCGGGTATGTTCTGCCCATCATCGAGGCTGCTGAACTCCCGGCCGCATAGAGCCCGGCAATCGGGTGGCCCGCACTGTCCAGCACCTGAGCGTCGCAATTGGTAGCGAGACCGCCCTTGGTGCCGATGTCACCGGCATAGACCTTGATGCCATAGAACGGTGCCTTGCCGATTGGCCCAAGCGTGCTGTTGGGCGAGACATTGGGGTCGCTGTAATGGCGTTCATAGGCTTCATCGCCGCGGTGGAAATCTGCGTCGATTCCGGTTTGTGCGAAGCTGTTGTATCTTGCAGATTCTGCCTCGAGCCCGGCACTATCAATGCCGAGCATGCGCGCCAGTTCCGCCAGGCTATCCGCCTTTACGACAATCCGCTTCACGTCCTCAGGCAGCATGCCATCGAACGCCCGGGGCATGGCCAGCATCGGTCCGGCCAGGTAATTCCGGCGATAATGTTCGTCGAAAATGTAGAAGCTGGGCTCATCCGGCGTGGTGGCGGCATTGGCCATGGCGCGTCCGGCTTCGTCATAGTTCGCGGCATCGTTCATGAAGCGCCTGCCTTTGATGTTGACGATCAGGCAGCCGGGGAAGGCGCGGTCGAAGAATTGGCCACAGGTGACTTCGGAGTTCGCGAGGCGATAAATCGGGATCCACCATGCTTCATCCATCAGCCGCGTTGCCGCGCCCGCAGCCATGCCGGCGGCGATGGCTTCTCCGGTATTGATGTCGGACGGCGCTACGCCGCGTTTGACATCGGGAGCGCGGCTGAGGAATTTCGCGCGCATCTCCGGGTTGGCACCAAATCCGCCGGCGGCAAGAACTACCCCGCGACTTGCACGCAACCGCAGCTTCTTGCCCTTGTGGCTTGCGGCAATGCCTTCGATCCGGTCGTTGCCCTGAATGAGAGCTTCAAGTCTGGTTTCGGTCTGGATCGACACTTTGCGATCGCGCAGGCTGAGCAGCAGCCTGCCGATCAAGGCGTTGCCAAGTGTCAGGCGCGGCGATGTACCGCGCCGCAAGAGCCAGGGAATGTCGAGATAGTGTCTGGCCATGCGGCTTGCGATCAAGCTGATCCAACCTTTTTCCTTGCGCAGGATCGTCGCGACCTCAACCGTTGTATAGGTTGCTCCGAAAATGACTGTCTGCGGATGGGGCGGTCTCAGCAGATCAATGTCCTGCCCCAGCTCTCTCGCGGGCAGTGGCAGGGGATCGAGCGCACGATAGCGGCCCTTCCCGCCAGGGAGATTGGAATAATAGTCCGGCAACGGGCCAGCACGGAAGGCCAGATGGGAACGGGCTTCGAGATAGCGGACGAGGTCTGGCCCCGTTTCGAGATAGGCGCTGGCCCTGGCCGCGTCGTACTCATCACCGAGTGTCTGCCTGAGGTATTCCATGGCCTCTGGCAGCGAGTCGGAAAAGCCGAGTTTAGCCATCAGATGATTGGCGGGCACCCATACGGCCCCGCCCGAAACCGCAGTTGTTCCGCCGAGTTCGGCACAGCTTTCGATCAGGATCGTGCGCAACCCCAGGTCCGCCGCGATAAGGGCAGCGGTCATGCCTGCCGCGCCCGAACCGACGACTATGACGTCGTATTCCGCATCCCAGGCTTGCCCAGGCTCATCTGCGGGTTCCAGAGCCGAATCAGCTATTGTCACCATAAGGGTCGCATCTCCCGATTTCATTCCGTTTGGCCAATGAATCGGACTTTCCGATCCGCTGCGCGCACCGCGCGATAAAGAAAATTTATGCCTTTCCTAAGCGTTAGGAGAATTTCAAACCAAGGCCGCTTTACTTATATGCTAGAATGTTGAATACGGCAATCAACGAGATGGAGGGCTTGCCCCGGCCATCTGCAAAGATGTTGCCGGACGATCCTGGCCCAATGGCTATGCAGCCGGGCAGGCCTGCCGGTGCGAGAAAAGAGAGCGAAGCATGAGCGGCTTTCCTAGTCCACAGGAGATGATTGACCGGGCCCGGAACATGAAGCCACGCCTCAGGGAGCGGGCCGCCAGTGTCGAGGACAATCGCCGGGTCAGCGATGAGACCATCGCAGAATTCGAAGATGCAGGCTTCTTCAGGATCCTGCAGCCGAAGGCCTATGGCGGCTATGAGATGCGCGCCGAAGTGCTGACGGATGTCATCTATGAAGTCGCTTCAGCCTGCGGATCCAGCGGCTGGGTCATTTCCGTGCTCGCGCTGCACCAGTGGGAAGTGAAGCTGCTGGCGGACAATGTTGCGGAGGAAATCTGGGGCGCGGACAGGTCGGTCCTGCTCTCGTCTGCCTATGCGCCAACCGGCGAAGTGCGGCCTGCTGAGGGCGGCTTCGTGCTGAACGGACGTTGGCCGTTCTCGAGCGGCTGCGATCATGCTCAGTGGGCGATCCTTGGGGGCATCCGCCCCCCAGCCGGGCCGGGCGAGCCGCCGGCCCATTGCGGCTTCTTCGTGCCGCGCACCGACTACACGATTGTCGATGACTGGTTCACGCTGGGTCTGGCGGGCACTGGATCGAAATCGGTGGTACTGGACAACGTGTTCGTGCCCGCGCGCCGTCATCATCCGATTTTCGGCGCCGCGCCGGCCCCGGCAGCCGGTTCCAGTGCCATCTACAAATTGCCCTTCGGACTGGTCTTCCTGGAAATGCTCGCTGCTGCCGTTCACGGCATGGCGCGCGGCATCCTCGATCAGTATATCGAGCGCAGCGCGACGCGCATTGCTACGCTGGACCGTTCGCCATTTGCGAACAATCCCGATACGCATCGCATCATCGCTGAATCTGATTTCGTGATCCGCAGTGCGCGCCTGCTGAGCCATGCCAATCTGGCAGCGGCGCACGATGCCGTGGAAAATGGCCCCGAGCAGCCCGTGATCGACAAGGCGCGTCACTTCTGGGAGACGGCCAGGACAGTTCACTCCTGCGCCGAAGTGGCGCAGCGAGTTTATGCCAACAGCGGTGCCCATGCGATTCTCGCTGGCGACAGCGTCCAGCGCACCTTCCGCGACATCCAGAGCGCGACAAACCACATGGCGTTCAATGCCAATGGCTACGCCCGCAACTACGGCGGCATGACCATGGGGCATCCCAATATTTTGAACCTGATCTGAAATGCAGCGCAGGCCGGGAGTTGGCCAGCGCATGATGTGAATGACGCAATGCCTGCACTCCCTGGCTGATGCAATCGAAGGGGAAATTCTGACCTCCCGGTCCCGACAAGGCCACTGGTGCGGACAGGGTGCAGGCGAATGGAGGACATGATGAAAGTACTCTCGTTCCAGCAATTGCCTTACCGGCACTTGCCCGATGATTTTGCGTCGAAGTACGATTCGATCGTGACGACACCCTATTTCGATCTCGTCGATCCCAAGCTGATGCATCAGGATCACAACCATTTCATCGACGAAATGCTGCATGCCGCGCGCTGCGGGTTCGATGGCATCGGTACGACCGAGCACGGCCAGGCCGTCTATGACATCCTGCCCAATCCGAATCTGCAAATGGCGGCGCTTGCCTACGCAACGCAGGCCGAAGGGCTGAACACGGCACTGGCCTGCCTCGGGCGGGCACTGGGCAAGACCAAGGAGCCGCTGCGTGTTGCCGAGGAATATTCGGTTATCGACCAGATCAGCGGTGGGCGCATGATCGCCGGTTTCCCGATCTCGCTGAGTTGGGATTCCAACCTCAACGCCGGCATCGCGCCGATCGATACGCGCCCCCGTTTCGCCGAAAATATCGCGCTGATCGACAAGGCGATGAAGTCGAAGGAATCCTTCGCCTGGAACGGCCGCTTCAACAAATATTCCAACATCAATATGTGGCCACGACCGGTGCAGCCTTCGATGCCGGTCTGGTCGCCTGCGGTGGGCAATCCCAACACGCTGGCGGGCATCCTGGATCGCGATCAGGTGTTCCTCTATTTCAGCTGGTTCGGCCCCAAGCTCACCGGGCAGGTTTTCGATCGCTATTGGGACATGGCGGAAGAGCGCGGGCGCGACCGCAACCCCTATCGCCTTGCCTTTCTGCAATGCGTCGCGGTGGCCGAAACCGACGAAGAGGCACACCGGGTCTATGGACCGCATGTCAAAGCCGCCTTCAACACCGGCCTCGGCTCCATACCGATGTCGAAACTGAGCATACCGGGTTACATGGACATCAATGGCGTTGAACATGTGGTGAAGGATCCGGGCGATTTCGGCATGTTCCCGATCATGCGCACCGCGTCCTACGAACAGATCGTCGATGCGCAGGCCTGCATCGTCGGCGGGGTCGATACGGTCGCCGAGCAGCTTATCGAACTGGTTAAGGAGAAGCGCATCGGCAACCTCCTGCTCATGGTCCAGCACGGGTCGATGCCAACCGAACTGACCAAGCAGAACATCAGCCTGCTCGCCGAGAAAGTGATGCCGCGGCTTCGCCAGGCTTGGTCGGACAATGGCTTCGCCGACCAGAACTGGGAACACAAATGGTGGCCCACCGGGCTGCCCAAGTAATTGCTTGGGTCCAAAGCAGCGCAGTTCAAGTGACCGCGCCGGCGCCAGTCAAGATTCGGAGTAAGGCAAAATGAGCAACACAGCGATCATCACCGGACCCCAGCGCGACGAGATGGTCAGCGTCTGGAATGACCAGATCAAGATGAGGGTGCGGATTGCCGGAAAGGGGCCGCCGCTGGTCTATTTTCATCCTGCAGCAGGGCTCTATTGGGATGCGTTCGTCGATGGGCTGGCGCAGGACTACACGGTCTATGCGCCCGAGCTGCCGGGAACCACGCCCGGCGATGCCTATGCAATCTACAAGGTCGATGAATATTGCGACCTGATCCTCATCTATGAGGAAATGCTGCGCAAGCTGGGGCTGAAAGGCGCGGTTGCGGTCGGCCAGTCGATGGGCGGCATGATCGCCTGCGATCTGGCGGCAGCCTACCCCGACCTGTTCAGCAAGCTTGTCTGCCTCGCGCCATCGGGCCTGTGGCGCGACGATGCCCCGCCGGCAGTGGCGGAGCTCTATTCATCGGCACCTGAAAAGATCCCCGGCTTTGTCTTCCACGATCCTTCGCTACCCGCAGCTCAGGCGATGTTCACGCTACCGGAAAATCCGGCTGAGATTCCCAAGGCGATCGCGCAGAATGTCTGGACTCTGGGCTGCGCGGGCAAGTGGATGTGGCCATTCCCCGAGCATGGCCTGCGCGGTCGGCTCTACCGGATTACCGCCCCGACCCTGGTGCTGTGGGGCAAGCAGGACCGCCTGATGCCGGCAGTGCTCGCCGGCGAATTCGAAGCGGGCATCCGCAATTGCCAGGTCAAGCTTTACGATGACTGCGGCCACGTGCTGCAGATCGAGAAGCTGGATCAGGCCTTGGCCGACGTTCGCGGCTTCATCGGCTGATCACGGTATGGACGCCGGGCAGGTAAGTTTCGATTCCGGCGCGTTTCGGCGCACGATGGGAATGTTCACCACTGGCGTGACGATCATTACCGCGCGGGCAGGTGACGGCGAGCGGATCGGGGTTACCGCGAACAGCTTCAGTTCGGTCTCGCTCGATCCGCCGCTGGTGCTGTGGAGCCTGGCCAAGAGCGCCCGCAGCCTCGATGCGTTTACGGAGGCGGACTATTTCGCGATCCATATCCTGTCGGCCGGGCAGGAAGATCTGTCGAACCGCTTCGCCTCGCGCGGGGAAGACAAATTTGCCGGGTTGGCGGTGGCCGATGGGCTGGGTGGCACGCCCCTGCTGGCGGATTGCAGCGCGCGGATGCAATGCCGCACTGTGCACCGCTATGAAGGCGGCGATCACATCATTTTTGTCGGCGAGGTCGTCGATCTGGTCAGTAGCGATGAAACACCGCTGGTGTTCCAGGCTGGCAAATATGCCCTTGCGGCGCGCAAGGCGAGCGGGGAGCCGCTGGTGGCATCCGCGCTTGTCGGCAGCGAGTTCAACGAGGATTTTCTTGGCTATCTGCTGTGGCGCGCCCGTTTCCAGTTCGCGGCCGAATTGAAGAAGGATGCGTCCATCCGCGCCTTCACCGACAATGCATTCCTGCTGCTGGTTACGCTCGCACACAACAATTGGCGCAGCGCAGACAGTCTGGCGCAGACGATGTTCATCGACGGAGATTCAGCTGATACCGCCAGGGCGCTCGCCGAACTCGAGACAATGGGATTGCTGGAGCGCCGGGTTGCCGGGAATGGCGATGCGCTGGTCGGGCTGAATGATGCCGGGATGGAGCGCGCGCTGGCGGCGCTGGCGGCGGCAAAGACGACCGAAGCCGAGTTCATCGACAAGCTGGGCCTGTGGGACAGCACCGCGCTGAAAAACCTGCTCCGCGGCTTTATCGACGCGACCGATTCGGGGGTGCCCCATCCGTGGGTGCGGCTGGAAGGGGAAGCCAGCGGCTTCGCTCCGGCGCTGGATTGATCACACGACCTGACAGGAAATCAGCCCATGAACACCCCCACCCAGAATCCCGAGATTGGCCTGAGCATCGCCACGGGCGCCATTCAGACCAACTACCATGATATCGGCGAAGGCACGCCGGTGTTGTTGCTGCATGGTTCCGGTCCCGGGGTCAGCGCCTGGGCCAACTGGCGGCTGCTGATCCAGAGCCAGCTTGCGGGCCTCAGGATGATCGCGCCCGATCTGGCGGGATTTGGCTACACCACGGCGCCCGAAGGCACCGAGTTCACCCGGCAGATGTGGCTGGACCAGATCATTGCGCTGCTCGATGCGCTGGGGCTCGAACGGGTGCATGTCATCGGCAACAGCTTCGGCGGCTCGATGGCACTTGCCTTGGCGATTGCCCGTCCCGAACGTGTCGAGCGGCTAATCCTGATGGGCAGTGTTGGGGTGCCGTTCGAACTGACCGAAGGTCTTGATGCGGTCTGGGGTTACCAGCCTTCGCTGGAAAATATGCGGGCGATCATGAAGGTATTCGCCTTCGACCATTCTCTGGTCGGCGACGCCCTGGTCCAGATGCGCCATGAGGCCAGCATTCGGCCGGGCATTTCGGAAGCGTTTTCCAGCATGTTTCCCGCGCCGCGTCAGCGCTGGGTGGAAGCCATGGCCCATCCGGAGGCCGACATTCGCGCCCTGACGCACCCCACGCTGCTGGTCCATGGCCGCGATGACCGGGTCATTCCGCTGTCCACTTCGCTCACCCTGCTGGAATGGATCGACAACAGCCAGCTGCACGTCTTCGGGCGCTGCGGCCATTGGACCCAGATTGAACATGCCGGTGAGTTTGCCGAGTTGGTCTCTTGCTTCTTGGGAAATCGCGGTTAGCGAGGGATTTGAATATTGCTTCTCCCAAAGGCCGGATCACGATGCTGAATGGCGATGTTAAGACGCGAGGACTTTCGGGCAAATCCGGAGCAATTTGCAGCGAGATCGAACGGCGACTGATCAGGGGGCATTACAAATTCGGGGACGAGATTCTGGCGAATGATCTGGTCAACGAATTTGGCGCCAGCCGCGCCCCGGTCATGGCTGCCCTGAATTTCCTGCGGGCTGAAGGATATCTGATAATTACGCCGCAAGTCGGCTGCCGCGTAATTGCGCCATCGCGGCAGGAAATCGACGATTTCTTCTTCATCGCCGGCCATGTGGAAGGTGCGATGGCGGCATTGGCCTCCGAGCGGCACACCAAGCATGAAATCGACCTTCTCAGGCTGACCCGGGAGAAAATCTCCGTAGTCACGCCGGTAAAGGGTGAAACGATCAGCAGCACATTCGTGGAACTGGTAGCTGAGTTTCATCAACAGCTCCATCAGATGTCACATTCGAAGTATGAAGCCGAAAGGGCTTCGCGATATTGGCAAATGTCAGAGTTCTTCCTGTTCAATGGCAACATGCTTCAAATCGATGGTGGTGAGGGCCTTGCTGCTGCCGATGAGCAACGCGCAGTGATTGTTGATGCCATAGCCGAGCGTGATGGCGAGAAGGCCAGTAAATTGATGGAAGCGCATGTTCGCGGCAAGCCGGCGCGCGCAGGTGTCATCGGCTACCAGGTCAAGGGCTAAGCCTTTCCAAATTCATTTTGACGGGGGGATTTGCCAAGCCTGGAGCCAGCCTGTTGCGGCATCAGGCTCGGGAATATCACCATTGCGCCCGGCGAACTGGCCTGCTAGGATGTTAATGCTCAGTTGAGAGCTGGAAGGCGCAGTCAGACTCGCACTTGGAATCGGTCTCTAGGACATTCCACTCTGCTGTCAGACACCCGGCTGCGCTCGACGAATCTCGAAATGGAATTCCTGCGCTATGTCAAAATCGAAACCTCTGATTGTAACCGAGCAAGTGACTGGTGCATGGGCGATCATGCCAACGCCGGCAAAGCCCAATGCCAGCGATTGGCGCGAGCAGAACACGGTCGACCTGGATGAAACGGCGCGGGTCATTGAAGGCCTGATCGCGGCGGGAGTCGACGGAATTCTGGCGTTGGGGACGCTGGGGGAATGCGCCACATTGACCTGGGAAGAGCAGCATGCGTTCATGGCCACGCTGGTTGACAGCGCCGCGGGGCGCATTCCGGTTTTCGTCGGTACAACTTCGCTCAATACCCGCGAAACGGTTCGCCAGACAAAGATCGCCTCCGATCTGGGTGCAGACGGCACGATGCTAGGCGTGCCGATGTGGTGCGCACCTTCTGTGCCGGTAGCGGTGCAGTTCTATCGCGACGTGGCCGAGGCCTGCCCCGATATGGGGATCTGCGTCTATGCCAACACCGAAGCCTTCAAGTTTGATTTTCCAACCGGCTTCTGGGCTCAGGTTGCGTCGATTCCCCAGGTGGTTTCGAGCAAATACAATTCGATGGATCGCCTGCTTCAGGACATCGCGGCGACCCGGGGCCAGATCAAGTTCCTGCCGATCGATGCCGCCTATTATGGTGCGGCGCGAATGGAGCCGGATTTCTGCAATGCCTTTTGGACCAACAATGCGGTCTGCGGGCCGGCGACTGTCATCCAGTTCCGCGATACGATTGCGGCGGCCAAGGTCAGCGGAGACTGGAGCGTGGCCAAAGGTATGGCCGGCGAAATCGGGCATGCGCTGGCAACCTTGTTTCCCAATGGCAGCTTCAAGGAATTTTCGACCTACAATATCGGGCTCGAGAAGGAGCGGATGAATGCGGCCGGCTGGATGAACGCCGGGCCGGTGCGCCCGCCCTATCACATCGTGCCCGAACCTTATCTGGAAGGTGCCCGCGAATCCGGTCGCCGTGCGGCAGCGCTGCATGCGAAATATTCTGGCCAGGTTGAAGCGGTTGCGGCCGAATAGGCCGTGGGCGAACAGTTGTTGCGGAGGTAGAAGATGTCTCATTTCACAACCGAGCGTGTGCTCTGGGAAGTTACCAGCGGCCCGGGCCCGATGCAGGCCTATATGGCCGATCCCGAAGGATTTCTCGCGCGCCACCCCTTGAGCGATGCCGAGCGTTCGATGATCCTGAACAAAGACGTGAAAGGCCTAGCAGCGATGGGCAACAGCGAGATGCTGGTGATGCTGTTCTGGCTCGCCGTATCGGGCGGGTTTGCCACGCTCGGTGAATATCTGGGGCGGATGAACGCGCCCGCCTGATCCATTCTTGAATTTGGGAGTTTGCCAGATGGCTAAGATTGTAGGCGGATTTCTGCTTCCGCATGACCCTTTGGTTACCGCCAATCCTGATGCACCGTCCAAAGAACAGGGCGATGCCGTGCGCGGCGGCTTCGCGCATGTCGCCCGGCGGCTTGAAGAGCTTGAAGTCGATACGGTCATTGTCGTGGGCGATGATCACTACACTATCTTCGGGCCGCACTGCCTGCCGCCCTATCTCATCGTAATCGGCGAAGCATCCGGACCGGTCGAGCCGTGGGTGGGGCTGCCGCATGAACCATTCCGCATCAACCAGCCGCTCGCTTCGCACATCATGCAGCATGGTTTCGACAATGGCGCCGACTGGGCCGTGGCGAAGAGCATCACGCTCGATCATTCGACTTCGCTGCCGATCCATCTGTGCATTCAGGACAAGCCCGGCATCAGCGTGATCCCGGTGCTGATCAATTCGGGCGTAGAACCGCTGATCTCCAACCGCCGCTGTCACAAGCTAGGCCAGCAGCTTCGCGCCGCCGTTCAGGCATGGCAGGGCTCCGAGCGCGTGGCGATCCTTGGCACCGGGGGGATCAGCCATTGGGTCGGCATGAAGGACATGGGCCGGGTCAATGTCGAATGGGACAAGATGATCATGGCTGCGGTCGAGCGCGGCGATGCCGAGGCGATCATCGCGCTGAGCGATGAGGAGATCATCCGCGAATCGGGCAATGGCGGACTTGAAATCAAGAACTGGCTTGTTGCGCTCGGTTTCATTGATCAGTTCAAGGGCGAAGTGATCGAATACCAGGCGGTCAACGAATGGGTCACCGGCTGCGGCTTCATGGAAATCGCTGCATGAAGCAGATCGACTTCTATTTCGACTTCTGGAGTCCTTACGCCTACCTCGCGTCGGGGCGCTTGGCCGAAATGGCAGAACGGCATGGCTTCACCATCAACTATTGCCCGATCGACCTGACCCGGGCGAAGCTGGAGGCAGGCAATACCGGCCCGCCTAACTTGGCGATCCCGCCCAAGATCCGCTACCTGATGACCGACCTCAGGCGCTGGTGCGCACGCTATGGACTGCCCTTCGGCGGCGTGCCGAAGAGCAAGGATACCAAGCGGATCAATATCGGCGCATTGCTGGCGCAGGACCGGGGCTTGGCGCGTGACTATGTGCGCGAGGCCTATGACGCGACCTGGGGGCAGGGCGGGGACCCCAGCAGTGACGAACTGCTGACCTCACTGGCTGCGAAACTTGGCTGGGATGCCGATGAGTTTCTTGGCTACATCAGCTCGCCCGAAGCAGAGGAGCGCTATGAGGCCGTCTTTGCAGCAGCAGCGGAGCGCGGTGTGTTTGGTGTCCCGATCATGATTGTCGGCGAAGAGATGTGGTGGGGCAATGACCGGCTGGAATTCCTCGAGGAGTTTCTCGGTTCACAAGCGTGATTTGCGGGAGCTTTGTGTCAGGGGATCAGCATGAGCTCGCAAGTTCTTTCCACGAAGGTTGAGTGCCGCGTTCCCCTCGATGGCCGCCGGCGGCAGATGTTCATCGATGGCAAGTGGGTGGACAGCCTGACCGGGGCGTGGATTGAATCGCGCAATCCTGCGACCGGACAACTGCTCGGTTTTGTCCCCTCGGGCGGCAAGGAAGATATTGATCTGGCCGTTGCCGCGGCGCGGCGGGCGCTGTCAGGTCCGTGGGGCAGGTTAAAGCCGTTCGACAGGCAAAAGATTCTGCTTCGCATCGCAGAACTCTTCGAAATGCACTGGGAGGAAATCTCCGCCTGCGACACTCAGGATATGGGCCTACCCATTACGCGAACCCGGGCAAATCGCCAGCGGGTGATCGGAATGCTCCAGTATTACGCCGGTGTCGCGACAAACATATCCGGGACTACGATCCCCAACTCCTTGCCCGGCGACGTGATGTCGATGACCGTCAAGGAGCCTGTCGGCGTTGTGGGGGCGATCATTCCATGGAACGCGCCGACTGCGGCCTCGATCTGGAAGATCGGCCCGGCGTTGGCGACGGGCTGCACGGTGGTTCTCAAGCCTTCCGAGGAAGCCCCGCTAACACCGCTGCTTATCGCGGACATCATGAACGAAGCCGGAGTCCCGCCGGGTGTCGTCAATGTGGTTACCGGCTATGGTTCGTCCGCAGGCGCTGCTTTGGCCGGGCACCCGGCCGTCAACAAACTGGTGTTTACTGGCTCTACACAGACCGGACAGGAAATCATCCGCGCGTCGGCGACCGGAGTGAAGCGGGTCTCGCTGGAACTTGGCGGGAAGTCTCCGATGATCATTTTCGCTGACGCCGACCTGGACAAGGCCGTGCCAATCGCCGCCATGGCGGTCTATGCAAACTCCGGCCAGATATGCATCGCCGGTTCCAGGCTGTTTGTCGAGGACAGCATCCGAACGGAATTCCTTGAGCGACTTGTCGCGTTTTCCAGCCAGCTCAAAGTGGGCAACGGCATGGATGAGGCGGTTCAGATCGGCCCGGTTATTTCCAGCCGCCAGTTGGACAAGATCTCTGGCTATATAAACTCTGGGGTCGATCAGGGGGCAAGTCTTCTCATAGGCGGGAGCCTGCTTGTCGAGGGCGCATACGCGGAAGGCAATTTTGTGGCCCCCACGGTGTTCGCCAATGTCACTGACGATATGACAATTGCCCGCGAAGAGATTTTCGGTCCGGTCATCTCGGCGCTCGGCTTCACCGATGCAGGCGAAGTCATCCGCCGGGCAAACGACACGCCTTATGGCCTCGCGGCAGGCGTTTTTACCCGCGACATCAAGCGGGCGCACCAGCTCGGCAATGCGCTCCAGGCCGGTTCGATCTTCATCAATGGCTATCACCTTCTCGACCCAGCGGTTCCATTCGGCGGCTATAAGTCGAGCGGGTATGGCAGAGAGGGTGGGCTCGAACAGATCGAGGGATACCTCAATACCAAGTCAATCTGGATCGATAACAACTAAAAGAGGCAGGGCAGGACGATGCCGAAATTCAATGCAGTGCAAACGGTCGACGTGGTGGCAATCCATCAGCTTCTCTCCGAGTGGGCGAAAGAGATCGATGAAAACCAGGGCGTGGGCATCGGGCCGATGCTGACCGATGATTGTGCCTACAGCCTCCCCGTAAAGGCCTACAAGGGGCGCAGCGAAGTCGTGGCCTATTACAGGGCCCGCGTTGCAGAACTCTCGGCGACCCCGGAAGGTGTCCCGACCCAGCGCCATGTGCTGGCCAACCTCTGCGTGGACTTTACTGGTGCCGACGCGGCGAAAGTCAGCTTCGTGATGACCTATTACACCGGGCTGAGTACCAGTTCCGGCAACAGCCCCGCCGACCCGGCTCTGGTCGGCGACGGCGATATGATCGTGCAGCGCGAATCGGATGGAGAATGGCGCATCGCGGGCCTTGACACCGAAGTTGTCGCCTTTCGCGCCAGCGCTGTGGTTCGTTGAGAACAGCAGGGCCGCCCGGACAGGCTCAAACCGGTACGCGGGTCAGTTTCAATGGTTGATGTGGCGACATGAGATTTGCTAAAGTAATTGACGTCGGACTGATATATTAGTATTCTGACCAGGACCATAAAAGTGGGAGGAAAAGGACATGCAGGGAATTTCATCAAGCAGGAAGCGCCATTGGCTTTTGGGTGCCGCCGCAATAGGCCTGACCGCAACGATCGGGATGTTGCCGGGGCAGGCTATGGCGCAAAGTGGCGCAGCAGGGGCTGCCAACGAAACCGATAACGGCGGACTTGCCGACATCGTCGTTACCGCGCAGCGCCGCGAGGAAAACCTTCGCGACGTGCCGATTTCAATCAATGCGGTGACCAGCGATGCGCTTAACAACCTGGGCATCAAGGATACCAATTCGCTGGTGCAGTCCGTCCCCAGCCTGAACTTCACCCGTTCAGGGCCAAGCGGCATTTTCGTCATTCGCGGTGTTTCGACGCCCAATGGCGCGGCAGGCGAGGAAGGTTCGACTGCCGTCTATGTCGACGACGTCTACATGCCCGATCTCAACCAGACAGTGAGCAAGTTCAACAATATCGAGCGCGTCGAAGTGCTCAACGGCCCGCAAGGCACGCTGTTCGGGCGCAATGCGACCGGCGGCGCAATCCGCATCATCACCCGCGATCCAGGCGACAAGCTGGAAGTCAACGGACAGATTGGCTATGCCAATTACGAAACAATCTCGGGCCAGGCCTATATCTCGGCGCCGCTGGCCGAGAACGTCGGCTTCAACATTGCCTTCACCGGTCAGGATCAGGGCAAGGGCTTCGGTTTCAACTCGACGCTCAACAAACGCACCCGGCAGGATGACTACTGGTCGCTGCGCGGCAAGCTGGTGATCAAACCCTCCGACACACTGAAAATCACGCTCGCTGGCGACTATTACTATACCAATAACGACTATGCGCTGCAGCTGTTCCCCGTGTTGTACTCGCTGCCCAGCGGCAACACGCCCGGCGGCATCTCCACTGGTCCGGTCGCCGGCCAGGATACCTCTGCAGCATTTCCCAGCCTGACGCGCATTCGCGCCTGGGGCGTCAGCGGCAAGATCGAACTGGATCTCGGCTTTGCCGATCTGACCAGTATCACGTCATTCCGCAAGCTCAGGAACACCAGCTCTTTCGACGTCGATGGCAGGGCTGCAAATCTGGTCTCTCTGGAATATTTCGCGCCTTCCTCGACCTTCCAGCAGGAATTGCGCCTGTCTTCGGCGACGACCGATCCCCTGTCCTGGCAGCTCGGCGCGTTCTATATGCACAATGTCGTCCAACAGGATCAGTATCAGCGCGGCCTTGCCTTCCGCGGATTCCAGTCGCACATCGTTGCCAAGGGCGTGACAGATTCGGTTTCGCTGTTCGGCGAAGCGACCTATAACATCTCGGCTTCAACCCATCTCACCGGCGGCGTGCGCTGGACGAGCGACAATCGCAAGCTGCCAGTTGGGTTCGTTGCAACTGAAAACCCCGATGGCAGCCTGGCCGCCCTGCCTCCGGGATCTCCGCCCAATCCGCGGACAAACGCGATTTCGCAAAAGACCTATAGCGAAGTGACCTTCCGCGTTGCCTTGCGGCAGGATCTTGGCGAAAACGCCAATATCTACGCTTCGGTCAACCGCGGCTTCAAGGCCGGCCAGTTCAACCTGCAAAGCCCTTACGATCCGCCGGTCGCGCCGGTGAAGATCATGGCATACGAAGCCGGGATCAAGGCCAACTTGCTCGATAATCACCTGCGGCTGAACATTGCGGGCTTTCATTACGACATAGACGACTATCAGGTTCGCACGTCGGCAGGCAATCCGCCGGTTTCGGCCCTCTTCAACGCCGCCAAGGTCAAGATCGACGGCTTTGACATCAATCTGGAAGCGGCAGTAACCAATCGCTTCCGCGTCACTGCGGGAGTGAGCTATCTGAATTCCAAATACAGCCAGTTCGGCAGCCCTGGATCGGGCGTCTTCGCTCCGGGCAGCTATATTGAAAGCAATACCTGGCGCCAAACGGTGACCGGACCGGTGCTCGGCGGAGGCGTGGGTACGGTGCTTGGCGGCAATGCCACCGGCAACAGGACGGCGCTGTCTCCCGAATTCACTTTCAATGCAAACGTCAACTATAACTTGCCCGTGGGCGACAAGGGCGAATTGCGGTTCACCGGTGGCTACAGCCACAAGAGCCGCTACTATTTCGAGCCCGACAATGTGCTCAGTCAGCCGGACTATGATGTGTTCAGTGCCTCGGTCGAATATATGCACAACGATCGTTTCGGTATCGAGCTGTTCATGAAGAACATCGGCGACGAGCAATACAACGTGCAGATGGTCACTGCGGCAGGCCAGTCAGCCATTTCCGCCGAACCGCAGACTTACGGGGTCAATCTCAAGTTCAAGTACTGAAGCGTTCCCGGTCGCCGATAAGTTTTCGGCGACCGGTTTTGCTTTGCCGCGCAAATCACCCGGGCGATGTCGCGGCAGGGTCCGGCTGTGCCCTGTGGTTTGCGCACTAGGAGGTCTGGATGCCAATTTCAGTTGATCGTTTCGGAGCCGCTGATCCCGTTATTCATGGCGGCTGGACCTCCCGGTACGTCATACCGCCGAGCAGGCTATTCGGAGCGAACGGCATACGGGCGGGCGCGGATGGCCGGATCTATGTCGCACAGCTTGCCGGCAGCCGGGTAAGCGCGATTAACCCCGATACGTTCGAGATCGAGCATCTTGATACGACTGGCGGTGAGATTACCGGTCCCGACGACCTTGCCTTCGATGATTCCGGCAACATGTTTGTCACCGAATTCACCGCTGGCCGGGTCAGCATGCGGGCGCCCTCCGGCAAAACCCATATTCTGCGCGACGATATTCCGGGTTCCAATCCGATATCATGGCATCAGGGCAGGCTGCTGGTCGGCGAGTGTCGCATGGATGCTCGGATCATGGAACTCGACCGCAATGGCGGCGCGCCCCGGATCATCCTCGAACATGTGCCGATGGCCAACGCTTTCGAAGTTGGCCCCGATGGCAAGCTCTATTTCCCGGTCATGGGAACCAACGAGATCTGGCGGGTCAACCTCGATGGCAGTGAGTGCGAGGTCGTCGCCGGCGATCTGGGCGTGCCGGATTCGGTCAAATTCGATAGCAAGGGACGCATTGTTTCGACCCAGGTTGGCAGTGGGCAGGTCATTCGTTTGGATATCCAAAGCGGCACCCGCGAAGTGCTCGCTGACATTGGCCCTGGTCTCGATAATTGCGCGTTCATCGGTGACCGTCTTTTCGTTTCGCACACGGCAGGCTCGATTCATGAGATCCTGGAACCCGGCAAACTGCGGGCGCTGTCCGAGAAGGGGCTACTCTGGCCGATGGGCTTGGCGGTTGCGCCGGACGGCTCGCTTCTTGTGGTCGATGGCAGCTATGCCTATCTGCGGCCGCCGCACGGCGAGGTCTCGATGGCAGGCATGCTGGGCGCGCCCGGCTTTCCGGGGGCCCACCGCGGTGCTGCGGCTGCTGGAGGCGGGGCGTGGTACGTCACGACATCGTTTGGCGAAGTCCGGCGCTGGAATCCCGTGCAGCAGGAGAATGAGCTTCTGGCCGATGGCTGCGATCTGCTGATGGATATAGCTGCGGACCCTCGTGGCCGACTGGTGTTTGCGGACTATGGTTCAGGCCGCGTACTTTCGCTGGAGAACGGCGAGGTTTCGGTGCTTGCGAGTGGTCTCGACAAGCCCTCCGGCATTGCAATTGGTGCCGATGGAACCGTCTATGCAACGGAGAGCGGGGCCGGGCGGGTGGTCAAGCTGGGCAATGGCTCGGCTGAAGTGGTGGCGGATGGGCTGAAACTTCCCGAAGGAATCGCCGCGCGTGGCGACAAGCTCTATGTGATTGATGTTGCCGCGCGCGAATTGGTCCAGTTCGGCACCGATGGAACCGGTCGGGAGACGATCGTTTCGGGGCTGCCAGTCGGAACGCCCACGGTTCCGCGCAAATATCTGGGACCGGTCGGCGACATGAGTGGTCCGATGCTTTCGTTCGCCGGCATAGCGATCGGCCTGGACGGTGAGATCTATGTCGGAGCAGATGGCAACGGGAGCGTGATCGCGCTGTATCAGCCGGGCGCCGGCTCTTCACATTGACTAGGCGGTCTTGCGGTGTCTCGTCGTCCGCACGATTTGTATCTTTGCCTGCGGTGAGTCAGTGCAGATGGCATCGATGTTCAGCGTCACTCTCTGGCCAAGGTTGGGCGGAAATCGCCTTAGTATTCGCTGGAAATTGAGCCGGACTCTACCTCAGACTGGCAACAATCTGGGGAGCGCGTCATCGTCTGGAAGCATCGATTGACGCGGGTTGACGTGACCCCCTGATTTTCCTCCAAGAGCGATTAGAGTCTGGCCTGAAGGAAGGACAGACGATGAAGCGTGCAAGGTTTTCGGAAGAGCAGATTATCGGGGTGCTGAAGGAGGCAGAAGCGGGCGCGAAGACCGCTGATCTGGCCCGGCGGCAACGGGGTGTCTGAATCGACGATCTACAACTGGAAGGCCAAGTATGGTGGGCTGGAGGTATCCGAGGCCCGGCGACTGCGAGAGCTCGAGAGCGAGAACGGCAAGCTCAAGCGGCTTCTGGCCGACGCGATGCTGGACCAGGCTGCGTTGAAGGATCTTCTGGCAAAAAAGTTCTGACGCCTGCCGCGAAGCGGGAAGCTGTGGCTCATCTCCAGGCCTGCCATGGGATGAGCGAGCGGCGGGCGTGCCGTGTCATCGATGTCGATCGCAAAAGCGTGCGCCACCGTTCCACACGGGACGATGATGCCGATCTGCGCGAGAAGCTGCGCGGGCTGGCCAACCAGCGTCGCCGGTTCGGCTATCGCCGTTTACATATCCTGCTGCGCCGGGAGGGCGTGATGATCAACCGCAAGAAGACCCAGAGGCTCTACAAGGAGGAAGGTCTGGCGGTGAGGCGGCGACGCAGCCGCAAGCGTGCTGTCGGCACTAGGGCACCTGCTCCGCCAACACACCGAGTTGCGAAACAAACTGTCTCTAGCGACCTCGATCAGTAGGCCTGGCCATCAGAAATCATTGAATTGACGTCATTTTTTGTGGATCAGCTCTTCACTGCTATTTACCCACTGACCACCCATGAGTTGGAAAAATCGACCGCCTACCGAGAGCATCACAAACTCCAAGCAATGTGTAGAAGGCGAAAGCGTTGGAAATCCGACATTTTTATCGACCAAACCTTTTAAGCGGAGGTTCTGTCGGTGAGCAAATCTAGCTGGATGAGGCGGCCTACGCCATTGACGTAGCTATGATCGAAAAATAGCCAGTGGTGATGAAACGCCAACAAAAACCCAAAAATGAACTGAAGGTCACAGTTACCTTCTCGGAGACAGGCAGTCGAAGCGCCACCAGGCACAGCTGCGAAATTCCAACTATCAGTGTGGCCGCAATCAGGGGCAGGACTGGCTTATCGCAAAGTGCCTTCGCCGCCAGCATTGGAGTCCCTGAGGGTACCCTGATAAACTGGGAGCAAGGCCGACGTCAGCCGCCTGGGCCAGCCAAGGTACTACTCGCACTGCTAGCAAAGAAGCCCAATCTCGTTGCGGAGCTTTACCCCCAGCCGCAGCCGCGGGTCCGATGGGCGCAGGGGCATCCGGACCCGAGCACAATGACGGCAGAAGAGAGACTGACTGAGCTTGGGGAAATCCTTGCCGCCGGCATTCTGCGAATGCAAAATCTTCCTGCTAACTAGTAAAATGGCTGGCCTACTTCCGCTTCGCAAAAAGGAATAGGCGTGCACTCAGCTGATGTCGGATTTTGGTGCACCCACAACGCTCAGCATACCGGTGATACTGGGTGGCCTCAAGGATGGCAGGTTTCGGAACGGGAAAGCTAAAACCAGACGTTCGCTTTATGGCGTATGCTGGGCCGTTGGCGGACTGGCAGGTTCTGGGAGCCGATGATCAGAACCGGCCCATCTCTTAAGTGGTGTTGGTCACGGGCGGCGCGCCGAATGGCCGAATTGGTCCCTTGTTCGACATACAATCCAAGGCCGCGTCAGGGTCTTTTTGCTGTGCTTTGCCATGCCGCCGTTAAAGGAATGCGTGTGCTTGGGCTTGGCAGAATTACTCCTGTCATGCCTTCATATTGCTTGATGCCTGCAAATGCATGTCAGGGGCCATGTGTTCGATCATCCAGCCCGCGAGCAGGACCCAACATCAGGGCCATACTGGCTGCCATGCCGATCACGGCGATATTGATCAGCAGAGCATAGTTTGCGTTGGTACCCAGCAAGGCGCCGCCGACGAAGGGCCCTGTGGCCAAGCCCATCTTCGACACGAAGCCGGCAAAGGCCGCTGCTTGGCCAGCGCTGTCGTAGGAGGATGCCATGCCGAACAAATAGGGGATGACGAACCCCCAGGTGATGCCAGTGGCACAATTGGCGAGGAGGAAAACTGCCTCGTTTCCTGACCAGTGGAAAGCAAAATTGCCGACTAGTGTTAGCAGCATGGCAACTGCCAAAAGGGCAAAGCGGCGCCATTTTCCGCCGAGCCACACCACGGCAAGTGGGCCGACGAGGGCCACCCAAGTGGCGAGACCAAGCACGGCGCTGACATGGCCGCGATCGAGGCCGTAGGCGAGGCCTAGGCGGAAAATATAGGCCAAGAGCGCCATGTTTGCCGCTTGAAACAGGAAAATCGCGGCCATGATCAGGCTGAAGGGACGCCATTCAATGCCACCTTTATCGCTGCGCAGCGCGCCCGAGGACACCCGGGGCGGCACTGGCGGAAAATCGGGCAGGAACGGCAGCATGGCCAAAGTGACGCCACTGAACGCTGCCAGCGCCATGAACAGCGGCGCGGTGCCATAGATTGGCACCAGATTGGGCAGCACCAACACGCCCAGCCCGCCAAGGCCGAATTGCACGAACAGCAGCATGCCGAAACCGCGATCAGGAGATGCGGTGCGGGCGATGACAGCAAGGCCGGTGCCCACCGATACGCCGCCGACCACGCCGTGGACCAGGCGCACCGCCAGCAGCAGCGCCGGCGAGGTGATCAGGATGGAGGCCAGATCGATGGCCACCAGCGCAGCGAGGCACAGTGCCGACAGCGCCCGCCACGGCAGCCGCCGCACCAGCGCCACCGACAGCAGGGCCCCGGCAGCCGCGCCATAGATATTGGCCGATCCGATGCGCCCCGCCTGTGCCTCGCTTAGCCCCATGCCGCTGATGAGGCCATCGACGATGGCAGCCATGATGTTGACATAGAACAGGCCGGCTGTGCCGAGGAAGGCCAGCAGCGTGGCGGCCACCAGCCCATCGGGGGCGGCGCGAGGCAGACGCAGCGCCATCAGGCGGGGCACAGGCTGTGGATAGCGTGGGCGGCGCGGGCGGCGCGGGCCCACATGAAATCGCGGCCGTCGCTGACGAAATAATAGCTGGTGCCACCCGGAAACAGTGCCACGATGATGCCGCCGTAGCCCGACAGGAACGGCACCCAGACATCCGTCTTGCAGCCGACTGCTGGCCCGGCATTCCACGCCCAGAAGCCATTGTTGTAGCGCAGCCCCGGCCCTGGCGAGAGGCCGCGATCGGCGGGATTGTGTTGCAGGGCGGCGGCCAGCATCGCCGGGTCCACCGCTGGCGCGCCATCGATCATCGCGCCGCCCTGCAGAAAAGTAGCAATCCGCGCCAGATCATCGCGGTGGAAAGTGAGGCCCCAGCCCGTCAGCGGCTGGGCTGCGGCATCGTAGGTGCGCATGACATGCCCGGTCAGCGGGCTGAGCCCAAGCTTTTCCCACAACGGGCGCACGACAAGATCTCGGTGGATATCGGCATCTGGTCCCAGGCGGGCGCGAAGCAACGTTTGCATCGCGCTGCCGAGCAGATAGGTGTCAAGCGTGTGATAGACAAATTTTTCGCCCGACGGTGATTTGTGGGCGAACAGGCCGCAGGCCATGCCGGTTTTTTCAGCATGGGTCTGCGTGAGGAAGAAGCGCAGCATTTTTGCGGAATCCTCGTCCGCCTCGCTCACCAGCGAATCATAATTGCCGGTGGTCATGTCGAGGGCATTTTCGAGGCTGACCCCGGCCCAGCGGCTGTCCCGACAATCAGCAACGCCGTCAGCGATCAGCCGGTTGCGACTGCCCGGCGCGAGCTGTTCCAATCGCATCAGGCCGAGGCCGGCGAGCAGCGACTTGGCCAGAGAGTAGGACGGCAGATCGGCCACATCACAGAAGGGATAATCGCCATGGCGCGTGCGGCACGCACCGGTCCAATGCACGCCATCGGCCACAAAACCCCATGTCGTCATGGCATCGGGATCAACCTCCGCCACCGAACCGAAGCTGGCCGGGTTGAGGCCAGGATAGCGGCTGGCGATGTCGGCGATTGGGCGGGCCGGCATGCGTGCGGCAACCTCGGCACGCCAAGCGGCGATCAGCCGGTCGCGATCAGGTGCGGCGGCGGTGGAGAGGCTGGCAGCGAAGCGCCCCCACAGGTCGAGTTGCAGATAGGCACAGGTCTCGCTGCTGAACTGATAGAGCACGGGCGAGATTTCGGTGCCGCGATAGCGCCAGGTGAGCACGCCATTGTGCGTGCAGTTGGCGTTGCGTTCGTGCAGGGCCACCGGCAGCGGCGCACGGCTCCAGCCGCTGGTGTCACCGGCTTCGGTCCAGGCGCGGCCGGGTTCGACGATCCATTCCCAATCCGGATGATCACCACGGATTGGCCCGCGTACCGCTGGAACGATGGCGGCGCCATCGGCCACCAGCATGATGTCGAGCGGCGGCAATTGCGCCAGCGAGGGGGTTTTGGCGGCTTGACCACCCGGATCGCGGATGATGGAGACATGCGCCTCGCGCGCGTCGAGACGCAGGCGAAGCCGGCCTTCGAAAGGCTGTTGCGGCGGGGCGGGGCCAGGGGCGAAGGCTACCAGATCAACCGGCGTGGCAAAGGCGCTGGCCGCATCGAAGCGTGCTGGCGACAGCGCCTTATCGCCGGTGTTGATCGGCGTGCCGCTGACACGCACGGCATCGAACCAGCAACTGTCGGTCGTATCGTTGCCCGCCGCGCGGGCGCGGACATAGACCGGATCGCTTTCGGCCAGCGCCGGCACTTCGGCCCCGACAGCATAGAGCGTCACGCCATCGTCCTGTCCATCGCTCACCCGGCCCAACTCGAACCAACTCAGCCCCTTGTCGCCGCTGGCTTCCAGAATGCAGGCCTCGCCGGGCTCCAGATCAGCCGCGGCGACTTTGGCGGCGACGGCAATGTTGCGGTGGCCACGCGCGGAAAAGGCGGTCAGCGCCTCGGCCCGATCGGTCAGGCGCAGCGATTTGTTGCCGGCATACTCGGTCACCCGAACGTCGCCTTGGCCGCGAGCGCGCCAGCCGGCGGCATCTCCACGCTCGAAATCATCGCGCATCAGGCTTGCTGCCGCAGCCGGTGCAGCCACCAGCAACAGCAGCAACGCGGGCCATTTCATGGGGCAGTCTCCAGAAGCGGCCCTAGCGTGGCGGCAAGAGGCGCAAGTTGCTGTTCATAGGCGCGCCACAGGCCAACCGAGCGATTGTGGATCGGCTCGCGAACCTGGGCGGCGCTGGCGGTGGCGGTGGCGCCCGGATTGCTATGAAAATAGAGACAGGCTGGATTCCAGTCCAGCCCGGCAAAGGCGATTATCCGGCGGCTTTCGCTTTCCTGATTGGCGATGAGCGCTTCATAATCGATTTCCAGCAACTGGCGGGCCGGCAGCACCTGCCGCCAATGGGCCATCAGCCGCGCCTGTGCCGCCATATAGTGGCCGAGTTCGCCCAGATCATAGGAGAAGGGATAGGCTGTGCGGAACAGCGTCTTGAAGATGGCATAGCCGGCATCCATCGGTTGGCGCCGCACATGGATGATCCGCGCGTTGGGCAGTGCCGCGGCAATCAGGCCGGCATAAAGATAATTGGCCGGCGTCTTGTTGAGCAGGCATGGCGCGATGTCGCCATAGCCCTGCAGCGCACGCCAATAACGCGCGCCCAGCTGCGCCATGTCGGCCCGGCGAGCACGTTCGTTGAGGGGACCGGTGCCGGCAGCTTCGCAGAGCAGGGCATAGGTAAAATCATTGGCTTCGTCACGGCTGGCCACCAGCGGATGGGCCGACAAGATTCGATCAACCAGCGTGGTGCCCGTTCGCGGCAGGCCGATGATGAATAGCGGCCCATGAGCATCATGGCCGGTCTGGCTGGCCATCCAGTCGGCATCGAAGCTCCGGATGATGCCGTCGAGGGTGGCGATGTCGGCCGCCACATCATAGCTCAACCGGCGGCGCCTGGCACTGGCGGCGCGGGACAGTGCGGCAAAAGAAGCGGCATGATCGCCGAGGTCTTCGAGTTCCTTGGCCAGAGCATAACCCAGCGGCACCGCAGCGGGATGGTCTGGCGCGGTGCGCGACAGTGCGTGGCGCAGCGCATCGACATGATTGACTGTCGGCGTTTGCCGGCGCAGCACCGACCGGTTGTACCAGGCATCGGCCTGTGTCGGATCGAACGCGATGATGGCATCGAGTCGGGCCTCGGCTTCGGCGATCTGCCCCTGCGCCACGTCGCTGTTGGCCATCAGCAATGCGCCGCGCGCGGGATCGATGGAGGCGAGCCGGGCGGCACAGCGCGCCGCATCGGCATGACAGAACATCTGGGTGTGCAGGGCGGTCAGGCGTTCCCAGGCGGCGGCGACCGGGCCCAGCTCGGTTTCAATGGCGAGCAGTCGGGCCCGTGCTGCCCGGGTGGCGCCGGTGAGCAGTTCGGCTTCCGCCAGCAAGGCCGCCATGGCCCAGTCCCCTGTGCGCGCCCGGTGGGCGGCGGCTGCAGCGGCATGCATGCCGGCCAGATCGCTGCGTTGCTGGCGCGCGCGGGCGAGCAGCGCCAATGCTTCGGCATCACCCGGGGCGGCTGCCAGACGGCGCTGGCACAAGGCTTCTGCACCGGCAGCATCACGCGCCGCCAGCTGCTGGCTGGCCTGCGCCAGCAGCGTGCCGGCATGGGCGATACCGGCACGCTGCTGCATCAAAAGCCGAACCGCGCCGCCAACCCGAAGGTTCGTGGCAACGACACAAACTGCCGGCTGCTGCTGCCGAAGAACTGCGCACCCGGACGCGGGCCAAACGCTGCCGCCGTGAAGGCGCCCGTGGTCCCCTCCTCGTTGAACAGGTTCTTGGCAAAGGCCGACACGCTCCAGTTCGAGCCGGCTACCGTCACCGTTGCGTCCCAGATCGAGAAGCCAGCGAACTTCTGGCTCTGCGAAATCGATGGGTCCAGCACATTCTGGGTGCTCGACTGATAGAAGCCGTCCAGACGGGTGATCAGTCGCAGCTTGTTGTTGAGCTGCACCGTATAGTCGCCGGCCACGTTGATCGTATGGCGCGGCACGCCGGGCAGCAGCGAGTCCGCTGGCGCGATCAACTGGTTGACTGGGTCGCGGAAATCGCGGGTTAACTCGCCGTCTATCAGCGTATAGGCGATGATGTAGCCGAACGGCTTGCCGATGCGCCCGGAGAAATGCGCCTCAAGGCCGCGAGTCCGCGCTCTGTCGCCATTTATGACGGTAAAGAACGCCCCATTGGGCGCCGAGGTGTTGAACTGCGGATCAACCCAGTCGATCTGAAATGCGCTGATGTCATAGCGCACCGTCGCCAGCGTGCCCTTCAGCCCGATTTCATAGTTGGTCACATAATCGGCATCGTAGAGCTGCCAGCCCGGATTGTTGGCGAAGCGGCCGATCGTCGGAACACCATTGTTGCCGCCGCGCCGGTAGCCACGCGAAACCGTGGCAAACAGCAAATCATCATCGCCGAAGTCATAGGCGATATTGGCCTTGTAGAGCACACCTTTGTCGCTGTTGACGAACGGCGTCGTGACCGATCCGGCAAAGCTGTTGTAAGCGCCGACCCTAAGGAAGGTGTTGATATCAAATCGGTTGTCGAACCAACGCAGGCCGCCGGTCACCCGCAAATCATCGCTGATGTTCCAGGTCGCCTCGCCGAACGCCGCAAAATCCCGGAACTTTTCGTTGCGCCGGAAGGTGAACACATTGTCGGTGCCGACAATGGTGGGCGTGCCGAAGAAGCCGGCGGCAAACGCTTGGAAGCCGACCAGATCGCTCACCTGGCTCGCTGAGCGGCTCTGGTCCATATAGAAAGCGCCCACCGTGTAATCGATGGTGTTCTTGCCGTTGGACACCAGTCGCAACTCCTGAACGAAGGCGCTGTCGGTGAAGGTCCGCGATGCCGTGTAGATCGGCCGCGGATAGTTGTAATAGAAATTGGCGAAGTTGTTGGCATAGAAGCCGGTATTGTCCGTCTCGCTGCTGCCCTGATTGTCATAGTAGGAACTGGCCGAGGTCAGCGTTGCAAAGCCGAAATCCACCGTGGCTTCCAGCGAGCCCATGTGGAAATCGCGCTCCGACGGCTCCTCGATCACCGCGCCGCTCTGGAAACCGACATAGGGCACGCCGGCGCCGTTGTTGCCCTGGGTCTTCTGCCGGCGACCGCCCACACGGTCGGACTGCATGATATAGGATGCGACGAACTTCACGTCCGCCGAAGGCTCCCACAGCAGCGCGGCACGGCCATACCAACTGGCAAAGGTGTCGGCATCAGGGCGGTTCTGGTAGCGGGTGTTGCCAATGCCGCCATTGAACGTGCCGCCCACCTGCACCGGCCGGCCGTTGGCGCCCAATTCATAAAGGTTCACATAGTCGGTGATGCCCGGATAATCTTGCCGTGACACATTCACGCGCAGCGCCAGCGTGTTGCCAATCGGCAGGTTGACCACGCCCGTTGCCCACCAGCCGATGCTGCCCGATCCATCGACGCTGGAGGTGACCAGGCTGGCATTGCCGCTGGTCTCACCCAGCTTGGGCTCGTTCAACATATATTTTATGGTGCCGCCAAGCGCCGATCATGCCGACTGGCTGCACCGGTTTACTGACAAACTCCGGCATCTGCCTGACGATCAGCGCCAGCACTCGGCGCTGGCGATCCTCGACTATGTCGCGCGGCCCCATGCCGGACATCCAGAAGCAGTGCGCAACAATGATTTCGTGGCAGCAGTGAATGCTCTGTCGGCTGGACCAGAGGTTCCGGGGCTGACCGAAGCATACATCCACAAGTATTTAGACGATCTGCGGCTGATCGGGCTGCTGCCCTGACGCTGGTCGGCGGCCTTGGTGAAACCCTGAATGGCATCCGCAACACGGGCGCGGAGCTGCTCCCATCGCGATGCCGGCAGTTTGAGCCTGCGAACTTGCACCGGTGCCTTCGTTCCGCCTGGAAGGGACGAGCTATGGGCGGTCGGTTGCTACCCCTGCGGCGTTTTGTTGGCCGGCGTAAATTCGATGTGAAGGTCCGATATGCTCAAAAAGCTGTAAGTCGGCTCGTAGCGGTAATTGCGTGCGTCCGCTGGGCCGTGATGCACTTCCGAAATGCGAATTTGCGCAGTCCGGGCAAGCAGGCGCTCGATGGCAACACGGGCTTCCAGCCGCGCCAGCGGCGCACCTGGACAGCCGTGAACGCCCCGGCTGAACGCCAAATGGTCGCGAACGTTTGGCCGGTCGATATCGAAGGCTTCCGAGTTTGCAAAATGGCGCGGGTCGTTGCTGGCTCCGGTGAGGCTTACGTTGAGGACAGTTCCTGCCGGGACATCAACCCCTGCGACCGCCGTACTCTTCTGCGCCAGTCGATAGACCATCTTCACAGGAGGATCGAAACGCAGCACTTCCTCAAGAAAGCTGGAAATGTGTTCGGGTTCCTGCCGCAAGCGCTCCTGAAGTTCCGGATCGTCGCCCAGATATTTGACCGCCATCGTGATCAGCCTTGAAGTCGTATCCTGGCCAGCGGCGAAAAGGAAACGGGCCACAATGGAAAACACCTCCGGTTCGGGAGTGGAGCCATCCTTGAACCGCGATTGCGCCAGTTCTGACATGAGGTCCGGACCGGGATTTTCCTGACGTTCGCGGATATAACCATCGAACAGCTCTTTGAGAAAGATCAGCGGATCGGGTCCGACCTTGTGCGCGGCATCGCCATCGAGTTGGCTGGGCGGGGCGCCGATGAGATCGAGCAGCTTCGGGCGGTCTGCTTCCGGAATGCCCAGAATGTCTGAGATCGCAAACGTCGTCGCGGCGTGACCGAATTCGCTTAGAACCTCGCAAGCGCCCTTGGCAATGAAGCGATCGATCAGCCGATCGGCCAATCCTATCAGATATTCTTCATTCTGCTTTAGGCGCTTATGTGTGAGCAGCGAGGTTACAAGGGCGCGGTGGTCGACATGCTTTTTGCCGTCGAAGCAGACGAAATAGGCGGCCCAGGGAAGTTCGTCGCGGACTGCATCGAGCTGCTCGCTAATGTCATCGCCATCCGGTTCGAAGGGCAGCGGCGGGATTGGGCCCAGGTTCGTGACGACCGATGAGAACTCACCATCCTTCCTGGTGAGGACGTCAATCGCTTCGTCGTAGCCCGTCACCATCAGGGACCCGTGATACTGCTCCTTCAGCACGGGGCATTTGGAACGGAGCCGGTTGAAGTAACTCTTGGCCTCGCTGATCAGCTCAGGATCAGAGAAAAAGTCGGGCTCAACGTCGGTCATAACATCCCTTCCAAACTATCGCGCATCGTCCGGCCACCCTATCGAGTCGTGGAATTCCGCTGCCCCGTGCGAAGATCAGTACCGCTCAGCCAGGCCTTCGCATTGACCAATCGGGACAAAAGTATTTGCTTTCCAGCAAATGGCCTTGCCCAAATGTTCGGTTCCACATCGTTGCCGCCAAAGGTACGGTTACCTATGACCAAACAAGATATCGAAGCAGCAAAGAGCTTCGAAGAGCTTCATGCCAACGTTCTTAGTTTTTTTTCGGAACTCGTGGCGGAGCTCGGCGGAGACTCGGAGAAGCTTCTCCATCAGATCGGCATCTCGGCCGAACAGGCGCCGATTACTTATCGGCAGTTGGTCGGGCTCCTTGAGCTGGCCGCTGCACATTTGCACTGTCCCGATTTCGGCATGCGCCTTGCGGTCCGCCAAAAAATCATACCGTCTTATGGCCCCCTGGGCGCAGTCATGAAAAACTCGAAAACTTACGGCGATGCCTTGAACTACGTGAGCAGTCACGCATACGCTCATAGCCTCGCCGCTCAAGTTCGGTTGACGCGATTGGGATCGGAGCAAGGCATCTTCGCTGCACATGACATCCTGATCGATGGCATGCCCGACAAGAGCCAGGCGATTGAACAGATTCTGCTGCTCGGTCAACTTGGCGCCAGCGAGCTGACTGGTGGCTACGCAAAGGCGCGCAAGGTCCACTTCCGCCATCAGCCAGTGTCGCCGCTCAGGTTGTACCGGCGGTATTTCGGTTGTGAGGTTTGTTTCGGTCAAGACGAAGATGGCCTATTCTATTCAGATAGCGACGTTGCGTGCCCCGTAATCGATAATGACGCCGAAGCTTACGAGATAGCCATCTCATTTATCGATGAAGAATTCGCGAGGCAAAGGCCTCCGATACACGCTGAGGTGCGTGGCGTAATCTTGCGTTTTCTCGGCGCAAAGGAATGCACAAGGGAGGATGCGGCGGCAGAACTGAATCTTCACTTACGCACACTGCATCGCCGTCTGGCAGCCGAGGGCACCTCATTCCAGAAAATCAAGGACGAATTGCGGCGTGACCTCATGCTCTACTATCTTACGCGCACCGCCCTGAGTTTCGCTCGCATTACCGAGAAACTGGGCTTTGCCGAACAGGCGATCCTGACCAGAACCTGCCAGCGCTGGTTCAATCGCACCCCGACGATGTTACGGCGCGAAGGTCATTGACCCGCCTCCACTCAAGCCGGTGCAGATTGTCCTGTTTGGTCAAGACGAGATGGGGCCGGTGTTCCATACGGTCTGATGGCAGGCTGAGGTGCCACTTCGGCCAATTGGGGGGATGGGCTGCGTAGACAGCCAGCTCCTTGGGAGGAAGAGAACATATGACTCGCAAAACTTTCCGGACGATGACGTCCGTTCTGGGACTCATGGGCAGCATTGTGCTCACACCCACCTCTGCCTCCGCGCAGGACGTCGGCGCCAGCAGAGATGAGTCTGCGTTGGGCTCCGAAATCGTTGTCACGGCGCAGCGCCGCGAGGAGAAGTCGGTCGATGTGCCGATAACCATTTCGACACTGAATACCGAGCAGCTCGCTACAGCCAACGTCAACGCTCTGTCTGACACTGCAAAGTTGACGCCAGGCTTGCGCTTTGACACGCAAGGTCCGGGAATGCAGCCGACCATTCGCGGCGTCGGAACGGCGATTACCACCTCGGGCGGTGGTCCCAATGTCGGAATTTACGTCGACGGATTTTTCCTGCCCAACACCTATGCCGCCGACCTCCAGTTGATGCGGGTCAAGAACATTCAGGTGCTGAAGGGACCGCAGGGCACCCTGTTCGGGCGGAATACCACTGGCGGCGCCATTCTGGTGACCTCGGATGATCCGAGCACCAAGGCATCGGCTGAGTTCAGGGCGACATACGGCAGGTTCAACACCCTGACGCTGCAAGGTTATGCGACGACCGGTCTGGGCGAGAATGTCGCTGTCGATATAGAAGGCCTCTACCGCCGTGGTGATGGCTACTTGACCAGTGTTACAACGGGCAACAACAAGATCGGCAAGTATGAAAGCTGGTCGGTCCGCGCCGGAATCAAGGCGCAGCTTTCCAGCGATGTTTCGGTCCTGCTGCGCTATACTCATTCCGACAATAACGATCCGACGACCCAGTTGGTCAACATCTTCATCGACAAGTCAGGTGATGCCGGTTTCCTGAACAAAGTTTCCCCTGCTGGCCGAGCCGTATATGGTGTGCAAAGTTCCAAGGGGCTGCCGCTGCCCTATTTCTTTGCTCCAGCAAGCACCTACACGACGGCGCCCGGGCAAGTCCTGCTGGATGCAAAAACCAGCTTCCATGCAAAAGTCGATACGGTTCAGGCAACGATCAAAGCTGATATCGGATTTGCTGAGCTGACTTCCTATTCCCAGTACCGCCACGACAATACGCCTTATTTTGCCGATCTGGATGCGACCGCGCTGCCATTCTTCGGCCTGTTCGTCGGGGTAAAGGACGATACCTGGTCGCAGGAGTTCCTGCTGAACTCGAAGGCTGGTGGCCGCCTGCAGTGGACCGCCGGGGCAAACTATTTCCAGTTCAAGGACACTTGGGATGTGGGGGCATCCTTCGGCGGCTCACCGATCGGCCCATTTGGAGGTTCGACAACAACCACCAAGTCCATCGCCGCCTTCCTCGATATGACCTATGAGCTGTCCGACAAGGTGTTCATCACAGCAGGCGCACGATATAGCCATGACGAAGTGGTTGATTCCGATTTTGTCACTAATCCGTTCACAACCTCGTATTTCGGTCCGAACCATGAGGTCATTCCATTCCCCTTCGGCAACCCAGGTGTCCACATACCGGTCGCAGCTCTCAAGAATAACAGCGTCACGCCGCGTTTCGTGATCCGTTACAAGCCGAACGATCAATCAAGCATTTATGCCTCCTTCACCAAGGGATACAAGGCCGGGATTCTCGATGTCGGCGGGCTGTCGCAGCAGCCGATCAAGCCCGAAACCATCAATGCGTTCGAAGCTGGATACAAGTTCGACAACCGGACATTTTCGTTCGATTTCGCTGGCTATTACTATGATTACAAAAACCTCCAGGTTTCGAGCTTCCAGAGCGGCGCAGCACAGATCCGCAATGCCGCCTCATCAGAAATCTACGGTCTCGAAGCCCAGTTCCGCTATCGGGTCAGCAATGCGTTCAGCATCTACGGCGGCGGCGCATGGACTCACGCGCGTTACAAGTCGTTCCCCAACGCGCCGTTCTATAGTTATTGCGATCCCACCGCGCCGGCTACCAGTGCGCTGTGGTGCGTTCCTCAGGCGCTTGGCGGGTTCGGCCCTGGCGCGATCGTCCAGGCTTCAACCGACGCATCCGGCTTCCATATGCAACGCTCGCCTGAATTTTCCGGCAACCTTGGGGCGAGTTATAAGATGGATATCGGCGGCGGAGAGGCGACTCTGTCAGGCAATCTCTATTATACTTCGTCGTTCTATTTCGATCCGGAACAGCAGTTCAAGCAGGACGGATATGCTCTCCTGTCGCTGCGGGCGCAATGGGTCGATCCAAGCAAGCGTTTCACAGTGGCCGTCTTTGGTGACAACGTGACCAACAAGCGGTACCAATCGCAGGTGCTTTTCACCACGCTCGGAATTGGCAGTGTATGGAATTCGCCCACGACCTACGGCGTCTCGCTTGGTGCGAAGTTCTGAAGACAACCGGGGCGCCTGATGTGGTTCAACTCAGACCCAAAAGGCGCCCCGACAGCCTTCCGCTAACCAGCCGGAAGTCCCGAGCGGTTATCATCGAATTGACTGAGTGAAGCATGGCCCAGGTTCAAACGATTCGCGGCCCCATCGACGCAAGCGCGCTAGGCCGCACTCTGATTCATGAGCATGTGATCCTCATGGATATGGAATATACCTTCAACTATCGTCCGGATTTCTTCGAGGACGGCACTATCACCATGGCGGCAGCGAGGCTGAATGAGCTGAAATCTGCCGGATATGACACCATCATCGATCTTACCGTCCTTGGCCTTGGCCGTCATATACAAAGCATGGCGAAAGTCGCTGCGCTGACCGATCTCAACATCATCGTATCAACCGGTGCTTACAGCTTCAACGATGTGCCGGCGCCGTTCGGCTTTTATGGCCCGGGATTGCTCCTTGATGCACCTGAACCGATGGTCGAACACTTCGTCCGTGACATTACCAAGGGCATCGCCGGCACATCGATCAAGGCGGGCGAGCTGAAATGCGCGATCGACATGCCGGGGATGACTCCGGGCGTTGAGCGGATCATGCGTGCAGTCGCCAAGGCGCATTTGCAGACCGGCGTGCCCATCACCGTCCACACCGCTCCCCAGATCGAAACCGGACTGCTCGTGCAAGAGCTGCTGACCGAGGAGGGCGTAAACCTGGAAGACGTTGTCATCGGCCACTGCGGCGATACCAGCGACATCGACTATCTGATGAAGCTGGCCGACAAGGGGTCTCTGCTGGGCATGGATCGGTTCGGCATCGAGTTCGGCATCACCATGGCGCAGAGAGTCCAGACGATCGCGGAGATGGTCAAACGGGGCTATGCAGGGCAACTGGCGCTGTCACACGATTGCTGCGCCTGGTCGGACTTCTTCCCTGCTGTTGAGCACTACCATGCCACCATGCCCAACCACCATTATCTGCACATCCACAACGACGTGATCCCGGCACTGCTGGAAGCTGGTGTCGGCCAGGCCGATCTGGACAAGATGTTCATCGACAATCCCCGCCGTCATTTCGAAGCAGTCGCAAAGCGGTTTGCCAAATGAGTTTGTTGTGATTGTGCGGGGGAGGAATTGGGCATGAAGGAATTGCGCTTCGACGGCCGCACGGCGATCGTTACAGGTGCCGGCGGAAATCCCAGTCTGGGCCGCGCCCATGCTTTGCTGCTCGCCGCGCGTGGTGCCAATGTCGTCGTCAACGACATCGGTGAGCTTCCCGCCGCACTCGGATATCCAGGCGTTGGCTCAGCAGAGGCCGTCACCGAGGAAATCCATGCTGCCGGCGGCAAGGCCGTAGCCGATACACATTCGGTGGTGGACGAGGACGGCGCCGGAGCGATCATTCAGACCGCGCTTGACGCCTTCGGTAGTGTCGACATCATCGTCAACAATGCCGGCATTTGCCGGGTCGTCTCCTTCGAGGAAATGACTGCGGCTGATTTTCACCAGACCATCGACGTAAACCTGATGGGCACCGTACATACCTGCCGTGCCGCTTGGCCGCTTATGAAGGCCAGAGGCTATGGCCGCATCGTCAATATCAGTTCGGGCTCGATGACGGGCCTCGCATGGCAGAGTGCTTATGCTGCCGCCAAGGGGGCAGTATTCTCCTTCACGCGAGCGCTAGCGTCTGACGGAGCCGAATTCGGGATCAAGGCGAATTCTGTCATCCCCGGAGCACTTACACGCATGGTCTATGCGGCACAGGGAGCGGCTTCCTCCTTCATCGCCCGGGCCAAAGACACTATGCCGCCTGAGATTGTCTCGCCTGCGGTAGCCTTCCTCGCGCATGAAAGCGTGCCCTTCACCGGCGAATGCATCGAATCTCTCGGCGGCCATCTCAGCCGCTTCTATCTGGCGCGCACGCCCGGCTTCGACGATCCTCGCATGACAATCGAAACTGTGGCTGAGCGCTGGCAGGAAATCATGGCAGGCACCGCCGAGGGCCTGTCCCTCCACAATGAGGCCGATCCCCGGGAATGGAGTCCGAAGCCCTATATCCCGGCCGCTTGAGCAGCTGCCACTTCGGTTGCCGGAAAACGTGCCGAATGCTCAGACAAAGGGTTTTGTGCGTCAATCGACGCGGTTGTAAAGCGCGGTGTAACCCTCCGGCGGGTCCCGCCTTGCCGGGCGGGTGAATGGTCGGTCTTAAGCGTGCTCTTATGAGCGCACTTAGGAGCGGTTGATGGGTCAGATCACGGTGTTTTCGGGTCCGGAGCGGCGTCGTCGGTGGAGCGAGGAAGAGCGGGTTCGGATTCTGACCGAGGCATTCTCGCCCGGAGCCTGCGTGGCCGAGGTGGCGCGGCGGTATGATGTTTCGTCGGCGTTGATCTACACATGGCGGAACAAGCTACGGCAGTCGGTCGCCGAGCCCGGATTTGCCGAAGCAGTTGTTGTGGCCGGGGGCGGCGCCGAACCGCCGATCATATCGCCAGCGATTATCGTCGAGCTGGCGCGCGGCAGCCGGGTCAACATCTTCGCATCAGCCCCGCCGGCACTGGCAGCAGCAGCGTTGAAGGCGCTGCGGTGATCCCGCCTGGCGCGCGGGTGTGGATCGCGATGGGGCACACCGATATGCGCAAGGGCATGCAGGGGCTGGCGCTGATGGTTCAGCAGAGCCTTAAGCGTGATCCCCACGGCGGCGATCTGTTCGTATTCCGGGGGCGTGCCGGATCGCTGGTGAAGATCATCTGGCATGACGGGATCGGCATGTCGCTTTACGCCAAGCGGCTCGAGAAGGGGCGGTTCATCTGGCCCTCGGCCAGGGACGGCGTGGTATCGCTGACCAGTGCCCAGCTGGCCTGCCTGCTGGACGGGATCGACTGGCGCAACCCGCAGTATTCGTGGCGTCCGGCGAGCGCGGGATAGGGCGCGGATTTTCCTCGCAGGAGCCGCATTTTCGCCTTGCGCCGGGAGCCAGATGCTGATTCATTCCGGTCATGGAAGCCGCCGTTTCGCACCTGCCGAACGATATCGAAGCGCTGAAGGCGCTGGTGGTTTCGATGGCCGCCGAGCTTGCCGCCGCAAGAGCCCAGGCCTCAGCAACCGATGCCCTGATCGCCCACCTCAAGCTGCAGATCGCCAAGCTGAACCGCGAGCGCTTCGGCCCCCATTCGGAGCGCAGCCGGCGGCTGCTTGACCAGCTCGAGTTGCAGCTCGAAGAGCTTGAGGCCAGCGCCAGTGAAGACGATCTTGCCGCCGAGCTGGCTGCGGCCAGAACAACGAACGTCACCCCGTTCGAACGTAAGCGGCCTGCCAGGAAGCCGTTCCCCGAACACCTGCCGCGCGAGCGCCTCGTCATCCCGTCTCCTTGCTCCTGCCCGGCCTGCGGCAGCACGCGGCTCTCCAAGCTCGGCGAGGATATCACCGAGACGCTGGAAGTGATCCCGCGCCAGTGGAAGGTCATCCAGACCGTGCGCGAGAAGTTTTCCTGCCGGGACTGCGAGCAGATCACGCAGCCGCCCGCGCCGTTCCACGTCGTGCCGCGTGGCTGGGCGGGCCCCAGCTTCCTTGCCATGCTGCTGTTCGAGAAGTTCGGTCAACACCAACCCTTGAACCGCCAGGCCGACCGCTTCGCCCGCGAGGGCGTGCCCTTGAGCCTGTCGACGCTCGCTGATCAGGTTGGCGCGGCAACCGCCGCACTGATGCCGCTCTATCGCCGGATCGAGGCCCATGTCCTTGCCGCAGAACGTTTGCACGGCGACGATACGACCGTGCCGGTACTGGCCAAGGGCAAGACCGACACTGGTCGATTGTGGGTTTACGTGCGTGACGATGCCCGGTTCGGCGGACCGGCGCCGCCCGCCGCGCTGTTCCACTACTCGCGCGACCGGCGCGGTGAACATCCGCGCGCCCATCTCGCGTCCTGGACAGGCATCCTGCAGGCCGACGCCTATGGCGGCTATGGCGAGCTCTATCGCGACGGACGTGAGCCCGGTCCCGTGCTCGAAGCAGGCTGCTTCGCCCATGCACGCCGCAAGTTCTTCGAGCTTGCCGATGTCGAGGGCGCGGCGCGCAAAAAGAGCCGCGGCGAGCGAACCGGGCAGATCTACCCGATCGCACTCGAAGCGGTCCAACGGCTCGATGCTCTGTTCGACATCGAGCGCGTCATCAACGGCAAGGGCACCGCCGATCGCCTTGCCGCACGCCAGGAGCACAGCGCGCCGCTGATGGCTGATCTCCATGTCTGGTTGCACGCCCAGCTCGCCAGGCTCTCGCGCAACCACGATCTCGCCAAGGCGATCAACTACATGCTCCGCCGCTGGCCGGCGTTCACCCGGTTCCTCGACGATGGCAGGGTCTGCATCACCAACAACGCCGCAGAGCGGGCGCTGCGCTGTGTGACTCTTGGCCGTAAATCGTGGCTGTTCTGCGGTTCCGATCGCGGCGGGCAGCGCGCTGCCGTCATGTACTCGCTGATCGGCACCGCAAAGCTGGGCGACCTCGATCCGCAAGCCTGGCTCGCCGATGTCCTCGCCCGCATCGCCGCCCATCCCGCTCAACGTCTCGACGAGCTGCTGCCGTGGAACTGGCGGAAAGACGGCGAGATGGTATTGCGAGCGGCATGAAGAACGATCTGCTCGCAGGCTGGGTGGCCTTTCTGGCGTCGTCTGCGGCCCCGGCAATGACCATGCGGCCTCTGGAACTCGAAGGCTACCTCACCGGGCTCGTTGTCGCACCCGATCTCATCCCGCCCAGTCTCTGGATCCCCTTCCTGTGGGGTGATGACGAGCCCGTCTTCGACAACGCCGGGCAAATGCAAGCTGCCCTTGACAGTGTCATGGGCCATTACAATGCAATCATCCGGCAGATCGACAACCAGATCGACGGGAATGGTCCCGCCTGGCTACCCATGTACTTCGACGAAAATGGCATCGCCAATGTCGAGCAATGCACACAATGGGCGCGCGGCTTCTGCAAGACTATGGCGTTCGCCCCCGAAGTTTGGCTCGATCTGGCCGATCACGAACGAAGCAGCATGCTCGTCGAGCCGTTCACCGTCTTTTTCAACATCGATGAAATCGACAAGCGCCTTCCCCCTGAGGAGGTCGCCGAGATGCGCCGCGCCAGTGCTGAATATATCCCAAGCGTCCTGCCTGCACTGCGCAAAATGGCGCAGATTCTCGCCAGTAAAGCAGCCTCACCCATGCGCTCGTCGATTAAAATCGGCCGCAACGAACTCTGCCCCTGCGGATCGGGCAAAAAATATAAGCGCTGTTGCGGCCTCAACTGATCCTACCCGGAGCGGCCCTCACCGGATGCTTACAGCGCGGTATAAAAATGGGCCATTCCCCGGTTTAAAAAGGGGCCAGTCGTTGCAAACAAAAAGCCTCGATCGAGGCAGGGGCGTAATCGGCGTCGGGGAAGCGGCTGTAGCGTAGCGGAAGCCGATTTCCCGAC
>CANJCQ010000011.1 GCA_947473355.1 Sphingomonadaceae bacterium | reverse complement strand
GAATCTTGGGCCCGCCACCGAAACCGAGCCTGCCAGCAATCAGACAGGCTATCATTGACCGCCTCATCAAACCGCCGGACAAACCATGCCCTCACTGCGGGCTTCGGCCTACCGACCCTCCAAACAAAAATCTGCCAAAGTAGTGCTAAGTCCGACAGGCCAAATCTTAGAGTCAGACTCAAAGTCATTTGCGGTAATTTCAGAGGCTTGCGATTCAGAGTAGGGCCTCCGAACGGGGACACGCAATAGCACGTCCCCGGCTTCTCCCTTCCCCCCCGCCCGTTCCGCGTCTAAGGCGCAGAAATGAACCCACCCTCATTCCTCGCATCCTCGCTCGCCGTCGCTATTGGCGGCGGCCTTGGCGCGTGGCTGCGGTTTGTTGCCGGGCGGTTGATCCCGGCTGGATCGTTTCCCTTCGCCACGCTGACCATCAACATCCTGGGCAGCTTCGCCATGGGGCTGCTCGCGGGCTGGCTGGCGCGGCAAGGCGGCAACGAATCCGTGCGCCTGCTGCTCGGCGTCGGGGTGCTGGGCGGCTTCACCACCTTTTCCGCCTTCAGCCTGGAGGTCGTCACCCTGGCGCAGCGCGGGGCAATGGCGGCAGCGGCGCTCTATGTAGCGGCCTCGCTGGCAGGCGGCATCATCGGCCTGATTGCCGGCATGGCGCTGATTCGGGGCAGCGCATGACCCAGAGCGACGACGAGAAGGTCCGCCAGTTCACCGTCGAGGCCGACGATGACGGCGTGCGGCTGGACCGTTGGTTCAAGCGTCACCTGCCGCAGATCGGCTTTGCCACGGTCAGCCGCTGGGCGCGCACCGGGCAGATCCGGCTGGATGGCAAGCGCGCCGCGCCTGAGGACCGGCTGGCCACCGGGCAAGTGCTGCGCGTTCCCCCCGGCGGCGCGACACCCGAGCGCAAGGGCCCTGCCCCGCGCAAGGAACTGAGCGAAGACCAGATCGCCCAGGCCGAGGCCATGGTCCTCTGCCAGGACCGCGCCGCCATCGTGCTCAACAAGCCGCCGGGCCTCGCCACGCAAGGCGGCACCGGCACCAAGGAGCATGTCGATGGGCTGCTCGATGCTTTCGCGCTCGATGGCCCCCGCCCACGCCTCGTCCACCGGCTCGACAAGGACACCTCGGGCGTCCTCCTCATCGCCCGCACCCCCGGCAGCGCCGCCTACTTCTCAAAGCGCTTCTCCGCTCGCTCGGCGCGCAAGATCTATTGGGCGCTGGTCGCTGGTGTGCCCGATATCGCGGACGGGCTGATCGAGCTGCCGCTAGCCAAGCAGCCTGGCAGCGGCGGCGAGAAGATGATGGTCGATGAGAGCGGAGAAGGCCTGACTGCGCGCACCCGCTACCGGGTCATCGATCAGGCCGGCAACCGCGCCGCCTGGGTCGAATTGCAGCCGCTGACCGGCCGCACCCACCAGTTGCGCGTCCACATGGCGGCGATCGGCCATCCGATTGTCGGCGACGGCAAATATGGCGGGCCCGAGAGCTTCCTGACCGGCTCGATCAGCCGCAAGATGCACCTCCACGCGCGCCGCCTGATCATCGACCACCCGGACGGAACGCCGCTAGATGTCGTTGCCCCGCTGCCCGATCATTTCGCCGCCAGCATGGTGCAGCTTGGCTTCGACGAGGCGGACGGTGCGAACATTCCGGAAGCCCCCAAAGCCCCGCCGCGCGAGGCAATGAAAGCGGCCGCCAAGGCCCACGCCAAGCAATACCGCAAGGAACGGCGCGGCGAACGGCGCGGGCGCAAGAGCGGCGAGAGGGGCCCCGCGGGAAAAGTGCCTGACAAGGCGCCCAAGGCCAAGGCCGCTCCGGCCAGATCCTCCAAAGCCACCCCGGCGCGCAAACCGGCGGCACGAAATCCGGCGGCTCCGAGGGGCAAACGCTGATGCATCCCAACGCCGCTTTCCGCCATGAAGACCGCGCACTGCTCGAATCGTTGATCGACGAGATCGGCTTCGGCATGGTGTTCGCGGCAACTCCCGATGGCCCGCGCGTCGCGCATGTGCCTGTGCTGCGGAGCGGGGACACTCTGCAGTTCCATCTCGCGCGCGGTAACGCCCTGACGAAGCACATCGACGGAAGGACCGGGCTGTTCGTGCTCAACGGCCCGGACAGCTATGTCAGCCCGCGCTACTACGAAGACCCCGCGCAAGTGCCGACCTGGAACTATCTGGCGCTGGAACTCGAAGGCCCGGTACGGCGGATCGAAGCGGACGCGCTGAGGGCCCAGCTCGAAGCGCTCACCGCCCGGCAGGAGGCACGCATCGAGGCAGGCAAGCCCTGGACCATGGACAAGATGCCCGAAGAGAAACTGCAGTCGTTGCTCGGCGCAATCACCGGCTTTGAACTGGAAGTGCAGGCCTGGCGGCCGACTTTCAAGCTCAGCCAGAACAAACCGCTTGGCGAAGGCCAGCGCGCCGCCGACGGACTGGAAGCGGAGGGATCGACCGCCATAGCCGAGCTGATGCGGGCTTTTGCCCAGCATAAGGGTGCCCCGTGAAATTGGCGGTGTTCGATTGCGACGGCACTTTGATCGACGGCCAGGCCTCCATCTGCGCCGCGATGGAGCAGGCGTTCAGCGAGTTCGGCCTGCCCTTGCCGCCGCGCAACGGCATTCGCCGCGCGGTCGGGCTCAGCCTGCCGCAGGCGATCCGCACCTTGCTGCCCGAGGCGGAAGCGGAGCAGAATGCCGCGTTGACCGAAGCCTACAAACGGGCGTTCCGCGCCGCGCGGCAATCGGGCGAGTTGCAACAGCCGCTGTTTGCCGGGATGGCGGAACTGCTTGATGGGCTGCGCGGGGCTGGCTGGCTGATGGGCGTCGCCACCGGCATGTCGCGGCGCGGACTGGAGCATTGCCTGGCCACGCACAGCCTGTCGGGCCATTTCGTCACGCTGCAAACCGCCGACGACCACCCCTCCAAACCGCACCCCGCCATGCTGGAAGCCGCACTGCTGGAAGCCGGGGCAGAGCCGCATGAGGCAGTGATGATCGGCGACACTGTGTTCGACATGCACATGGCCGAAGCCGCCGCGGTGCGCGGCATTGGCGTCGAATGGGGCTATCACGCCCCGCGCAAACTGATTGTTGCGGGGGCCGCAAGCGTTGCGGCAAACCCGTCAGAACTTGGGGAGATACTGGGACTATGACCTACGATCCGCTCAGCGGCGAGCCTGCACCCGCCCCCGCGCCCGATAGTCTGGCAAAACAGCGCTTCATGGTCCTGCAGGTCATGCGATTGTTTGGCGTGGCCCTGTTCGTGTTCGGGATCCTGATCATCCAGGGCATAGTCCCGCTGCCCGGGGTTGCTGGATATGTGCTGGCCGTGGTCGGCATTTTCGACGCATTCATCATGCCGGTAATCCTCGCCCGCCGCTGGAAATCGCCGCCTCGATGAAACGCTTTTACAAGGACGTTACGGTCGCGCCGGACGATTCTGGTTGGCGGGTGCTGCTCGACCTCCGAGGCATCAAGACCGCCATGGGCCAGCCGCAGGTGGTGCCCACCCGCGCGCTGGCCGAGGCCATGGCGGCGGAATGGGCGGGCCAGGGCGAGGAAATCGATGCCGCCAGGTTCCGCTTCCGCGACCTCGCCGACTATGCCATCGACATCGCCGGGCCAGATCGAGCGACAGTGATCGCCGCTGTACTCCGCTTCGCCGAGACCGACACGCTGTGCTATCGCGCCGAACCCGATGCGGCGCTCTATCCACGCCAGCTCGAAGTCTGGGAACCATTGCTGAACGCAGCGGAACAGCGCTGGGATGTACATTTCGAGCGGATCAGCGGGGTGATCCACCACCCGCAACCCGATGCCACGCTGGCCCGGATGGCCAGAGCGCTGGAGGCTCAGGACAGTTACAATCTCGCCGCGCTCCACACCCTCGCCAGCCTCGCCGCTTCGCTGGTCGTCGCGCTGGCGGCAATCGAGCCCAATGGCATTGGCGCTGCCGATGCCGACATGCTGTGGAGCGCCGCCAATCTGGAGGAAGACTGGCAGGCCGAACTGTGGGGCAAGGATGCCGAAGCCGAAGCTTTGCGCGCGCGGCGGCTGGCGGAATTTGCGGGCGCGATGCACTTCGCGGCGTTGGCGCGGCAGGCAGAGCCCCAATGATCGACGACATCACTGAACTCGGCCTGCTCGACGACGAGGAAATCGAACTCGATCTGGCAGCCCTTGCGCTGAGTGAGCTTGATCATGACGGCGTCGATCTGGATCCCTATCTCGATCTGTTGCAGGAAATCGGGGCCCGCCTCGAATCTGTCGGCGCCGATGCACAGACTCCGGGCACACAGGCACAGGCTCTGGCGCGGGTGTTCGCTTCTGAATATGGCTTCACTGGCGATGCAGCGAGCTATGACGCGCCGCTCAATGCCGATCTCATCAGGGTGCTCGATCGCAAGCAGGGCCTGCCGGTCAGTCTTTCGGTGCTCTATGTTGCTGCGGCCCGGCGGCTGGGCTGGGCAGCCTCTGTGCTCAACACGCCGGGGCATGTGCTGGTCCGCATCGGGGGCGAACCTTTCGTTGTGATCGATCCCTTCCACGGGGGAAGCCAGCTCGATGAGCAGCAGCTCGAGACGCTTATCCGGCAGTTCACCGGGCCAGGCGCGGCCCTGCGTCCCGAATATCTGGAGCCTGCTTCCAATCGCACGGTCCTGGTTCGCCTGCTACAGAACCAGGCGAGCCGGGCCGAAGCGGCGGGCGATGCGGCCAGGGCAATGACGCTCTATGAGCGCATGGCTCTGATAGCGCCCGGCCATGGCGAGGTCTGGTGGCAGCTTGCCCGCATGCAGTTGCAACATCAGGATTTTATTGCTGCCCGCAGCAGCCTGAGTGCGATGCTGGAAGTGACCCGCGCCCCGCAGCGACGACAGCAGATCATGGCAGCCCTGGCGGCAATCCCGAGCGGTTGAAGGGGCTTAGCCGACCCAGTCCGCCACCTGCCCCGCTACATCGTTCGCCGCCCGGTTCAGCGCCGGGGCCACGGCCTCGCTCGTCGCCGAAATGCCTGGCACCACAGCCTCGAACCGGCGCGCCTCGATTTCGCCTTTGGCATTGCTGCGCAGGGCATCATAGCGCACCACCACCGATTGGCTGCGCGCGTCATAGCCCATGTCGATCAGCCGGCCTACCAGGGTCTGCCTGCTGCCGTTAACATCATCGCTGGCCTCCAGCACCAGATGCTGCCCCTTGGCACGGATCGTCTCGGCGAGGAGGTGGCGCATCAGGCGGGCCGGGCGCTCGACCCAGGTCGCATCCTTGAGATAGGCGATCTCGGTCGCATTGACCTGCACTGCAATCCGCAGCACATCGAGCTTGCGATCAACCTGCGGATCGAGCACGACCAGCGCCTCGCCGATCTTTCCGCCAGCCATGGCGCCAGCCGCTGGAGACTTGTCAGAGGTCAATCCGATCAGCAGCTTGGGGGCCTTGCCGCCAAGACTGATACAGCCGGCAAGCAATGCGAGTGCGACCAAAGCAGCGATATTGCGCATGCCAGGCATGGCGCTTCCAATAGTCTTCCTGAACATCATGGCTTGAAATCCGGCAGTTTCGAACCGCCGGTGAGTGCCCCGGCTCCCTGTTCGTCGATCTTCTCGGTGATGGCGCGAAGCGACCGGGTCGCCGCGCGCAACTCGCGCAGCGCCGCATCGGCGCTGGGCAGGGTCGACTCTGAAAGCTGCCGGGTGGCAGGCCGGGCATCGTTCAAGGTCGCCTTGAGCTCGTCGGCCGCACCTTGCGCCGAGCGCAGTGTGGTCCGCAATTCCCGCCCCAGCGATCCATCCTGATCGCCCAGCAAAGTATTGGCCGAGCCGGCAACCTTGTCAAAACTGGCCAGAGTCACGGTCGCCTGCTTCAGCGTTGCCTGCAAGTCGGCCAGCGTGGTCTTTACCTCGGGCGAAGCATCAGCAAGGCTGCCGGTGAGCCGGTTGGTGTTGGCGAGGATGCCCTTGAAGGCCAGCTGGTTGTCGTCCGAGAGCAGCGTGTTGAGCCGGTCCGACAGAGTCGCCAGCCGATCGAGCAGCAAAGGCGCAGAGTTGAGGATCGCGCCGAGCCCGCCGCGCTTTGTGGGGATCACCGGCTTGCCTTCGGGGCACTGCGTTTCGGGGTTTTCGTCCGGGCAGGCAATCGCCATGGCCCCCTTGACCGCCCCTTCCAGCAGAATTTCGCCGTTCCCGGTGAAACTGCTCTGCATCGTCGCCGTGGTGCCGATCAGCACCGGCACCGCCTTTTCGACGCTGATCCGCACTTTGACGAAGCTCGGATCGCGGGGCCACAATTCGATTGTCTCGATCTTGCCGATCGGCACGCCGGAGAAGGTCACCTGCGATCCCTTGACCAGGCCATTGACCGATTGCTTGAAGAAGATGTCATACTTCTTCTGATCGCCCTCGTTCAGCCGGGCGATCCAGACGAAAAATGCGGCCAGACCCGCCAGCAGGGCCAGCGTGACTGCTCCGACGAAAACATTGTTTGCGCGCGTTTCCATTGTCCCGGCTTATGCCCCTGACTCTCGTGAATTGTCCATCGCCTTGGCGACACCAGGCAAAGCCTTGGCGACATCCGGCAAAGCCTTGGCGACATCGGGTTGTGCCTTTGCCTTTCGCCCACGGTCCTGACTGCTTTGCGCGGCTCTACCGCGCGGGCCATTGAAATATTCCTGGATCCACGGATGATCCAGCGCCAGCAATTCCGGTATGGTGCCTACCGCGATCACCTGCTTGTCCGCCAACACCGCCACACGGTCGCAGATCGCATAGAGCGTATCGAGATCATGGGTGATCAGAAACACGGTAAGCCCCAGAGTTTCCTGCAATTCGCTGGTCAGCTGGTCAAAAGTGGCAGCGCCGATCGGATCGAGGCCGGCGGTCGGCTCGTCGAGGAACAGCAGCTCGGGATCGAGCGCCAGCGCCCGCGCCAGGCCCGCGCGTTTCTTCATGCCGCCCGATAGCTCGTTGGGATATTTGAACGCCGCATCTTCGGGCAAGCCCGAGATCTTGACCTTGAAGCGCGCGATTTCGCCGCGCAGATTATCGCTGATTTCGGGATAGAACTGGCGCAGCGGCACTTCGATATTCTCTTCGACCGTCAAAGTCGAAAACAGCGCCCCGCCCTGAAACAGCACGCCCCAGCGCGGGCGGATGTCCTTGCTCTCCTGCGCGTCGATACCGTCAGCAACTTCATTGCCGAACACTTTGATCGAACCGCCGCGCGGCTGTTGCAGGCCGATGATCGAGCGCATCAGCACTGATTTGCCGGTGCCGGACCCGCCAACCACGCCCAGAATCTCACCGCGCCGGACCTTGAGCGATAGATTCTCGTGAATCAGCTGGTCACCAAAGCCGTTGCACAGACCTTCGATGATGATCGGATAGTCCCCAGTCTCGTCCGTGCTCATCCCAGCCCCACTTCGCTGAAGAACACTGCAAAGAAGGCGTCGAGCACTATGACCATGAATATTCCCGCCACCACGGCCATGGTCGTGCGCAGGCCCACTTCCTCGGAATTCGATTTGACCTGCATGCCATTATAGCAGCCGGAGACTGCGATGATCAGACCGAACACCGGCGCCTTGATGATGCCGACCCAGAAATCGTGCAGCGGCACCACTTCCTGGATGCGGGTGAGGAAAATAAAGAAGGGAATGCCGATCTGGAAGGCCGAGATCACCGCGCCGCCGATGATCGCGCAGAGTGATGCGAAAAACCCCAACAGCGGCATCATCAGCATTGCCGCCAGCACGCGGGGAACCACCAGCGCTTCCATCGGGGAGACCCCGATGGTGCGCATGGCGTCGATTTCTTCGGTCAGTTTCATCGTGCCGATCTGCGCCGCGAAGGCCGAACCCGAGCGGCCCGCGACCATGATCGCAGTCATCAGGATCCCCAGCTCACGCAGCGAAATCCGGCCAGTGAGATTGATGGTCAGCATCTCCGCGCCGAATTCGCGCAGCTGCACCGCGCCCTGCTGGGCGATGACAATGCCAACCAGAAAGCTCATCAATCCGATGATCCCGAGCGAGTTCACCCCGACCAGCTCCATCTGGTGGACCATCGCCTTGGCGCGAAACCGGCCGGGATGAACCAGCAAGCTGCCGAGCGCGATCATCACTTCGCCCAGGAAGCCGATTATCTTGTATGCCCCATGCCAGGCGCCCAGGATGTTCTTGCCCAGCCAACCGCTGGTTATCACCAGCGGTCCCTCGTGCTCAGCCTCCGCCTCGTCGTCGCCGCGCGCCTGGCTGACCGCAGCGATCAACCGCTGCGCCTTGTCGCTGGCACCGGTCAGCTCGGCCTGCCAGTCGCGGGAAAACCGCCAGGCGATCCAGGCCCCTGCAGTGTCGATATCGGTGGCCTGGCTGAGATCGAGCCGGTCGACCTTGTCTTCGAGAGCCTCAAGCCGGCGATCGAGATCGCCGATCGTCGAGATGCGCAAGGGGCCTGTCAGGGCAACCACCGTTGCCCCCTTGTCCCCGTTCTCGAAAGTGAAGTCTGCCCATTCGCGCATTGCGGGGGGAGTGATGCGGGAAAATGAGCGCCTCGGCAAGGGTAACTCCTAAGCTGCAGACAGGTGGGGGACCGGGATGGGTTGCGCGTCCGCCGCACCACTGGCAAAGCGCCGCCCCATGAGTTCAACGCCTTTAGACAAGACATTCGACCCCGCCCAGATCGAGGCGAAGTGGTATGCGCACTGGGAAACGAACGGGCTGTTCCGCCCGGATCGCCCTGACGCTGTGCCCTTCACTATCGTCAACCCGCCGCCCAATGTAACAGGCAGCCTGCATATCGGCCATGCGCTGGACAACACCTTGCAGGACGTGGTCGTGCGATATGAGCGCCTGCGCGGCAAGGATGCGCTGTGGGTGGTCGGCACGGATCACGCCGGCATCGCCACGCAAATGGTGGTCGAACGCCAGCTTGAAGCGGCGCAGGACAAGCGCACCAACTATTCCCGCGAGGCCTTCATCGAGAAGGTGTGGGAATGGAAGAAAGAAAGCGGCGGCACGATCACGCAGCAACTGCGGCGGCTGGGTTGCTCGATGGACTGGTCGAGAGAGCAGTTCACCATGGACCCGCATTTCACCAAGGCAGTGGTCAAGGTTTTCGTCGATCTCTACAACCAAGGGCTGATCTATCGCGACAAGCGGCTGGTCAACTGGGACCCCAAGCTCAAGACCGCGATCAGCGATCTTGAGGTGGAAACGCAGGAAGTGAAAGGCCACTTCTGGCACTTCCGCTATGCGCTGGCGGACGGCGTGAAGCTGGCGAACGGCGCGGATCACATCGTGGTTGCGACGACCCGGCCCGAGACGATGCTGGCCGATATGGCCGTGGCGGTGAACGCGGAAGACCCGCGTTACCAGTCGGTCATCGGCAAATTTATCGAGCAGCCGATCACCGGGCGACGTATTCCGATTGTCGCCGACGAACACGCCGATCCCGAACTGGGCTCGGGCGCGGTCAAGATCACGCCGGGGCATGATTTCAATGACTTCGAGGTTGGCAAGCGCGCCGGGTTCAAACCCGCCGAAATGCTCAATATGTTCGATGCCGAGGCCAATGTGGTCCAGACCTCGGACAGCATGATCCCGGCGGAATTCGTGGGCCTGCACCGCTTCCGCCGCGACGGCACAGACGGCGCGCGCGAGCTGGTGGTCGAGCGGATGAAGGCGCTGGGCCAGCTGGTGACTTTCAGCGTGACGGCCAAGGACGGCGAAGTCACCGAAAAGGACGCTGAGGACCGCGTCATCCAGACGCCTTATGGCGACCGCGGCGGCGTGGTGATTGAGCCGTGGCTGACCGACCAGTGGTATGTCGATGCGGCGACCTTGGCCAAGCCGCCGATCGAAGCCGTGCGCGACGGGCGGATCGAGATTGTCCCCAAGAGCTGGGAGAAGACATATTTCAACTGGATGGAGAATATCCAGCCGTGGTGTGTGAGTAGGCAATTGTGGTGGGGGCATAGGATACCGGCTTGGTATGGGCCCACTTGGGATGAACGGCAGCCAGAAGTTTTTGGGCTGGCTGGTTGGAAGACCGATTTGGGTAAGAACCCAGTCTTTGTTGCCGAAACATTCGAACAGGCAACCGAACTTGCTCGAGTTCACTACAAGACAGCCGCAGAACGGATTGTCGAGATTGAGGGACGAAATGCGAACGGCGCTAAGTTCGAAGATGATCCGAGTGCATCGAGCGAATTTCTTAAGTTACTCAAGAACAAGCAAATCCCCCTTTGGCGAGACGAGGACGTCCTCGACACCTGGTTCTCCTCCGCGCTGTGGCCCTTCGCCACGCTCGGCTGGCCGGACGAAACCAAGGAACAAAACCCCGCTCGCCCTGAGCTTGTCGAAGGTCCGTCCTTTTCTTCGCCCCACACGCCCAGCCCCAAAGAACAAAGCGGTGCTTCGACAAGCTCAGCACGAGCGGGTTTGGGGGGCACTGAAAGTGGTTTGCTCGGCCGCCACTACCCCAACGACCTGCTGATCTCAGGCTTCGACATCCTGTTCTTCTGGTGCGCCCGCATGGCGATGCAGGGGATGCACTTCAATCAGGGCCAGGTGCCCTGGAAACGGCTCTACCTGCACGGCCTGGTCCGCGCTGCCGATGGTCAGAAGATGTCCAAGAGCAAGGGCAATGTCGACGATCCGCTGGTGCTAATCGACGAATACGGCGCCGACGCGCTGCGCTTCTTCATGGCCTCGATGGAAAGCCAGGGCCGCGACGTGAAGATGGATAAGGCCCGCGTCGAAGGCTATCGCAACTTTGCCACCAAGCTGTGGAACGCCGCAAGGTTCTGCCAGTCGAACGGGATCGGGGCGAGCTCATCGCTGGCCGCGCCCCCGGCCACGCTGGCGGTCAACAAGTGGATCATCGGCGAAGTCGTCGAAACGCTCGAGGCGCTCGACAAGGCCATGGCCGACCTGCGTTTCGATGCAGCGGCCAATACGATCTATCACTTCGTGTGGGACCAGTTCTGCGACTGGTATATCGAACTGATCAAGGGTTCGTTCGATGAAGAGACCAAGGCAGTCGCCGGCTGGGTGCTCGACCAGATCCTGGTCATGCTGCACCCGTTCATGCCCTTCGTCACCGAGGAGCTGTGGGGGGCCTTGGGCGAGCGGGCAGACTATCCGCTGATTACGGCCAAGTGGCCCGAGCCGGGCGCTGCAGTCGATCCCGCAGCCAAGCGCGAGGTCGAATGGCTGATCGCGCTGGTCGGCAACCTGCGCACTGCCAAGAACGAGCTCGGCATCGCGCCGGGCGCCAAGCTCGAAGCCTACCTGTCCGATCCCAGCCCTGCGACGCGCGCCACCATCGAGGCCAATCCCGGCGCCATCGACCGGCTGGCCCGGCTCTCGGCGATCCGTTTCGATTCGGCCCCGCAAGGTGCGGCGATGCAAATCGGCGCAGGGGACGCCAACCTGATCGTGCCGCTGGAAGGCGTGGTCGATATCGCCGCCGAAAAGGCCCGCCTCGCCAAGGCGCTGGAGGTTTCCACCAAGGAGGCCAAGTCACTCGAAGGCCGCCTGAACAATCCTTCGTTTGTCGAAAAGGCCAAACCCGAGGCAGTCGAAAAGGCCCGCGCCGATCATGCCATGCATGCAGCGGAGGCCGAGCGGCTGGGTGCCGCCTTGGCGCGGTTGGGGTGATGGGGCCGTTTCCTTCCTCCCCCTCGATGGGAGAGGGATACCGGAGCTTGGCGACTTGTCGCCTAGCGCAGGTTGGGTGGGGGTGTGCTCTCGTCAAAACGCTGCGCTTCCGGCACGCTCACCCCGATCCAACTGCGCCTAGGCGCCTGCGGCACCAAGGCTTCGTATCCTTCCCCCATCAAGGGGGAAGGGAGGCAGGATGCTGACCCTCGCCACCCAGACCCCCGGCGAACCCGAAGTGTTCGCCTCGCTGCAGGGCGAAGGCCCCTCCGCCGGGCGGCCCAGCACCTTCATCCGCCTGTCGCGCTGCAACCTCGCCTGTGTCTGGTGCGACACCGCCTACACCTGGCGTTTCGAAGGCAACAACCACCCCCACCGCGATGCCTTGACCTTCGAACGCAAGGCCAACCAGGTCACGCTCAGCGAAGAGGACGCCGCTGCCCGCATAGCCGCGCTCAGGCCCCGCCGCCTCGTCGTGACCGGCGGCGAGCCGCTGCTTCAGGCCCCTGCTCTCGCCCGCATGATCGCTCTGCTGCCCCCCCCAGAGTCGTCATGGCACATCGAGGTCGAAACCAACGGCACCGTCGCCCCGCCGCGCGCGCTCGATATGCTGATCCACCAGTACAACGTCAGCCCCAAGCTGGCGCACAGCGGCAACCCCGCAGAGCTGGCCCTGATCCCCGAGCGCCTCGCCGCCTGGTCAGCCGACCCGCGCGCCATGTTCAAATTCGTGATCGCCACCCCTGATGACCTCACCGAAGTGTTATCCCTCCAGCAGGCCCATGCCATTCCATCGCAGCGCATCTGGCTGATGCCCGAAGGCCGCGACAGCGAAACCCTGCAATCGCGCTCCCGCTGGCTGGCACAAATTTGTTCGGAACATGAATTTAACCTCTCCGACCGCTTGCATATCCACCTCTATGGCGACACGAGGGGCACGTGAGCGAAGCCATTCCCTTTGACGAAGCCGACATGGCGGCGCGGCCTGCACGCGGTGACCTGACGCAAGGTCCGGTCGCGCGTACGCTGCTGTTGTTCACTTTGCCAACGCTGGGCGGCAATGTGCTGCAATCACTAAACGGCTCGATCAGCGCGATCTATGTCGGCAAGTTTCTCGGCGAAGAAGCCTTCGCTGCGGCGGGCATTGCCACTTTCGTGATGTTCGCGATCTTTTCCAGCGTGTTCGGTCTCAGCATGGCCTCCACCATCCTGATCGGCCAGGCCAAGGGGCGCGGCGATCTGTCAGAAGTGCGCCATACTATCGGCGCGACCACGGGCGCTTTCATGATCATCGGGCTGGTGATCGCCTTGTTTGGCGGCTCTCTTGCCCCGCCGATCCTGCGGGCCATGGCGACGCCTCCTGCAGCGATGCACTTCGCCGCATCATTTCTGCATGTGGTCTTCATCGGTGTGCCGCTGGTGTTCATGACCGTGCTGCTGCAATCGGCCTTGCGCGGGATCGGCGATGCGGCAACGCCGTTCTGGACCACGGTGCTCAATCTGGTCTTCTCGGTGCTGCTCAATCCGATCTTCATCCTCGGGCTTGGCCCCATACCCAAGCTCGGCCTGCCCGGCGCGGCCTGGGCCGGTGTGGTGACCAATCTGATCTGCCTCGTCTTCATCCTCTGGCGGATCTATGCGCTCGATCTGCCGATCCGGCTGCGCGGCAAGGAATGGGCACTGCTGATCCCCGATTGGGCGCATCTGAAGCCAGTGCTGGTGATCGGCGTGCCGATGGGGCTGTCGATGGTGGTGATGTCGCTATCGGGCGTGGTGATGATGGGGCTGATCAACCGTGAAGGGGTGGATACCGCCGCCGCCTATAATGCGGTCAACCAGATGTATGGCTATATCCAGATGCCCGCATTCGCGGTGGGCAGCGCGGTCAGCGCCATGGCGGCGCAGAATATCGGCGCGGGCCGCTGGGACCGGATCGGCATGATTGCGCGCACAGGGGTGATCACCAATGTCGTGATGACCGGGGTGCTGGTGCTGGTGGTGCTGCTGGCGGACCATCTGCTGCTCGGCCTGTTCCTGCCGCTGGGCAGCATGGCCATACCGATTGGCGAACATATCAACCTGCTAATCGGCTGGACCTTCGTGCCGATGGGCATTTCGATGGTGATAACCTCGATCGTGCGTGCCAACGGGGCCGTGGTGGCACCGTTTTTGATCATGGTATTCTCGATCATCCTGGTGCGGATGAGCGTCGGCTTCGGGCTCTATCCGCACTATGGCTCGGATGCGATCTGGTGGTCGTTCATGGCCAGCGGCAGCACCTCAGCCCTGATGGGTATCGCCTATTACCTGCACGGCAGCTGGCGCAAGGGGCAGAGCATGTCAGCAGCGCCTGCGTTCGCCGAGTAAGCGTTACCTGCCGTGCGCGCGCCAGCGCTGGACGGTGCGATCGACCATTTCTTCTTCGCCGCCGGTGCTGTTCCACAGATCGACGAAAGACGGGTCTTCGGAGGCCGGCCGCTTGAATTCCTCAAGATCATCGAACACCGCGCGGATCGGCACCGAAACGCCTTCGCCGCAGATGATGCATTCGCGATTGCGCAAGGCCGGGATCGAATCGAGGAAGCCACGCGCGCCTTCAGGCATGGCTGCCTTGACGAAGGCCTGATCGCGCTCGTTGTTGAGCCGCATGGCGATGATCGTGCCGCATTGCGACAGCACACCTTCGGCCAGATCAGACGGGCGCTGGGTGATCAGGCCCAGCGAAACGCCGTATTTGCGGCCTTCCTTGGCGATCCGCGACAGGATCTTGCCGACCGACGAGCCATCGGCGTTCTTCTCGTTGGGCACATAGCGATGCGCCTCTTCGCAGACCAGCAGGATCGGCCGGGTCTTCTCCTCACGCGCCCAGACAGCGAAATCGAAGACCAGCCGGCTGAGCACGGCAACCACGGTCGAGGTGACTTCACTCGGCACGCCAGAAACGTCGATGATCGAAATCGGCTTGCCGCGCGCGGGCATGCGGAAAATCTTGGAGATGAACTCGGCCAGGGTATCGCCGACCAGCATGCCTGAGAACATGAACTGATAGCGCGGATCGCCCTTTAGCTCATCGAGCTTGGACTTGATCCGCATGAAGGGAGCCGTGGTCGTCGCCTTGTCGAGCTTGCCCATTTCATTGTTGAGGACCGTCGAGAGGTCGGACAGCAGATAGGGCACCGGCGAATCGACGGTTATCTTGCCGAGTCCTTCGACATGACGACCCTTCTGACGCGCCATCAACAGACACCTGGCGAGAATATCCTCATCTTCCATGCGGCTGTTGCCCGAGGAAGTGAGCATGATTTCGCAATGCTCTTCAAAATTCATCAGCCAATAGGGCATCTGCAGATTGGAAACGTCGAAGATCAGGCCGGTATTGCGGAAGGCTGCTGCATATTCGCCGTGCGGATCGACCATGATGATATGGCCTTCGGGAGCAGTCTCGCAGATACGATGCAGGATCAGCGCGGCACTGGTCGATTTGCCAGTGCCGGTCGAGCCGAGCAAGGCGAAGTGCTTGCCGAGCATGGCATCGATATAGAGCCCGGCGCGAATGTCGTTGGTCGGGTGGACCGTGCCGATCTGGATAAGGTTGCGCCCGTCGCTGGCATAGATCTGGCGCAGGTCGCTGGTCGTCGCCGGATAGACCAGCGCGCCGGGGATCGGATAACGGGTAACGCCGCGGTGAAATCCGTGCAGCCGCCCGGTCAGGCGCTCTTCATCGCCTTCGCCAAGGAAATCTGCGGCGGCCAGAATGCCGCCTGGCGTTGCTGCATCCTGCTTCTGGTTGCGCACAGTGGCCAGCAGCCAGCCACGTCCCACCTTGATCTTGACCTGGCTGCCGACCTGCCCGGCCTGCGCAATCGAAGGGTCAGTGCTGCTGGCGCATTCGGTCAGCCGGTGAAGATCGATAGCAATCTGGCTGCCCCCACCGGCAATCTCAAGCACGATGCCGATCGGCTCCATCGACCTGTCAATGGCAGGCGCATTTTCGTTTCCGCCAAGGTCTCGGGCGGATGCCATCCTCAGCGAATTGAAATTCTGCGTGCTCATATCTGACATGTGCCGAGGCTGCTCTTATCCGAGGATCTGAGCCGCAGTGCTACGCCAGAGATGTTAATTTCAGCCTAAACCCCGCTGTCTTTGCAACCAGTGTCGATGCAGCCAGCCAAGCCAATGTCACACCAGCGCGAACACCCGTCCTGCCAGCCAGCCCATCACCACTGCAATGCCGATCGCCAGCAAGCCGTAGAGGAACGAATAGGACTGGGCGAACTGCGCAATAGCGCCTTCGAAGCCCAATTTTCGCACTTCGACTGTGCTCACCGCCGAAGCGACCACCCGGCCATGGGTGATCGCAAATGTCTCGGCGGTATATCGCCCGGTCACAACGCTGGAGGGCAGGACCATGCGTGCCTGATAAAGCACCTGTTCCTTGACAGTGACCCCGGCCTGGCTCTGCTGATAGAGCCCCTTGCGGCTCATCAGATCAACCAGTCCCGCCGCAAAGTGGCTCTGCGCCTTGGGATCGATCGCGCCGGTCGGCGACAATTGCAGCCAGGGCAGGCCAAGCTCATAGATCGCGGCAGTCTTGTTATCGACGATCTTGCTGATCGGGCGGGTCGATGCCACGGCGAAATAGGACGGGACCGAGTGAAGCTCCATGCTTGCGGCATTGAGCCAGATGCCCGCCATCTTGCGCTTCTCGCGCAGCGCGACGGGATTACTGGGCCCCTTGAGCACGACCACAATGTCATAATCCTGCCCGGCGCGGGTGCCATCCGGGCTGAGAATGGCGCCGAACAGTAACAGCTCCGCTCCGGTAAAGCCCTGGCGAACCTGCACTTCGTGTTGCGATATCTCGGGCACCAGAATGGGATCGCGCGCGCCTCCCAGCAGCAGCAAGGCCAGCAGCGCGAGCAACACCCTCACTGAACGATCACCGTAAAAATCTCGTCCGGGCGATAGCCCAGACCAAGTGCCAGCCGCAGCGCGACCAGCAGGACAATCGCCGCCAGGGCCAGCCGCAGATATTCGGGCCGCGCCTTCTGCGCAAAATGCGCACCGACCTGCGCGCCGGTTACTGACCCGATCAGCAGCAGCACCGCCAGCACGATATCGACTGCCTTGGTGGTCAGGGCATGCATCATGGTTGTGGCCATGGTGACGAACAGAATCTGAAACAGCGAAGTGCCGACCACCACACTGGCACTCATGCCCAGAATATAGAGCATGGCCGGAACCAGCACGAAGCCGCCGCCAATGCCCATCAGCATGGTCAGCACGCCTGTCGCCATGCCCAGCAGCAGCGGCGCCAGCGGCGAGATGTAGAGCCCGGAGCGATAGAACCGCCAGCGCATCGGCAGGCTGGCAACCAGCGGATGATGCCGGCGCTTGCGGGCCTTGATCGGCGTGCCTGATCGCTGCGCCCGCAGCGTCTCAAGGCTCTCGCGCGCCATGATGATCCCGATCGAACCCAGCAGCAGCACATAGAGCACATTGATCACTGTATCGATTTGGCCGAGTTGCTGGAGAAGGCGGAACAGCAGGGTGCCAATGCCAGTGCCGATCACCCCGCCCGCCACCATCACCAGGCCGATCTTGGTATCGACCCCGCCGCGCCGGTGATGCGCAAAAACCCCTGAAATGCTCGCACCGGTCACCTGGCTGGCGGCCGATGCCGCTGCCACAGTGGGGGGAACGCCATAGAAAATCAGCAGCGGTGTGGTCAGGAAACCGCCGCCGACGCCGAACATGCCGGACAGCAGCCCGGTCAGCGCGCCCAAAAGGACGATGAACAGGCCGTTGACCGAAAGATTGGCGATCGGGAGGTAAACATCCATCCTGCGACCCGTCTAGCCGACAGGCGCAGAGGAAGGAAGCAAAGACGCGCTAGAATCCTGCGGAAAGCGTCACGGCAGGGCCGGAGCCCGGCGCCGCCTTGCCTGCGACCCGGAACCGCCAGTCCGCGCCGAGCCTGATCGAGGCCGGGCCGCCGAGCGGCTGGCCTATGGTGAGCGAAGGGCCGGCATCAAACCGCGAGGCGCCTTTCTGGATCCCGCCCCAGGCCCCGCCGCCCAGCCGCAGATCGGCCTTGCCCAGCTGCGCCAGTCGGCGGTCGACCCGCAGTTGGCCATCGGCAAAGCCAGTCGCAAATTTGCCGCCGACATAGCCCGCCTGGCCATAGACCTCGCCGCGCAGGCCGAGCGGCAGCGCAAAGGGCGGCAATTCGGTCACCGCCAGCACGGCCGGGCGCAAGGTGTGGCCGGTGGGCGTGCTGGTGTAGCGCGCTTCGCCTTGCAGCGAGACCGGCAACCGTGAAATCGGCCGCAGTGCGAGTCCCACCGCCACCTCGCGCTCACTCGAACCATTGAGAGCAGCGGTGGTGCGAAGATAGGCATTGGGGCGAAGCTTGCTTCCCGGCGCAAGCCGGTAGCGCAACACCGCGCCTGCCTGGCTCGCGCCATAGCTGGGGATCAGCAGCCCGCCTGACAGCGCCGCATTGCTGCCGCTGCGCCACAACACCCACGAATCGACCGACCAGCGGTTGGCACCAGGCTTGCCAGCGCCAAGTGGCTGCGATCCGGCGGGGTAGAACGGAACTGGTGCAGGCGCCGGGTCAGGCATAGCCAGCAGCGTGGCGGGCATCGGAATTTGCGACAGAGCCGCCATCCACAGCAGGTGGTGCCCGGCAGCGACGGCCTGGGGCACCGGCATGACGACCGGCCTCGGCGGCTGTGCCACGAATTGCCGCGACATTCGCGGCGGTTCGATGAGCGAGGCGGAAGCAGTCGCGGGCACCGATGAAGTCAGCGGCCCGGGCTCGGGCTGGCTCGCAATGCTGGAAGAGGCCGCGATCGTCTGGTCCGGCGGGTCAGCCAGCATGCCAGCTTCGTCCATGCCAAGGTCGCCCGGCACCGACATACCTGCCGGCGAAGCAGCATCGGGCCTTGCCGACGCAGGCCGCAGCCCCTCTGCGGGAATGGCCAGCGCCGCAACGGCGCTACGCACCGGCAGCGCGACAGACGGAACGGCCGCCGGGTCCCACATCATCGCCCGCGCCGAAACCCAGCCGCCGAGCACCATGACCAGCGCCACCAGCGGCTGTCCGCGCCGGGAAAAGCGGCCCATCATGCTGCCCTCGCCTCGGCATCGATCAACGACGGGTGGTTACTGCCGTGCCTGGTCTTGTCCCAGCTCACCTCGCCGCCACTCAAAGTGCGGATATAGGCGATCAGCGCGCGACGCCCCGCCATGATCGAAATGACATTGGCAACCGGAATGCGCAGCACTGCCAGCAGTCCCTCCATCACGCCATATTCGCGCGTGGTGAAAGCAAACCGCATGGCGGCGCGCCACATGAAGCTGACGAAGCTCATCGCGATCATGAAACGCAGCGCCGGATTGGGTGCCAGCCAGTCCTGCCAGCCCGCCAGCCGCGCCGCGCCAAGAATCGCCTCGATCACCAGCAGCAGATAGGCAGCAGCCAGCACTACCGCAGTCAAAGGACCGCGGCGATCGCGCAGTGCCATCCAGATTTCGACCGGACGCCCGCTCCAGCCCAGCCGCTCCCAGCCCTGCAGGGCAATCCCGTGTATCCAGCGCGCCTTCTGCCGCACGGCGGTTTCCAGGGTCGAGGGGAAATAACTGCGCGTGGCGACAAGATTTCCGTCTGCATCGCGCATCCGCAGGAACCGGCTGCGGCCACCATCGCGGGCTACCAGCAAGCCCAGCTCATAGTCCTCGGTCAGGCATTCCGAAGCGAAAGGTCCCGATTCGCCCGTTGCCATGCGCAGCCGCGCCAGACTGGCGAGCGCTTCGCGCGAAAAGCCGCAGCCGACGCCAGCCGCCGGGATCGCCGCGCCCAGCGCATCACGCACCACCAGCGACTTGGCATGGGCCTCGGTAAATTCGTCCGAATAGTGCCCGGCAATCCACAGCGATGCCGGTTGCGGTTCGGGCCGGACCGGCAGCTGCACAAAATCGACCTCGGCCAGCGCCCGGTCCATCACCGCCAGCGCGGCGGGATGCACCATGTCCTCGGCATCGTGCATGATGATGTTGCGATACATCAGGCCGCTGCGGGCTTCATCGGCGCGCAGCGCTGCGTAGAGCCGGTTGAGACAATCGGCCTTGGTGGTCGGGCCATGGGCAGCATTGACCACCAGGCGAATGCGCGGATCGCCGCCTGCCGCCACGCTCGCCGCAGCCAGTGTTGCCGGATCGTTGCGATAGACGCCGACATAGAGCACGAAATCGCGCTGGGTCCAGGCCTTCAGCGTATGCGTGATCATATGACCGATCACTTCGTCCTCATGCCAGGCCGGCACGAGAATCGCTGCACGGCCGAGCAGGGGCGATTCTGCCAGTGCCAGAGGCACAAGGGCAGCATGCCCGCGACCACCCAGCCGCAGCCAGATCCACGAGAAATCGATCGCAGCTTCATCTATCGCACTGAGAATAAACCAGAATGTGGCAAAAAGCAACAGCTCGTGTTCTGCCACGAGCAGCCAGCGCAGCACCTGCGCCATTCCTCTCAGCGTCAAATCGGCCAGCATTCAGCAAAGCCACCCGGTCTCACCCACGAATCGAACCTATTGCTTTTGCAGCGATTTGCAAACGTTTCAGCTATGGTTAATGCATGGCCGCCGTCAGGAGCGCTCCGCCATGCCGCAACACCGCCATTTCGCCAACCATATCGCCGCCGCGCTGCGCCGCGCGGCGCATGGCGAGGCCGGGGCGGGACTGCTGCTGATTGCGGCGGCCATACTGGCGCTGCTGCTCGCCAATTCGCCCGCCGCGCATGCCTATCACGCTGTGCTGCATGGGGCGCTGGAGTGGACACCGATCGCCCATCTGGGCGATGTCCATGCCTGGATCAACGACGCGGCCATGGCACTGTTCTTCTTCGCCGTCGGGCTTGAGATCAAGCGCGAGATGCTGGACGGCGAGCTGGCCAGCCCGGCGCGGCGGCGGCTGCCGGTCATCGCGGCAATCGCGGGCATGGCAGTTCCGGCGCTTGTCTACCTGGCGGTGAGCGGCGGCGATCCGGCCCTGCGCCCAGGCTGGGCGATCCCGGCGGCGACCGACATCGCCTTTGCCGTTGGCGTGCTTGCGCTGCTTGGCCGCCGCGCCCCGCCCGCGCTTCGCCTGCTGCTGCTGACCATCGCAATCGTTGATGACATCGGCGCAGTGGCGATCATTGCGCTGGTCTATACCAAGGGCATTGACCTGCTGTGGTTGGCTGGTGCCGCAGCCTGCCTCGCCCTGATGCTGGCCTCGGGCCGCCTGCGTATCGGCAACGGCTGGAGCTATGCCGCGCTCGCGATACTGACCTGGCTGTGCTCCCTGCACTCAGGCGTCCACGCCACTGTCGCCGGAGTCGCGGCAGCCCTCGCCATCCCGATGCGGCTCGACAAGCAGGGCCACAGCCTGCTGCTCCATATGGAACACGCACTGGCGCCCTGGGTCACCTACCTGATCCTGCCCCTGTTCGCCCTCGCCAACGCCGGGACGGAACTGGGCGGGAATGGCGGCCACAGCCTCACCTCGCCCCTCCCGCTCGCCGTCGCCGCCGGTCTGGTGCTGGGCAAGCAGCTCGGCATTTTCGGCGCCATCTGGGCCGCCTGCCACCTGCGGCTCGCCCAGCGCCCGGACGGGGCAAGCTGGGCGCAGCTATGGGGTATGGCGCTGCTCTGCGGCGTGGGCTTCACCATGAGCCTGTTCATCGCCGCGCTGGCCTTCCCGGCAAATCCGGAACTGGTCGAGCAGGCTAAACTGGGCGTGTTGGCAGGGTCGCTGGTTTCGGCTGTGGCGGGGTTCGGGGTGTTAAGGCTGGCAGGGCGGGGGGGCGATTGACCCTACCATTCCCCCACATTCGCCAAAGACGCCCATGGCTCCTGCGACGGCAGGCTTTCCCCGATCTGCAACAGCTCGATTGAAATCGCATCCGGCGTCCGGATGAAGGCCATGCGCCCATCGCGCGGGGGGCGGTTTATGGTTACGCCGGCATCGGCCAGCTTCTGGCAGGTGTCATAGATATTCTCCACCCCATAGGCGAGGTGGCCGAAGTTGCGGCCGCCCTGGTAGTCTTCCGGGTCCCAGTTATGGGTCAGCTCGACATTAGCCGTCTTTTCTTCGCCCGGCACGGCAAGGAAGATCAGCGTGTGGCGCCCCGGTGCATTCTCATAGCGACGGAATTCCTTGACGCCGATGAGGTCGAAAAAGCGGATCGTGGCCTCGGGATCGCTGACCCGGATCATGGTGTGGAGGTATTTGGTCACGTTCTTGTGGCTCCATTCATCGCGCATAGTGCACGGTTCATCGTGCAGAAAGCTTGTCCGGCGCATGCCTTGTTCTTGCAACCAGGGACGCCCCGTCATGACCGACACTAACCCCTATACAGCCTCTTCCGCCAGAGCCTTCTTCGCCGATGCAACCACCCGCCGCTGGCTGGCCAGCGCCGGGGTGCTGACCCTCGGGCTTGTCGTCGGCGGCTATCTGCTGGGCAATGGTCTGGTCCGCGCCCGCGAGGCGGATCGCTCGGTCACCGTGCGCGGGCTGGCCGAGCGGGATGTCACGGCCGATCTTGCCACCTGGTCGCTGTCCTATTCAGCCAAGGCCGGCGATCTTGCCACGGCCCAGGCTGATGCCGAACAGGACAGCGAAGCGATCCGCGCCTATTTCCGCGAGCTCGGCTTTCCCGCCGAGGCCCTGCAGCCTGCCGGGGTAAATGTGTCGCAATATTCCAACAACGGCGTGCAGGAAGTCACCGTGCGGCAGAACATGACCCTGCGCTCGAACGACATCAAACGCGCGCAGGAAGCGGCGCGGCGCCAGTTCGATCTGGTTCGCAGAGGCGTGGTGCTGGAGGATGGCTCGGGCATGAGCTACAAGTTCACCGGGCTGGGCGCGCTCAAGCCCGCGATGATCGCTCAGGCAACCAAGGACGCGCGCGCTTCCGCGGAACAGTTTGCCAAGGACAGCGGCACTTCGGTGGGCTCAATCAAGAGCGCCAGCCAGGGCTATTTCTCGATTGCCCCGCGCGATGGCGACAGCGAAGGCGGCGGCGGCGGCGCACCCGATTCTCCATTCAAGCGGGTGCGGGTGGTGACGACGATTGATTTTTACCTGCGGTAAACAGCCAAAAGAAAGGCCCCGCCCCCCCCTTTCGGAGAGCGGGGCCTGTTCCCCCTGAATCTAAAAATCAGAAGCTTGCGGTGATGGAACCGACAACCGTCGTCTTCGACATGCGACGGTTATATTCGATGCAGGCCGCGTTGTTGGCGCAGGCAAAGCCTTTGTTGATGTCTGACTTGCCGACATTGGTGCCCACCACCGAGACGTCGAAGGTCAGGGCCTTCCACTTGGCGCTGACGCCAACGTTGTAGTCGAGATAGTTCTTGGCCCAGGCGAAGCCGCCGTCAGTGTAGCCAAGGTGGGTGTGGACAGTCAGCGGAGTGCCCGGAATGCCGGCGCCGAGGTCGCCATAGAGATAGAGATTGCTGCGCTTGGTCGAGGTCCAGTTGTAGTTGAACACTTCCTGGTCGGGGGCGACATAGACGCCGATCTTGGCAGTGGCCGGGCCGAAGGTCTTGGCGACCGAGCCATAGATCTCGTAATAGTTGCCGAGCGGCGCGCCGGGATAGATGTAACCATAGCCGCCGATGTCGACAGTGAAGCCGCTATCGCCGAGACCCTTGGTCCAGCCGCCGTAGATATCGATTTCAGTGCCACCGATGTTGATCGGACCGGCACCGGCGCTGGCGCTCGAGCCCCATGCCGAAAGGTAGAAACCCGACTTGTGCGCGACAGTCATCGCGGCCTGGACGGCAGGCTTGTTGTCCGACTGGGCAAGCCCGCGGAAACGATATTGCGAAACGATCGCGGCGCTGCCGGTGATCGTCACATCGCTCGGCGGATCGGATTCGTCAGCCAGAGCGGGCATGGCGGCAAAGCTGCTGCCGGCGAGAAGTGTTGCGGCCAAAAGGCCGCGCATGGATGTAAGCATAGTTATTCCCTCACGGTTAATACTGCATCGTCCCACCTGCGAATTCGCTGTGCACCTCATTTTCGGGTGACATCTCACGAATGCACCCCCTTGCTGCATCGTTTTGCTGCACTGCACAAGAGGAAAAACCGCGCAGGTCGCAATGCGTCATTCAGGTGTGTGCTTTATGCAACACTCCGCCTCCAGTCGCTCCGCACCTTGTGACCGCGCCGGGGCACGCTTATAGCCCGGCGCGGCGATCCTTTATGTTTGAAAAGCTCAGCAAACTCTTCCGGCCGCATCCCGCGACGCCGCTTCCATCGGTTCCGGCGGAAACGCGAATCTATGCCGTGGGCGATATCCACGGTCGGCGCGACCTGTTCGATGCCCTGATCATGGCCATCGAAGCGGACGACAAGAGCCGCTCCCCCGCGCGAACCACGATCGTGCTGCTCGGTGATCTGATTGATCGCGGGCCGGACAGCGCCGGTGTCATCGCCGCCGCCCGAGAGCTGAAAGCGCGGCGCAGGGTTCGCATACTTTGCGGCAACCACGAGGAAATGTTCCTGCGCTGCGGCGAGGATCTCGAGCTGTTTCGCCACTTCCTGCGCTATGGTGGTCGCGAAACGATCCTGTCCTATCCGCTCGATGAGGCGTGCTGGAACGCGGCAGATCTGGCACAGGGCCAGGCGATGATGCGCGAGGCGGTTCCCGCTGCCGACCTCGACTTCATCCGCAGCTTCGAGGACAGCGTGGTGATCGGCGACTATTGCTTCGTCCACGCCGGAATTGCCCCCGGTGTGAGCATCGAGGATCAGAGCCCGACCGACCTGCACTGGATCCGCGAGCCATTCCTCGGCCATGGCGGCGATCACGGATTTGTAATCGTTCATGGCCATAGCATTTCGCCAATGCCGGTGATTCGCAGCAACCGCATCGGTATCGATACCGGCGCCTATTCCAGCAACCGGCTGACCGCGCTGGTGCTGGAAGGCTCTGCGCGCTGGCTGATTTCCACGGATATGATTGATGGCAGGGTCGCATGCGAAATCGCTGCGGCATGAAAGGGGATTTTAGATGAAGATTGCGATGGTCGGCTCGGGCTATGTCGGGCTGGTATCAGGCGCGTGCTTTGCCGATTTCGGCCACGATGTCGTCTGCATCGACAAGGATCCCGGCAAGATCGCCCGGCTTCAGGCAGGCGAAATGCCGATTTACGAGCCGGGTCTGGAAGAACTGGTGCGCCGCAATGCCATGTCGGGCCGCCTCACCTTCACCACTGACCTGCCAGCAGGCATCTCCGGAGCGGGCGCGATCTTCATTGCCGTGGGCACCCCTTCGCGGCGTGGCGACGGCCATGCCGATCTGTCCTTTGTCCATGCCGTGGCCGAGGAAGTCGGCCAGCATCTGGATCACCCGGCTGTAGTGGTCACCAAATCGACCGTGCCGGTGGGCACCGGCGATGCAGTTGAGCGGATCATTGCCGATTCGGGCACGAAAGTGCGCTATGCCGTCGCTTCGAACCCGGAATTTCTGCGCGAAGGCGCGGCGATTGCCGATTTCAAGCGGCCCGACCGTATCGTCATCGGCAGTGATGACGAATGGGCGCGCGGCGTGATGAGCGAAGTCTATCGCCCGCTGTTCCTCAACAAGGCACCGATCCAGTTCACCTCACGGCGCAGCGCCGAGCTGATCAAATATGCCGCCAACGCATTCCTTGCGACCAAGATCACTTTCATCAACGAGATAGCCGATCTTTGCGAAAAATCGGGCGCCGATGTGCAGGACGTGGCGCGCGGGGTCGGCCTTGATGGCCGCATCGGTTCGAAATTCCTCCATGCCGGGCCGGGCTATGGCGGCAGCTGCTTTCCCAAGGATACGCTGGCCCTGCTCAAGACCGCTGAAGACTTTGGTAGCCCGCTGCGGATCGTCGAGGCGGTGGTCAAGGTCAACGACAGCCGCAAGCGCGCGATGGGCCGCAAGGTCATCGAGGCGCTGGGTGCATCCGACGTGCGCGGCAAAAGAGTCGCGCTGCTGGGCCTCACCTTCAAACCAAACACCGACGACATGCGCGACTCCCCCTCGCTGGCCATCGCCCAGACGCTGATCGATGCCGGGGTCGAAGTCACTGCCTATGATCCCGAAGGCATGGAGCTGGCCGGGCCGATGATGCCGGGCGTCGCCATGATGAAAGACGCCTATGCCGCGATCGAACATGCGGACGCGGTGGTCATCGTCACTGAATGGGATGCCTTCCGAGCGCTCGATTTCGCCCGGATCAAGCAGCTCGCCCGCGCGCCGCTGCTGGTCGATCTGCGCAATGTCTATGAGCCGGAAGACATGCGCGCGGCTGGTTTTGACTATGTCGGCATCGGGCGGGGCTGAAAGCTCCGCTACCCCGCCGTCACTCCGGCATCGATCTGCACGCACGAGCCATGATAGCCTCGCGCCGCATCGGTGGCGAGGAAGGCGACGCATTCGGCCACATCCTCGATCTCGCACAGCTCCGGCCGGGCCGAGGGAATCTTGCCGATGAGCGACTGGTCGAGATGCATGATTTTCGCCATGCCGGCAGCGAGCCCGGTCATCATGCCTCCTGGCGCAACTGCGTTGACCCGGATCGGCTGGTGCTGGAATTCCATGGCAAGCGCCTTGGTCATGTTGGTGAGACCGGACTTGGTTGCGCAATAGGCGGCGAAGTAGGCCTGGCCCTGGAAGGCGGCGCAGCTGGTGACGTTGACGATCGCCCCTTTGGCCTCAAGCAAATGCGGGATCGCTGCACGGGCGAGGACGAAGGGCGCGGTGAGGTTCACTGCAAGGGTAAGGTCCCAGTCGTGATCGCTATAGTCCGCAGTCTCGCCAACCAGCATCACGCCCGCGACACTGCACAGCGCATCGAGCCGGCCGAACTTGGCCACCGTCTGCTCGACCACCGCGCGGCAATTGGCACGGTTTGACAGGTCGAGCGGCAGGACCAGCACCGCGCAGCCCAGCGCTTCGATCGCCTTGGCCGTCTCGGCGAGGCCCGCATCCGCAATATCGACGATTGCAACGCTAGCGCCGACTTCGGCCAGGCGGATCGCCGTCGCTTGCCCGAGGCCAGCCGCCGCGCCCGTGACCAGCGCGACTTTGCCGGTCATATCCGATGGAGCCATCATTCGCCGTAATCCCCCTGCCTATGATCAAGAGGCAGCATCGAAGTTGATGGCAGCGATGTCCAGAATTTCCTGCCGGTCTTCGCGCAGCAAATGCCCGGCGCGGATCGCTGTATCGAGCGAGCGAGTGAAGCGGCGCAGATAATCCGCCTTGCCGCCGGGATAGAGCCGGGCGAGCGTGGCCTTGTCGAACGGGTCGCCGCTGCCTGCCAGCATGCCGATGAACGAATTGGGATCACCCTTGCCGGTCAGCCGCAAGGTCGGCACATCGACCCAGGGCGAGCGCACCCCGCCGCGCGCGAGGCCATTGGCGTCATGCAACAGCGCGGGCGGATCGCCGGGCTTGGTAGCCGGATCGAGCATCAGCGGCGCGGTGCTGGTGGGCGGGCGCCCGGTCTTCAGCCAGCCGTCCATCGCCGCCAGCGCAGCCTGCATGACATAGTGATGCGGCATGCCCTCGTTGAACGGCTTTTCAACCTTGCCTGCCATCGACATCGTCGCCGGGCGGAACACCTTGGCCAGATCGGCAATCGGCATTGAGCCGGAATCCTGGAAGGCGCCCATGAACAGGTAGTTATCGGCATGGGCCGTCCCGGCGACTTCCCAGACCCGCAAGTGGCGATCATCCGCCCGGCGCGCGCCGTGATAGCCCGAGAGGCGGCTGCCCAGCAGGTCAGTCTCGGAAATGAAGGTCATGACGGGAACGCGCAGATCGGGGCGGAAGCGGACGAAATCGGGATAGCCCGCCGCAGAGCCGCGCATCGGCGTGCCCTCGATCGAGGCTGCACTGCCAAAGCGCGAATGGATCAGGAAGCCATCGTAGACCTTTGCCAAGGGGTCGGCCGCGTTGACATAGGTGGTCAGGTAAGCTGCGGATTGCGATTCGCCGATAGCCAGCACCTTGCGCGGCGCGAGCGGGCCGAGCGCGCCTTTTCCGCCCGCCGCCTTCAAGGCCGCGCCAACCTGCGAATAGATATCGAAGCTGAAGGCGTCGCCTGGATGCGACAGGCTGCCATATCGCTCCGGATTGCTCTTCTTGAGCGGCACGGCGGGCTGGCCCATCGCCGTGTTGCCGCCCTCCACGCCCACCTTCTGCGCCGAGACCGCAACATAGGCATAGCCCCGGCGCAGCATCACGCGGTGTGCCACCATCCAGTCGGCGGGCGTATCCTGCCCGGCAGTGACATTGAGCCATTCGACCAGCAAGGTACCGTTGAACTTCGCCGGATCGGAGGGACGGATCACCACGAAGCGGGTCGTATAGGGCGCGGAGGCATCTGCCACTGCATTCCACCGGCCGTCCGCAGTCGGCGCGGATGGCAACTTGTAGCTCGTCGCCGTGCCCGAGAGGAAATACTCTTCGGTCTGATAGCCCAAGGTCGCCAGATCGAAAGCGCCCAGCATCAAGGTTGGCTTGCCGGGGACGGCGACAGGCACTGCCGTTTCGGCGCTGGCCAGGGCAGGCAGCCACAGGCTCGCCAGAGCGAGCGCCGCCATTATCTTGCGCCCTGTTTTCATAGTCATTCTACCCTGCCTTTGTTTTTGAACATCAAGCCGCCGCCAGCCGCGTCCGCAGCTGCCGCTCTGCGCCCAGAGGATCGCTTTCGACCCTGGGCGGCATATTCCAGACCATCGTCTCGCGCCGCGCCAGCGAATATTGCGGCCATGCTAGCGCGCGGGTCGAAGGATTGCCGGTCCGCGCGAAGCTGGCGAAGGCGGCGCTGGCCCGCGCCGCAATCAGCCGCGCGCCGGCATTGCCAGTGGCGATGGGGATGGCTTCGGTATTGTCGAAATAGAACGAGCCGTCGATGCCATGACCGGAGTGCATATAGGGCAGGACCGGGCTTTCCCAGGAGAACAGATATTGCCAGGTTCCGCCCTTGCCGCCCTTGATATGGGCTTCGGCAAGCTCGATACCCGCATAGCGCGTGGTGTCCGACATGGCGCGGATCAGCAAGTCGCCGGGCGTGGCCTTGGGATCGATCGCCTTGTATCCGGCAAGGGCTTCTTCGGCCCTGCCAGGGAACAGAACAGCCATGCGCTGGCGCAAGATATCAGCAGTCACTTTATCCGACCTGAGCCCGCCCGCCGCCAGGAACAATGCTGCTTCGTGCCTGGTGCAGCCGATCATGACCGGAACCGGCGCTGAGCCACTCGCCACTGCATCGATCGGATTGAGCGGCAATTCCGCCGTGCCTGAAGTCGGCACAAAGCCGCGCCGCGCGCCGGGCTGGGTCATGGCGCGGAATTCCATCTTCGATTGCGCATCGACGATCTGCTTCCACGGCAGCTCCTGCAACTTGCGGAAGTCGCCCGGCGCAATGCCCAGTTCTCTGAGCAGCTCCTCAGCAGTTTGCGCCGCCAACTCCTTTGACGGCACACGGTTGGCCGAGCCGCTCTGCAGGGTTGCGCGGTGAAACAGCCCCGAGGCGCCGGACATGCCGAGCAAGGTGCCGATCTTGCCGCCACCGCCGCTCTCGCCGTGGATCATCACCCGCGCCGGATCGCCGCCGAAGGCCTCGATATTGTCATGCACCCATTGCAGGGCGAGGATCAGGTCAAGCTGGCCCTGATTGCCGCTATGCGCGAAATCATCGTGCAAGGCCCCGAGATAGGCATAGCCCATCGCGCCGAGCCGGTGGTTCATCGACACGGTGACCACGCCCTGCCGCGCCGCGATATTCGTGCCGGTGGTGCGCGGGCCCGCCGAGCCGCCGATAGAGAAACCGCCGCCGTGAATCCACACCATCACCGGCCGCTTGGCGCCATCGCGCAAGGCGGGCGTATAGACGCTGAGCGTCAGGCAATCCTCGCTGATCGTGGGAGAGATGCCATCTGCCGAGCCAAAATATTTGGCCATGTCGGCGCCCAGCCCGCCTGCCGGATTGGCAGTCGAGGCGCCTTGCGGGGCGAGCGGCCCCCAGGCCATGCAGTCCTTGACGCCGGCCCAGGCTTCGGGCTGCCTCGGCGGCAGGAAGCGGGCAGCCCCGCCGGTCGGCGCGCCATAGGGAATGCCGTGGAATTCATAGATGCCGCCCTGCACCATGCCGCGAACCCTGCCGTGGCGGGTCTCGGCCACTGGTTCGCGTCGGCGCAAGGGCCTGGGCCGGGCCATGGCATCTGGCGCAGTCGCTGCTGCAGCCAGAGTGCCAAGGGCGAAACCGCGACGTGAAATCTGCATGGCTCTCTCCTCGCTTGCACCCGCCCTGCGGCGAGTCATTTGTTCGTAAGCTGAACTAAATGCGCGGGAGAGGCAAGAGGCCTAGAGCTTCTGGTGAGATCCGTCGCACAGGGCGCCGTTGCCGCTCTGTTTGCAGCCGCAGAAATAGACTGTCTTGCTTTCCTCGGCAGTGAACTTGGTCGGCGCGAATTCGCTGCCTTTATGCGAACCATCGCAGAACGGCTGGCTGGCGCTCTTGCCGCAGGCGCACCAGTAATAGCTTTTCCCCGCCTCGACGGCGACGGGATAGGGAGCCTTCTGGGGCATATCGGGAGTGGGCATGGTGATGTTCCTTGCGGTTTCGGGGAAGAGGGGAAGTAAGGCTTAAGCCGCTTGCTGCGCCCTTGCACGATCAATCGAGTCCTGCAGCGTTTCCTCGCACAGCGCCACCCGCTGCAGCGCGCGCGGGCCGCCTGCATAGTCGCTGTGTTCGCGCCGGGCGTGCTGCACTGCGAGGTTGTTCCACATCAGCACGTCGTTCAGCTGCCAGACGTGGTCATAGAGCCGCCCGGGCGCATAGCTGTGCGCGAACAGCTGCTCGATCAGTGCCTGGCTTTCCGCTTCATCCAGTTCGTTAATCCGGGTGGCGTGGTGTTCGGTGATCAGCAGCATCGGTTCGCCGGTGCGCGGATTGGGGAATTTAAGCGGATGGTCGGCGATGAACGGCGGCCAGTCGTATTCCTTGACGTTCGAGATATGGACATGGCGCAGGCTGAGCCCTTCGAGCCGCTGCTTCATTTCGTCCGGCAGCGTCTTCCAGTTGGCCTCATTGCTGACAAAGGTGGTCGCGGTAGGGCTGCCAGGCAGCTCGATCGCCTGCAGGCAGATCGCCTTGATCGGATACTGGGTATAGGTCAGGTCGCAGTGGAACGGCAGCTGCATCGAGCCCGCCGGATCGCGGTTATGCAGCACCGAGACATAATCGCCCTTGCCGCTGTTATCGACTGGCGAGGGCGGGCCGAACCACGATGCGACCTCGATATGGCGCTCGTGCGAAAGGTGCTCGCTCCCGCGAAACAGCAGGATCGAATGGCGATCATAGGCGGCCTGCAATGCGGCAATATCAGCCGGATCGCGGCCCGCTTCAATGTCGAAGCCGATCACCTCGGCGCCGAATTCGGGATGCAGTGGGCGGAATTGCATCGGTCTCTCTCCCTTTATCAGTGCCAGGCGCCGTGGCGTCGGAACGCCCATGATCGCACTGGCTTCTCATTGGGCCCCTCGCCGGGCAAGATGTCAATCGGCTCGCGCAAGTCTGCCTCCGTCGGGCCGATCCGGTCCGCGATCGGCTGCAGCTCGGCGAGGTCGATCCGGTAGCAACGCGCGGCATTGCCCGCGAGCATCGCGCCAAGCTCCAGCGACGAAACCCCGCCGCCGAAGGCATAGCGCAGCGCCGCATTGGTATAGGGCCAGGTGCCCTCCATATGCGGATAGTCCGAGCCCCACATGAAGCACGCATTGCCTACTTCTGCGCGCGCATCGCATTCGGGCCGCGACAGGAAGCTGGCGCCGATGAAGCAATGCTCGCGGAAATATTCGCTGGGCTTGCGCGGCAGATGCCGGTTCGAGCCGAAGACATCGATGTGGGCATAGACCGAATCGAAATCGTCGAGCAGCTGGTGGACCCAGTGGCAGCGCTGCTCGGTCATGGCGAGGTGCAGATCGGGGTAGCGTTCAAACACGCCCGAGAAGATCAGATACGAGAGCCCGCGGTGGCTCAGCCAGTCGACTTCGGCCAGCGTCATGGCATAGCTTTCCGGGCCGGTGCCATAGACCAGATTGGCCCCGCCATGCATGTTTAGAACCATGTGATTGGCCGCGCAGGCCGCCCAGAACGGCTCATACATCGGATCGTTGAAATAGGGCATGGCCTCGGCGGAAGTGACCGGCGGTAGATGCACTCCGCCGCGCAGGCCCAGCTTTGCCGCAAGCTCCACTTCCTCGACCGCCGCAGCGACATCGGGCAGCGGCACCCGGGCGATGCCGAGATGGCGCCTCGGATCGCTTGAGCACAGGTCGGCCAGCCAGCGGTTATAGGCGCGGCATCCGGCCGCGATTTGCGCGGGGCTGGCCCGGAATTCGACCTTGCGCCCGCCGCCTACTGCCGGATAGGCGGCAAAGGGCACTGAGCCCTGGGCAAAGATCACTTCGGCGGCGACTCCGTCGCCATCGAGGCAGCGCGTGCGCACTGCCGCGTCCCACAGTCCCTCCTCGCCGGTCGAGGTCGCCCCGCCGCCGGTGAGCCCGCTGCCCACGTCGCGCTCGAAAGCCTCGATCCGGGCGCAATAGTCGTCGAAGGCTGGAAGGTGCGCCGCTTCGATATAGGGCCGGAAATCGGCCATCCGCTGGGGACCGGCATGGCAATCGGAGGAGATAATGGTGAGGCGCTGCTGTTTCATCTTCACTCCCTCCCGTTCGGATCGGGCCTAAAACTGGGCGGGCTGCAACAGTTTCGATCCTAGCGACGGGTAATCCGGCACTTCGATTTCAGTGAAAAAGATCAGCCGCTCCTGCGCCTGCCTGGGAACAATGGCGAAGCGGGTGGCAGTGTCGCCGACCAGTTCGTATCCCTTGCCCTTGAGATAGTCCGCCGCTGACGCAGCCCTCTTCACCTTGAAGGTCAGGCAATATATTCCCTGCACCTCGTTCGCATGCCAGCTCAGCGGCGAATCGTCGCCCACTGCCACCATGGCCTCAATCACTGTGTCGCCGAGATCGAAGGCGACACAGTCCGCGCCCTCGCCCGGCAGATCGCGCTGGCCCAGTTCAGCCAGCTCCAGCCGCTCGCCAAAGCATTCGCGCGCCGCAGCAAGTGTGGTGGCGGAGACGCCGATCGATTGCAGCCCTTCGATCCCCAGTGGATGATAATCGCGCCAGCGCATCGGGTTCCATCCCGCCTTCTGGCGCGGATCGTTGGGAAGGTCGGTTGCGAGGATCTCGAGCCGCACGCCCAGCGCCTGCTTGCGCCCGACGAGGAAATAGATCTCCTCCATGCCGGGATCGAAATGCAGCTTGAAGCCCTTGGCCTGAAACCACGCGGCGGCGGCCTTGAGGTCCGCCACCTTGAGCGCCAGACCCAGCCAGCGCATTTTGCCCGCATTGCGGCGCAGCATCTGACCGGTAGGGGCATCGCCAGCCGGGCCGGACGGGGCAGGCGCGATCGGGATGATCATGGTATCGCCGACCATCATCAGCGTCTCTTCCCGGTCGAGGCCCATCTTCTCGGCCTCCGGGGTCATCAGCATTTCATAGACCACTTCGGCGCCGAAAGTGTCGATCAGCCACTGGTCGCAGGGCTTGCGATCCGCATTGTCGGCGATGGCCCAGCTGATGTGGGCAACCGGCATACCTGGCATTGTCTCTTCCCAATCTGCTTTTGACTCAGGCGATCAGCCTCAACTTTTCCGCCGCCGCTGTCCAGAGCGGGTTGTCCTGGTGGGTGTTCCAATAGTCGACATTCAGTGAAATCTGATCCGCCAGCCCGGTCCAGCGCGCGCCAAGCCCCGCGCCAATTTCATCGGGCGCGCCAGTGACGCAGAACAGATCCAGCACCTCGTCGGATATCAGCGCTGCCATGTCCTTCCATTTGCCCTCGCGGGTCATCTGCTGGAGCTTCGGCTGCAAGTCGCCGATGCCGTGCTGATCGAGCACGCCGCGATAGTCCTTGGTCGAGGCATAGAAGGCGACCGAACTGCGCGCTTCCGCGATCTCTTTCGGACTGGCGCCATCGGCGATGAAGCCCGAATAGATCAGCTGGAAGTCCTTGCGCGTCCGCCCGGACTTGGCCAGCCCGCGCTCGACTGCCGGCAGGATAACGTTCTGCACATAGGCCGACGTGGCAAAGGCATGGATGAACAGCCCGTCTGCCACTTCGCCCGCCATCTCCGACATCCTCGGGCCGACTGCGGCGAGGCAAATCGGCGGCGGCGCGTGAGAAGTTGGCTCGGGGCGGAAGTTGGGCGGCATCAGGTTCAACTTGTAGAATTCACCGTCGAAAGCCAGCGGTCCATTGCTGGCCCAGCAAGCCCACACCGCGCGGATAGCCAGCACCAGCTCGCGCATTCGCGCTACTGGTTCATTCCACACCATGCCAAAGCGCCGCTCGATATGCGCGCGCACCTGCGGTCCGAGGCCGAGCACGAAATTGCCGCCAGAACCGGTGTTCAGATCATGCGCCGTGTAGGCCAGCGGCACCGGCCCGCGCGGGAAGGCAAGGGCAATGCCAGTGCCCAGGGTGAGCTTGCTGCTGCCGGTCGAAGCCACTGCCGCGCCGACGAAGGGATCGTGGCCCAGCTCAGCGAAATAGAGCCCGTCGCAGCCGCTGCCCTCCAGCCGCGCGGCGAGCACGGCGAGATCGCGGGTGGGGGCGCTGGAGATGACGGCGTTGAGTTTCATGTGTTTGTCCAAAAATCAGCGTCATCCCCGCGAAAGCGGGGACCCAGCTCCTGATCTTGATGCTCGCGCAAACCGATAGCGCTGAAGATAGGTTCCCACTTACGCGGGAATGACGAGGGTTGTGGGCTACGCGACAACTCCTGCAGGCGAAAGGGCAGGCTCAATCCCGCCGCCGCAACAATTGCCCTGGCAAGGCCCCGGTATGCACCCCGTTTTCAGTCAGCACCTGACCATTGACCACAGTCGCCCGGAAGCCCTTGGCCCGCTGCGAGAAGCGCCGCGCGCCGGTCGGAAGGTCATGCACCACCTCCGGCATTTCCGGGCCGACGGTTGCCGGATCGAAAATGTTGACGTCCGCCGCCATGCCTGCCGCCAGCACGCCGCGATCGGAAAAGCCCCAGGCATTTGCGGCGCGGCTGGTCATCATCTGCACGGCTTCGGGGATCGAAAGCAGCTGCTTGTCGCGGCAGAAATAGGCAAGCAGGTGCGTCTGGATCGAGCCGTCGGCGATCTGGCTGACATGCGCGCCCGAGTCCGAAAAAGTCATGATCGAGCTGGGATGGCGCATCACCCGCACCGCTTCCTCGTCCGAGGCCTGGGTGAGGTATTGCATGAACAGCGCGTGCATGTCGGTCTCGATGGCGAGGTCGAACAGCACTTCGAGCGGATGGCTGGCGCCGCGCTCCGCCGCCAATTCCGCCAAGGTGCGATAAGGCGGCATTGGCTTGTCGAAATAGTAGAAGGCATCCCATTCCGGCGGCTTGCCTTCCGCGCCCGAGGCCTGGCCATACTGGGCATTGTCAACCGCCGCGATCAGCGCCGCGCGGGTCGCAGGATCGGCCAGCTGGGCCTTTTGCATTTCGAGCGGCTGCTTGCGCAACTCTTTCCACACGGGCTGCGAATCAAAGAAAAAGGCGGTGCGGAACGAGAACAGCGAGCTGACCCCCCGGCTATGGGTTTGCCCAAACATCCGTCCGCCAGCTGCCCTGACGCCGTCGATATAGTCGATTTGGGTGGGCGCGAAACGTCCGAGCACGCCGTAGGTGGTGGCCACGCCCGACGAGATGGTGAGGTCCCTGAGCCAGTTCCAGTAGGCATCGCCATCGAGATCGCCCGGCAGCAGGATTTCATGCGCCAGCTCGAACACTGCGCCCTTGCGGCCCTTCATTGAGCCGACCAGCGAGGCCACTTCCTCGCGGGTCGCCAGCCGCGAGGCGACCGGCTTGTCGTCCGAAGTCAGGTGCGCAAGGCTGCGCGAGGTTGAAAAGCCCATCGCACCGGCATCGAGCCCGCGCGCCAGCTCAGCGGTCATCGCCGCCAGATCGTCGGCATTGGCTTCCTCTTCGAAAGCGCGCTCGCCCATCACAAAAGTGCGCAGCGCCGAGTGGCCGACATATGCCGCGTGGTTGATCCCCTTGGGCAGCTTATCGACGACATCAAGGTACTGGTCGTAATTCTCCCAGGAGAAATCGATCCCCGCTGCCATCGCCGCGCCGGAAATGTCCTCGGCCCGCTCGAGACTGCGTGCGACCAGCGCCTGCTTGCCCTTGCGCATCGGCGCGATGGAAAAGCCGCAATTGCCCATCACCACGGTCGAGACACCATGCCACACCGAATTGGTGCCGAGGTGGTCCCAGTGCATCTGGGCGTCCATGTGCGTGTGGCCATCGATGAAGCCGGGCGAGACGATATGCCCCTCGGCCTCGATGACGCGTGCAGAGCCGGGCGCGATCTTGCCGATTTCGGCGATCTTGCCTCCGGCAATGCCGACATCGGCTGTGTAACCCTCAGTGCCGGTGCCATCGACCACAGTACCGCCGCGAATGACCAGATCCAGATCGCTCATGCTTTCTCTCCTTCGTTTCTTGGCAGGTTATGTCCTGCTTTCGCCCATCTGTCGGGGCGGCATTCAATGCTCGGGCCATCGCCCTTGCGGATTACATCGACGAACAGCATCCGGCCGCTCGCCGGATCCAGATGGGCACGTGCGATAGTGCCCCCGGCCCGATCGTCAATCGCCATGTCGAGCACCGGGCACCCATCCAGCCAGCTATCCGGCGCCACGGCGAGCACGGCGCCAGAATATTCCGACAGCGCCAGATTGCCACGCTGGATCACGCCTGGATAGAGCGGAAATGCGGGTTCGTCGCCCCATGACAAATTGGGGGCCAGATCGGGCGCAGGTCGCACCGGCGGCGCGGCATCGCGCAGCCGCTGCTGGCGCAGCTCGGCCCGCCGGGCTTCGGTAGCAACTGAATCGACACCGCCCTTGGCATCCAGCACCGCACCGTAAATCTCGCGGGCAATCTCCGGCGCGACCCGGTCCTCGGCGAGATCGCGCGCTACGGCCTCGGCGTCACGATCAAGCGGATCACCGTACCCGCCGCCGCTCGCGCAAAACATCTCGAACACATCGCCTGGGGCGAGCGCGAGGCCGACCTGATGGATATCGACCTTTTCGGTCTCTCCCCCCGCACGGTGGACGAAATAGCGCATGCAGGCGCCCGGCATGCCGCCCGCGCTGCCCCCGGTGGGGAACCACGCCCGTGTGCCGGTCATGTTGCCGACAAGCGTCTCGGTGTTATGCGCGCTGAAGCTCTCCTGACAGCCCGCGCCCGAGCGATACTTGCCATAGCCATGCTCGCCGGTCGTCGCCCGCCGTTCGTGGAACAGCAGCGGATAGCTTGACTCGAGGATCTCGACATCGGCGAATTCGAGCTGGTTTCCGCCGGGTGTCTGGCTGCTCTTGATATCGAGCCCGTCCATCTCGCCGCCCGCCGGACTGCCAGAGAAAGCACCATCGATCAGCGTATAGACCCGCCGCGTGCCGAAATGATCGAGATAGGTCCAGCGCCCAGTGCCATAGGCGGCGAGCGCCGGCGAAGTCGTCCGATCGCGCTCCATCGCGCTTTTCGAAGCATGCAGCGCCATCTGCATGCATTGGCCGGCCGCAGTGAACACTGCCATCGCCGCATCCATATGCGCGGCGGCAATTGGCGCCGGACTGACCGAATTGACCAAAGTGCCGGGCTTGGAAATGATCTCGACAATATCGAGCACTGGCTGATTGAACGGCAGGCCGGGCGCGAGCAATTGGCGCATGCGCGGGCCGATCTGGGCGCGGATGATGTATTCCTTGGAATTGATGAAGCTCGGCACCTGCGGCGGGGCTTCGGTGAGATCGAAGATCAGCCTGTGCCCACGCACTTCCATGGTGCAGGGCATGCGCATCACGTCGCCGCCCCACTCGATCCAGGCCGTGGAGAAATAGTGCCCGTCCTCCAGCAGCGAGATACGCTCGCGCAGCACCCGCTCGACCCCGGCGAGCAGCGCACTGCTGGCCGACTGGAAGGCCGCAAAGCCCATGTCGCGGATCAGCTCGATAAGCTTGGCCTCGGCCACCGCGCCGCCAATCACAAGGCTGCGCATGTCCATTTCGATGAGGTCGGAGCTGCGCACATTGATCCGGAAGATGTTCCAGATGTCGTCGCACTCCACCCCCTGCCGGATCAGCCGGACGGGCGGCAAGCGCAGCGCCTCTTGATAACACTCGGTCGCCGCCACGGCGGAGGAGCCGGGCACCATGCCGCCCATGTCCATCATGTGCGCCGCCAGGGCAACCCATGCGACCAGCTTGCCACCTTCAAACACCGGCCGCTGGATCACCACGTCCTGCGGATGCAGGCCCCCGCCCGAATGCGGATCGTTGGCGAGGAACACATCGCCAGCGGCAATGGAGTCGCCGTGCACCTTTATCGTCGAGCGCACCGCATGCATTACCGCGCCATAATGAATCTCGATCAGGCCATAGGCAGAAATCACAGAGCCTGCGGCATCGAGGATGGTGACCGAATAGTCCTTGCTCTCGGTGACAATCGGCGAGATCGCCGTCTGCTGGACGGCGGCCCCTGCCTCCTGCCCGATGGCTTCCAGCCGCGAACGCAGCAACTCGGGCGCGATGGGATCATCGGTGCGGCTGGCGTGATAATTCATGTGCAGACCTCGATAACCAGAGTGCGGTTCGGATCGACTCGGGCCGTCATACCCTTGGGCACCCAGATTGTCGTGTCCGATGAATCGACCAGCGCCGGACCGGTGAAGTGGTCGCCGGGGGCGAGGGTGGCAGTGTCGTGAACTTCGATAGGTTCGGACGGGTGCGAACGCCTGAGGCTGACCGGACGCTCGCTTGATCCTCCCCGAGCTTGTCTCGGGGAGGTGGCATCGCGCAGCGATGACGGAGGGGTACTTTGCGGATTCCCCTCCACCACCCGCTGCGCGGGCGGTCCCCCTCCCCGAGCAAGCTCGGGGAGGATTTCGTCCTCCATCCGCCCAACCCCCACAGCCCTGATCCCGACCAGCTCGACAATCCCCGAAGTCGTCGTCGATGCCGCGCCAAACCGCCGCAGATACTCGGCGCGGAACAGGGCCTCGGCCTGGGCCCCGCCATCGCCCAGCACCGGCTCGCCCGGCACGGCAATGGTCAGCTCCCAGCGCTGCAAGAACCAGCGCATATCAAGCTCGAAGCGCACTTCGCGGTCTGCTTCCGCGACGCCGTCCGCCGCAAGATCCTGCCACACGGCTTCGCGCAGGGCGGCGAAAGTGCGGTCGATCTGATCCGCATCGCCCGGCAGCTTCATCAGCAAGGTGGTCAACCGCTCGCGCCGGATATCCATCGTCGCCGCGCCATAGGCGGAAAGCACCGAGGCCAGCTCCGGAACCAGCACGCGGGGGATGCCCGCCAGCTTCGCCACTTCCGCCGCAAACAGCGCGCCACAGCCGCCATAGCTCACCAAACAATGCTCCGCCGCAGCCAGCGCATGATTGGATAGCCGCGCTCGCACCGCCTTGACCATCTCGGCCACAGCAATCTCGCGCACGCCCCAGGCGGCATCGACAGCATCCAGCCCCAGCGCCTCGCCCAGCTTGCCGCAAGCGGCCAACGCCGCCTCGCGGTCGAGCACCATGGTGCCACCCAGAAACCGCGCCGGATCGATATAGCCGAGCACCAGCAAGGCATCGGTCAGCGCCACCTGTGTACCGCCCCGCCCATAACAAACTGGCCCCGGCGAGGAGCCCGCCGACCTTGGCCCGACCCGCAGCATTGAGCGTTCATCGATCCAGGCCAGCGACCCGCCGCCCGCGCCCACTGATTCGACATCGACACGCGGTAGCGCTGTCCAGAACCCCATCAGGTCGCCGCGCTGGGTGCGCGCCGGGGCGCCATCCGCCAGATGCGCGACATCGAAGGATGTGCCGCCCAGATCGCAGGTCAAAACTTTGTCCTCGCCCGCATCGCGCGCAATCCGCGCCGCTGCGGCAACCCCTGCCGCCGGGCCGGAAGCCGCCAGCCACACCGGCTGCTCGCGCGCCTGTTCGACCGAAATCGCACCGCCGCCCGAATGGCAGAGCAGCACAGGCGCGGCGAGGCCGGCCTCGCGCAATTGCGCAGCTAAGCCGTCGACCCCGCGATAGGCGCCGGTGGCATAGGCATTGAGCACGGCAAGCGTGGTGCGTTCATATTCGCGGATCACCGGGCGCAGTTCGACCCCGGAGGAGATCGGCATTCCCGGCAAAGCCTCCCGCAACAGCCGCGCCGCCTCTCGCTCATGGTCCTCGTTGAGGAACGACCACAGGAAGGAGACGGCGATGCTCTCCACCCCGACCTCATCGGCCAGATAGCGTCCGGCCCTGACCACATCGGCCGGATCGAGTGCTTTGAGCACTCCGCCGTCCCGGTCGATCCGCTCGTCGATCCCGACAATCGCCCGCGCCTCGACCAGTGCATCGACCGGCATCAGCCAGCCATCCTGCTCACTGGTGCGCCCGCGCGCGAGCCGCAGGGTTTCCTCGAAGCCTTTGGTGGTCACGAGCCCGGTCTTCAGCCCCGTGCGGGTGGCGATGACATTGGTCACGGCCGTCGTCCCCAGCCCGAATTTCTTAACGCGCGGCAGCAGCTCGGCCAGTTCCTGCCCCGATGCGCGCGCCGCCAGCTCGCAAGCCGCCAGCACCCCGCGCCCGATCTCGGGATAGGTGCTGGGCGATTTGGCGCGGAAGCTCGCGCCGCCGACCATCACCACGGCATCGGTGAATGTGCCGCCGACATCGACGCCGATCAGGATATCGCGGTCTGCCATTGCTCTCCCCGGCGGGCGCTTTGGTGGCCCTGCCTTGTTGAGCGCATAGTGCGGGAGCAGGCGGCCCTGTCAATCTCCCTTTGAAGTTCAATCTCCCATTGATTCTTGTCTCAACAGCAGGCCATGATGCGGCATCAGGCCACAAGAGCCGCCCAAGGAGAGTGAACCATGAACGCCCCAGTCCGATCGATGGTCCCGGAGAAACCCTTTCATGTCGAGGAGATCGCCCCCGGCGTGACGCTGCGGCGGCTCTATCCCGGCGGCAAGGCGGGGCCGGACAACGTGGTCACCAATGAAATCCCCGGCGGCCAGACCTGGAGCGAGAGCATCATGCTGGGTGAAGCCAGCGATAGTTTCCAGATGCTGGTGCCCGATATCCGCATGCCGCCCAATCAGTTGTGGCCGATGCACTGGCACGATTGCTGGACGGTCGTCGTCATAGTCGAGGGTGGCTGCATGATCGGCGACTGGTATATGCAGCCCGGCGATGTCTTCGTCGCTGCGCCGTCGATCGAATATGGCCCCTTGCTGATCGGCCCCTCGGGATGCCGCCTGCTGGAGATATTCGCCGATGTCGCGCTGTCGCCCGGCGGCTATGGCCCCGAATACCACGACCACCCGACCCTGCGCTTGGGCAATCATGTGATCAAGCCGCGCGAGGGGGTCAACAAGCGCAACGAGGGCAACTCCAGCCTGTCGCTCGAAGGGGCGGACGGCATGTGGAAGAGCAAGCTGGCGCCTGGCTGGTCGTGGGAGCTCGGCGATCCGGGTGATCCCGATCGCGGCCATGTCCGCCTCACCCATCTGGCGCCGGGCGAGAACATCGCGGCCTGCACGCGCGGCGATGCCTATGGCGCGCTGGTGATGGAAGGATCGATCGAGGCAGGCGGCAAGAGCTTCGCGGTGGACGACGTGCTGATCGCCACGCGCGGCAGCGCCATCCCGGCGATGACCGCGGGGCCGAATGGCGCGCAAGTCCTTGAACACTTCCGAACTTCTCGGGCGCTTTGATGCGGAAGCCGACGAGAACAAACCACTCCTCTCCCCTCGCGGGAGAGGATACGAAGGCTTGGCAACTTGTTGCCTAGCCGTAGTTGGAGAGGGGGCGAGCTACGTTCCTCGCGGCCCCCTCTCCAAGCTACGCTAGCGGACAAGTCCGCAAGCTGCACTTTCCTCTCCCGCAAGGGGAGAGGAGCGAGTTATGGCGATTATTGTGTAGGTTGCACTTGGAGATAACCCATGAAATTCAATCACGTCGGCATATCGGTCACCGACCTCGACCGCTCAATGGCTTTCTACCGCGAGATGTTCGGCATGGAGCCGCTCGGCGATCCATTTCCGTTCAGCGGGCCGCAGTTCTCCGAAATCATGGACATTCCCGAAGTGCATGGCCGCATGTGCATGATCGCAGGCGGCAATCTGTGGCTCGAGCTGTTCGAGTTCGCGGATAGCAAGCCCAAGGATCCCGCCTACCCGGTCAGCGACCGGGGCATTTCGCACTTCGGGCTGACTGTCGACGATGTCCAGGTGACCTTTGACAAGCTCAAGGCCGCAGGCGTGCCGATCCATGGCCGGCTGCAGACCTTCAACGGCGGCTCCATGCGCGCCGCCTATTGCCGCGATCCGGACGGCAATGTGTTTGAAATCATGCAGCCGGGCGAGAGCATGCCCAGCCCTTAACGGAGCCCCAAGGGCTTCCCCTAATTGCGCAGGTTGCGCTTTTGTGGCTCAAGTGGCGCAGTAATTGGGGAGTTGAATAGTCATGGAATATCGCCTGCTCGGCCGCAGCGGCCTCAAGGTATCGGCGTTCAGCTTCGGGGCGATGACCTTCGGCGACGGCTCGGGCATCTACAAGACCGTGGGCAACACCAAGGGCGAGGACGCGCGCGCCCAGATCGCCCGCTGCCTCGATATGGGCGTCAACCTGTTCGACACTGCTGACGTTTACACCAGTGGCCAGTCGGAAGAGTTGCTCGGCGAAGTGCTGAAGCCGATCCGGCAACAGGTGCTGATCGCCACCAAGTGCCTTGCCCGCATGGGGCCCGGGGTCAACGATTTGGGCGCCAGCCGCAAGCACATCATTGAGGCCTGCGATGCCAGCCTGAAACGGCTCGGCACCGATTACATCGACCTTTACCAGATCCACAACCAGGACCTGATCGTGCCGCCGGAGGAGACGCTGCGCGCGCTCGACGATCTCGTGCGCAGCGGCAAGGTGCGCTATATCGGCTCGTCCAATCACGCCGGCTGGACCAAGATGCGCGCGCTGGCGACTTCGGACAAGCTCGGCCTCACTCGCTATATCAGTCAGCAAATCCGCTATTCACTGCTCGACCGCAATGCCGAGAATGAATTGCTGCCGCTGGGGGTGAATGAAGGGCTGGGCGCACTGATCTGGGGCCCGCTGGCCTCGGGCTTCCTCTCGGGCAAGTTCCGCAGCGGCGGGGACGCAAGCGGCACCCGGCTCGGCGGTCGCGGCAGCCTTCCGGCGATGGACAATGAATTTACGCGTGGAGTAGTCGATGTGGTCGCGGCCATAGCGGGCGAACGCGGCAAGAGCCTGAGTCAGGTTTCGCTGAACTGGCTGGCGCGCAAGGCCGGGGTCGCCTCGATCATCGTCGGCGCGCGGACCATGGCCCAGCTGGAAGACAACCTGGGCGCCTCGACATGGTCACTGTCTGACGCGGAAATGGCCCGGCTCGATCAAGCTAGCGCCCTGCCGCTGGTCTACCCCTACGACATGCACCGCAGCTTCATGGGTGATCGCAATCCTGCGGCCGGGCTGCTGCCGGGGATAGCATGAAGAAACGCCTGAGATAATGGGGGCACTCCGCAGAGCGCCCCCGCATTCGTGTCCGGTGTCAGATTTCAGCGTGCAGCGACGATGACGATGCCTTGCTGGTGCTGCACATCGCGCAGCGAGAATTCGATCGGCTGACCATTGAAGGTGCCCGAAACGCGCTTTCCCGATACCCGAAGACGGAAAGGCACGGCGCCGTGGTTGGCAGCGCCGGTGAGCACGCGGGCCTCGCCTTGCTGGGCGATGGTATAGCTGTATTCGACGCCATTGTGGACGAAGCTGATCGGCTCAGGCGCATCGGCGAGGGCGATGCCCGGAACGGTGAGAGCGAAAGCGGCAGTGAGTGCAATAAGCGAACGGCGCATGATGAATTCCTTTGGGGAGGGTTTCAGATCGCCTCGACATCCTTCGTTGTGCAGTGCAGCATATGGAACGCGCCGCATTGCACAAATGCAATTAACGCGGTTAGCTTTGCGTTGTACGCAATCGTACCATTTGACGCTACTTCGTCACAATCAGACAGCTTGCCCTCGACGCACGCGCCAGTCAGCGGCATAGCGGCGTGATGAACGGACCCCGCCGCTTTGCCATCACCGGCACCGACACCGATGTCGGCAAGACTGTGTTCGCCGCTGGTCTCGCCGCGCATCTGGGCGCGCGCTACTGGAAGCCGGTGCAGGCGGGTCTGGACGGCGAGACGGACAGCGAGACGGTCGCACGGCTCAGCGGCGGCAAGGCATTGGTGCTGCCCGAGGCCTATCGCCTCAACACGCCGTGTTCGCCGCATGCGGCCGCCCGGATTGACGGGGTGACGATCGATCCGGCGCGGCTGACCCTGCCCGATGGCGACGGCCCGCTGGTAGTCGAAGGTGCCGGCGGGGTGCTGGTGCCCTTTGGCGCCGATGCCAATGGGGGCCTTCTTGCCGCCGACCTCTTCGCGTGCTGGGGCCTGCCCGTCGTGCTGGTGGCGCGCACGGCGCTGGGCACGATCAACCACACCCTGCTTTCGCTCGAAGCCCTGCGCGCGCGGGGTGTCGCAGTGCTGGGCGTGGCCTTTTCGGGCCATGCCGAGCCAGTTGCCGAGGAGGCCATCCCCCGCATCGGCGCTGTGCGCCATCTCGGCCGCTTGCCCCATCTCGATCCGCTGACTGCCGAAAATCTTCGCGCAGCCTTCGCCGCCCAGATCGACCTGAAGGCCTTCGCATGACCTCCCCGGTCTGGCACCCCTTCACCCAGCACGGCCTCGAAGAGCCGATCCCGTTGGTCACCAGCGCGCAAGGCGCGGCGCTGCACACCGCCGACGGAAAGCGAATTATCGACGCCATTTCCAGCTGGTGGGTCACCACCCACAGCCACTGCCACCCGAAGATCGTCGCCGCGATCCGGGCACAGGCTGAAAAGCTCGACCAGATCATCTTCGCCGGCTGGACCCACGAACCCGCCGAAGAGCTTGCACGCCGTCTGGTGGAAATCGCCCCTCGCCCGCTCGATCACGTGTTCTATTCGGACAGCGGCTCGACCGCAGTCGAAGTCGCGCTGAAAATGGCGCTTGGTTTTTGGGCTAACCGGGGCGAGCCGCGCCACCGCATGATCGTGATGCAACACTCCTATCACGGCGACACTTTCGGCGGCATGTCGGTCGGCGAGCGCGGGGTGTTCACCAAGGCCTATCAGCCGCTGCTGTTCGATGTGACCTCGGTGCCCTACCCCGCTGCGGGGGCGGAGCAGGAAACGCTCGATGCGCTGGAAACGGCCTGCAAACAGGGCGATGCTGCCGCCTTCATCGTCGAGCCCTTGATCCTCGGCTCCGGCGGCATGCTGATCTATCCGCCCCACATCCTCGCGGCGATGCACGCGATCTGCGCGAAGCACGGCGTGCTGTTCATTGCCGACGAAGTGATGACAGGCTGGGGCCGCACCGGCACGCTGTTTGCCTGCGAACAGGCAGACGTGGTGCCGGATATCATGTGCCTGTCGAAAGGCCTGACCGGCGGCGCCGTCCCTCTGGCAGTGACGCTAGCCAGCCCGCCGATCTACGATGCGCACTTCTCGCAAGACCGCTCACAGCAGTTCTTCCACTCCTCCAGCTACACCGCCAATCCCATCAATTGCGCGGCGGCCCTGGCGAACCTCGACGTGTGGCGCGATGAACCGGTGCTGGAGCGTATCGCCACACTGGCCGCGCGACAGACGGAAGGGCTGGCAGGACTGGCGAAAGTTCCCGGTCTGTTGAACCCGCGCCAGTGCGGCACGATGATCGCGATCGATCTGGCGAGCGGGGATGCGGGTTATCTCGCGGATGTCGGACCAAAGCTGAAGGCATTCTTCCTCGAACGCGGCCTGCTGCTACGCCCGCTGGGGAACAAGGTCTACGTCATGCCGCCCTATTGCATTTCAGAAGAGGATCTTGGGGCCGTGTATGAGGCGATTGCCGAGGCGGCAGGGGCGTTTGGAGCTGTGTAGGGGCAGTCGGCCTGACGCGCGAAATAAAACCCTCGTCATCCCCGCGCAAGCGGGGACCCATCTCGTTACGGCGCGTCTTGCACAATGCTTCGATCAGGCCGCCAACCCCGGTGATAGGTCCCCGCTTGCGCGGGGATGACGGATAGCATTTTGGAACGCTTGCTGCGGACGCTCAATCCCCGCTCACCAGCTTCGCCCCATGGGGATTGGCCTCAGGCCGCCCATGATCGCGCTCCCAGGCCTCCGCTGCGTCATAACATTCCTCGACCACCGAGGCATAAGTCTCGCGGAACAGATCGCGCTGCTCGGGATGATCAAACACGAAGGCGCGGTTGTTCAGCACCGCATCGAGCACCATCGGCGCAACCGAATCCGGGTGGAAGAAGGCCAGGCTGGTCTGCTCGTGATTGACCTCGCCGACATGGACCTCGCCCTCGCCCGGACCGCCGAACATGGCGGGGCGATAGGTGGCATTGTTGGCCTTCATCCCGCTGGCAACGCCGCCCGGGCAATAGCTTGTCGTGTGAATGTTGTAAGGCTTCAGTTCCAGCGCCACGTTCATCATCATGCCGATGATCCCGGCCTTGGCCGCCGAATAGGGCACATGCACCGGAATCCAGCCCGGCAGCAGTCCGGCCATCGAAGCCGTGGCGCAGACATGCCCTTCGCCTGCTTCCATCATGCCCGGCAGGAAGGCGCGTGTAGTGTTCATCACCCCGTGCAGATTAACGGTGAGGATCCAGTCGACGTCTTCGTCAGACATTTCCATCAGCGGATCGAAGCTGGTCGCCCCGGCATTGGCGAAGAGCAGCTGGATCGCCCCGAATGCCGCCACGGCCTTATCGCGCATCTCGTTGATCGAAGCCCGGTCGCAAACATCGCACTGAATGGCGACCGCCTTGCCGCCGCTGGCATTGATCTGATCGGCCACCTTCTGTGCATTGGCGAGTAAGATGTCAGTCACAGCCACGCTCGCGCCCTGCCGCGCCAGTTCCTTGGCCAGCCCAGCGCCGATACCGCTGCCACCGCCGGTGACCACAGCCGCCTTGCCCCTGATTGCCGTCATGCTCTCGATCCTCTCACGCCTGTTTCGCGCCACTTTGCACAGCGCCGGGCAATTGCCTAGAGCCTGTCCTGTCCCGCTATACAAGTGGACAGCACGGCATGACGAAAGCATAGACGGGTCAACGATTCGAGAGGAATAACATGGACTGCCAGGTCACCGACGTACCGCCGCGCGATGAGATCGATATCCCGGCCCTGCGCGCGAAATATTATGCCGAGCGCGACAAGCGCCTGAACCCCAAGGCGGGCGCGCAATATATCAATGACGGCCCGGGCGATCTGCACGATCTCTATAACCACGATCCCTACATGGCCGTGGCCCCGCGCGAACCCATCGTCGAGGAGATTGATGTCGCCGTGCTCGGCGCCGGCTTCTCCGGGGTTATGGCCGGATATTACCTCAAGCAGCAGGGCGTGACCTCGTTCCGCAATATCGACCACGCCGGAGATTTCGGCGGGGTATGGTACTGGAACCGCTATCCCGGCATCCAGTGCGACAACGAATCATACTGCTACCTGCCGCTGCTCGAAGAGACCGGCTTCATGCCCTCGCGCCGCTTCGCACCGGGGCCGGAGATCATGGGCTACATCCGCCTGATGGCCGAAAAGCATGGCTTTGCCGATCAGGCGCTGTTCCATACCCTGATCACCTCGCTGATTTGGGACGAAGCGATCCAGCGCTGGCACGTCAAGACTGATCGCGGTGACGATATCCGCGCGCGCTTCGTGATCATGGGCCAGGGCGTGCTCAACATGCCCAAGCTGCCGGGGATCAATGGCATCGCGAAGTTCAAGGGCAAGATGTTCCACACTTCACGCTGGGAATATGATTACACCGGCGGTAGCTGCGAAAACCCGGAGCTGAGCAAACTCAAGGACAAGCGCGTTGCCATTGTTGGCACCGGCGCGACCGCGATCCAGGCGGTCCCCCACCTCGCGCAATATTGCAAGGAGCTCTATGTCGTCCAGCGCACGCCGAGCTGCGTCGATACCCGGCCCAATCCGCTGACCGACGAGGCCTGGCTGAAGAGCCTCCAGCCCGGCTGGCAGAAAGAGCGCATCGCCAATTTCCAGCGCTATGCCCAGGAAGTGCCGATGCCCGCCGAGGAGGATCTGGTCTGCGATTTCTGGACCGAGATCAACCGCAACCTCGCCGCGTGGAATGCCGCCGAACCGATGACCTCGGGCACCATGGAAGAATTCATGGAGCGCCGCGAAGTGGTCGATTATCAGGTGATGGAACGCTTCCGCCGCCGGGTCGATGCAACGATCAAGGACCCAGTGAAGGCTGAAAGACTCAAGGCCTATTACCGCTTCCTGTGCAAGCGGCCGCTTTCCAGCGACACTTTCTACCCCTGCTTCAACCAGCCAAACGTGCACCTGATCGACACCTCCGGGACACAGGGTCTCGAGCAGATCACCGAGACGGGCTTCCGGCAGGACGGGGTGGATTACGAAGTCGATTGCATCATCTTCGCCTCGGGCTTCGAGGTTTCAAGCGAGCTTGAAAAGCGCTGGGGCTTCGAGGCGATCAATGGCCGCGGTGGCAAGTCGCTCTATGACTTCTGGCGCGATGGTCCCCATACCTTCCAAGGCAACATGGCGCGTGGGTTCCCCAACCTGTTCGTCATCGGCTATATCCAGGGCGCGCTGAACGGCTCGGTCACCGAGCAGTTCGGCAAGCAGTGCGAGCATTCGGCCTATATCCTTGGCGAAACGCTACGCCGGGGCAAGATAGTCGCCGAACCCAGCGCCGAGGCTCAGGCGACTTACGAAAAGCACTTCGCCGAAGTCGAGATGGACACCACCGCCTTTCAGGCCGAATGCACCCCCAGCTACTTCAGCAACGAAGGCCAGAAAGGTGCCCCCTGGCAGCTCTTCCGCGCCTATGGTCTGGGCTGGGATATGTTCCAGAAGATGCTCGGCGACTGGCGGGCAGACGGCAAGCTGGAAGGTCTGGAATTGAGCTGAGCACTCCACTAGCTTCTCGTTTTCGTCACCCTGAACTTGTTTCAGGGTCCATCACGCAGCCAGCAAGGTGCCATGACGACAGAAGCAAACCTCGAGGCCTGGTGATGCAAGCCGAGCTCTGGAGGTGCGGAGAAATGGACCCTGAAACAAGTTCAGGGTGACGATGATGGTTAGGTCGGTCTAAGTAGTAATCGCCCGGCGCAAGCGAGAGTTTGGCGAGAGGTTGAGGAGAACGCCATGAACGAGATGTCCAAATTTGGCCCGCAGAACATCACTGCCGAAGATATGGATAAGGAACGGCAGGTCACCTATCCCACCGAGGCCTTCCTCAGCCGCGAATATCTCGAGGCAGAGAAAAAGCAGCTGTGGCCGAAAATCTGGCAGATGGTCGAACGTGAGACCGACCTGCCCAATCCCGGCGACTGGCTGACTTACAATGTCGCCGACGAATCGATCATTGTCCTGCGCAAGGACGATGGCACGCTCAAGGCCTTCCACAACGTCTGCCCGCATCGCGGCCGCCAGCTGATCTCGGTGCCGGATGGCGTCCACTCGGTGCGCGGCAATATGCGCAAGAACTTCGTCTGCGGCTTCCACGGCTGGACCTATGATCTCGACGGCAAGAACACCTACATCCTCGATCCGCAGGACTGGCACGACATTCTGACCCCTGAGAACACCTGCCTGTCGGAGGTCAAGGTCGATACCTGGGCCGGCTTCATTTATATCAACATGGACCCGGCCTCAGTTTCGCTGAAGGAATGGCTGGGCCGCGCCGGGGAAATTCTCGAATATTTCGAGATCGACAAGATGTGCTACAAGTGGCGCCAGTGGGCGGTCTATCCGTGCAACTGGAAAGTGGCGATCGAGGCATTCCTCGAGCCCTATCACGTCGCCGGAACCCACACGCAATTGCTGGCTTATGGCGACTATTATGCCGCCTCAAAGCAATATGGCCTGCATTCGGTCAGCCTCTATGACACCCGCGAAGATCAGTTCAAGATGGCAGAAAGCTCGGGCACTGTGCGCGCCGGCAAGGGCGACGATGCCCGCGTCTCGACCTACGAGCTGATCCGCGAAAACTACGAAACGGTCAATTTCACCGCTTCCACCGAAGTACTTGTCAATGCAGCGAGCCGCCTCAAGGACGAATTGCCGGAAGATGCAACGCCCGCCGAAGTGATCGCCCACTGGCAGGAATCCGCCAAGCGCGACGATGCCGCACGCGGAGTGATCTGGCCCGAGATTCCGCCGGAAATCCGCGCCGAATCCGGCCTCGCCTGGGGCATTTTCCCCAACCAGAACATCCTGCACGGCGTGACCTTTGCCGGCCCCGCCTACCGGGTCCGCCCCTATGGCGATGATCCGGGCAAGTGCATTTTCGAAAGCTATGCGCTTGAACGCTATCCCGAAGGCGGAGAGCCGGAGACTGAATGGGTCCATGCCGAGCCGACCGGCGAGAACTGGGGCTCGGTGCTGGCGCAGGATTTCGGCAATATGGAATTCGTCCAGAAGGGCATGAAATCAAGCGGCTTCCGTGGGCCCATGCCCAATCCGCATCAGGAGCAGAAGGTCATCAACCTCCACCGCAACCTCGCGGAATACATGGGGATGAGCGTGCCGCGGCTGTTCGACGGGAAGTGGGAGAAATAGGGCTGGCAGGAAAGCAAGGGCGTTTGGCGCTCAATCAAAAGCCATCGCCGCCTCGACCAAAAACGCCGAACGAGTCATAGCCCGGGCAGCCGCTTTCTCGTCGATTGTAGCCAGTGTCCGCTCATCGATGCTGAGATTAACCCGCAAGGCGCGCCGGGCAGGAAAGCGGGCGCGCAGACCAATGAGCGCCAATTCAGTCTCATTGCCGATTTCCTTGCGAAGTTCGGAACCCACTTCAAAAATCGCGCGCGCAGGTGGAATTTCGATCCCTCGATCGGCGTTGGAAGCAATCCAGTCGCGCAAGACCGTTTCCGCCATCCTGACGGCAGTGGCAATATCTTCACCTTGATAATGTGCGGCAAAGCCCGGGAGATCGGGAATCGAAAAACCAATCCCCTCTGCATCAACATGAAGTTCCGCAAAATAAATCGTCATAAGCTCGATCCTTCAACAAGGCTTTGCTACTTGAGGCCCGCTGCCTTGCGCAATGCATGCTCAATGCCCCGGCCTAGATCGGCCCTCGGGTGCGGAACGAAAATCGACAACTTGCCATGTTTCACAAAAATGTGGTGGCTGCCTGATACCCGGTCGAGCGACCACCCCGCCTTTTCGAGATCTTTGATCAGGTCGCGGCTGCTGCCCATTTCAAAGCCTCAGATAGTGCGCATCATATTGCGCAAACTCTTGACCAAGTCAAGCTGATACGCATTTTATTGCGCAATATTGGTGCCGATGCCAAGTCCTCAATCTTCAAATCCACAGCTCGTCGTTGCGCTCCTCGCCGATCGTATCGATATATTCCTCGATTTCGGGACGGGCCAGCGCTGACGCGTAGATCTTGCCCATCCTGACCGGTTCGGGCGCATCCCAGCTTTCCGGCTTCCAAAGTTGCGCGCGCAGGATGGCGCGGGGGCAGTGGAAGAAGGCTCGGTCGATGGCGACCTTGATCGCCAGAATTGCCGGTTTGCCATGGCTGGTCAGCCGCTCGCACAGGTCGGCATCATCGAACAGCTCGGCCCGGCCGACCACGCGCAGCACGTCACCAGTGGCCGGGCGGAAGAACATCAGCCCGATGCGGCCATTGGCGAGAATATTGCGCAGGCCCATCTTGAGCTGGTTGCCGTTACGCTCGGGCACCAGCAGCGTCCTGCCATCCAGCACATGGACGAATCCGGGATCATCGCCCTTGGGGCTGAGATCGAGCCCGGTCTCGTTTTCGGTCGCCACGACCAGAAAAGGGCTGCGCGCGATGAAGGCGAGCGCCTGATCGTCGAGGTGGTCGAGAACCTTTGCCCCGGCGATTGCGCTGGGATCGGGGATCAGCTCGGTGAGGCGCTCAATGGTTTCGATGCGGGCCACTGCCTCACCCCGCTGACAATTTGAGCACGCTCCCTTCGGCATCACCCGAAAGGTAAAGCGAACCATCCGCGCCTGCGGCCAGCCCGGCGAAGGACGTCATTGGCCCGCACATGTCGCCGACCCCGCCGAGGGCGGGAGCCACGACCCCCGCTGGTGCGCCGACGGGGAGCCCCGCTGCGATCACGCTGTGGGCGCCGCTTGCCAGATCGCATTCGATCACCTGCTTGGCCGCGACATCGAGCACATAGAGCTTGCCGCCCGACACGGCGATGCCTTGCGGATCGCCGAGGCCGTCGATGACTGCCACAGCCTTGCCGCCCGAAATCTTCGACACCCGCCCCGCTTCAGCGACATAGACCGTGCCGTCGCTGCCAAAGGCCACGCCGGTGGGCTTGTCGAGCCCGGAGGCCAGTTCGCTCAATTCGCCGCCCGACGACAGCATCACCTTGCCGGTATCCTGATCGGCAAAGGCCACTGCCCCGCCCGGCCCGGCAGCGATGCCCATGGCGCGTTCGAGGCCATGCGCGAGCAGTTCGGGCTCGCTGCCCGGGGTCCAGCGCGCGGCCGTGCCGTTGGCGGTGGTCACCACCCAGGAGTCGCCGCCTGCAGAAGCCACGCCGCGCATGAAGCCGGGGAACATGCCGCCGAACAAGGTTCCCGCCAGCTGCCGCGCCTGGCCCGGCGCGATCATGTAGGCAAACATGCCATCACCGACATAGACCGTGCCAGCCTCATTGACGCCGATTCCCATCGGCCACTGGAAGCCGTTGTCGATCACTGCGCGGGTCTTGCCGTCGCCCAGAATTTCATGGAGCTCGCCGGTGATGTGCGAGACGAACAGCCGGTCGCCGACCAGCGTGCAGTTGTCGAGGCCGGGCGAGAGCTGGGCCAGCAAGGTCTTCTCGCCGCTGCGTGGATCAATGCGCAGCACTTGCCCCGAGCCGACCTGGGTCGAAATGATGAAGCCCTGCGCATCGAATTTGACCGAGTCGGGAACACCAAGGTCCTTCGCCACCACTTCCGGTGCGCCGCCATCGAGGCTGACCCGCCAGATTTCGTTGGCACCCTGCGCGGGGAAATAGAGCTTGCCATCGGGGCCGACCTCGAAGGCATTGGGCATCGGCACATCGGCCAGGATCACCCGCGCGGCGCCGGTGGAGCGGTCGAATTCGCGGATTTGTCCGCCCATACGCAGCTCGCCGGCGATCACCCGGTTCTGGTAGACCGTCACTGGATTGGCGACCGGAACATCGCCGTTGAGCACCCGCGTGGTGCCATCGGGATGCAGCACGGAGAGCCTGTTGGTGGTGATCTCGGTGCAATAGAGATTGCCCTCATCGTCAAAGGCCAGATCGTCCGGCCCGGTGATGCCGCCGCCCATCGGACTGATCGTGGTAATGTCGCCAGTGTCGGGATTGACCGCCGAAACCTGGCTGCCGCAGACCTGCGCCACATAGATCAGCCCGTCCTTGCCGGTGCGCAGGCCATTGGCGCCGTGGAGGCGGCTGGGCGGGGTCAGACGGGCGAGCGTCCAGCCCTCTGCGAGCGTGGCGGGCGGGGCAATATAGCGCGCGGCGGGCTGGGGCATGGGTTTCCTCTCCAAATTGCTTGGTTGTTTGACTTGAAACTATAGGTCGATGGCAGGCCAGTGCAATCCCAACGATGCTGCGACAGGGCTGCGATCCACCAACCCCATTTTCGTCACCCTGAACTTGTTTCATGGTCCATCATGCCGCGCGCCCGGAGCCAGCAGGACAAACCCCAACCGCGAGGTTTACTCTTGATTACCAAGCTCCGCGTGCGAGGAAAAATGGACCTTGAAACAAGTTCAGGGTGACGATGATGGTTGGGTAGGGACCCTGTGCGGGAGGAGAACTTACGCTGCGACCAGCGGCTCCTCGCCCGCGAGCGTCACCCGGTGGAGATAGCGCTTGCTGCCCTGCTCGAAGGGCTGGACCCGGTGCATCGTCCCGGTGTTGTCCCACATCACCACGTCGCCCATCCGCCAGTGGTGGCGATAGGTGAACTGTGGCTGTTCGGCATGAGCGATCAGCCGCGCGATCAGGGCGTCGCCTTCCGCCGGATCCATGCCAACGACGCGGGTGGCGGTCCAGCCGAGCACCAGCGACTTGCGACCCGAACGATGCCGCCAGACCAGCGGATGGATGCGCGAGGTGCCCATGCCCAGCTGGTCGACAATCTGTTCGAGCCCGGCGGGAAGTTCTACGTTGCGCAGCTGGTTGGCCGTGGTGTGCTCGACTTCCAGGTCCTCAATCAATGCCTTGTCCTCGTCGGACAGCGCCTCGTAAGCCGCATAGGTATTGGCGAATTCAGTTTCGCCACCCTCCAGCGACAGCACCCTTGGCGACAGCAAGGTACCGAGCGGCGGCAACGCTGTGTCGAGCCGGTCCATGTGCCAGGCGCGGGTGCCATAGAGGATCAGCGCCATCGGATTGATTTCGGCGTCCATGGTCACCTTGAAATTGCCCTTCTCGTCCTGGTTGTCGATCGGCGAGACGCTGGCGGCAAAAGCATTGAGCTCTTCATCATCAAAATGGACGTCGCGGAACAGCAAAACCCCGCGCTCGGTCAGCTTGGCCTTGATTTCGGCGGCCAGACTGCCGCTGAGCAGGCTGGCCGCATCGGCGATGACCTCGCTGCCGATGGCGGGGGACAGGTCACGGGTGGTCAGGCTCATTCACACTCTCCGAATCAGGTATATTGCCGCATGGCCTTGAGCTTCGCATCGGCTTCGGGGTCGCTTTCAAGCGCTATCCCGAAGCTGTTGGTCAGCATCGCCATGACATTATAGCAGCCGACAAGGAAGACCACTTCCATGCACTGCTCTCGCGAATAGCGCTGGCCGAGCAAGTCCCAGCTGGCGTCGCTCAGCTTCTGCCGCTGCACCAGCTCGTCCGCCGCGCGCACCAGCACCTGATCCCATTCCGACAGACCGGCATCGGCCGCGCGAACTGCCGCAATATCAGCCTCGCTCATCCCGGCCTTGAGTGCGATCTGGACATGGTGGTGCGCCTCATAAACATCGCCGCCCAGCGCCAGAGTGCGGACCACCAGCACTTCGCGATCGCGCGGCGGAAGCGTCGAGCCGGGAATGACCTGCGCGATATAGGGCATGAAGGCGCGATAAAGCGCGGGATGGCGCACCAGCACACGCGAGAAATTGAGGTGAGACCATCTCCCCACCAGTGCGGCCTGTTCCTCGCTGAATTCCGCCACTTCCAGCGGCGGCACCCGCACTTCGTGATCTTCCATCATGCCCTCCCGGTTTCACTCGCCAGCAGCGCCGGATCGATCCCTTCGGCGCGCCATGCCGCTTCCCAGCGGCGCTCCGCCGGATGATCGAACAGCACGCCGCTTCGACCTTCAGCCGCATACCAGCCGTGGTGGCGCATTTCCATGTCGAGCTGGCCCGGCACCCAGCCGGCATAGCCGAGCGCGACCATCCACTTGGCGGGTCCATGCCCCTCGGCAATCGCACGCAATATGTCGAGCGAAGCGGAAAGGCCGCCGAGCGGCGGGGCCATCAGCGTGTCTTCGCTATCCCAATCGGGCGAATGCAGGACAAAGCCGCGCCCGGGCTCGACCGGTCCGCCGTCGTGGATCGGACAATCGGGGGCAACACCCGGATCAATGTCGAGTTCGCGCATCAACTCATGCAAGCTCACCCCGCTGCGCAGATGCCCGACGCCAACCCCGAAGGCCCCGTTCTCGTCGTGTACATAAAGCGCAATCGCCGCGCGGGCGAAGCGCGGGTCGCCCATGCCGGGCATGGCCAGCAACATGCGGCCTGAGAGATATTGAGCTTGGGTCATGGCGAGGCAGATACCAGCCGAGGCAGGCGGCGAATACAAGCGATCTGTGACGAAATGCACGGTTCGCCCCAATTCGGCCATTGACTTGGGCAGCTTTGCTGCACTTAGATAGCGCCATAGCAGCGCCCGTGCCGCCGGAATTCCGGGGTGTAGAGGCAGCCAAATGGGAGAATGTGGCATGACCGAACTCAAAATCAGCGCCCTGCAGGACGATCTTTCGTTCGGCGCCCGCGTCGAAGGCGTCACGCTGGAAAATGTCCAGGACAAAGCGGTGCGCGCCAAGCTGCGCTCGCTGTTCGAGGATCGCGGCATGATCGTGTTCGAGAACATCGAGCAATCGAACAAGATGCATGTCGAGCTCAGCAAGGTGTTCGGCCCGCTTAAGGATCACCCGACCTCAACCACGCCGCGCACTGCCGAGGAAGATGCGGCCGGAGTGATCGACATGCATTATCAGCCCAAGGACGGCGAGGCCGACACGGGTGACGGTATTGTCGAAGTCGATGGCCAGTTGCTGGCGCGCTTTTCCCCCTGGCATTTCGACCACTGCTATAATGACGAGCTCAACTACGCCGGCATTCTGCGCTGCCCGATCAATGCCCCGACCCATGGCCGCACCGGCTTCATGGACGGGATTGAAACCTATCGCCAATTCCCCAGGGAACTGCGCGACAGGATCGAAGGCAAGAACATCGTATACACGCTCGACACGCGGCTTTCGAAGCAGAAGTATGGGGTGAATTTCAAGGCAGTCAGCGAGAATAGGTCAACACCGCAGCTGCTCAAGGAAGTCGCGATCTTCCCCCGCGCGATGCATCCGGCGGTCTGGACCCGCAAGACCGGCGAGAAAGTGCTACACCTCGCACCATGGATGGCCGTCGGCATCGAGCACGACGAGACCCCCGAGGGCGACAAGCTCTATGACGAGATCTGCCACACGCTGAACAAGCTCGGCAAGGGTACCAGCGCCTATTGGCACCAATGGAAGCCGACTGACATGGTGATCTGGGACAACAGTCGCATGCTCCATGCAGTGGAAGGCAGCGACGCCAGATACGAGCGTCGCACCATCCGCTCAACCATTCGCGGCGACTATGGGCTGGGTTATTTCGAGGACGGCAAGAAGATCGGCGAGGTCAACCGCTACGTTGAGCCTTGAGCCGTTCGCATCTGCCCCCCGTCATCCCCGCGAAAGCGGGGACCCAACTCCGAAGATGGTCGCACAACGAGAGCGTTAGTGCGTGGCGCAATGGCAGGTGATGGGTCCCCGCCTTCGCGGGGATGACGGCAAGTGGGGAGGTTTCTCCCCTCACCGCTCACGCAAACGCCGGAATAACCTCCCGCGCAAACAGCTCGGCATAGGGCTTGAACCGCGCAGACGGCAGGCCCGGCGGAATGCCCAGCATCACGTGATCGACCGGCGCGCGATCCTGCATTCCCCGGAACAGATCGATAGCCTCGCCCGGCGAAAGTACCCGCATGATCCCCGATGCCTTGAAGGCCTCCAGGCTCATCGTCTCCAGTCCGCGATCACCGGATACGCCCAGCGCCTGATCTTCCGCTGCCATATCGCCATAGGTGTTGTTGACGTGGTGGAAATGCGGGGCCAGCTCTTCCCAGGTCTGTGCCTTGTCTTGCGCGACCACTGTAAACAGTTCGGGCAGGCGCATGCTGGCCCGCGAAACATCCTTCCCCGCCGCCTTGAGCTTGTCGAGATAGAGCGGGGCGGCCTCCACATTGCCGAAATAGCCGTCCGCCCACTTGGCCACCCGCTCCATCGCTTTCGGCACGAAGCCGCCGATATAGAGCGGAATGCGCCCGCGCGGCGGCGGCGGCATCAGGCTGGCTACCTTGATCTGGTAGAATTTGCCGTCAAAACTGACGGTCTCGCCCGCCCAGAGCCGGGTGACGATCTCGAGGAATTCGTCGAACATGGCGCCGCGCTTGGCGAAATCGACGCCGAAAGCCTGGGTCTCGCGGCGGCGATAACCGATGGCGAGAGTCACTTCCAGCCGCCCGCCGGCAATGCAATCGAGCACCGCGCACTCGGTGGCAAAGCGCACCGGATTATAGAGCGGCGCCAGAGCCACTGCCGTGCCCACCCGCAAGCTGCTGGTCCGCGCGGCGACTGCGGTGGCGGCGATCAGCGGCGCGGGGAGATAGCCATCGCTGGCGATGTGATGCTCGGGGAACCATGCGGCATCGAAGCCCTGACCTTCGGTCCAGGCCGCGAAGTCGATCAGTTCGGCATAATGCAAGGCCCAGTCGCGGTGCCATTGGGGCGGATTGCGAAAGTCGTAAATGTAGCCGAAAGTCAGTTTGCCGCTCATCGTTCTCTCCCGCGCTTGCTTGCCATTCTATTCGCACAGTGTAGTCCCGCTGCAACAGGATTCGTTAGTACGGAGAGGAAATCATGGCCCCGCTTACAGGCAAGGTAGCAGTTGTAACCGGTGCAAGCCGGGGGATCGGTCGCGGCATCGCACTGGTGCTCGCGGAGCAGGGTGCGACTGTCTATGTGACCGGGCGCACCGTGACGCCAGGCACCTATTACCTTCCCGGCACGGTCGGCGAAACCGCGGCGGAATGCACCGAGCGCGGCAAGAACAGCGGCGGAAGGGGTATTGCTGTTGCCTGCGATCATGGCAACGACGAGCAGGTCGCAGCCCTTTTCGAGCAGGTGCGGCGTGAGCAGGGCAAGCTCGACATTTTGGTCAACAATGCCTTCACCCTCAGCGACGATCTGATCGAGCCGGAGAAGTTCTGGGAGAAGCCGCTGTCCAACCTCGAGATGTGGCAGGTCGGGGTGCGTTCCAGCTTCGTCGCGGCCTGGCATGCCGCGCCCTTGATGGTGCCCCACAAGACGGGCCTGATCGTTGCCATCTCGGGCTTTGTCGGGGTCACCTACACCTTCGGTGTGGTCTTTGGGACCGCCAAGACCGCCGTCGACCGGATGGCGCGCGACATGGCGATCGAATTGAAGGAGCACAATGTCGCTTCGATCTCGCTGTGGCAGGGTCTGACGCTGACCGAGAAGGCGCATTACAATCTGGCGCAGTCGAAAGAGAAGATGACCAGTTCGATCACCAGCATGACCGGCAGCTCGGTTGAGCACCCCGGCCGGGTGATCGCTGCCTTGACCGCCGATCCCGAAATCATGAAGCGTTCGGGCGGGACTTTCATCACCACAGAAGTCGCGCAGGATTATGGCATTACCGACATCGACGGCCGCGTGATCCCTTCGGCGCGCGATGCGCGCGGCGGGCCGATCTGGCAGCCGGTTTGACGGACAGGAGAGGTACAATGGACAGGCAAGCGAAACTCGACGCGCTGCTCGACAAGCAGGAAATCTACGAATGCCTGGTCCGCCAGAGCCGCGGCACTGATCGCTGCGACAAGGAGCTGTTCCTGAGCGGCTTCCATGCCGATTCCGTGGTCACCGCCGGGCCCTTCGTGGGCAAACCCGCCGATCTCTATGACTGGGCCGCCGCTTTCCAGGCGGACATGTACACCACCACCTTGCACAAGCTGCACCAGATGACCTGCGACATCTCTGGCGACGAGGCGCATGCCGAGACCTATTACTTCTTCGTGGGCTGCATGGGCGAAAACAACCTGCTGGCGGGCGGGCGCTATATCGACCGCTTCGAGCGCCGCGACGGGAAATGGGGCATGGTCATGCGCAACAATTTTGTCGAATGGACCAGCATGGTCCCCGCGATGGGCAGCCCGCTGGGCGAGATTCCGGGGCTTGAGCTGAATGGCGTGCCGGCGCGCGATGGCGGCGATGCCTCTTACATTCGTCCGCTGGTCAACAAGCGGGCAGAGTTCAATCCGGGGAGCTGAATATGGCAAAGAACTTCAAGATGATCGTCTTTTCCCAGCCGCACGAGGGCCGCGAAGACGAATATAACGACTGGTATCAGAACCGGCATCTCGGCGAAGTCATCGCCACGCCCGGTTTTACGTCAGCTCGGCGCTTCAAGCTTTCCGGCAAACTCAGCGAAGAGATGCCGGCATACCCATATTGCGCGATCTACGAATATTCAGCGGATGATTGGGCCGTGCCATTTGGTGCGCTCAGCGAACGAGCAAACAGCGGCGAGATATTCATGACCGACGCGATCAACACCGACGATCTGCAGTTCCTGGTCTACGAAGAATTCGGCGACGAAGTGCGGCGGATCGTCTGAACCGGGTCAGGCGGCGTCGAATTCAATCGGCAGGCCTTTCAGACCCCAGGCGCCGAAAAATGGACGCCAGCCGACCTCACCGGTCATGCGCGGATTCCTGAGCCGCTGGGCGACCTGGTGCAGCGCCTCCTGCAACTGGGTGCGGGCGATATATTGGCCAAGGCACATGTGCTTTCCGAGCGCGAATGCGAGTTGGCGGTTGTTGGGATCGTTTACCCGGTCGGGATTGAAAGTGTCGGCATCCGGAAATGAGCCCGGATCGCGGCCTGAGATGCTCAGCGGGAAGAACAGCATCTGATCCTTGGGGAAAGTCACGCCGCGATATTCGAATTCCTTGTCAACGAAGCGGGCCACGGTGGAAGGATTGAACCAGCGCAGTGCTTCCTCGATGACCTTGCGGCAATAGTCGAGATCATCAGCGCAGCGCGCATAGATCTCGGGATGGTCGAGCAGGGTGTACATCGTGTAGGTCAGTACGTTCTTCGATGTGTCATAGCCGGCGATAAAGAAGAACATGATCAGATCGACCAGCTGGCGGTGATTGACGTTGCCAGTGTCGCTGGTTTCGATCAGCAGGTCGAGCATGTCCTCGACGGTATCGTGCGGGGCCGCGCGGCGTTCGGCGATGATGCGCTGCACGAACTGGTCGATCCGCACCATGCCTTCCTGGATGCGCGGGAACAGGTCGAGCTGATAGGAATGTGCAAGGCCGATCACCTCCAGATCGTCACGCAGCAGCGCAATCCCCTCCTGCGGCGCGCCTACAAGCGCAAACATCACCGAGATCGGGAAGTGCGAGGCGAAGAGCTCGAAATCGAAGCTGCCCTTGGGCGCCCATTCGTCGAGCAGGCGGGAAATCGTTGCCTGCATCAAGGGGCGCATCTGGTTGGCGAAGCGCGGGGTGAACTTGGCGGCAAAGGTATCGCGCAGGAACTTGTGCTGATCGACCGGCAGCGAGATCAGCTGCTCCTCGGTGAAACGGCCCCAGGTAGTTCCCTCCTGTCCCAGCAGTGCGACGACATCCTTGTAGGGTGGGCGCAGCTCTTCATCGCGCCCGAACAGCTCGCGCATGGCCTTGTGCTCGGTGATCACCAGACCCAGCGACGACGTGGCGAGCCAAGGATGCTGCGCTCGCGCCTCGGCGAAGCGCGGCAAAGGGTCCTGCCCGAACTCGGGCTTGTCCATTTCCAGATGGGGCAGGTCGAGTTCGGCGATGGTCTGCATGCTTTGATTCCTTCCGGGCTGAAGCACTTTACGGGCCTCTATGGCTCATAGTCTGCCGCAAGCTTGGACTGCATGAAAGGGGCAAATTGACAGGCGCGGGCAGATGGTCCCGAATCTTCGGGCTTTTACTGCATCGATTCGGTTGATAGCTTGCTTGCAGATGGACGGGACGGAGCTCCTGCCGCACGAGAGGAACCCTGCCATGTCGATGCAATTAGCCCTGTCAGTCATGCTGATCGCCAGCACCCTTGCCGCCAGTCCCGCCGCCAAGGGCCCGGGCTGTGCGGGCAAGGCCTATGTCGTCAATTCGGGCTCCGCTTCGGTTTCGGTGATCGATCTTGCCACCCGGCGCGTGATCCAGACGATCGCGGTCGACAAGCATCCGGTGAACCCGACATTCAGCCCTGACCGCTCACGGCTCTATGTCGCGAACAGCACCGAGGGCACGATCTCGGCCATCGATCCCACCAGCGACAACGTCGTTGCCACGATCAAGACCGGTGCCCCCAAGCCTTCTGGCATGGCCTTCACGCCGGACGGCAAGCGGCTGGTGGTGACTTTGCTGGGCGAGACCATCCATATGCCGGGCGCAGTGCAGGTGATCGAGCTGGCTACGGGAACGCTGGGGCCCATAGTGCCGCTTCAGGCCCAGCCCGAGCGCCTCGCGCTGACCCCCGACGGCAAGCGTGCCTATATCGGCAACCTGTTGGCAAAATCGATGTCAGTGTTCGACGTCGAGAGCGGCACTGTCGTGGCCACTATCTCGCTTGATGCCTATCCGTTCAACGTGCTGATGGCGCCAGATGGCCGCCTTGCCTATGTTGGCCACGTCAAATCGGACAATATCGGCGTGATCGATACCGCGACCAACACCCTGGTCCGCTCGATCAAGACCGAGGCCGGGCCCAACGGCATGGCCTTCGCTCCGGACTTCCGCAGCATCTATGTCACCAATGTCTATGCCGGCAATGTCAGCCAGATCGATCTTGACAGTGGCCGAGCGCTGAACATTGCCGATGCAGGCAAATTGCCAGGCTATATCGCTCTGACCGCTGACGGGCGGCAGGCAATGTTCATGCGGCCCTACGGCAATTCAGTGTCGATTATTGACACGGCAACATTGGCAACGCTTGCCACTATTCCGGTTGGCGAAGGACCTTCAACAGTCGCGATCTGCACGGCACCCTAGCCCTGCTTGCCCAGCTCGCTTTTGTCGCGCCATTGCAGCTCGTGCCAGCCGATTTCGCGACCATCGGCGGCGTGGATGCGGATCGGGGCGATGGCCAGGTTATCGCGCCGGTCGGCGAGCACCGGGTTCGACGGCACACCGAGGCCATATTTCTCACCCCATTGACGCAATGCGAGCAGCGCCGGCAGCAGGTCGACACCCTTTTCGGTCAGGCGATATTCGACCTTGCGGCGATCGTCCGCCATCTGCTCGCGCTGCATGATGCCGTCTTCGACCAGCCGCGAGAGCCGGTTGGCGAGAATATTGCGCGCAATACCGAGCACATTGAGGAATTCCTCAAAATGGCACAGGCCATTGAAAGTCGCCCGCAGGATCATGAAGGACCAGCGATCCCCCACCATTTCGAGCGCGCTGGGCAGGCCGCATTCCTCGAGATTGTCACATAATTTTTCCATCGTGATCCAGTCTAGCGCAACCTGTCGCTGTGCGTCGCCAAAAATTTTGAATTTCCAGTTGCAAGTTGCAATCTAGTTATATGGGTTGTGATTCGCAATGCAATTCAGCCTGTCCTCCCCAGGTCCAGGCTGGGCAATGTGAAAGTTCAAGGAGAACACCCATGACAACCGCAATTGCGCGGAGCCTGCCGCGCGCCCTGATTACCGCAGCACTGGCGCTCGCAGGAACCTTTGCCAGCTTTTCCGTAACCACCGCTCCGGCCCGCGCGGCGGCAACGGGCGCCTATGCTGCCGTACTCGTCACACCGCTCGCTGCGCCGCGCCGCGAAATTGTCGATGGCGCAATATGGCGCTGTGAGGGTGAACGCTGCACTGCCCCGGCAGACGGGGCACGAGCTCAGGCAGTATGCATCAAAATCGCGCGCAAGTTCGGGCCCATCGCCAGCTTTGCTACGCCACAAGGCGCACTCAGCGCCGAACAGCTGACGCGTTGCAACGGGGCGGGTTAGCGTCGTGCGAAAAAGTGGGAACCGGTTTTTCGCGAATAACGACGCGGCAACAAATATCTAACCGATCAGACCGCGTTCACGCAGGTCTTCGGCCAGGCAGGCTGCATCGCGGAAGTGATGCGCCTGCCAGCCACAGGCCCGCGCAGATGTGATATTGGCGAGATTGTCATCGATAAACAGCATCGCGCCCGGCGCATGGCCGAAACGCTTTGCCGCCAGGGCGTAAATCGCCGGATCGGGCTTGGCGATCTTCTCGACGCCTGAGACTACGATATCGCCAAAACGATCGAACACCGGCCATTCCGGGCGAAAGCACTCCCAGAATTCGGCTCCGAAATTGGTGATCGCATAGAGCGGCACTCCTGCGCCGTGCAGGGTCTCCACCAGTTCAATCGTGCCCGGCACTGGCCCCGGCACGGTTTCATTGAAGCGGGAGGCATAGGCCTCGATCTGGGAAGCGTAAGCGGGAAACTCGGCGATTCGCTCGGGAACCATCTCGGCGAGCGGTCGGCCCGCATCATGCTGGAAATGCCACTGTTCGGTGACAACATTGGCAAGAAACCAGTCGAGCTCCGCGGGGTCGTCGATCAGCTTGCCGAACAGGAAGCGCAAATCCCATTGCACCATTACCCGGCCAACATCGAAAACGACCGCCGAGACCGGGGCAAAAACTGAACCAGTCATGTCAGACATCCCCGATTCCCCGGGGACTCAGCGAATCAACCCTGGCGCGCCTTGAAGCGGCGATTGGTCTTGTTGATCACATAAGTGCGGCCACGGCGGCGAATCACGCGGTTGTCGCGATGGCGGCCCTTGAGCGACTTGAGGCTGTTGCGAATCTTCATGATACCCTCGGGCGGCAATGGTGCCGCAAAAACTTGAAGCCGGGCCGTTAAGGGTGGTCGTACCCAAAGTCAACCCGCAGGGAACTTACCATAGGCCTGGGGAGTGCGGTAGGCTCACTGATCATGGAGAAAGCATCAAAGCACTTCATCAATCGGGATCTGCTTGCTCCCAATGTGCTTGAGATGGACATCGATCTCGATCTGCTCGCACCCCTCTCGCAGGTCTGCCACTTGTTGCAACAGGCCAAACTGGCCCCTGGTACGATCAATATCCATAATGGCTTGCAACTCCATGCAAAGCATCCGGACTGGCCGAGCGACATAATGTGGATTTCACATAGGGAGCCTGCCGGCTATTCGTACTTTGAAGAACTCTTCAACCGCATGGGTATCGCCGAAGCAGTAGCTGACCGCATAAAATATGACTGCCGTATCGTCATGTATGGCGGTTACTTTGTCACACCATCATTGCAACCAAAGCAATCTGCATTGCGACTGGATGGAATGCGACAACGACGCCTTCACTTTCATGACCCCGTTGAGCGCGAACTGCAGCGAACTGGGTATGACCTATCGCACATTGCGAAACGAGCTTGGTCGCTATGATTACAGCCTCGGTAAGGGTCTAGGGTCAGGACTCATTGATCACAACCAGAAGATGACGGTAGCGGCGATTGCGATGGCGGACATGAAGGTGTGGGCGCAGCGATCATATCGGGTGTGAATGCGCCGCCAGTCCTTGATTTTGGCGAACAGGTTTTCGATCAAGTG
>CANJCQ010000010.1 GCA_947473355.1 Sphingomonadaceae bacterium | reverse complement strand
GACACTGTCGGCCAATCTGGCGGTGGCGCTGGCGCGGATGGGCCGCAAGGTCGGGCTGGTCGATGCCGATATCTATGGCCCTTCGCAGCCGCGCCTGCTGGCCACGGAAGGCATGCGGCCCGACGCCCACGACAAGAAGCTCCTGCCGGTGCCCAGCGCTTTCGGTGTGCCGATGCTGTCGATGGGCCATCTGATCGAGCCGGGCAAGGCCATCGCCTGGCGCGGGCCGATGGCGGGCAATGCCCTGTCGCAGTTGATCGATGCGCATTGGGGAGACACCGAACTGCTGATCGTCGATCTGCCGCCTGGCACCGGCGACGTCCAGCTGACCATGGTGCAGCGTTTCAAGCCCGATGGCGCGGTGATCGTCTCGACGCCGCAGGATCTGGCCTTGATGGACGCGACCCGGGCGATGCAGCTTTTCGAGCAGACGCAGGTGCCGATCATCGGCCTCGTTGAAAACATGGCGGGCTATATGTGCCCGCATTGCGGCGAGATCAGCGATCCGTTCGGGCAGGGCGGGGTCGAAGCTGCTGCCAAGTCGATGGGCCAGGCCTTCCTTGGACGCATTCCGCTTGATCTCACGATCCGGCAGGATAGCGACGCGGGCAGGCCGCCTGCTGCTGGCGATGGCCCGCAGGCCGAGGCATTTGCGGCGATTGCCCGGCGGGTGGGGACCTGGCTGGATAATCAGGCCCGCTGAGATGCAGGCCACCCGTCGCCAGATCGTTGTCGGTGCGCTGGTCGGTGGTGGCCTCGTTCTGGGTTATCAATTGCGCCCCCGCAAATATCCGCTGCCGCTCTCGCCGGGCAAGGACGAAGTGGCCTTCGATGCCTGGATCAAGCTGGGCCGCGATGGAGTGGTGACGGTCGCCGTGCCGCAGCTGGAAATGGGGCAGGGGATCACCACTCTGATCCCGCAGATCGTGGCGACTGAGCTGGGAGCGGACTGGCGGCAGGTGGCAGTCGAGCCCGCGCCGGTGAGTGCCCACTATGCCAACCTCGCACTGGCCGCGCACTGGTCGGAGCTATGGATGCCGGCCTTCTCCGTGCTCGGCTCCAGTCCTTCGGGTCCGGTCACAGGCAGCTGGGCAAGGGACCACCGATTCATGGCAACCGCTGACGGCATGTCGCTCGCTGCCTACGAAGGCCCGGCCCGTGCGGCTGCGGCGAGCGTGCGGGCACTGCTGTCGATGGCAGCAGCCAAGCGCTGGGACGTCGATTGGCAGGCCTGCCAGGCCGACAAGGGCTTCATAATTCATGGCACCAAGCGGCTCACTTTCGGCGAACTTGCCGAAGAAGCCGCCGCGCTCAGCCCGCCCGCCGCGCCGGTGCTGCGCCCGCAGCCCGCCAGCGAGAGCCCCAAAGCCACGCCCGCCGTCACGCCCTTGAAATTTCCCCGGCTCGATCTGCCTGCCAAGGTCGATGGCAGCTTCCTGTTCGCCGGTGACATTCGCCTGCCCGGCATGGTCTTCGCTGCAATCCGCCACGGCCCGATCGGGGAGAGCGAACTGGCAAGCTTCGACAAGGCCAGGGCGCAGGGGATTTCCGGCCTGATCTCGCTGGTCAAAGGCGAGCGCTGGCTGGCGGCAGTGGCACATGACTGGTGGGCCGCCGAACGCGCGCTCACCGCCATTGCGCCGAATTTCCGGGGTTCTCACCGCGCCGACACCTCGCGGATCGAGGCGCAACTCGAAGAGGCGCTGTTGCACGGCGAGGCTGCATCCATCTACCAGTCCGGCGACACCGGCGAGCTGGCGCAAAAGCCCTATGCGCTGGCGCTGCGCTATGATGCCGCCCCCGCGCTCCACGCCACGCTGGAGACGGCCAGTGCCACCGCGCGTCTCAAGGACGGCAAGCTCGAACTGTGGCTCGCCTCTCAGGCCCCCGAAGCCGCCCGGCGCGCTGCGGCCGAGGCGGCGGGGGTGCGTGAGCGCGATACGGTGCTCTATCCCATGCCCGCCGGCGGCAGTTTTGACCGGCGGCTGGAACATGGCCACGCCATCGAGGCCGCGATTCTGGCCCGCGAAACCGGCAAGCCCGTGCAGCTGACCTGGTCACGCTGGCAGGAGCACATTGCCGGCTGGCCGCGCACTCCGGTCGCAGCTGTCCTCGCCGCCAAGGTTGCGCCGGGCGGCGCGATAACCGGCTGGAAAGCGCGCCTTGCCATGCCCGCCAGCTCCCACGAGTTCGGCCGCCGCCTGTTCGTCGGCTTCACCCCCGCCAAGGCCATGGCTGACAGCAAGGGCGAGGGTGACATGCTGGCCATGGAAGGTGCCACTCCGCCCTATGCCATCCCCGACATGATCGTCGAACATGTGCCGACCACCATTGCGCTCCCGACTGCCCGGCTGCGCGGCAATGCCCACGGCTACACTGCTTTCTTCACCGAAAGCTTTGTCGACGAGTTGGCGCATCACTCGGGCCGCGAGCCCTTGTCCTATCGCGTCGCCATGCTGGGCCACGAGCCGCGCCTCGTTGCTTGCCTGCTGCGCTGCGCGACGCTTGCCAACTGGGATGCGGGTGCTGACGCCAGCGGCCAGGGCCTTGCCTGCCACGTGATCGGACAGGGCCGCATCGCTGTCATCGCCACCGCCCGCCGCGACGAGACCGGCGTCCGGGTCGACAAGATCGCGGCGGTCGCCGACATCGGCCGCATCGTCAATCTCGACATTGCCCGCCAGCAGATCGAGGGCGGACTGGTCTTCGGCATCGGCCTGGCGCTGGGATCGAGCACTACATACGCCGAGGGCCTGCCCGAGATCGGCCGGATCGGCGCGCTCAGCCTGCCGCTGCTGGCCGATTGCCCCGAAATCACCGTGGACTTCATTGACAGCAATGCGCCGCCTGCCGATCCCGGCGAACTGGGCGTCGCCGCTGTTGCCCCTGCCATCGCCAACGCCCTGTTTTCTGCAACCGGTCTGCGCTTCCGCAAGCTGCCGCTGCTCTCCGAGGAAATATGATCAGACCCGCAGACCACCCGCAGATCCCGGCCAGCACAATCGGCGTGCTGCTGGTCAATCTCGGCACCCCGGATGCGCCCACCCCCAAGGCCGTCCGCCGCTACCTCAAACAATTCCTCTCCGACCGCCGCGTCGTCGAACTGCCGCCGTTGGTGTGGCAGCCGATCCTGCGCGGAATCATTCTCAACACCCGGCCTAAGAAATCGGCCCATGCCTATGCCCAGGTCTGGTCCGACCATGGCTCGCCGCTCGCCGCGATCACTGCCGCCCAGGCCCGCGCGCTCATGGCCAGGCTGGGCGAGATGGTCCACGTCCGATGGGCCATGCGCTATGGCAATCCGGCGCTGGGCGCGGAGCTGGCGGCCATGAAACAGGCCGGCTGCAACCGCATTCTCATCGCCCCGCTCTATCCGCAGTATTCGGGCGCGACCACGGCCACGGCGATCGATGCTGCGGGCGAGGCGCTGGCGGCCATGCGCTGGCAACCTTCGATCCGCACCCTGCCGCCCTATTACGACGACCCCGGCCACATCGCCGCTCTCAAGGCCGACATTGCCCGGCAACTGGCCGCGCTGCCCTTCCAGCCCGAAGTGCTGCTGCTCAGCTTCCACGGCATGCCGCTGCGCACGCTTGAGCTTGGCGATCCCTACCATTGCCATTGCCAGAAGACCGCGCGGCTGCTCAGCGAGGCGCTGGCGGCGGACTATCCGGACCTGCGCATCGAAGTCAGCTTCCAGTCGCGCTTCGGCCGGGCCAAATGGCTCGAGCCTTTCACCGAAGCAACGCTTGCCGCCGAAGCTGCCCAAGGCACCCGGCGCCTCGCCGTCGCCACGCCGGGCTTTTCCGCTGATTGCCTTGAGACCCGCGAAGAGCTGGCGATCCGGGGCAAGGCGCAGTTCATGGCAGCGGGAGGGGCGGACTTTGCCGTGCTCGATTGCCTGAACGACAGCGAGGCCGGAATGGCGATGCTGGAAACACTGGTAAGGCGGGAGCTTTCCGGCTGGATCTGACCGGAAATGCTCCCTTTTCGGCGACTTTTGAGCCAAAGGTCAGTGACCATGCGCAAGTCAGCATGCCGCATTGTCTTGAAATGACTCAAGGTAATCATCCTATCATTATGATTTATTGACATTATTCGCAAATCCACAATATGGAACTTTACGAAGTTTAGGCCAAGGCGCTGTTGCCATAATGTTTCGGCAAAAGTCGCGTGGCCCAGATGCACGAAAAGCCGCGCTGGCGGGCGCGGCTTGGCTGGGGGGTGGTCTGACGGTTGAAAGAGCGGGGTGGCGAATAGCAGCGGCGAGGAAGTGTAGGAAAGCGGCATTTGCGATTCATTGAAGGAGAATGCCAGGCATGACCTTCTGGCCATCTTTGGGCAGGCAGCAATCGGCGTTGGCCCGAGCTGGGTTGAATTGCTGCAGCTTGAGGCTGCTACCCACTCGTTCGCAGCGGTTCCATCAGCAAGCGCGCTTTCACAAAGCAGCCAAGTCTCATGGGTGTGTGATCAAAATGCATCACTAAGAATAAAATGATGACAGCGTATTGCAAAGCTCGCTTCGAGCCTTGAACGCCCCTAAATGCCAGGCCCAAGTTGCATTGCATTTTTGCCCAGCCAGGCGACGTCGTAACGCATTGAGCGATTTGACAAGGCCTTCGCGACAAAGCGCGAAAGCTTGAAATATTGGAGGAGGAATTCATGACCAAGAAATTCACAACGCGCGCCGCATTGTTGCTGTGCACTGCATTGGTGTCGAGCAGCCTGATGGCGGGCACCGCTTCGGCGCAGGACACACCTGCGAAGGCCGATGACAGCGGCCTCGACGAAATCGTCGTCACCGCGCAGAAGCGCGAACAGAACCTCCAGGACGTGCCGGTCGCAGTCACCGCGCTAAGTCAGGCCACGCTGCAGGCGAACCGTGTCACCAATTCGATGGACCTCAACGGTCTGGCCCCGGGCCTCTCGGCACGTCAGAACGCGGGCAGCCTCGGCTCGCCGAGCTATGCCATGCGCGGCGTCTTTGCCTCGGCATCGGTGGCAGCGCAGGATCGCCAGATTTCGACCTATGTCGACGGCGTCTATGTTGGCGGTACGCGCGGCGCGGTGTTCGATCTACCCGATCTCGAGCGCATCGAAGTGCTGCGCGGACCTCAGGGCACGCTCTTCGGCCGCAATGCCACGGCCGGCGCGGTCAGCATCACCACCCGCGATCCCAGCGGCCAGTTCAAGTTCCGCCAGGAAGTAACTGTCGGCAATCTCTCGCAACTGCGCACCCGGACCACCGTCGATTTGCCGCAGATGGGCATCTTCAGCGCCTATGTCACCTATGTGCATGATGAGCGCCGGGGCGACGTGCGCAACCTTGGCGCAGGCACTGTGTTCGATCGCACCAGCCCGTACCAAAACGTGGTCGGTCGCACTGTCTCGCCGAAGTGGCTTGGTGACAAGAACGCCAACAACGTGTTCGCTGTCGTCAAGGTGGAGCCGAGCGATGCCTTGTCGCTGACCTACAAGTTTGACTATTCGAACAACCAGATCACGCCGGAAGCACGCGCCACGCTGGTCATCAATCCCAACGATTTCGTAGGCGGCGCGCTGAGTGCGGTTTACGCGACCCAGACACCTGGCGGCGGCGCATTCGGCGCGGTTCCGCTGTTCCCCAATTACAAGCGGCCCGATGCAGTCAACAACGCCTGGACCATGCCCGGCTTCGTCAAGGCCTCTGGCCACAATCTGACGATCAAATGGCAGGCCAGCGATAACATTTCGATCAAGAACATTACCGCCTATCGCCAGACCGAAGCGCTCGGCATCACAACGATCATGGGGCTGAGCGGGCTGGAATATACAGCCGGCGCCAAGGCCTTCTTCACCGCGTCACAACCGTTTCTCGGCGGCGCCTCCTATGCCCAGCTGCTGGGCGCGAATGGCGGTGCGCCGGTTGGCTCCTATTTTGCCGGCTACGAAGGGCAAGGCTATGGCAAATACTGGCAGGTCAGCAACGAGCTTCAGGCCAACTACCAATCGGATCTGCTGACCCTTACCGTCGGCGGTATTTGGTTCCAATCGCATGAGCTGTCGAGCGCCGTTCCCGGGTTTGCCGCAAATGTCGCCTTCACGCCGGTCGCATCGCTGCTGACGCCAGGTAGAGTCCAGGAGACGGTGCAAGACACCACCTCGATCGCTGCCTACACCCAGGCCGAAATCCACGTTACCAAGCAGTTTGACGTGGTGCTTGGTGCACGCATTACCAGCGACAGGAAGGTCAACGATTTCAACTTTGGTGGTGCCTACAATGCCGCGCAAAATGCGATCATCGGCGCAACCTTGTCGGAAAACGTCTACAAGAAGACCAAGCCTAGCTTTTCTGTGGGGCTGAACTACCGGATCAACGACGATGTCCTGACTTACGCCAAGTTCTCCACCGCGTTCCTTTCGGGTGGCACGGCCGGCCCGCTCAGCTTTGCGCCGGAAACCGTTTCTTCCTGGGAAGCTGGTTTGAAGTCTGAATGGTTGGATCGCCGCCTGCGCTTCAACGCAGCGTTGTTCCTTGCAAACTACAAGCACAGCCAAGCGGCGCAGAGCGGTACCAACGTGATTGTCAACGGCCAGAGCCTCGCCCAATATGGCGTCGTCGTCGTCGACAATGGCTCGATCCGGGCCAAGGGCGTCGAGCTGGAACTGTCGGCATCGCCCGCCAGGGGCCTGGGTTTCGGCGCTTCGTTCAGCTATACTGACACCAAGTGGCTGAGCCCCAGCCCGCTGCTGACCAGCAACGGCCTGCACCCGGCGGAGCCGAGCGGCATTCCTGCCTATACCGGCGCCGTCAATGCCCAGTATGTCACGCAGCCGCTGTTCGGCGAAGCGACGATGCTGTTCCGCATCGACGGTATCTATCAGGGCAAGTATCGCAACTCGCCGCTGACCGACCTCAAAATCACCCAACCGGTTTTTGCGCCTTACGAGTTCACTCCGGCGCGCTGGATCTGGAATGGCCGCATCGCACTGCGTGATATTGCCCTGGGTCCCATCAAGGGTGAAATCGGCATCTGGGGCCGCAACCTGACCGATAACCGGGATGCGGTATATTCACTGATCTTTGGGACCATCCAGGCCAATGCCAGCTATCAGCAGGCGCGTACGCTTGGTGCGGACTTCATCGTCAGCTTCTGAGCGAGTTCGCCCGGCAAATCGAAAGGCCGCGACTTCCATGCGAAGTTGTGGCCTTTCCTGTCTTTAGATCTGTGCGAGGCCAGGCGTTGCGCCCGCGCGCCAAGTTCACCCCCGACACTTCCCACCCTTGCCAATCCCCCGCTCTTCCCCCAGCCTCCCCTCCAGAGGATAACCGCCGGAAAGAGCCCGCCCATGCAAGCGCAAAAGCCCCTGTTCGTCACCGCAGATAGCATCGACCCCCTCTTCGCCGAGCCCTTCACCGATGTGGACGAGCAGCGCTCCGATCCCGTGCCGCATCGCTATGTCAGCGGCGGGTTCAAGGGCACCAAGGCTCGCTTTTCGTTCTATTTCCCGCCTGAGGCGCAATATCAGGGGCGGTTTTTTCATAATACCTATCCGATGGCGACGAGCAGCGACGTGGGGCCGTTTCCCATCGCGTTTGAAGTGGCGATGGGCGATCTGGGGTTCACGCTGGATAGCGGGGCCTATTATGTGCAGACCAACAATGGCGGCGTGTTTCGCGATCCCACGGTGGATCCGGCGATTGCAGCCTACCGGGTGAATGCGGCGGCAGCGAAGTACTCGCGGATTGTGGCGGCTGAAGTTTATAGGCGGCAGCATCGGCCATTCGGCTATCTGTTTGGCGGCAGCGGCGGGGCCTATCAGACGGTCGGTGCGGCGGAGAATACTGACGGGGTGTGGGACGGGTTTGTACCTTTTGTGCCGGGCTGTGACCATGCCATCCCCTCAATGATGTCGGCGCGGATGCATGCGTTGCGCGAGTTGCGGCGGCGCCCCGAGGCGTTCGCGCTGATTGCCGATGCCTATGAGCTGGGTGGCAGCGGCGATCCCTATCCGCTGCTCAAAGATGCCGAGGCAGCAGCCTTCCGCGAGATCTCGCTGCTCGGGCATCCGCTGAAGGGCTGGTATAACCATGCGGCGATGGACAGCGGCTATTTCTCCAACATCGCGGGCATGATCCCGGCGATTGACCCCGGCTATGCGGAGGACTTCTGGAACAAGCCGGGCTATCTTGGCTGGGATCCCGATGCCTTGATCAACCAGAGCCGGGTGCAGTTCGATGCCACGGTGATCTCGGTCGATCTGGGCACGCCGGTGCGGATTGACCTTTCGGCTTTGCCGGCGTTCGATGCTGCCAATGCGCATCTGGTGGTGACCTCTGGCGCGGCCTCGGGGGCCAGTCTGGCCATCGCACATGTCAGGGCCAATGACGGACAGGACTTCGTTGAGCTGGTTTCTCACCTCAATCCGGAGGTGCTGGCCAAGATTGCACCGGGAGACGCGGTGCGGATCGACAATTCGTGGGCGCTGGCGCTCGAAACCTATCACCGGCACCAGATACCGCCGAGCATGACCTATTATGCCTGGAACCAATTTCGTGCCGCCACGGGCAGGCCGCTCTATCCGCAGCGCGATGTGCTGATTGGCCCATTCGGAACGATCAATGCGGCAGGATCAATGCTGGAAGGGCGGCACAGCGGCAAGATGCTGATGCTGGCGGTGGGCCTGGATCTTGATGCCTATCCCTGGCAGGCGGACTGGTATCGCGGGCAGGTGGCGGCGGCGAAGGGCGAGGGCTATGCCGAGAACTTCGCGCTGTGGTTCACCGAGAATTCGCACCACGAAAACCCGATGACGCCGCTGCAGCGCGCGCATGTGGTGAGCTATGGCGGGGCCTTGCAGCAGGCGCTGCGCGATCTTGCGGCCTGGGTCGAGGAGGGCAGGCGGCCGCTTGAGGTGAATTACCGGATTGAAGATACCCAGCTGGTGCTGCCTGCCACGGCGGCGGAGCGGGGTGGCATCCAGCCAGTGATCCAGCTCGCCGCGAATGGCGGGGCGCGGGCCGAGGTTGGCGTGGGTGAGCTGGTGGAGTTTTCCGCCTTGATCGCCATGCCGCAGGGCGCAGGCAAGGTCGTCTCGGCGGAATGGGACTTTGAGGGGGCGGGGGACTTTGCGGGCTGGGCCGAGATTGCTGTGCCTTCCGAAGAGGTTTCACTGACAGCCTCGCACAGTTATCCAGCCCCCGGTACATGGTTCGCCGTACTGCGCGCCTCCGGCCAGCGCGAGGGCAGGGCGGACACGCCTTACGGCCGGGTGCAGAACATCGCGCGGGTGCGGGTGGTGGTGCGCTAGGGGTTCCCCCCTCGGATGAGGGGATCGCGGGGCGGAGCAGAATGTGGGACTTGGCGCAGACGCCGAAGGGTCCCTGAATGCCGATTCCATTCGCAGTTCTTGCTGCGGTTTCAACACTGTCGCTTTATACCGGCCCGGAGCCAGAGAAAACGGCGCTTTACCGTGACTGGATCACCGGCTGCGACAATGTGCGCAATTGCGCGGCGGTGGCGCTGGCGCCGGTTGGGGATGTTGGGGCCGATCACCTCGAAGTGATGATCGAGCAGCCGCTGGGCCATCAGCTCGAGCCGGTGGTGACCATCAAGGTGCCGCCGGGATCGGTCAAGCTGGCCCTGACAATCGATGCCGCGCCCGTAGTCCTGCCGCCGCGCGAGGGAGAACGCCTGGTGTTCAGGGGGCCGCTGGCGCGCCCGCTGGTGCAGGCCTTGCGCGGCGGAAACGTGGCGGTGCTGCGCGATGCGGCAAGCGGCAAGCAGCTTGCGCGCGCATCGCTCGCCGGGCTGACTGCTGCATTGCTGTGGATCGATGCGCAGCAAGGCAAAACGGGAACGCCGCGCGCGCTGGTCCGCACGGGCAATCGGCGCTTCGTTGACGACCTGCCGGGATACAGTGTCACCCTGACCCGCCCCCCGCGCGGCGATCGCCCGCCGACGCAGCCCGATGCGGGCCAGCTGGCGAAGCTGAACGCCGCAGAGACTTGCGTCAGCGCGAGCAAGAATCCCGCCGAGCCCCCGCGCCTGATCCGGCTCGACCGCGATAATTCCATGCTGATCGTGCCCCGGCGCTGCGGCAGCGGGGCCTACAATGCCGAGGCGAGCATCATGATCGTCGACGGCTTCGGCGAGATGAAGCCCGCGACATTCGACTATGACATCGGCGTCACCGGGGACGGGCCGGGCAATGTGGTGGTCAACGTGGGCTGGAACGAGAGCGCCCGCGTGCTCGAAAGCCACATCCTGCACCGCGCGCTCGGCGATTGCGGCAAGGTCGATCGCTTCATCTGGAATGGCAAGCAATTCCGCCTCAGCGAACAGCGGGTGATGCCCGAATGCCGGGGCAGTTTCGAGCGGATAGCAGTGTGGAAAGTGGACGTAATCGAGCAATGAGCATGAATACCCTTGAGGGCTGTTACGTGGTGCGAACCGACCATGAAATCGGCGGCGAGCTGGCGGTGCGCCGCGGCGAGATTGTCGAGGCCTTTACCGGCCAGGATTTCGGGATTGCCCATGCCGATCGCCGCAGAACGCGGGTGCCGCACATCTGTGTGCAACGGCGTTCGGGCGATGCCGGGTTTTTCTCGATCCCGTTTTCCAAGTTGAAGCGGCTTTAGGCGCGACTTCCGCCTGTTCCGAGCCTGCCAGACGAATGGAAGCGCAATTGCCGGGAATGAGGAACCGGACGTGCTCTGGTCGCCGTGAGAAGGCAATTTGGCTCGAATCGATCCGGCAGGTGCGACCTATTGCCCGGCCTCCACAGCGACCAGCTTGCTCGCGTCCTCAGGCAGAAGGAAGCCCTCCGTCTGCAACCGTGCAGTAGCGGCGCGGACTTTCGCTTCGCGTTCGCCCGCGAGGCGGTAACGCTCTGCCAGCGAGGCCCGGCTATCGCCGCCGCGCGATTCCGCATCCTTGGCGAAGGGCAGGTAGGTACCTGAGAGCAGGCAGATATCGCCCTCGCCATAGCCTGCTTTGCGCAGGTTCCAGCCGAGGTAAGTGCCGCGTGGCACGGCGACCTGTGGCATGCGGATGCCGGGCAGATCGTTACCGTCGGCGTCGATGGCGGGAACATAGGCTGGCCATGCGGGCTTGCCGGCGGGCGGGATCGGGCGGTTCATCACTTTGGGCCAGACGAGACCCGCGGTTGGCACTTGCGGGCCCTTCAGTGCATCGACCGGCTTGAGCTCGCCCCGCGCGAGGCGCGGCCAGCGACTGGCGGGCGGCGCGGTGCCCTTGCCGGCCCAGTCGACCATGGCAATCAGCATTGCGCGCACGATCGGCGTGTAGTTGAGATTGTTGGCGGGATAGGCGCAGGCCGGGAGGATCATGCCGGGTGCATGGGCGCCGCCCGCGATCATGTAGGCGCGGACGTTAGCGGGCAATGCGACGTCACGGTTAGTGCCGCCGGTGCTGACCAGCGACGATCCGGCCTGCCAGAATTCGGCGCTGGTATCGATGTGGAACACTTTCGGGCAGGTCGCTGTGGTGGTGCAGGCGCGCAGGATGCCGTCGATACGGCCCGAGTTCGGGTCGGGCAGGCTGGCGTAAGTGAAGGGAAAGGTGAAGCCGGGGACATCGTGGTCCTCGTGCTGGCGCGAGAAACGGCCGGGCTCGGCGAAGCGGAAATTGGTGTAGGTGCGCCGCCCACCCGGGATGAACGGGATTACGCCATCAAACACGCGGCGTCCGGCCAGGTCACGGTTGAAGCCCTGCCACAGAAAATCGCGCAGGTAGCGCCCGGATTGCGAGCCGCCAAAGGCGACCGCGCTGGAGAAAGCGCCGCCTTGCGGATTGGCGCAGGCTCTCTGGGCATTTCGCTCGCAGGGGGCTGCGGCCAGATCAGCGAGCGGGTTGCCTTGCGCGGCAGGTGCGTGGCGCAGCCAGGCTATGAAATCGCGGGTGGCGGCAAAGCCGAGCCCCATCACCCAGGGATCTTTCGCGACATATTCGAAGCGGTAGATGGCCCCGGCATCGAAACCTGTCGGGCGTTCGATCTCGATATGCCGATCATCAGTGAAGCGCCATCCGGTCAGAGTCTGCGGCGCAGAGTCAGCAACGGCGCGGACAGTCAGCCGAGTCAGTGCCGGATCGTCGCCGCCCACCGGATAGGGCAGAGTGATGCGCTTGCTGGTCATATCCTCGAAGATCGTCTCGGTTGAAATTTGTCCGGTGACCGGCTTGCCGTTATCGCTGGCAATCGGGAACCGCGCGCCGACCAAAGCCTTGCTGGCTACATCGCCCTGCCAACCGCTTGCCACCAGAGTATAGCCCTGGCGCTGCAACAGGCCGTCGCCGGGGCTGGCAGGGTTTGGACTGCCACCGGCCATCATTGCCATCAGGCGCATGCCGCGATTGACGACCTCGTAAAGCATCACCCGGCGCGCTTTTGCGGGATCGGCAGGGCGCTGGATGACGAAATCGACGTCATATTCAACCATGCCATCGGCAGCGCGCGGGGCGAGGTTCAGGTCGACGATGCCGCGATTGGCCGGGGCCAGCGGATCGATCCGCATGTGCGCCTTGCCGGTAATCGTTTCATAGCTGCCGTGTGTCCCGAATTCCTGGCCACCAAAGGCCGGCGTCCGCGCGGTAACTTCGAGGCGCACTGAAGGTCGGGGGGGGGGCTGGGCGGTCTTGGCCTGCGCAGCCTGCGGCATGACTATGGCCAGCAATGGCAACATCAGGTGGCGCAGTTTTGGCATCTCGTTCTCTCCCGTTGCGGCCAATGTTCGCCAGTTTGCCGGCAAATGCAATTGCTCTTGTCCGCGCCGCCCAGTGGCGTATTCTCTTGGCTATCAGCAAGGAGAATTGCCATGGGTGCAAGAGGACACCGCGACATTTTTGCAGAGGACATCGTCTGGGGCAAAGGCACCGGCGACGGCGTCGACTATGCGCGCTTTTTGATGGACGAGGACGATAACACCTCGCCGCTTGTCATCCTGACCAAATTTGCGCCCGGAGAAGTGGTCGATCCGCATACGCATGGCACCAATTATTTCGAATATGTCGTTTCCGGCGAGCAGACAGTGGGCAAGACCCTGTTCGGCCCTGGCGATGTCCGCTTCGCCAAGGCGGGCACCGGTTACGGGCCGATCAAGATCGGGGCGGAGGGCTGCACTGTCGTGATCGTGTTTCAGGATGCGACCGGCGCGAACACGATTCCGCTGGGCAAGGCCAAGACAGATGCCATTGCCGAGGCGATTGCTGAGGTGGATTTCTGAGCGAGGACTGGAGAAAGTGCGGGTAACCTCCTCCCGCTTGCGGGAGGGGCCAGGGGTGGGCGCGGTTTACGCCACATTCGACTGACCCACCCCCAGCCCCTCCCGCTTGCGGGAGGGGAGTTCAGGCAGGCGGCGGCCCGGCAAAGGCGTCGGCCGTGCCCAGCATGATGAAGATGTTCTCTTCCATCCGCCGGATCTTCCACGCGCCTTGTTCGACTACGGTCTCGAAATCGAACCGGCCGAGCGATTCCTCAAACAGGTGGCTGCGCTCGCGGTTGCCGACATGGTGCGCGCGCAGATAGCATGAGGCCTTGGCGGACAGGCCATCCGGCGCGGGATTGACGACATAGTTCGACAGGAAATGGTGCGTGGCAGACAGCCCGTCCCATATGCCCTTGATCATGGCCACCAGCGCCTCGCGGCCCTTGATCTCGAAGGACCAGTCCTTGGGCACGGCATTCTCGGCCCATTCGCGCATGGCGAAGCTGGTGTCCTGGGTGAACAGCGAGGCGAACAGGTCCCAGTCGCGCATGTCCAGCGCGTGGGCGTAGGCGTTCATCAGATCCACATTGGCCTGATGCGGTTCTTTTCCGGTCATCATTTCTCTCCCGATTTCGCGCCGGGACTGTGCATGGCCAATCGGATGCTGACAAGCGCAGCGCGCAATGCCATCAAGCGGGCAACAAGAAGGAGTAACGGGAATGGGCACTGACCGGGCGGGCAAGATCGCCGTCATCACCGGCGGTGGCCGCGGGTTTGGCAAGGGGTTTGGCGAGGCACTGGCGGCAGAAGGCGCGCATGTCGTGCTGGTCGATATCGACGGGGCCGAGGCGGAAGCAGCGGCAGCGGGAATTCGCGCAAAGGGCCAGCTGGCGACGGGGCTGCAGGGCGATGTCACCGATGAAGCGCGGATGCTTGCCGTGATGGCCGAGGCTGCTGCAATTCAGGGCGGCATCGACATTCTGATCAACAACGCCGGGCTGCACAGCGACGAATATGGCCAGCCGATCCTCAAGATGGGCTTTGCCAAGACCAAGCGGCTGTTCGAGGTCAATGTCCTGGGCACGGTCTGCTGCACTATCGCCGCCGCTCCGTACCTGAAGGGCCGCGCGGGGGCATCAGTGGTCAACATCTCCTCCTCGGCGGCGCACATGCATGGTTCGGCCTATGGCGACAGTAAGCTGGCCGTGGCGGGGCTGACGATCACTTTCGGGCGCGAACTGGCGCCGGTGCGGGTCAATGCAATTTCGCCCGGGCTGATGCTGACCGATACGATCCGGGCCGAGCTGCCGCCAGAAACCATGGCGCGGGTCAAGGCCATGCAGTGGCTGGAGGAAGACGGCGGGCCTGAGCATATCGTCGATGCCATGCTGTTTCTCACCAGCCCACAGGCGCGGTTCATCACCGGCGAAGTGCTGCGGGTGACTGGCGGCATGGCGGCGGGGGTCTGACGCATGGCCAAAGGCAATATCGCGCCCGAAGCCGGCCGTTCCGGCCAGAGTGGCTACCCGCCGCCGTATGACGCGAAGCTCAAGGGCCGCAAGACCTGGCCGCTGACCGGCCAGTGGAAGCTGACCCAGTTCGGCGTCAACATGGTCGAGCTGCCGCCCGGCGCCTGGTCAACCAACCGCCACTGGCACCGCAACAACGATGAGCTGGTGGTGGTGATTTCGGGCGAGCTGGTGGCAGTGACTGATGAGGGCGAAGAACTTCTGCGCGCGGGCGATTGCATCGGCTTCAAGGCCGGGGTGCCTATAGCCCACCACTTGCAGAACCGCAGCGACCAGCCTGCGGTCTATTACGACATCGGCGGGCGCGATGCCTGGGATGTTTCAACCTTCCCCGACATCGGCCTTGAGGCCTACACCCATCAGGAACTGCGCTTCCGCGAGATTCGGGGCAAAAAGTGACCCTCCAGCTCTATTATTTCCCGACGCTCAATGCCCACAAGGTGACCATCGCGCTGGAGGAGATGGGGCTCGCCTATGATGTGGTGATGATCAACATCCTCAAGGACGAGCAGTTCGAACCTGCCTTCACCGCGATCAATCCCAACAACCGGATTCCGGCGCTGGTGGATGGCGAGGTGACGGTATTCGAATCCGGGGCGATCCTGCAATATCTCGCCCGCAAAACGGGGCTGTTTTACCCGAAAGACGAGCCGACCCGCGCCCGGATCGACTCCTGGCTGTTCTGGCAGATGGCGGGGCTGGGGCCGATGTCGGGGCAGGTAAATTACTTCACCCGCATGGGGCAAAAGGGGCAGCGCAAGCCAGAGGAACTGGAGTTTGCGCTGAGCCGCTATACCCGCGAGACCGGCCGCCTGTTCGGCGTGCTGGAGCGCGGCCTTGGGGCCCGCGACTATCTTGCCGGGGACTATTCCATCGCCGACATGTGCTGCTGGACCTGGATCAATTCCTATCCCGGCAATGGCGGCGGGCTTGATGCCTTCCCCGCGCTCGCCGCATGGCACGCGCGCATTGCGGCGCGGCCTGCGGTGCAGAAGGCTTTGCAGGTCGGCATGATCGACCCTGAAATTCGCGCCCTGTGGCTCAAGAAGGACTGAACCGATGACAGACCATTTCATCCGCCCCGACGTGCGGGCCTATCTCGATATGATGGAGGCCAGTCCGCGTCCGCCAATGAATGACGAGACCATCGCGATGATGCGGGCTGTGCCCAAGGAAGTGATCGCCCAAATGCTGGGCGCGCTCGATCAACCGGTTGGCGAGCTAGGCACGGATTTGCGGCTGACCATGCCGGGGCCGTGCGGGGAGATCGAGCTGCGCCTGTTCGATCCGCGCGCAAATCGCGACGCAGGCCCGGTGGTGGTGTTCTACCACGGCGGCGGCTTTGTGGTCGGCTCGATCGATACTCACGCTGGAATGGCAGCGGCAATTGCCCGCGGGCTCGATTTGCCGGTGGTCTCGGTTGAATACCGGCTCGCGCCCGAACATCCATGGCCAGCCGGGCCCGATGATTGCGAGGCCGCTGCTCGCTGGATCGCCCAAAACGGCGCGGCATTGAGGCGGGAATTCACCAGCCTCGTGCTGTGCGGCGACAGTGCCGGGGCGACGCTGACCATCGTTACGGCACTGGCCCTGCGCGAGAAGCCCGCCGCGCTGCCGGTGCTGATGCAATGGCCGATCTATCCGCGCGCTGATGGCAGCCGCAAATATGCCTCAGCGGAAACATTCGGCAGCGGCTTCGGCCTCGATTCAACCGACATGGCCTATTACGAAAAGGCTTATGGCTGCGACAATGCCCACTGGCGCGGTTCGCCGCTGCTGGCCGATCAGGCAGGTTTGCCGCCGACTTTCGTGGTCACTGCCGGGCTCGATCCGCTGCGCGACAATGGCCGGGCCTATGCAGCGAAATGCATCGAGGCGGGGGTCGATGTGACCTACCGCGAAGTGGCAGGCACGATCCACGGCTTTGCCTGCTTCCGCAAGGCGATCCCTTCGGCTGAGGGCGATTTTGCGGAATTGCTGGCCGTGGCCAAGGCGATGATTGCGGCGCAGACCTGATCGGTCAGGCGGGCGTGGCCTGGTCAGGCTGTTGCCGCCAGAACCTGTTCCTTGACGGCCATTCCCGCTGCAAACAGATCAGCCTGTTCCTCGTCGTCCGCAGGCAATTGCAGGTCGGCGAGCAGCTGGGAGATCTCATCGCGGGCAGTGGCCTTGACCCGCCCCAGGTTGGGGATGCGCTTCAGGTCGAAGTGGGTCAGGCCATAGAGGAACAGCTCGCGGTAGGCGACGCGCTCGCCCAGACCCTGAGCCAAGCGGAAGTCTGCCTTCGTGGAGAGCTTGGCAAGCGCCTGGCTGATGATTGCCTCATTGGTGCTGCCTGTGTGCCGGCTGCGATTGGGCACCACTAGCCAATCCAGATCCGGCAGACGGGCGTCGGTTCGAGCCTTGCGGAGACCTCCGACCAACCTGGAAAACCGGCCAAGCCGCTTGAGCCGCAGGCTTATCGCATCGAACTGTCCGAGCAGATCGATATCGGCGAATGAGCTGCTGACCGGGGTTACCAGACTATCGGCCATGGCAATGGCGCGCCGTGCGATGGGCGAACCGCCCCCCGCAACGTCGATCAACACAAAGGCGCAGTCCGAACCGATCCGGGCGATTTCCTGGCTGAGGCAGGCGGCGCTGCTCTGCGAAAAGGCGACATAGCGCGGGCTGGGCAGGCCGACCTTGAGCAGGCGGCACGTAGCCTCCCGATTGATCAGCGCGCCCGACAGCGTCGCCTGGCCATGATCGAGATCGATGACGGCAACCTTCTTGCCCGCGTCACACAGGGCAATGGCGGTGTGGAAGGCCAGCGTCGATTTGCCAACGCCGCCCTTTTCATTGGCAAAGACAATAACATGGCCCGCCGGACGGGGCCGGGATGCGACATCGTGGAGAACCACGCCGGGATGTTCACCGCCCAGGTCCCAGTCCTTCGCTGCGAACTGCGTGACCGGTGAGTTGCGACCCAGTTGTCCGGTAACGGTTCCCATGCTGCCATTGTCCCCAGATTGCCCCGATCCCGATTCGCGGATCGATTCGCGGCAATGATAATTATTTATTGGGGATAAGGGTAAAAAAATCACCAAGAAATGTTGACTTTGAGCATCGTGAGACTCGCTGTGTCGTATTCGTGTCAGGAACATGCCATTCAGGAAGCGGCAGATGTCTCTTCCCATGTGCGGTAATTGAGCTAGCCTGAGGCTATGGCTGAGACCGTCAAAACCTTCTGCCGCAATTGCGGCGCGCAGTGTTCGATGGAAGTTGACGTTGAGCGGGGCCGCATGCTGGCCGCCCGGCCTGATGGCAGCAAGTCGCCCTATGGCGGCTACATGTGCCCCAAGGGGCTCGCTGCGGTCGAGCTGCACAATGGCATGGAAGCTAGGCTGCATTCCAGCCTGAAGCGCGGCGAGGACGGGGCATTCGTATCGATCGCAGCCGATGCAGCGCTCGATGAGATTGCGGCGAAACTGTCAGCGCTGATCGCCGAACATGGGCCGCGCGCGGTGGCGGTCTATCATGGCACCGGGGCCTATCGCTCTGTGATGGGCAATCTGCTCGAGCGCGCTTTCGTGGCCGAGATCGGCACGCCCAATTTCTTCTCCTCGATGACGATCGATCAGTCAGCCAAGTGGGTGACCATGGCGCGGATGGGCGTGATGGCGAGCGGGCGCCATGCCATGCGCGATGCCGATCTGATTTTGCTCGCGGGCGGCAATCCGCTGGTCAGCCATCAGGGCGTGCCTTTTGCGCTCGCTGAAACCTGCGCCCCGGCGCGCGGTTTTGAGGCGGCGAAGGCGCGCGGCTGCAAAGTGATTATCGTCGATCCGCGCCGTACCGAGACCGCGCGTTACGCCGATCTGCTGATCCAGCCGCTGCCCGGCCATGATGCCGAGATTTTCGCTGCTCTGGCGCATGTGTTGCTGCGCGATGGGACATACGATGCAGAATTCGCCGCGCGCTGGTGCATCCAGCTGGACGAATTGCGCGCGGCATTGGCGCCTTTCACGCCGGAATTGGCAGCGGCACGAGCGGATGTGCCGGTCGAACAGATCGAGCTTGCGGCCAGGTGGCTCGGCGAGGCGGAGCGACCGATTTCGGGAAGCGGCACCGGGCCGTCGATGGCGGCAAATTCCAACCTCGCCGATCACATGATCGAGCTGATCAACGCGCTGGCCGGCGGTTATCGCCGCGCGGGCGATCTGGTGCGCAATCCGGGAACCTTGCGCGCCAAGGACACCTTCGAGATGGCCATGTCACCCACGCGCAGCTTTGAAGCCGAGCCGAGGTGCGTGAGCGAGGATACCGGCGCGCTGGTCGGCGAATTTCCGACGGCCTTGCTGCCCGGCGAGATCATGGCGGACTCGCCAGACCGTATCCGCGCGCTGATCTGCTTTGGCGGCGATCCGCTGATGGCCTTGGGCGATCCTGCGGTGGCAGCCAAAGCGTTCGGGCACCTCGACCTGCTGGTGTCGCTCGATTGCCGCCAGAACGAGACCGGAAAGGTTGCCGAATATGTTCTGGCCACAAGCCAGCCGTTCGAGCGACCCGAGCTCTCTGTTTCGGGCGACGGCATGTTTCCCGAGGCCTTCGTGCAATATACCGATGCCGTGGTCGCGCCAGCTCAAGGCGTGATCCATGACTGGGAGGTGTTCTGGGGTCTGGCCGCGCGGATGGGTGTGCCGCTGACTTTCAAGTTCTGGAACTATGGGCTGAATTATCGCGATATTCCAGAGGGCCTGCCGCTGAGTCTAAACGAGAAGCCCGATCCGGAAGCGCTGTTTCGCTGGCTGGCGAAGGACAGCGCGGTGCCGTTCGATGTGATCAAGGCCAGCCCCGGCGGAGTCCGGCCTGCCGATGCACAGCGCTTGGTGCTGCCTGCACCATCGGTTCTTGGCAGGCTGGAGCTGTGCCCGCCGGATGTTGCAGCGGAACTTGCGGCTTTGGTGGACGCGGAGCCGGAAGCGGATTTCCCCTTCCGCCTCACCTGTCGCCGCATTCTCCACGCGGTGAACAGCGCTTACCGCGAAAGCCGCGAGACGCGGCGGCGGTATCCAGTGAACTATGCTTACATGAACCCTGAGGACATGGCTGCGGCGGGGATCGCCGAGGATGCGCAGGTCGAGATTGCATCGCAGTTCGGGACGATCCAGACGCTGGCCCGGGCAGAGAACCGACTTCGGCGCGGGGTGGTTTCAATGACCCACATGTTCGGGCCACTGGTGGGGACGGGTGATGTGCTCGCCGATGGCGGGGCCAATGTCGGGCAGCTGACTTCGCTGAGTGAAGAGCTTCAGCCGATCAATTTCATGCCACGCTTTTCGGGAGTGCCGGTGAAAATCACCGCCGCCTAATCAGGCGAAGGCGCCCCATACTTCTCGGCCAGCGCCAGCAGGTCTGGCAAGCGCTCTGCCCCGGTCGAGCGCATAACGCCCGCCACCATGGCATAAGTGCCGACAGTGAACATGAAATCGAGCATCTGCTGATTGTTCCAGTCGGCCATAAGCGCCTGCCAATTGGCATCGCCGATCTTGTGGAGTTCCACCAGTTCCTCCGTGGCCAGCATGACCACGCGTTCGAATGGCGTGAAGTAAGGATCATCCGGCCCGTTCTGGATCGGCGCATACATGTCGTCAGAGAGGCCGCAGTTGATGCTGGTGTTGAGGTGGCTTGACCACATGTAGACTGCGCCGGTGATCCAGGCGGTGCGCATGATCGCGATCTGGCGCAGCTTGACTGGCACAGTGTTGGTGCTGAGCAAATGGACATTGAGCGCCGAGAACAGCCCGGCGAGCTTTGGGTGGTGCGCGAAGGTGCGCAGCACCGGGTTCTGGTCCGCGCCCTTGAAGATGCCGCCGGTCCATTGATCGAAGAAAGCGCGAGTTTCGTCGGTGAAGTCATTCGGGCCGACTTGCGGCATGCGGGCGGGGGGATCGGGCTGGATCATCGGCGCAGCCTGGCCCCGGCGGGCCGGATCGTCAATTGCGGTAATGGGTCAATCAAAGAGAAGGGGACTCTCCGCCCTATGGCAGAGAGTCCCCGCTCGTCTCAATTTCCGAAAGTACGCTGCCACCAGCCCCGACGCGGGGACCCGTCTTCGCCGACTTCATCTCCAGCCGCTGCGCTTTCGGCATCTTGCGCTGGCTGGTCTTCAGATGGAACGGTGACATCTCCGCTATCGTCGCTTGCTGCCTTCTTGCGCCGGGCGCGGGCCGGTTTGGCGGGCGCTGGTTCGGCGGCCACTTCGGCTACAGGCTCGACCTGAGGCTCAACCGGAGCTTCTGCCTCAGCTTCAACCGGAGCTTCGGCCGTCTTGCGGCGTGAGCGCTTCGGTTTGGCTGCTGGTTCAGCTTCGGCTTCGGCTGCAACCGGCGCTTCGGCTTCGGCAGGCTCAACCACTTCGTCGGCTACTTCGGCTACGACAGCCTTGCGGCGACTTGCCCGCTTTTTGGGTGCAGGCTCGGCTTCCCCGGCTTCGGGCTCAGCTTCTGCCTGGACTGCTTCCGCAGCGGGTTCGGCTCCAGCCTCGTCGGAATTTTCATCCGAGCCAGCTTCGCCTTCACCTGCCTGAGCTTCGCCTTCGCCGTCACCGCGTCCGCGACCACCACGCCGGCGGCGACCACGGCGGCGGCGCTTGCGCGGTCCTTCGCCATCTTCACTGCCTTCATCCTCGCGCTCGGCAGCTTCAGAGCCGCCGGCCTCTTCCTCTCCGTTTCCGGCATCCTGACCGTCAGCAGAAGTCTCGGCACCTTCACCTTCAGGCCGATCATCGCGGTGATCGCGGCCACGACCGCCCCGGCGGCGCTTGCCCCGGCGCGAGCGGCCTTCGTCTTCGTCGATGCGCTCGCGGGTTTCCTCGGCTTCTTCCTCGTCGAATTCTTCCTCGGGCAAGTCCTCGTCGTCTTCTTCGAGAACGATTGGCCCGAATTGCGGAACGAACTCATTGCGCGGGCCAGATGAGGCGACGCGCATCTTGGCGCCCTCGTTTTCCCCTTCCGGCACGACTTCGACCCGCACACCATAGAGCGTTTCGATTTCAGCCAGATCGGCGCGCTTGTTGTTCAGCACATAAATCGAGGCTTCCTGGCTGGCGAACAGGGTGATGACCGAGCCCTTGCCTTGTGCCGCTTCGTCTTCGATCATGCGCAGCGCCGAGAGGCCTGACGAACTTGCCGTGCGGACAAGGCCAGTGCCGTCGCAGTGCGGGCAGGAGCGGGTGGTGGCCTCGAGCACACCGGTGCGCAGGCGCTGGCGGCTCATTTCCAGGAGGCCGAAGCTGGAGATGCGGCCGACCTGGATGCGGGCGCGATCATTGCGCAGCGCATCCTTCATCGCCTTCTCAACCTTGCGGATGTTGGACGAGTATTCCATGTCGATGAAATCGATCACCACCAGCCCGGCCATGTCGCGCAGGCGCAGCTGGCGGGCGATTTCGCGCGCGGCTTCGAGGTTGGTGTTGAGCGCGGTCGCCTCGATGCCGTATTCCTTGGTCGAACGGCCCGAGTTGATATCGATCGAAACCAGCGCTTCGGTCGGGTTGATAACAATATAGCCGCCGGACTTGAGCTGGACGAACGGATCGTACATCGCCGAAAGCTGGTCTTCCGCGCCATAGCGCTGGAACAGCGGGACCGGGTCGGAATAGGCCTTCACGCGCTTTGCGTGGCTTGGCATCAACAGCTTCATGAAATCGCGGGCGGCGCGATATCCGCCTTCACCCTCGACCACGACGTCCTCGATATCCTTGTTATAGATATCGCGGATGGCGCGCTTGATCAGGTCGCTGTCCGAATGGATCAGCGCGGGGGCGGAGGAGCCCAGCGTTGTTTCGCGGATTCCGTCCCACAGCCGTGCGAGATAATCGAAATCGCGCTTGATCTCGACCTTGGTGCGCTGGAGCCCGGCAGTGCGCACGATGCAGCCCATCGACTTGGGCAGGCTCATCTCGGCAACAATCGATTTGAGCCGCTTGCGGTCAGCTGCCGAATTGATCTTGCGGCTGATGCCGCCGCCGTGGCTGGAATTGGGCATCAGCACGCAATAGCGGCCGGCCAGGCTGAGATAGCTTGTCAGCGCTGCGCCCTTGTTGCCGCGTTCTTCCTTGACGACCTGAACCAGCAGCACCTGGCGCCGGTGGATGACGTCCTGGATCTTGTAGCGGCGACGCAGCGCCATGCGCTTGGCGCGCAGTTCGTCGGCTTCCTTGGCACGGCCCCGGCCACGACCACCCTGGCGGCGGCGGCCCTGTTGTGGGCGATCCTCGCTGGATTCTTCGTCGTCGCGCGAAGCGGACTCGTCATCGCCGTCGCGTGAATCGCGATCTTCACCGCGATCTTCGTTCTCGTCATATCCGTCGTCGTCGGCACCGTCATCGCCGGGGCCACCTTCGAAGGTATCGACCTGATCCTTCTCGGAAGTATCGATTTCGGTCAGGCCGCCGCGATCGTCATAACCGTCGCTTTCATAGTCGTCAGCGAAATCGCCGCGGCCATTTTCGCCTTCGCTGGCTTCGTATTCCTCGTCGTCGGCATCTTCGGCAGCGCGCAGCGCGGCTTCTTCCTCGGCGTGGGCAGCCTCTTCGGCGAGCAACCGGTCACGGTCGTCCTTGGGGATCTGGTAGTAATCGGGGTGGATTTCGCTGAAGGCCAGAAAGCCGTGGCGATTGCCGCCGAAGTCGACAAATGCCGCCTGCAGCGATGGTTCAACCCGGGTTACCTTGGCGAGATAGATGTTGCCCTTGATCTGCTTGTGATCGGCAGATTCAAAGTCGAATTCCTCAATCCGATTGCCTTTTAGCACCGCCACCCGGGTTTCTTCCGGGTGGCGCGCATCGATTAGCATGCGCGTAGTCATTATATATTCTCCAAGCGCGCCGCCGCACCAATAGCCCGGACGGATGTCCGGCAGTCAGGGCGGCGCGAAATTGTGCATTGAGACCGCAAGGCCGGGCGAGGGCAGAAGCCTTCATCCGGCCTTCGGAGCCAAGCGGGGGGACCGGGCGGTTATTCGCCCGGACGTTGGGTTTCGTGTTAGCGGGATTCGTGTCTGCAGTGATGGGAATGCGCGGCAAAGCAAAGCGCGCAGCGCCAGCCACCCGGCCTGCCCAGGCCCGATCGGGCGAAGGCTGGCAAGATGACGGGAAAACTCTCATAACAGCATCAACCTGTTCGGTTCCGGTGAAAAATTTTCCGGATTTCTGCCAGCGGCGCTTCTGCCGACCCTGCTTGGTGCACTGCCCCTTTACGCTATGCAAAGGCGGCGACACGGGAGGATCGGAGCAGGCCTGCCCCGGCGACCGTGGAGTTAGCACCGCTTGGCGGCATCGGCAAGTTTATTGCGCCAGAACAATGTGTCGATCAATGTGGAACAAGTTGGCGCAGACGTTGCCGTGGTACTCTTCGCGGCCTATTCGGCCTGGACCGATGCGCCGCTTTTTCCAACTTCTGCTTGTCATTCTGGTTCCTGTCGCAGTGTTTGCCGCGATGGTGGCTGCCGACAGGCTGTTCGGTGCGCCGGGCAGGGGCCACAGATATGTCGTCAGGCTGCTTATGCCGCCCGCCGCGGGCGAAGTCGGGCTGCCCGATATCGAAGGCCCCCCCGATGCCAGTCGGCCACTGATCGTTATTGATGCAGGACACGGCGGGCATGATCCGGGCGCCGGCAATGGCCCGATCAAGGAAAAGATGCTGACCCTCGCCCTTGCTAAAGCTCTGCGCGATGCGTTGCTGCGCGAAGGAGGAGTCCGGGTTGCACTTACCCGCAGCGATGATCGCTATCTGTTTCTGCCCGAACGATCCGGCATAGCCCGGCGGCTGGGCGCTGATCTTTTCCTGTCGATCCATGCTGACAGCACCGAAGGCGGCGATGCCAGCGGCGCGTCGATTTACAAATTGTCCGAGCGCGGCTCGACAGACACGGCGCAACGCATGGCCGATCGCGAGAACCGGTCGGATACGGTCAACGGCGTTGTATTGGCTGACCAAAGCGATAGCACGAACGCCATATTGGTAGATCTGTCCCAGCGCGAAACCCAAGCCCGGTCCGACGGGTTCGCCCGGCTGCTGCTGCGCGAAGCGCGCGGCAAGATCCACATGCGCGAAATGCCACTGCAATCAGCGGCCTTTGTCGTGCTCAAGTCACCTGATGTCGCCTCGGTGCTGTTCGAGACCGGTTACATCAGCAACGAGGCCGACGTTGCCCGCCTGATCACACCGGAAGGCCGCGCCACATTTGCCGAAGTAGCGGCCAGAGCGATTCGCGCCCATTTCGCCCGGCAGTCACAGCCATGATCTGTCTGGCATGACGAGTCTGGTGTGATTGCGGCCGGCATGATGGGGCTGGCATAAAGGCGCTGGCAAATCTCAAACGAGCCGTGTTAGAGGCAAGGTGTCATGGTCGAGACTAACGCTAGCGATAATCTGCGATACCGCATCCGCCGCAATGCCGGCGGATTTGTGGCGACCCTGCGCGATTCCTGGCGCGAGAAGCGCTGGTTCCGGCGGGCAGGCTATGCGCTTGGCATCTTGCTGGTGCTGTGGCTGCTGTTGTGGGTGATCGTGCTGCGCACCCTGCCATCGGCTGACAAGCTGCTGGTCTACCAGCCGCCCCTGCCAACCATGGTCCGCGGCATCGATGGCGATATCGTCTACAGTTATGCACGCGAACGTCGCGTTCAGTTGCGGTTTTCCGACTTTCCCAAACCGATGATCAACGCCTTCCTGTCCGCCGAGGACAAGACCTTCTGGACCCATGGCGGGGTCGATTATACTGGCCTGGTCGGGGCGGTGTTCGATTATGTCACCAAGATCGGTTCAGGCGAGCGCGCCCGGGGCGGATCGACGATTACCCAGCAGGTCGCCAAGAATATCCTGATCGGCAATGAATATTCGCTAGGCCGCAAGCTCAAGGAAATGATCCTGGCGCGGCGCATCGAGCAGGTGCTCACCAAACAGCAGATTCTCGAGCTTTATCTCAACGAAATCCCGCTGGGCCGGCAGAGCTTCGGGGTGCAGGCCGCGAGCCGCGCCTATTTCGACAAGGATGTGGGCGAGCTTCAGCTGAATGAGGCTGCCTTCCTTGCCATCCTGCCCAAGGCTCCCGAAACCTATGGCCGGGCCAAGAATGCCGGCCTGGCCTTGACCCGGCGCAACTGGGTACTCGATCAGATGGTCAAGAACGGCGCGGTGCCATCGGCTGAGGCCGAGAATGCCAAAGCCCAGCCGCTGGGGCTGATTACGCACCGGGTCGAAGGCTATGATCCATCGACCGGCTATTTTGTTGAAGAGGTCCGCCGTCGGTTGATCGACAAATTCGGCGAAAGCGCGGAAAACGGCCCTAACAGCATTTATGCGGGCGGGCTGTGGGTGCGCACATCACTCGATCCGCAGATGCAGCGAGAGGCGCAGAATGCACTGCGCACCGGACTGCTGCGATACAGCGCTGGCAAGGCCTGGTCCGGGCCGATCGAACATGTCGATGTCGATGACCAGAAGTGGCAGTCGCAGCTGATATTGCTCAACAAGACCATTTCCTATCTCGACTGGCGGGTTGGCCTGGTGCTGAAACGCGATGGTGCCTCTGGACAGATCGGCTTTCCGGATGGCTCAACCGGCGCGCTGACCGCCATGCCCGATGCGCTGCGCGCGGGTGATGTAATTGCGGCGGCACCGGCAGGTGCGGGTGTTTTTGCAGTTCGCCTGATCCCGGAGGTTTCGGGCGGAATGGCGGTGGAGAGCCCTTACGATGGCCGGGTCTTGGCGATCCAGGGCGGCTTCGATGCCGGTCTCGGATCGTTCAACCGGGCGACCCAGGCGATGCGCCAGCCCGGCTCGACAATCAAACCCTTCGTCTATGCAACCGGCCTCGATTTCGGTCTGACTCCGGCGTCGATGGTGCTCGATGGCACTTTCTGCGTCTATCAGGGTTCGCGCTTTGGCAAGAAGTGCTTCACCAACTTCGGCGGGGCGGGCGGCAGCGGTGAGCACACCATGCGCTGGGGCCTTGAACAGTCCCGCAACCTGATGACCGTGCGCATCGCCAGCGACACCGGCATGGATCATGTGGTCAAGACCATCGAACGGGTCGGCATCGGCAAATACGAGCCCTATCTCAGCTTTGCGCTGGGCGCCGGCGACACCACCGTGTTGCAGATGGTCAATGCCTATTCGGCGCTCGCCAATAATGGTGTGCAATTTTCCGCCTCGTTGATCGACTATGTCCAGGACCGTAATGGCAAGGTGATCTGGCGGGCCGACACCCGGCGCTGCATGAATTGCAACATGGCTCAGTGGGATGGCAAGGCGATGCCGCGCCTGGCATCACGCGGCAAGCAGGTGATCGATCCGCGCACGGCTTATCAGACCGTGCACATGCTCGAAGGCGTGGTGACGCGGGGCACTGCCGAAGTCCTGCGTGACCTCAATCTGCCGATTTTCGGCAAGACCGGGACCACTTCGGGGCCGACCAATGTCTGGTTTGTCGGCGGCTCGCAGCGCTTTATTGCCGGGGTCTATCTCGGCTATGACCAGCCGCGATCGTTGGGCGGCTACGCCCAGGGTGGGCGGATTGCGGCGCCGATGGTCAAGCAGCTGATTATCGCCACCAAGCCGCGCTGGAGCCTTTTGCCAATGGTCGCCCCGGCTAATGTGCATATGGTCAAGATCGATCGGGTCACCGGCAAGCGCGTCTATTCTGGCGAGCCGGGCAGCGATCCCAAATCATCGCTGATCTGGGAAGCATTCAAGGCCGATACAGAGCCCAAGCGTTCGACCCAGCTCGATGAATTCGAAGCGCGGCGCGATGCTCTGATTGCATCATTGCGGCGTGGACCGGCGGTGCAGCAAGCCGGGCCGGAACAGAAAGCGCAGGCCGCCGACCCCAAGGATTTCGTCGAAGAACAAGGTGGCGTCTACTAGGGTTGTGCATCAAGTGGCGATGTCCAGCAGGACGGGCCTGAACACCGGGAGAGACAAGCACCATGCCGGGCCTTCATCCGTCGTGTCACGCCAGAACGCAGCCGGACCATCTCGCCATGGTCATTGCCGATACCGGCGAGACGCTGACCTATCGCCAGCTTGACGATGGATCGAACCAGTTTGCCCGGGTGCTGCGTGCGCGCGGGTTGAAACCGGGCGACCGGATTGCCGTCCAGATGCGCAATTCGACCGATTTCGCCAAGGTCTATTGGGGCACGACGCGCAGCGGGCTGTTCCTCACCTTGCTTTCGACGCATCTGAAGCCTGCCGAGGCGGCGTATATCGTCGGCGATTGCGGCGCAAAGCTGCTGGTGCTGTCGGCCTCTCTCGGGGAAACGCCGCAAGCACTTGCTGCCGAGCGCGCCTCGCTGATCCCGAGTGTGCAGACGATCTTTTTTGCCGACGGCGAACCGCTGGCGGGCGCCGAAGCACTGGATACGGCGATGGCGGGAATGCCGGCAGAGCCGGTGGCGGATGAGATTTCCGGTTTCCACATGATCTATTCAAGCGGCACCACCGGGCGTCCCAAGGGCATCGTCCTGCCGTTCACGCCGGGTCCGATCGACGAATTCAACGCGCTCGAAGGCGGCAGCGCGGACATGATGAAGGAATTCGAGCCGCTGGTCATGTTCAATGCGGGACCGCTGTACCACGGCATGCCGCTCTCCTGCATGGTCGTTCCCCAGCGGCTTGGCGGTACTAACGTGACCATGCGCAAGTTCGATGCTGAGGGCGTGCTGGCGGCGATCGAGAAGTACAAGGTCAACAATGCCCATTTCGTACCGACCATGTTCGTGCGGATGCTGGCGCTGCCGGAGGAGGTGCGGGCGAAGTATGACCTGTCCTCGCTGATCCAGGTAACTCACGCCGCCGCGCCGTGCCCGGTGGAGATCAAGCGGCGGATTATCGAGTGGCTCGGGCCGAAGATCTATGAGTATTACGCCAGTACCGAAGGCGTCGGCGTGACCGGCATCACCTCGGAAGAATGGTTGTTGAAGCCCGGCTCGGTCGGGAAGCCAGCCTGGGGCCCGATCCATATCTGCGAGGAGGACGGAACGCTGCTTGGGCCTGATCAGCCAGGCTTGATCTATTTCGAAGTGCCCGCGGGGCGCGATGTCAGTTATTTGAACGATCCGGAAAAGGCAGAGCGGGCGCGCCATCCCGAGCATAACAACTGGTTCACCGTCGGCGATATCGGGCGGCTCGATGCGGACGGCTATCTGTTCCTCACCGACCGCAAGGATTTCATGATCATTTCGGGCGGGGTGAATATCTACCCGCAGGCGGTTGAGGATTGTCTGATTGTCCACCCCAAGGTGTTGGACGTGGCGGTGATCGGCGTGGCGCATGCGGAAATGGGCGAGGAAGTTCGGGCTATCGTGCAGCCCAAGGACTGGGCTGATGCGGGGCCGGGGCTGGAGGCAGAACTGCGCGACTGGTGTTCGACGCGGATTTCGCGGGTCACCCAGCCGAGGAGCTACGAATTCGTCGAGGACCTGCCGCGCCTGCCATCGGGCAAGTTGGCCAAGCACGAACTGCGCAAGATTTATGGCAATCCGGTAGTGATGGTTTAAATTGACACGATCATGTCAACATGACACGTTCGATTCATGCATGGAAGATTCGAGTCCCGCCACCCTCTGGTCGGCCTGTCTGACGAGTTGATACGCCTGGGCGGTCGGCTCAAGAGCCTGTTTGCCGATGCGCGCCGCAATGCTGGTTTGGGCGATTCTGAACTTGGCGTGCTCAATTCGGTGGTCGAGGCGGAACACTTGCCGACCGTCTCGCAGATTGGCCGGTCGATCGGCCAGCCGCGCCAGCTGATCCAGCGCGCGGCCAATGCGCTCGTTGAGGCCGGACTGATTGAGACCTTGCCCAACCCCGATCACAAGCGCGCCGTTCTGCTGCGCGCGACAGAGCGGGGCGTTGCAGTCAAGCGCGAGGTCGACGCCCGGGCTGACGAGACGGCCGAAGCGATATGGGCGGCGGCGAGGGATGACGGTGTGCGCGATGCGACCGATGCCCTGCGCGCCATCCGTCAAGAGTTGGAAACACAATTGCGCAACGCAGATAACGGGAGAGCCTGATGGACGTTAATCTCGACGAACTGGTCAATTTTGCCAATCTCACCCAGTGGCTGGATGAGAATGTGCCCGAGCTCGGCAAGGGTCCACTGCAGTGCGAGCTTCTGCATGGCGGCACCTCGAACGTGGTCTTCTCGATTGATCGCGGCGGTCTGCCGATGGTGCTGCGCCGCCCGCCCGCCGTGCCGCCGCCAGGCGCCGAAAAGGGCGTGCTGCGAGAGGCGCGGGTGCTCACCGCGCTCAACGATACCGAAGTGCCGACCCCGATCTGCTATGGTTCCTGCGAGGACACCGAGGTCATCGGCGCGCCGTTCTATGTTATGGAAAAGGTCGATGGCTGGGCGCCCAATCTGCGCGGCGAGAAGATCTACAACGAAGCGCCGTTCGACAAGATGCCTTATGAATATGGCATCGCCTATGCCATCGTCGGCGGGCTGACCTTGCTCGCCAATGTCGATTACAAAGCGGTGGGCCTTGAGGGTTTCGGCAAGCCGGACAACTTCATGGAGCGGCAGGTCGATCGCTGGTCGAGCCAGCTCAAGGGGTACCCCGAGAAATACAAGGGCTACACCGCGCGCCACCACGAAGGCTATGACGAGGTCGAGGAATGGCTGCGGGCGCGTGTGCGCAAGAGCGAATTTCCCGGGATCATGCACGGCGACGTCGGCACCCCCAACATGATGTTCCGCCACGGCCCGCCCGCGCGGCTCGCCGCGATGATCGACTGGGAGCTTGCGACAATCGGCGATCCGATGCTGGATATTGCCGGCTTTTCCGGCGGTATGCGTGACGAGCGCTTCCCGGACCTGGCTCACGCCAATCCGCTTAGCGATCCCAACCACGCGCCGACCAAGCAGGAGCTGGGCCGCTATTATTGCGCGGGAACTGGTCGCAACATTGATGACATGGATTTCTATTCAGTGCTTGTCGGGTTCAAATATGGCTGCATCCTTGAATACAAGGTCGCCCAGGCGGCGGCAGGTCTGTTGCCCAGGGAAACCGGCGAGTTTTTCACGCGGATCGTCGATAGCGGCTGGAAGCGCAACGCGGAATTCATCCGCAGGATTTCGTAAGTTCAAATCCTCCCCGAGCTTGCTCGGGGAGGGGGACCGCCCGCGTAGCGGGTGGTGGAGGGGAAGGCGCGATTACCCCTCCGTCACGCCTTCGGCGCGCCACCTCCCCAAGACAAGCTCGGGGAGGATTTATAGAGGAGAATGCCATGATCGATTTCAGTATAGAGCCAGAATTCAAGGCCAAGCTCGACTGGATGGACAAATTCGTCCGCGACGAATGCGAGACGATGGACTTGCTGTGGCCCGAAATGGCCGCCAATTTTGACACCAGCATCAAGGACGCGCGGCGTCACCTCAAGCCGTTGCAGGATCAGGTCAAGGCGCAGGGGCTGTGGGCCTGTCACCTCGGGCCCAATCTTGGCGGGCCGGGCTATGGCCAGGTCAAGCTGGCGCTGATGAACGAGATCATCGGCCGCTCGAACTGGGCGCCGACCATTTTCGGCACTGCTGCTCCCGACACCGGCAATGCCGAAATCCTCGCCATGTTCGGCACCCCTGAGCAGAAGCAGAAGTATCTCGGGCCGCTGATGGACGGCGATATCGTCTCGTGTTTTTCGATGACTGAGCCGCAGGGCGGAGCCGACCCCGGCGAATTCACCTGCAAGGCTACCCTGGTCAAGAACGACAAGGGCGAGGACGAATGGGAGATTGAGGGCGAGAAATGGTTCTCGTCAAACGCCAAGCTGGCCGCATTCCTGCTGGTTCTGGCAGTGACCGATCCCGAGGCCAAGCTGACCGAGCGGATGAGCATGTTCATCGTGCCCACCGAAACCCCGGGCATCAACATCCTGCGCAATGTTGCCATTATCGGCGATCTCGATCCCGAAAACGGGCACCACGCGCATATCCATTATGACAAGGTGCGGGTGCCATATGATCACCTGCTGGGTGAGATCGGCGGCGGGTTCAAGGTGGCGCAGGCACGGCTGGGCGGCGGCCGCATCCACCACGCCATGCGCACCGTGGGCCGCTGCCAGCGGGCCTTCGACATGATGCTGGAGCGCGCTGTCTCGCGGCGGACCCGCGGGCGGATGCTCGGCGATCACCAGATGGTGCAAAGCAAGCTCGCCGATTCGATCATCCAGCTGGAACAGTTTCGACTGCTGACGCTCAAGACGGCCTGGATCATCGACGAGGTCGAGGCCGGGCGGATGCCACACGGCGCAGCCCGCAACCATATCGGCATGTGCAAGATCGCGATGCCGCAGCTCTACAAGGACGTTGTCGGCCGGGCGCTGGAAATCCACGGCTCGCTCGGCATCAGCCTCGATATGCCGTTGGCCAATTCCTATGCCGGGCACTGGTCGCTGGCCTTTGCGGACGGGCCGACCGACGCGCACAAGTCGCAGCTGGCACGGGCCTATTTGAAGAAGGCCAAGCCCGCCGAGGGCATGTTCCCCAGCGAACACATCCCGACACGCTATGCCGCTGCCAGGGCGCGCTACCCCAATGCAAGGGATGACTGGTGATGGATCCGCTGTTCGACTTCACCGGCAAGGTGGCGCTGGTCACCGGCGGCAGCCGCGGCCTTGGCTATCAGATGGTCAAGGCCTTCGCCGAGCGGGGGGCGGACGTCATCATCGCCAGCCGCAAGCTCGATAACTGTGAGGCAGTAGCCGAGGAGTGCCGCGCGCTGGGGCGCAAGGCGCTGGCGGTCTCGGCCCATGTCGGCAAGTGGCCTGAATGCGACAGGTTGATCGAGGAAGCCTATGCCGCCTTCGGGCGTGTGGATATCCTTGTGAACAACGCCGGCATGAGCCCGCGCATGCCGAGCCATGAAGTGAGCGAAGCCCTGTTCGATTCGGTGGTGAACCTCAACTTCAAGGGGCCCTTCCGGCTCGCCAGCCAGATCGCCAAGCGGATGTATGATGCCGCCGAGGCAGGTGCGGAGAAGGGCTGCATCATCAATGTGACCTCGTCGGGATCGATGATGCCGCTGCCCGAGACTGTGCCTTATGGTTCATCGAAGGCGGCGCTCAATGCCATGTCGAAGAGCCTCGCCTGGGAATATGCGCCGCATGTGCGGATCAATACACTTTCGCCCGGCGCCTTCCGCACGGATATTGTCGAGGCATGGCCGGACAATGGGCGGGGACCGATAGGCATTCCGCGCGGCCATGCGGCCGAGCCTGAGGAGATTGTGACGGCGGCGCTGTTTCTGGCGAGTCCGGCTTCGGTGAATGTTACGGGGTCGCTGGTCCGCTGCGATGGAGGACAGCATTAGCGTTACACAAGCTTGGGAGTTTTAAAATTACGCCCGTTCGCCTCGAGCGAAGTCGAGAGGCCCTGCGCGGTGTCTCGACTTCGCTCGACACGAACGGACCTTGGGATATGAATTGAGAGGAAAGCAACATGCCACGCGCAGTCATGGCCGATGAATTCGGGCCGCCTGAGTCATACCAGATCCGCGACTACGATCCCGGCCCACCGAAGGCCGGCGAGATACGCGTCGCGATCAAGGTGGCGGGGATCAGCTATGTCGATGTGCTGACCGCCATGGGGAAATACCAGTTCCATCCCCCGCTGCCGTTCATTCCCGGCAGCGAATATGCCGGTGTGGTCGAGGCGGTCGGGGAAGGAGTGACCAGCTTCAAGGTCGGCGACCGGGTCAACGGCAGCGGTATGGGCGGGATATTCGCCGAGGTGAACAATTTCCAGGCCGCCAACGTCAATCACGTTGCCGATGAAATGGACCTTGAAACAGCAGCGATCTTCCCGGTGAATTATCTCACTGCATGGCATGCATTGGTCGACCGGGGACGGGCGCAGAAGGGTGAGACCCTGCTGGTGCTGGGCGCAGCGGGAGGCACGGGATTTGCAGCCATTCAGGTTGGAAAATATCTCGGCCTGCGGGTGATCGCTTCGGCATCAAGCGAAGCCAAGCGCGCGGCGGCTTTGGCGGGCGGGGCCGATGTAGCGGTTGTCACCGGCGCGGAGGACTGGCGCGATCAGGTCAAGGCGGCGAACGGCGGCAAGGCTATCGACCTCGTCTTCGATCCGGTCGGCGGCGATTCCACCGATCTGGCCTTCCGCACATTGGGCTATGATGGGCGCCATCTGGTGATCGGCTTTCCCGCCGGGATTGCCGCGCTGAAAACCAACCTGCCGCTGCTCAAATGCGCCAGCCTGGTTGGTGTGCAGGTGCGCGGGGCTGGGATCGAGCGACCGGAAGTGATGGAGCAGGATCGCAAGGCAGTGCAGGAAATGGTGCGGGCCGGGGTGGTCAAGCCGGCCATCGCCAGGCGCTACCCGATCGAGCAATATGCCGAAGCGATGAACACTGCGTTTGCAGGCAAGGAAGCGGGCCGGATCGTGCTGTTGCTCGATTAGACGCTTGACGATTGCCGTGCCCGCCATTCAGTGAGGCGGCACAAGAATTTTGGGAGAAGAAACATGCCGAGCATCGATGTTCACAAGAAGGAAGCCGAATCGCAGGTCCTTTATCACAAGGATAAGGCCACCAAGATCGCCACGATCACCATCAAGCGCCCCGAAAAACACAACACCGCCACCATCGGTATGCGCGCGCGCTTTGGCGAGCTGGTGTTCAAGGCGAACATCGATGATGACGTCAAGGTTCTGGTGATCCGCGGCGACGGCGACAATTTCGGCTCGGGCGGCGACCTCAACGAGCACGGCGATCTCTATCTCAATCCCAAGCCCGGCGACGGCTTCCTTGACGATCTCGAGATCACCGATCCGGACGTCAAATATCCGCCGGTCGGCTCCTACCGCTATCTCCACGGGCTGACGGACTATTACGCCAAGGCGCGCTCAGGCAATCGTCCGCTTCAGGAGTTCAAGAAGATCTCCATCGTCGAGGCCAAGGGCTATTGCTATGGCTGGCACTTTTACATTTGCGCCGATGCCGACATCATCGTTGCCTCGGACGATGCGCTGTTCGGCCATCCTTCGTTCCGTTATGCCGGCTGGGGCCCGCGCATGTGGCAGTGGCTGGAAACCGTGGGCCTGCGTGCGTTTTCGGAAATGTTGTTCACCGGTCGTCCCTTCACCGCGACGGAAATGTACACCGCCAACCGCTTCGTCAATTCGGTGGTCCCGCGCGATCAGCTCGAAGCCGAAACGGCGAAATATGCCCATGCCTGTTCGATCACCCGGCCCAATGATGTGGTCGTCGCGCAAAAGACCTTCATCGAGGCCTACAAGCAGTATCGCGGCGAATATTTCGGCAGTCTGCTGACAGGCTGGCTCGAAGGCATGCTGCCGCTGATGACGGACGACACTCCGCACGATGTCAATCTCGGCAAGGGCGATACCTTCAAACAGGGCATCGGCACGGTCGTGAAGAGCAATGACCTGAACTATCCGGCGGGCTGGCGCCTGTCGAAGAAGGGCCGCGAAAGCAACGAGGCTTAGTATAAACTACACAAACCACCGTCATCCTGAACTTGTTTCAGGACCCATTTCTCATCCAGCCCGATGGTACCAGTGGACAACGCGATCTTCGCGCCATGGTGGCTTGAGGTCGCGTTCGCACTGCACAAAACGGGCAAGGCGGATTGAAACAAGTTCAGGATGACGGAACTGATCTGTTCGCGTTTACCGCGCCGGGTCGAAATAGGGCTTGTCTCCCACCACCGTCACCCGCTCCATCGCGCGCATCGCGGGATAGTAATCGGCGACGGCATAGTGCTGGCAGCTGCGGTTGTCCCAGAAGGCGATCGAGTTGACCTTCCAGCGAAAGCGGCACTGGTATTCGGGGCGTGAGGCTTGCGAGTACAGGTGATCGAGCAGCCAGGCGCTTTCCTTGTCGCTCAGCCCTTCGATATGGGTGGTAAAGGAGCAGTTGACATAGAGCGCGCGCGCGCCGGTTTCGGGGTGGGTGCGGATCACCGGGTGGCGCTGCAAAGGGAACTCTTCCCAGAAGCTCTCCTTCGATTTGCCCTGGAGCGCCGCGAAAACGCTGCCGTCGTGCACCGCGGTCAGCGTGGGTAGCCATTCCTTCATTGCCGGCGAAAGCCCCTCATAGGCCGCAACCATATCGGCGAACATGGTGTCGCCGCCCACCTCGGGCATGATCCGCGCCCGCAACACCGAGCCGAGCGAGGGTTCAGCCCGCCATGTGACATCCGAATGCCACAGGTCCGCGCCGACGCGGCTGCCGGGGCGGAACACCGGATTGGTCTTGAGGTGGAACACTTCTTGGTGCGGCTGGTCCTTGGGCGTGACCGGATGAATCTCCAGATCGCCGAAGCGCCGCGCGAACTTGATGTGCTGGTCCTCGGTGATATCCTGATCGCGGAAGAAGATTACCTTGTGCGCCAGCAGGGCCGAGCGGACTTCGGCGATCACATCGTCAGACAAATCCTCGCGAAGGTCGATGCCGCTGACTTCCGCACCGATGTTGATAGTCAGCGGTGCGATCTCAAGACGGTTGGATGTGCGCGTTGCAGCAGCGGTAGCCATGGTTTGCCTCTCCTTCTTTTGACGCAGGATGACGCAAAGTTGCGCTGGCGGCAATGGCGCGCTTGCATCGCACGAGACAATTGCGGATGGTGTGGGGGCAACGCCACAAGGAGGATGTCACATGGCCAAATGCAAATTAGTCGCGCTCACCACCCCGCTGCCCGGCAAGGAAGCCGAATTCCACGACTGGTATCAGAATACCCATCTGCCCGAAATTATCTCGATCCCAGGTTTCGAGGGCGCGCAGCGTTTTTCACTGGTCGCCAAGATGATGGGCGCTGATGAAAACCAGTATCTGGCGATTTACGACGCCGAGAGCGACAACCCCGGCGCGCTGATGGCGGCCATGGGTGAGCTCGCCCAGTCGGGCAAGATGACCCCGCCAATATATCAGGACATGGCGACGACCTATACCGCGCTGTTCACCGAGTGCGGTGATTATGTGAAGGCAGGCTAAGGCCTACCGAACACCGGCTTGCGCTTTTCCTTCAGCGCCATGACCCCTTCCAGATGGTCGGGGTGGCGGACGCTGAGGCTTTCAAGCGCAATGCCGGTTTCCATCACGGCATGGGCGATCCGCTTGAGCTCGAGATTGGTCAGCAGTTTGGTGGCCCGGATCGCATTCATCGATCCGGCCATCAGCTTCTGGCAGAACTCATCGACCCGGGCATCGAGTTCGTCCAGCGGCACGCAGTGGTTGACCAGGCCAAGTTCAGCAGCCTTCTGGGCTGTCAGCAGCTCGCCGGTGAACAGGTATTCCTTGGCGCGCGCGAGGCCAATCCGCTGTGCCCAGAGCACCGCACCGCCGTCCCCTGCGACCAGTCCGAGCCCGACATGCGGGTCGCCGATCTTGGCGCCTTCTGCAGCAAAAACGATGTCGCACAGCAGCGCCAGCGTCGCGCCGAGGCCGACTGCATGGCCGTTCATGCGGCAGACCACCGGCTTTTCGATATCCAGCATGGTATAGACGATCCGCTTGGCCATCCGCGCTTCGTGATCGAACAGATGCGGATTTTCGGCATTGCGCTGAAGATGATCGAGATCGCCGCCCGCCGAAAATGCGCGGCCAGCGCCGGTGAGGACGATCAGATCTGAGCCGGTATCGCCTTGCGCAAACCACAGCGCTTCGACCAGTTCGTCGTGCAGTTCGAGGCTGACGGCATTCATCTGGTCGGGCCGGTTGAATGTGATCCGCAGCAATCGGCCTTCGCGCGACATCAGGATGGAGTTCAGCTGGGGCAGTGCGGGGGCAGTCATGGCTTCAGTTTCTCCCTTGCGCCGTCGTCATAGGTTGGCCACAGAACATTGCAAGCTGGCGGCGCACGAGCGCCCCTCAGGACTTCGGGAGTAAGGACTATGTCAAATTTCGACGAAACATTCGACTGGGTAGTCGTCGGCAGCGGCGCGGGTTCGATGTCATCGGGCATGCTGATGCGGCAGGCAGGCAAGTCTGTCGTCATTCTGGAAAAGACCGAGTTCTTCGGCGGCACCACGGCCAAGTCGGGTGGGGTGATGTGGATCCCCAACAACCAGTTCATGGATCCGGGCGAAGACAGCGACGAGAAGGCGATCACCTATCTCGATGCAGTTGTGGGCGACGATTCCGATGCGCCGGGCACCAGCCATGAAAAGCGGCTCGCCTATATCCAGGCCGGCCCGAAGATGGTTGATTTCCTGCTGCGCCAGGGTGTTGCACTGGAGCGTGGCTCGAAGTTCTGGCCGGACTATTACGACAACCTGCCCGGCGGCTGCGAGACCAGCCGCACCGTGGTCGCGCCGCCGTTCAACCGCAAGGAGCTGGGACCGTGGGCCAGGAAGCTGCGGCTTGGCATGCTTGAAATGCCGGTCAAGCTCGATGACGGCATGCAATTTGCCTCGATGAAGCATAGCTGGGGGATCAAATTGTTGTTCGCCAAGACCGCCTTCAAGGTGGTCATGGGCAAGCTCACCGGCAAGATGTGGACGACGGCAGGCGCCTGCCTGCAGGGGCGGATGCTCAAGGCCGGACTCGAAAAGGGTGTCGACGTTCGGCTCGAATCGCCGGTCAAGGAATTGATCATCGAGCATGGCAAAGCGATTGGCGTGGTCACGGTCAAGGATGGCAAGCCGTGGCGGATCGCGGCCAATCTGGGCGTGCTGGTCAATGCGGGCGGCTTTGCCCACAATCAGGCAATGCGCGACAAATACATGCCCGGCACCCGCTCAGAATGGAGCGTGACGCCTGAAGGCGATACCGGCGACATGCATCAGGAAATGGAACGCATCGGCGGCGTGCTGGCGCAGATGGACGAAATGGTCGGCTTCCCCGGATCGCTGACCCCGGGCTGGGAGAAGCAATATGTCTTCACCGGCATGCAGGCAGTGACGGCCAAGCCGGGCGCCATTCTCGTCGATCAGGCAGGCGTACGCTACATGAACGAGAGTTGCTCATACGAGCTCTATTGTGAGACCATGCTCAAGCGCGGCAATGCCAACCCGAGCTGGGCGATCATGGATGCAAGCTTCATGGAGGAATATGCGCTGGGCGGCTCAGTCGGCATCAAGAAGAAGCCGAAGGACTGGTTCGACAGCGGCTATCTGAAAGTCGCGGACACGATCGAGGAACTGGCCGGCAAGATCGGCGCCGATCCGGCCAAGCTCAAAGCCTCGGTCAATCGCTGGAACGACATGATGGCACGCGGGGCGGACGAGGATTTCCAGCGCGGGGTGCGCTATTATGACCAGTATCTCGGCGATCCGTTCCACAAGCCCAACCCCACATTGGGACCGCTCAGCAAGGGTCCTTTTTATGCGGTCGAAGTGATCCCCGGCGATGTTTCCACTTATGGCGGCGTGGTCACCGATATCAATTCGCGGGTGGTCAAGGTCGATGGCTCGGTGATCGAGGGGCTCTATTCCTGCGGCGTCTCCACCGCCTCGCCGATGGGCCGGGTCTATCCCGGCGCCGGCGCTTCGGTTGGGCCGTCGATGGTGTTCGGCTGGATCGCGGCGAGGCATGCGGCGGGGCTTGGCAATCAGGCTCTATGAGTCAAATCGACGAAGCCACGCTTGTCGCCGATGGCTGGCACCGGCTACCGGGCGTGCGCTATACGGCGGCGGTTGGCCCGAGCTGGGCCAAGCTTAAGGACGGCCGGCCGATTGTCGGCCTGCAGGCGCAAGAGCATCTTGCCAACGACAATCTCGGCATCGTTCACGGCGGGGCTATCATGACCTTTGCCGACATGGCGCTGGGCTACGCGACGGGCCATGCGACTGGCGGCAATGCCCAATTCGTCACCGCACAGATGCAGGTCTATTTCACTGCCGCAGCCCAGGTCGGCGATTTCGTGACCTGCCATGCAGAGGTAATCCGCAAGACATCGAGCCTGGTATTCGTGCGCGGTCTGATCGAGGCTGGTGGGCGGACCGTGGCTTCCGCCGACGGGATATTCAAGCTGCTGGATGCGGCGAAATTTCAGGGCATGAAGGCGGGGTAATTCCCCTCCCCTGAAGAGGAGGGGCTTTTACCTCACCACAGGTTCACCCCGACCTTGCCGAAGAACTGGTTGCTTTCGGCGCAGCGATAAGCGTCCTGGATGCGCTCCAGATCGAACACCACATCGACTACTGGCTTGATATTATGCTGCACAATGAAGCGCAGCATGGCCTCGTGCCCATCGCGATTGCCAACCGAGACCGGTGCAAGCGTAACGGTGGGATTGGGCACCGACCAGCTGAAATCAGACCCCAACATGCCGATCGCCGAGATCTGGCCGCCATCGATCAGCAGCGAAGCATTGTCGTCAAACTGAACCGCGCCGACCGTGTCGATGACATTGGCCACCTTGGCGCCGCCGAGCGCCTTGCGGATCGTATCGGCCCAGCCAGGCTCGGTCTTGTAGTTGATGGTCATATCCGCGCCGAGCGACTTTGCGCGGGCGAGCTTGCGGTCCGACGATGAGGTGATTGCAACATTGCAGCCCATCGCCTTGGCGAATTGCAACGCGGCAATCGAGCAGCCGCCAGTGCCATGCGCGAGAATCCATTCGCCGGGCAGGGTGGGGCGGAAGGCGTTCAAGGCTGACCACGAGGTCAGCCCGGCGCAGGTAAGCGTGGCGGCTTCGAGATCGCCCAGTTCGTCGGGATTGAGCACCAGGCTTTCCGCATCCCAAACCGCATATTGCCGCGCCACGCCATCGGCCGAACCGCCGAGCATGTCATAGGTGGTCTGCGCACCGCTGATATAGCCGAGCGTGAAGATCGGGGTCACCCGGTCGCCCGCTTTGACTCTGGTCACGCCGCTGCCGACCGAAACCACTTCACCCGCGCCGCAGGACAGCGGCACAAGATCGGGCTCCTTGGCGATGCCGGGGATCAGGGCCTTGGCCATGATCAGGTCGCGGAAATTGAGCGTTGCGGCGTGGAGCCGGACCAAGGCCTCGCCGGGGCCGGGCTCGGGGATGGGGGTATCTTCGATCGTAATCGTTTCGATGCCCTTGCCGCTGAGCAGCCTTGCCAATTTTGCCATTTCACTCTCCCGCTTTTGCGACCCATCCCGCAGCCAGCGGCAAATTGCAAACGCTCTTGCCAGCCACCTCGTTTCCATGTGACCTCTGTGCCATGGGAGAAGACACAAAACTGTCGATAGCGCATGGCAGGCCACTGGCTGAGGAGACCGGAATCGGTCCGCTGACGATTGGCGGCTATCTGCGCGAAGTTGTCCGCCGCCATGGCCCGGCGGAAGCTATGGTTTTGCGCAGCGGCGAGTTGCGCCTGTCGTGGTCCTATGATGAACTGCTGGCGCGCTCACTGGAAGTGGCGCGGGCGCTGATCGCTTGCGAGCTAGGCAAGGAAGGCCGGGTCGGGATCCTGATGACCAACCGGCCGGAATTCCTCGCCGCGCTGTTCGGCATCTCGCTTGCGGGCGGCGTGCCGGTGGCGCTGAGCACCTTTTCGACCGCGCCCGAGCTTGATTACATGCTGAAGGCTTCGCAGATTTCTGTGCTGCTGTTTGAAAGCCAGGTACTCAAGACCGATTTCCACGCGATGCTGGTCGGTCTTGATCCAGGGATTGCGCAAGGTGCGCCGGGCGGCCTCAATTCCGAAAAGTTCCCTTTCCTGGGCCGCTTGATTTCGCTGGGCGGCGTGCCGGGAGGCAGCGATCCGTTGGAGCCGGAGCCGGAGCAGGGCGGGGCGGTTGGAGGCTGGAGCAGCTTTATCGCGCGCGGTTGCCATGTCAGCGACGCGCAAGTCTATGCCCGCGCCGACAGCGTTGTGCCGAGCGACACTGGCGGTATCTTCTTCTCTTCGGGCACCACCAGCCAGCCCAAGGGCATCGTCCATTCGCAGCGCGCCTTCACCATCCAATGGTGGCGCTGGCCGCAGACTTTCTGCATGCGCGAGCCAGTGCGCGCCTGGACCGGCAATGGTTTCTTCTGGTCGGGCAATGTCTCGATGGTAGTTGGCTCGGCGCTCTCGACTGGCGGGACAGTGGTGCTGCAGCGGTTTTTCGAGGCCGAGGAAGCGCTAGCCTTGATGGAGCAGGAGAAGCTCGCATTCATCAATGGCCGCCCGCACCAGTGGGCGCGGTTGCAGACGGCAGCGAACTGGTCCTCGGTCGATCTCTCCAGCCTCAAATATGTGCCCCGAGGCGAGATGATCTGGGAGCATCCCACGGTCGATACCAGCTGGGATGTGCCCATGGCCTTCGGCACCACCGAGACCATGACAGTCTGCACCGGCTTTGCCGCAGACACCCCGGCGGAGGTCTATAAGGATTCAATGGGCGCGCCGCTGCCGGGCAATGTGGTCAAGATGGTCGATCAGGATACCGGCGACATTGTGCCGATGGGCATGATCGGCGAATTCTGCATAAAAGGTCCGACGCTGATGTCGGGCTATCTCGGCAAGGCGCCCGAGGACTGCTTTGACGCCGAGGGATACTATCATACCGGCGACGGCGGCTTTATCGACGAGATGGGGCGGTTCTTCTGGTCGGGGCGGCTGACCGACATGATCAAAACCGGCGGAGCCAATGTCGCCCCGCTGGAAGTGGACGAGGTGATCGTCAAATTTCCAGGTGTGAAGCGGACGCAGACGCTCGGCGTGCCGGACAGGCTGCTGGGCGAGATGGTGGTCTCGTGCATCGTTCCTGTTGATGGGGTCACGCTCAGCGAGGCTGACATTCAGGCCTTCGTCAAAAAGGAAGTGGCGAGCTTCAAGGTGCCGCGCCGGGTGCTGTTCTTTGCGGACGAGGACTATGCGCTGACTGGGAATGAGAAGATCAAAACCAGTGATCTGAGGGCTTTGGCGGTAGCGCGATTGGGAGAGTAATATGCAGGACAGGCTGATTGGCAAAGTCATCGTTGTGGCTGGCGCGGGCGGGATCGGGGACGAGCTTGCACGGCGCTATGCGAGCGAGGGGGCCTCGGTGGTGCTGGGCGACATCGACGGAGAGAGGGCCAAGGCCGTGGCAGTCGAGATCGCCGCGACGGGGGCGGCGGTGGTCGGAACCTACCTCGACGGGGGCGACGAGCAATCGATCAAGGCCATCGTCGATCTAGCGGTTGCAACCTATGGCGGGCTCGACGGGTTCCACGCCAACTACGCCGGGTTCAATGCGGGAGATTCCGAGCACGATGTCACCACGATTCCGATGGAAGACTTCGACTATGTGATGAATGTTGGCGCGCGTGGCTTTATGCTGTGCACCCGCTTTGCGGTCCCGGCGATGGTGGCGCGTGGGGGTGGCTCGATGGTCTATACCAGCTCGGACGCGGCCTTCATGGGCGAGACGGTCCGGGTTGGCTATGCAATGAGCAAGATAGCCGCCCACGCCCTGATGCGCCACGTCGCGCGGCGGTTCGGAGCGCAGGGCATCCGTGCCAATGTCATCTCGCCCGGCGTGGTGGCGCATCCGCGGTTTGCCGAGGTGATGCCTGCAGAGATCGTCGAGGAATTCACCAGGGCAACCTTGATCGGCAGGCTGGGCCGGCCAATCGACATCGCGGCGATGGGCGCGCTGATCATGTCCGATGAAGGCAGCTATATCACCGGACAGGATATCAGCGTGAACGGCGGCGGGCTGATGCGGCCGTGATTCGCAATTGTCAGCGTTTGGTCCAGATCATAGTTGACATCGGGTATGTCACAAGCACTTCGCCATCAGCTAGTTCGGCCTTGAAGCCGTTACTGTCCGCCCTGCAACGGGCATCATCGCGCATCAATTCGAGAAGTTGGTCCCGGGTAAATTGCTCGGGAAATGACGTGGCGAGGACTGCCTCATAGGACATCGGACCGGCCAGGCTGGTCTGTATCGAAGGATCGCCCAGATATTGCCCGCGCCCCAATGCCACCAGTTCCGGAACACTATGCGCATGGCCATGCGAGGGATCGCGCATTTTTTCCATGCGGTCGTAGGCCGATGTCTTGTCCGCATCGGGGGTGACGTCGCTGACGACAACCCTGCCGCCCGGACTGCACACCCGCACCATCTCGGCGAGAATTCCTGCCGGATTTTCGAAGTGGTGGAACGCCGCGCTGCACGTCACAAGGGTAAAGCTGCCATCGGCAAATGGCAGCGCGGCGGCATCGCCTTGCACCCATTCGACATTCTGAATATCCGCTTTGCTCTGCGCGGCGCGGGCCTGATCGAGCATCGCCGGTGTGATATCGAAACCCGTCGCCCTTGCAACATGCGGGGCTAGAGCGAGAGTCAGCGAACCGGGTCCGCAGGCTATATCGAGCAGCTCATCGTCGGGGCGGGCACCGATCGCCAGGTGACGGGGCACACGTTGTTGCCCGGCCATACTGCCAGTCAGCTTTGCATAGCCGGAAGCCTGCTGCGTGTGCTGATCAACGATCTTTTCGTTGTGGAGCGATGTTTCGGGCATGGAGTTTCTCCCACGATCAATTCTCTGCGGTGATGACTAGCACATACTGTCTTGGCCAAAGCACGTGCATCGGCCAGAGTTGGCGTTGAAACGGCCAAAGGATTCGAAATATGGATGCCCGGCTTGTCCAGATGCACGATTCAGCCATTCCGGTGATGGGTGGCGGACACGACAGCGACGGGTGGCAGGTCGATTCGCCCTGGCATTATCACGAAATGCACCAGCTGCTTTATGCCTTCGCCGGTTCGGTCGATGTAGACGGGGCTGCGGCCAGGTTTCGTATTCCGCATCAGTTCGCCGCTTGGATTCCTGCTGGAGTGGTCCATCGCACGCGCATTCAGCAGGTGCATTCGGGATCGGTATTCCTGTCAGCAGAGCTTGTGCCGATGGCGGGCGAGCGCTTGCGGGTGGTCCGCGCGCCTATATTGCTGCGCGAGATGATTGCCCATGCCATGCGCTGGCCACTGGGAAGCGCGGAGGACGACGACAGCCGCGCCTATTTTGCCTGCATGGCCAGACTTTGCCCTGAATGGATTGCCGACGAGGTGCAGCTGGCGCTGCCCAGTTGCCGCAATCCTAAAATCGAAGCGGTGATAGAGACAATGCGCAGTTCGCTTGCCACGATCACGTTTGGCCAGCTTTGTCGCCAGTCTGCACTATCCGAGCGCTCATTGCGCAGAAAGTTTTCAGCCGAGACTGGGATGAACTGGGCGGCTTATCGCCGCCGTCTGCGCATCCTCACCGCGATCGAAAAGATCGATTCGACGGACGAAACAATCGGCGGCATTGCTGCGGACGTTGGCTATGAGAATCAGGCTGCTTTTGCCAAGGCGTTCCGGCATGCTGTGGGCATGGCGCCCTCCGAATACCGGCGGATGAAACGGCCATCGATAAATTGATCAGTCCGCAAAACTCGCCAGCACCTGCCGTCCCGCCCGCTCACGCCAGACATCCAGATCACCGCCCAGCTGCAGGTTGAGCATCGCGCGTTTCATGAACAGGTGGCACATGTGCTCGTCGGTGAGGCCGATGCCGCCATGCAGCTGGATTGCCTCCTCGGCGATTTTACGGAAAATGTCGCAAGCGAGAACCTTGGCGGAGCCAATGTCGGTGGTTGTCGCAGCTTCATCGCCGGCGCGCGCCCACAGCAGAGCTTCGGCGGCACCGAGCTCGATTTTAAGGTCGGCGCAGCGGTGTTTGAGCGCCTGGAACATGGCGAGCGGGCGGTCAAACTGGCGACGAGTCTTGAGGTATTCCACGGTCATGGAAAGGCACGCGGCGGCCCCACCGAGGCTGTCCGCGGCGACTGCCAGCACCAGTCCGGTGCGCAAGGCGTCGCCAATGGCAGTGGCAGCGGCACCCTTTGCGAGGAACATGCCGGGTTCGATTGTGTGGTCCGCTACCGTAACGTCAAACAGACGGCGGCTTTCATCCCACATGTGGCGTTCGGTGACGGTGACGCCCGGCGCATCGAGCGGCACCAGCGCACAGAATTCCGGCCCGAACACCAAGGTGTGGCTGGCCATGTCGGCATCGGGCACGGCGGGGAGCGTGGCATCGAGCACATCGCCAGCGCCAAGCGAGATCGTCGCCCGGTCAAGGTTCATCGCGATATATTCACCCGCGCAGGCGCGCTCGATCCAGCCTTGCTGGTCGGTAAGTTCGCTCGCTTCGCCCAGCGCCTGCACGGTCAACAGCGCAGAGATCAGCGGGGCGGTACCGAGCACCCGGCCCATTTCGCACAGCACAGTGGCACTGGCATCGCGGCCAAGGCCGAGTCCGCCAGCTTCCTCGGAAACCGGCATCATCAGCCAGCCCATTTCGGCGGCGAGCTGCCAAGCCGCGTCGCGCTCCGGGCGCAGTTGATCGGCGGGGAAGGCTTTGCTCGCGGCGTCCTGCAGTTCGGAAAGTTCGATCATGCTGCCCACCCCTTCGGCTCGCGCTGCATTTCCAGCATGCGCTCGGCCACGATATTGCGCTGCACTTCCTCGCTGCCCCCGGCGATGGTCCAGGCGTAGCTGTTCATGAAATCGGCCATCCAGTTGCCGGTGTTGAGATCGCCATAGGTGATGGCATGGCGGGTCTGTTCTTCCAGCCCGCCGAGCCGCAGGCCGAGCAGCGAATATTCGCGCAAAACCCGGCTGTAGGTATTCTTGACGACAGAAGCATCGCCGACGCGCTCGATGCCGTTCATGCGGTTGAGCAAAAACTGGTCGGCAATCGCGCAGGCGCTGTCGACCCGGGCGACTAGCTGGCCGAAATCGCGCAGAATGCCCTGGTCGTTCTCGCGGCCATGCTGGCGGATCAGCCCGGCGACGCGCCGCAGTGCGCCGCGCATGCGGTAGGAAAGTTCCATCAGGGTGAGCCCGCGTTCGGACGACAGTGTCGCCTGCGCCACGGCCCAGCCTGCATTCTCCTCGCCAACGCGTTCCTCCACTGGCACCTCGACATCGTCGAGGAACATTTCGCAGAATTCCTGATCGCCCTGGATCTGGTTGATCGGCTTTACGGTGACGCCCTTGGCCTTCATGTCCATCAGCAGGAAAGTGATCCCGGCCTGCTTGGCGCCTTCGCTGTTGGTACGGACCAGCAGCAGGCATTTGTCGGCATATTGCGCCATGGTTGACCAGACCTTCTGGCCGTTGATGACATAAACATCACCGCGCCGCTCCGCCTTGCACTTGAGGCTGGCGAGGTCCGATCCCGCGCCGGGCTCGGAGAAGCCCTGGCACCAGGTTTCGCCTTCAAGAATGCGCGGCAGATAGCGCGCCTTTTGCGTATCGTTGCCGCATTCCATCAGGGTCGATGCGGCATGATAGGTCGAAACGAACGACAGCAGCAGGCGCGGGCAATCGGCCTGAGCCAGTTCCTCGTAGATCACCTTCTGTTCGGCCAGACTGCGCCCGCCGCCCGGCCATTCCTTGGGCCAGTGAGGGATCGCATAGCCGCCGCGCACCAGCGTCTGGAACCAGTCGCGCTGGGCCTGGGCGAATTCGGCGTGGGTCATGCCCGCATAGGCATCCCGCCAGCCTTTGGGGGCATTAGCTTCGAGCCATGTGCGGACTTCGTCGCGCAGCGAAATGAGGTGGGCGTCGTCGCTCATATCTCTACCTCAATCACATCGCCGACAATGCGCACCGCATAGGTTTCAACCGGCATCACTGCCGGCGGGTTCATCGCTGCACCAGTCTCCAGATCAAACCTTGCGCCGTGCACCGGACACGAAATCCAGCCGTTCTTCATCCGCCCGCAATCGAGCTTCTCATAGGCATGGCTGCACAGGTTGCGCACGGCGAACAGCTTGTCCTTGCTGTTGCACAGCAGCACTTCGATGCCGTTCAGGGTCACCAACTTCTTGGTCGCGGGCGGAACTTCGTCCAGCTTTGCCGCGGCGATGAATGTTTTCTCGCTCATTTACCTCACCTGTCTCGCATTACGCCCTTGCAGCGAAAGCCCAGCCGTCGCAACATGGCCTTTAGCACTAAGCAGTGGCCGATAGCCGCACAGCGCGTGCAAGGGAAGCCGGGAGGATTTGCGTGGCAGAAGTTGAGACTTATGACGTTATCGTAGTGGGTTCGGGTGCGGCCGGAGCGATGACGGCGCTGCGGCTCGCCGATCAGGGGCTGAAAGCACTGATCATCGAAAAGGCCCAGAAGTTCGGCGGCACTTCGGCGGTTTCTGGCGGGGTGATGTGGCTGCCCAATCACCGGCTCGATGGCGATGCGGGCGACAGCCGCGAAAGCTCGCTTGAATATCTCGATTCTATCATCACCAAGCCGGTCGACCGCGAGCGGTTGGAGACATATGTCGATACCGCCAGCGAGATGGCGCACTATCTGAGGGACACGGGCGTCGAGCTGGTCGTCGCGGCATGGCCCGACTACGAAGCGCTCAAGCCGGGCGCGCGGACTGACCGTGCGGTGATCGCGCCGATCTTCGACGGGCGCGAACTCGGCGATGATCGCTATGACCTGATGCGCGAGCAGTTCAACCGCTTCAAGTTGTTCGGCCGTTATTCGCTGGATCTCTCCGAGATGTTCCCGCTGATGATGCAGTCGAAAGGCTGGCGCCAGACGGCGGCCAAGGTCATCGCGCGCTATTGGGCGGACCGTTCGACCCGCGCACTATCAGCCCGCGACAAGCGCTTCGTTCAGGGCGCGGCCCTGATGGGGCGGATCTATCAGCAGGTCTTCAAGCGCGGCGTCGAAGTGCGGCTTGATACCACATTCGAGCAATTGCTGGTCGATGCCAGCGGGCGCGTCACGGGCGTCGAAGTCAGCAATTTTGGCCGTCACTATGCGATCAACGCGCGGCATGGAGTGATGCTGGCGGCGGGCGGTTTCGAGTGGAACCAGGAACTGCGCGACCGGTTCTTCCCCTTCCCGGGGCTCACCCGCCATTCCTCATCGCCCGAAGACGCCAATCGCGGTGAGGGGCTGATCGCGGCGGAGAAGATCGGCGCGGCAACCGAACACACTGAGGAAGGCTGGTTCATTCCGACCATGACCCTGCCCGCACCGGGGGCATCGAACTTCCACGAAATCCATCAAGCCGCATTTGACGTCGGCCGCCCGTGGTCGGTCTGCGTCAACCGCAACGGGGTGCGCTTCGTTGATGAGGCCTGCGGCTATGACCAGTTCGGCCAGGGCATGATCCGCGATCACAAGGCGACGGGCGCGAACCTGCCGTGCTGGCATGTGTTCGACACCAAGTTCCGCCGCAAGTTCAGCTCGGGCGGGCTGATGCCGCTGGCGCATACGCCCGAACGCAAGATCCCCAAGGACTGGTGGGGGCACTATGTGTTCCGCGACAATACGATTGAAGGACTGGCAAAGCAGATCAAGGTGCCTGTCGAGGCGCTGCAGGAGACGATCCGCCGGAACAACGAATATTCCAAGACCGGAATCGATCCCGAATTCGGCAAGGGTATGAACATCTACGACCAGTTTTTCGGCGATCCGACTGTTTCGCCCAATCCCAACCTCGGCCCGATCGACACTGCGCCCTATTATGCCGTGCCGATCAACGCAGGCGATCTTGGCACCAAGGGCGGGCTCAAGTGCGATTCGCGGGCACGCGTTCTGGATGGTGCCGGCAATCCGATTTCCGGGCTCTATGCGGCGGGCAATCAGGCAGGCACGCCGTTTGGCAATATCTATCCGGGAGCGGGGGCAACCATCGGCCCGGCGCTGACTTTCGCCTATATTGCGGCAAATGATATTGCAGAGCGGTCGGGGAACCAGCGGGGTTAATCAAATCCTCCCCGAGCTTGCTCGGGGAGGGGGACCGCCCGTGTTGCGGGTGGTGGAGGGGCATTCCCCCTCCGTCAGCGCTTCGCGCTGCCACCTCTCCGAGACAAGCTCGTGGAGGATTTAGGAGGAAGATTAAATGCAAGGCAAAGTCGCAATCGTCACCGGCGCCGCAGGCGGGATCGGCGAAGGCATCGTCCGCAAGCTCGGTAGTAAAGGCGTCAAGGTTATCGGCACCGGGCGGACCGAGGCCAAATTGAAGAAGCTCAAGGATGCGCTCGGCGGGTCGATGGAGTTCGATTACATTGCCACCGATGTCACGGCAGATGGCGCCCCCAAGGCTATCGTCGACAAGGCAATCGCCGCATTCGGACGTCTTGATATTCTGGTCAACAATGCCGGTTCGTTCAACTTCGGCCCGGTCCACGATACTACCGACGAGATGCTCGACGAAGTGCTCGCCATTTCCGCCCGCGCGCCATTCCGGCTCAGCCGCGAAGCCTTGACGCACATGGGGCCGGGCAGCTCGATCATTTTCATCGGCTCTACCTGGGGCATCTACGGCACGCCGGGGGGCGGGGCCTATTCCTTCGTTAAGGCTGGGCAGATCGGCCTCACGCAGACCATGGCAGCGGAATATGGCGCCAAGGGCATCCGCACCAACTACATCGCGCCGACGGTAGTCCGCACCGAGATGACCGACGCTTATTGGGAGCTCGATTTCTTCGCGCGCACCAATTTTGAGCTCACTCCCGCAGACCGTCAGTGCACTGTCGAGGATGTGGCCAACACTGTAGCCTTCCTGTGCAGCGACGAGGCCGGAATGATCAACGGACAGACGATCGCCGTCGATGGCGGCATTTCGACCACGCGCTATGTCGCGCCCGAAGCGGTGTTTGCCGAAAGAAAATAGGCCGGAAAACGGCCAGAGAGAGGATAACTGAAATGAGCGAGCGCCGACTGGTCCCACCTGCCACCCCGGTGCCGCCGGGCCCCGGCATGCTGCGCAAGGAGCAATCGCACACCGGCTATGTCACCAATGACCTCGACCGGGCGATGGATGTTTTGCGCGAGCGCTATGGCCTGGGTGAATTCACTTTCATTGAAGGTCCGATGCCGCAGGGCGGGACCATCCGTGTCGCATTTGCCTGGGCCGGAAGCCAGATCTATGAAATCATCCAGGCCAGCGGGCCGGATACCGAATTCTACAACGACTTGCTGCCCCAGGGCGAATTCGCTGTGCGCTTCCATCATCTCGGCTTTGTGATCCATGACGCGGAAAGCTGGCGCGAGCTGGAGGCCGAAATCGCAGCGGGCCGTTGGTCCATTGCCTATTCGACCGTGACCGGCGACTTCATCGACGCCTATTATGTCTATGCGCCCGAACTGGGCCACCATCTGGAATATGTCTGGCCGCACGAGGCCGGGCTGAATTTCTATGATGCAGTCCCGGTCAATTGACCGTGGCGTCACCCGTACCCGATCATATACTGCCCGGATGCGTATGGGATCATGATTTTGCGAGCTTTCTGGCCGAGGGCGACGACCCGTATCTTGCCGGCGCGCGGCTGCATGAGCGTCAAGGGCCGGGACTGATCTGGGCGACCAGCGCGGCGCATGGCGGCCCTGCCTGGATTTTTACCCATAATGCAACGGTCGAGGAAGGCTTCGCCGACTTCACCAAGTTCTCCAGCAAGCGCAGCGCCAATATGGCGGTGATGGACGATGCCTGGCTGTTGCTGCCAGTCGAGGCGGACCGGCCCGATCATCGCTTTTATCGCGGCGCGCTGCATCCCTTCTTCACGCCGAGCGCGATGGCAAGACGCAATTCCGCCGTGCAGGAGCTGTGTGACCAGCTGATCGATGGGTTCATCGAGCGCAGATCGTGCGAATTCATTTCCGAATTCTCCGCGATACTGCCCAATGCCATCGTCATTTCGCTGCTCGGCATGCCGCAAGACATGCTGCACCATTTCCTCGCCTGGGAGGAAGATATCATTCACGGCGCGACGATAGATGCACGGCGGGCGGCAAGCGAGTCGGTGCTCGAATATCTGAAGGATTTCATCGCCCATGGCCCCGAGAACGAGCTGATGCATGGGATCCGTAGCGGCATGGTGGCGGGCCGACCGTTTAGTGCGATGGAAGTGCTTGGCACGGTCTATCTGCTGTTCGTTGCCGGGCTTGATACTGTCAACTCCACGTTGGGCTGGATCATGAACTATCTCGCCAAGGATCAGGCGCTTCAGCAGCGGCTCCGCGAGCATCCCGAGCTTATCCCCGCCGCGATCGAGGAATTCACCCGGGCATTCGGCGTCAGCGCGCCTTCGCGCACCGTGGCCGAGGATATGGTCTATCACGGCGTGCCGATGAAGAAGGGCGATCCGATATTGCTGCCGACATTCATCGCCGGTCGTGACCCGCACGCCTGGCCCGATCCGCACCGCATCGACATCGATCGCCGCGCCCGCCATGTCACCTTCGGGCGAGGCCCGCATGTCTGCCTCGGCGTCCATCTCGCCAAGCGAGAGATGCGGATCATGATCGAAGGCTTTCTCGGGCGGATGAAGAACATCCACCATCCCGATGGCGGGCGCAGGGACTATCACACCACCAATACCATCGGTTTTGACCGGCTCGATCTCGCCTGGGATCCGGCCTGAGGGGAGATTGCGCGATGAAAGTGCTTGTTGTCGGCGGGGCCGGGTTTGTCGGCAGCCGCACATCGCTTTGGTTCCGCGATTTGGGCCACGATGTGACGATCATGTCGCGCAGTGCACCGCGCGCGGGCACCGGGTTGGAACTGTTACCCTTTGTGCGCGGCAATTATGTCGAGGACGATTGTGACGATGGGCGCCTCGAAGGCTATGACTGGCTGGTTTTCTGCGCCGGGAGCGACCTTGGCAACTATCCGCAGGATGGTTCGGTCTCCGAAGCCGACTTCTTCGAAAAAGCCAACATCGAAGCCCTGCCGCGCTTCTTCGAGGCGGCGAAGCGCGCGGGGATTTCCCGCACGGTCTATATGGGCAGCTTCTATTCCTTCGTCTCGCCGCAGGTGATCGAGAGGATCCCCTATGTCCGCTCGCGTGATGTCTCGGATGCCGCGATCCGGGCGCTGTCCACGCCCACCTTCAATGTCTGCAGCTGCGCACTGCCGTGGATGGTCGGCTTCACCCCTGGCCTGCCGGTGGCGCACTGGCAGGCGCTGGCGCTCTATGCGCAGGGCAAGCTTGAAGGTGTGCCGGAATTTGCGCCGCCGGGCGGGGCCAATTTCATGACCTGCCAGTCGATTGCCGAGGCCATGCTGGGCGGGCTCGAACGCGGCGAATCGGGCAAGGCCTATCTGGTCGGCGACGTGAACCTCAGCTGGAAGTCATTCTTCGAACGCTGGTTTGCCACAGCCGGACGCCCGCGCGATCTGGAAGTTCGGCTCGGTCACCCGATCATCCCGGATTTCACCCTGTCATACCTCGATTTCGGCACCACCGACTACGAACCGCCCGCCGCCGAAACCGCGCTGCTCGGCTATCAGCGGGGCGTTCTGCTGCCGCATATCGACGAATGTTTCGCCTATTACAGTGCGCTCAGCGCGGGGTGAATTCGACGTGCAGCTCGGCGAGGCCGCGGATGATATAACTCGGCTCATAGTCGATCCGCCGCGCGCCCTTGGGGCCATGGTGCGCTTCTGACAGGCGGATGTCCGAAGTGTGCTCGAACAAGCGGTCGTAGAGCACTTCCACTTCCTTGCGCGCCAGCGGGGCACCAGCGCAGATATGAGCGCCGCGTCCAAAGGCGACATGCTCCTTGATCTTGGGGCGACCGATGCGAAACTCTTGCGGAATGTCCCAGCGACGCGGATCGCGGTTGGCTGCAGCAACGAAGATGACGACCTTCTTGCCGGCAGGGATCTCCATATCGCCAATCCGCGTATTGCGTTTGGCGAGGCGGAAGGTGGTCTTGGTCGATCCCTCCAACCGCAGCACTTCTTCAAGGAATGGTCCGATCTTTGAACGATCGGCACGTAGTTCAGCTTGCAATTCCGGGCTCTCGCATATGAACCGCAGCGAATTGCCGATCAGCTTGGCGCTGGTATCCTGCCCGGCGGCGAACAGGAACATGGCATTTTTCACTGCTTCCATCAGCGGCACATCACTGCCGTCCGGATACTTTGCACTGGCGAGTTCGGTCAGCAGATCGTCCTGCGGCGCGGCAAGGCGCTCGCTCATGTAGCGCATGAAATAGCCAGCCATGACCATCAGCGGATGGCTCGACTGCGCCTCGTCGGCAGCGTCCATGTTGCCCGGCGGGGGGCCTGCGTCGATGAGTTTGCGGAATGCTTCGCGGTCGTCAGCAGGAACCCCGAGGAGATCGGCGATGACCATAGTGACATAGGGCGTTGCCACCTCAGCAATCGATTCGCAGCCCCCCTTGGCGACCATTTCGCGGACCAGGTTGTCGGCGTAATCCCGCATGAAAAGTTCGTTGGCCTTGAGCCGCGAAGGGACGAACAGCGGGTTGAGCAGCGAGCGCGCATTGGCGTGCATTTCGCCGTCATAGGACACCATCAGGTCCATTGGGCCTGTGCCCATGGTGGCTTCGATCTGCGCGGAAATATCGTCACCTTCCGGCTCGAAACGCAGCGGCGCAACCGGATCGGGATTGATGACTGACGAGAAATCGGCCTTGTTGTTCAGCACTTCGACTGCTTCCGGAAATCCGGTCACGACCACCATGTCACGCGATTTGAGCTGAACCACAGGGCCATGGGCGCGCAGTTGCTCGAAATATTCGTAAGGATCGAGCAGCACGGCCTTGTCGGAGAAGTAGTCGGTTTCGAGGGCCGATTGGGGCATGACGGTTCCTTGTGACGCGAAGCATTTACGATACAGTATGGATCATATATAATCCGCACCGACAGTCAACCGCAAGTCGGCCTTGTTAGCAAGCTGCAGGCTGGTCTAGGGGTATGTGATGAACTTCGACTGGACACCCGAACACCAGGCCTTCCGCGAACGCCTGCGCGCCTTCCTCAAGGCCGAATTGCCGGATAACTGGGAGAGCATCGCCCACCACGGGCCCGGCTCAGCTGAAATCACGGCCTTCTCCCGGCAATTCTGCGGCCGCCTCGCCGCGGCAGGCATGCTGTTCCCGCACTGGCCGGTGTCGATGGGCGGGAAGGGACTGGATGCATGGTATCAGACCATCCTCGCAGAAGAGATGTGGGCCGCAGGTGAGCCGCGCGGCGCGCAATATATGAACGTCAACTGGATTGGCCCGACTTTGATGAAGTACGGTTCGGAACAGCAGAAGAAGACGCTGCTGCCGCCGATCGTCGCGGGTAATGCCATCTGGTGCCAGGGCTTTTCAGAGCCCAATTCCGGCTCTGACCTTGCCAGCCTTCGCACCCGCGCGGTGCTCGATGCCGGTGAATATGTCATCAACGGGCAGAAAATCTGGACCTCCTATGCAGGCCTTGCCGACAATTGCTTCCTGCTGACCCGCACCAGCGATGATCGCAAACGCGGCATCACCATCCTGATCGTGCCGATGGACACGCCGGGGATCACTGTTCGCCAGATCCCCAGCATTATCGGCGAGGGCGATATCCATGAGGTGTTTTTCGACGACGTGATCGTGCCCGAATCGGCCCGCTTTGGCGACGAAGGCCAGGCCTGGGAGATCATCTCCTATTCGCTGCGCAACGAGCGGCTCGGCATTCCGCGTTATCATCTGGCGCGCGCTGCGCTCGACCGCGCGGTGGCGCTGCTCAAGGCGCGTGGTGACTGGAAGGGCGAAGCAGTGAAGATTGAGGCGGCAAAAGCGGCGGCCCTGACCGAGACGGCGCGCAATGCCTGCTATGCCATCGTTGATAAGCGCGTCAAGGAACAGCCGATTGGACCTGAAGCGAGCACGGCGCGTTACAACGTCGTGATGGCCGAGCGCGCGGTGAGCGAATTCGTGGTCGAATATCTGCCGCAAGCGCTGATCGATGCCGAGCCTTACCTCAAGATGCACCACCAGCGCGGGATCGTCGCCGGGATCGCTTCGGGTGCGGCGGAGATCCAGCTGAACATTATCGCCACCGAAGTGCTTGAACTGCCGAGGGAGGCGCGCTGATGGAACTCGCTCTCTCCGACGATCAGGTCCAGATCCTCGATGCCATCGACACCCTGGCCAAGCCCTATGCCTCGGTGCCGATCCACGATATTTCCTTTGCGCTGACCAGCGCCGAGTTAACCCGCGAACTGGCCGAAGGTGGCTTCCTTGATGTCGCGGCGATGGAAGAGCTGGGGCCAGAAACGGCTGCTCTGGTGGTGGAACGACTGGCGCGTTTGCCCTTCGCGGTCGAGGCGGCTGCTTCGGCATTGGTGCGCCCTCTGCTTGATTCCGAACTGCCACGCCCGCTGTGCTTGATCGAGGAGGGGGCTCTGGGCCGCGCGGTCCGTTATCTTGCGCCGGGGGCCACCGTCGTCATGGTCGGATCAGGCGGCGTGCGCAGCTTTGTGGCGACGGCCGATCATGTGGCTGAGGCACATGACGAATCGATTTTCGCCTATCCCATGGCCGTGCTGAAAGCGCAGCCTGCCGAGGCGGACTTGCGGCAATACAATGTGCCGGCGAGCGAAGTGCTCACCCAGTGGCGCATCGGCCTTGCCGCGGAGGCTTCGGGGCTGATGGCGGCCGCTCTGGCGGCGACGGTGACCTACACGTCCGAACGCAAGCAGTTCGGCCTCCCGATCGCTACCTTCCAGGCTTTGCGTCACCGGCTAGCCGAAGCGCAGGTTGTGACGAATGGGGCCTACTGGATGACCATGAAGGCCGCCGCAACCCGCGATTCCGGCGATGCCGCGCTGGCGGCGTTGCATGCGCAGGAAGCAGCGCGGCGCGTGACTTACGATTTCCACCAGTTCCTCGGCGCAATGGGCATGACGCTGGAGCACCCGCTGCATTTGTGGACCTATCGGCTCAAGGCGCTGACCAGCGAACTGGGCGGCAGGGGCGCGAATGCGCTGGCCGCAGCGGAGGCGATCTGGGGTTAGCTGAGCGCTTTGCTGCCCTTGGCTGGGCCATGGGGCTGACTGCACTGTTGCTGCCGGGACCTTCGGCATTGGCTTCGCCAAGCCGGGTGGACGATAAATGGCCGCTCTGCGCCAGAAGCGATGCCGACCGGGCGATTATCGCCTGCACCTCGATCATTCGCGAGCGCGATCCGGATATTGTCCTGGCACTCTATAATCGCGGCATAGCCTGGCGGCAGACGCGGCAGTTTGATTGGGCGCTCGCCGATCTCAATCGCGCAATCCAGCTGAAAGCGGACTTTGCCGCAGCCTTTGTCGAGCGCGGCATCGTGCACTATGAAATGCGCCATTATGCCCTGGCCATTGCCGACAACGATGCGGCAATCCGCCTGAAGCCCGATCTCGCCGAAGCCTTCAATAACCGCGCTCTGGCTCGGCTGAAACTGGGGCAATACGATCTGGCCACGGCGGATTTCAACCGAACCATCCGCCTGCACCAGTATTATGGCAACGCCTTGATCAGTCGCAGCCTGGGGCCGCTGGATCCGTCGCCTTAGGCCTTGGTTAGCAGCGTCTCCAGCGTCTCGTCATCCTCCACCGAGATCATCCCGCCGATCTTGGCGCCGCCTCCGACAGCCAGCGTTTCGCCGGTGATGTAGCTTGCGGCGTCGCTGGCGAAGAACACGATCGCCTGCGAGACTTCGCGCATCTCGCCATAGCGGCGCAGCGAGAAGGCATCCTTGGCCGTTGCGGCAGCATCATAGCCGCGCTTTTCCCAGCCCCGTAAGGCAGCCTCGGTCGCAGTCATGCCCGGGGCAACGCAATTGACGCGGATGCCGGCAGGGCCGAACTCGGCGGACATGACGCGGGTCAGCATCTGCAAACCTGCCTTGGCTGCCGAATAGGCCGCAACGCCTTGCGTGCCGCCGACGCCAGCCAGTGACGATATGTTGACGATGGTACCCTTGGCTTTCTTGAGGTGAGGGTAAGCGGCCTGTGAGCAATAGAGAGCGGCGCTGAGGTTGAGCTGGACATCGCGGTCCCACTTGGCGAGGTCCATTCTGGCGATGCCGATGTGGCCATGCGCGCCGCCTGCGTTGTTGATCAGGATATCGAGCCTGCCGAACTCCTTGATCGCCGCCTCGATCATCGCCTTGCATGCATCAGGCTTTCGTACGTCCGTGGGAACCGCGAGGGCGCGCACGCCAAGCTTGCGAATTTCCGCTGCTGCCTCGTCCAGTGGTTCGGCGCGGCGACCGGCAACGACAACATCCGCCCCGCGTTCGGCGAGCAGCAAAGCGGTGTCGCGGCCAATCCCGGAGCCGCCGCCGGTGACAACGGCGACGCGGCCGGTCAGATCGAATTCGGGGGGCAGATTCATCACCCCAGCCATTACCAACGCCTCCGCCGCTGGCAACCGCGCACCCGGTCAGCCAGTTCCTTCGCGCGCTCCTCAGGCGTTATGACCGGCGTATCGGCGGGCAGGTGCGTCCGCAGGTCAACCAACTTGACCCGGGTCAGCGTCGGTGTCGGGCATGAATCGCAATCATACCAGCGGCCATAGATCGTGCCCTGCTTGTAGCCTGCGGTGTCGAGCCAGTTGGGCACTCCCGGATCGTTCAACGCCAGAACCGCGCGGAATTTGCCGTCACTGCTGATCTTGGCGAAGTGGCCATTGGTGCTGGAGAGCCGATAGACATATTCGAGCGCGTTGAAATAGGGGTCGTTGAGCTGGAAGTTCCAGTAATGGCGCTGCTCGGGAAGTTCGGTCTCGATGATCAGCGCTTCGTCTTCTTCCAGCTCGAACACGGCGGGGATATATATCTGTTTCGACAGCGCACCGCCGAGGCGTTGCGGCTGGAACACATTGATCCCGACATCCGCCTTCACCTGATTCTGCATCCAGTAGAACATCTTGGTCGCTGCCACCGGCATGGCGGCCATCTGCTTGATGCGCTTCAGAATGTCGTCCGGGCTGAGACGCCGCTTGGGCGCGACCGGAGAAAGGCATTCGATCGACATGACCGGGTCAATCTCATTGATCCAGTCATAGGAGCGGTAGCGCGTCATCAGCACGGTCGCGCCCGGCTTGATCGCCAGCCAGTCGCCCTTGTGTCCGGCGGGGCGTATCGCGCTGAGAAGGATCTCGAAATTACCGTCCTTGTCGAGCGTCAGGCTGCGATCATCGATATCGGCATATTGCGCGCCGCTATGATCGACTTTGCCGGGAAGACCCGGCAGAGCGCCTTGGGTGTTGATCAGCAGCATTTTTACCGTGCCGCGATTGCCGCTGAGCCGGTAGGTCAAATCATCGCGCACCGGACAATAGAGATAGATGTCGTCCGGGTTGGGCTGGAGCGTGTAGACCGGGTTCCACAGCGGCGCCCAATCGGGGTGTTCCGCATCCGCGTGAAAGAAGGCGAAATAACCGTAGGAAAACTGCATCATGATCTGGCGATAGACGTCAGCGCGATATTCCGGATCGTCTGGGCGCCAGGTGTTGGCGATTTCGTCGACGGCTTCCTGCAGCGGCTGCAGATAGTCGAACAGCGGGGCGATTTCGGTGGTCATTTTCGGCATCCTCTGACGCGGCCCCATTCAATGGCGGGACTCGCTTGCATGGAAGCTATCCACAATCTACGCCGCCTGCAAACAAGGATGGAGAGATGACGATGATCGGTGAAGACCTGCTCGATCTTGGCGGACAAGTGGCGCTGGTGACTGGCGCAGGCCAGAACGCGGGCCGCGCGACTGCGCTGGAGCTGGCACGGCACAATGCAGGCGGCATTGCGGTGAACGATTTCGTAGCCGATCGCGCCGAGGCTGTGGCCGAGGAGATCCGCGCGCTGGGCGTGGCGGCCATGGCTGTGCCGTTCGACGTCACCGATCTTGAGGCGGCAAAGGCGGCGGATGCGGCGGTCAAGGCGAGGCTTGGGCCAGTGACGGTGCTGGTCAACAATGCCGGCATGGCCGGGCCCGACGGTTCGCTGCGCCCGACGCTCAATTTCTGGGAGGAAGACCCGGCGAACTGGGCGCGATATCTCGGCACCAATCTCTATGGCGTCTATAACTGCTGCTTCGCCTTCATTCCCAACATGGTCGAGGCACGCAAGGGCCGGATCGTCACCATCGTCTCGGATTCGGGGCGCACGGGTGAGGCCAAGTTGGCGGTCTATGCCTCGGCCAAGGCGGGGGCGCAGGGCTTTGTCCGGTCGATTGCCAAGGAATTGGGGCGCTACAACGTGACCTGCAATGCCGTGTCGCTGTCATCGCTGATGCCCGACATGAGCGAGGAAAAGCTCGCCGAGATTGTGCAGTCGGACCGTGCCAAGGCGCAGCTCTCGCGCTACACCATCCGGCGTTATGGGAAGAGCGCTGATGTTGCCGCCTTGGTGACCTTCCTGTGTTCGGACGCGGCGAATTGGATAACCGGACAGACCTATCCACTCAACGGCGGCCAAGCGCCTTCGATGTGATCCGGGGTTCTGAAGACAATATTCGGTTGACGAATCCAGCGCGGGTTGAAACCCTGCCTGAAGCAAGAATTTGGAGATTTTGATGCCGAGTCCGCAATTCCACTCTCCCGAGACTGTCGAGCAGGCAAGTGCCCTGCTGGCGGCAAATCCGCAGGCGCGGGTCCTGGCCGGGGGTACCGATCTGATCGTCCAGCTCCGCTCGCGCCGCATTGCGCCTACCGCAATCGTTGACATCAAGCGCATCGCCGGAATGAGCGGTATCCGGGCAGCGGATGGCGGTTTTGCCATCGGCGCGGCGACGCCTTGCACGGCATTGAAGGATGACAAGGCGCTGGCTGCGGCCTGGCCCGGCGTGGTCGAGGCGGCCAACCTGATCGGCTCGGTGCAGGTCCGCAACCGCGCGACCATGGCCGGGAACCTGTGCAATGCTTCGCCGGCGGCAGATTCGGTTCCGGCGCTGGTGGCAGCTGGTGCGACTGTACTTATAGCGGGGCCCTCAGGTCAGCGCGAAGTCCCGGCCGCGGAAGTGACCAGCGGCCCGGGCAAGAATACGCTCGCGCATGGCGAATTTGTCGTCGAAATCCGGCTTCCGGCACGGCCGCAGGGGGGAGGGGACGCCTATCTGCGCTCAATCCCGCGCACCGAAATGGATATCGCCGTAGTCGGCGCTGGCGCGGCTTTGGTGCTCGATGCCAGTGGCACTTGCACCTCGGCCCGGATTTCGATTGGCGCGGTGGCGCCGACGGTCCTGCTGGTCGAAGCAGCTGGCGCAGCCCTGGTTGGCAGCAAGCTGGATGATGCAGCGCTGGAGCGCATGGCCGAGGCGGTGCGAGTGGCAGCCAAGCCGATCGCTGACAAGCGCGGCACGGTGGAATATCGTATTGCCATGGCCGGTGTATTGGCAAAGCGAGTAGTTGAGATTGCCCGGCAGCGGGCGGAGAAGGCGTAATGGGCAAGATGATGATTTCCGCCACTATCAATGGCGATGCGCAACAGTTCCTGTGCGATCCGGCGGCGACCCTGCTTGATGCCTTGCGCGACGAGCTCGGCCTGACCGGCTCCAAGGAAGGCTGTGGTTCGGGGGACTGCGGGGCCTGCACGGTGGTGCTTGATGGCCAGATGGTCTGCTCTTGCCTGGTGCTCGCCGCCGAAGCCGAGGGGCGCAAGATCGCCACTATCGAGGGCGTGGCCGAAGGCAGTGAGTTGCACCCGGTGCAGCGCAAGTTCCTTGAAAAGGGCGCCCTGCAGTGTGGTTTCTGCACTCCTGGCTTTATCGTCGCTTCCAAGGCGCTGCTTGATCACAATCCCGATCCGAGCGAGCACGAAGTGCGCTATTGGCTGGCGGGCAATCTGTGCCGCTGCACAGGCTATGACAAGATTGTACGCGCCGTGCTCGATGCGGCAGCAGAACTCCGCCAAGAAACGACAACGCAAAGGGTTTCGGCATGAACGCTCCCCAGGACAAGGCTTCCTTCAAACCGGCCTACGACGTTGTCGGCACTCGCCCGGTCCGACCGGATGGTGTGGAGAAAGTTACCGGCAAGGCGATCTATGGCACTGACCATGTCGCGGCAGGCATGCTGCACGGCGCGATCCTGCGCAGTCCGCATCCCCATGCCCGCATTCGCTCGATTGACACCCGGAAGGCAGAGGCTCTCCCTGGCGTGAAGGCAGTTGTGACCGGCGCGGATTTCCCTTCTCTGGCTTCGCTGGAAGTGTCGCTGGGCGAAGGCTCGGGCAATATTGCCGCCATCTCGCGCAATTGCATGGCGCATGAAAAAGTTCTCTATGATGGCCATGCTGTGGCAGCCGTGGCTGCGACCAGCGCGGTCATTGCTGAGGAAGCCGCCGCACTGATCGAAGTCGAATATGAAGTGCTGCCGCATGTGCTGACGATCGATGAAGCGCTGGCTCCCGGCGCGCCGGTTCTGCACGAAGACATGTTCACCAAGGGTCTGCCAGAAAAACCGGCCGAGCCCTCCAATGCTGCGCTATGTTTCACTGTCGGGCGCGGCGAACCCGATGCTGCGATTGCTGCGGCGCATACAGTCGTTTCCGGGCGCTATTCGGCGCTGGCGGTGCATCAGGGCTATATCGAGCCGCATGCCTGCGTCGCCAGCTACAATGCCGATGGTCAGGTGCAGGTCTGGGCTTCGAGCCAGGGCGCATTCATGATCCGCACGCTGTGTGCTTCAATCCTGGGTATCAGCCAGGCCGATATCCGCGTCACACCACTTGAAATTGGCGGTGGCTTTGGCGGCAAGACCAAGGTCTATCTTGAACCGGTCGCTATCGTGCTGTCTCGCAAATCCGGCCGCCCGGTGCGACTGGCGATGAGCCGGGCCGACGTGTTCCGCGCATCCGGGCCTGCCCCGGGGGTGGTTGCCGATATCACTGTCGGCGCCGATGCCGATGGCACGATCACCGGCGTGGTCATGGAATTCAAGATGCTGAGCGGGGCCAATCCCGGCAACGATACCCATTCGGGTGCGATGAGCGCGCTGGCGCACTACAACGTCGCCAATTGCCGGGTGACTGGCTGGGACGTGCTGTGCAACACCGCCGCTACTGCTGCCTATCGTGCTCCCGGCGCGCCGCAGACGATCTTCCCGGTCGAATGCTGCATTGACGAGATCGCGCAGAAGCTGGGGCTCGATCCCATCGATATCCGGCTCAAGAATGCTGCCCGGCCCGGCGATGTCGGGATCATGGGCATGCCGGCAGGTGAGATCGGCTATGCCGAATGCCTCGAAGCCGCAAAGGCCCATCCGCACTATTCCGCCCCGCTCGGTCCCAATCAGGGGCGCGGCATCGCCGGCGGCACCTGGGGCAATTACGGCGGTCCTTCTACGGCCACTGTCAACCTCGGCGAGGATGGCTCTGTTCTGGTCACAACCGGCAGCCCGGATATCGGCGGCAGCCGCGCCGCCATGGCGATGATGGCAGCCGAAACGCTTGAGATCGCTTATGAACAAGTTCGCGTAACTATCGCGGATACGTCGTCAATCGGCTTTTCAATGCTGACCGGTGGCAGCCGCACCACATTCGCCACCGGCAAGGCTGTGATTCTGGCCTGCGAGGAGATTATCGCCACCCTGCGGGCCCGTGCGGCAGTGATGTGGAGCATCGATGTCAGCCAGACCGAATGGCGCGGCGGGGCGGTTCATTGCCTGTCTGGCGACAAGGCGGGAACCAGCCTTACCATGGGCCAGATCGCGGCAAAGGCGGGGTTCTCCGGCGGACCGATAGCGGCCGAAGTGGCGCTCAATGCCCAGGGCTTCCTGCCGGGCTTCGGCGTCCACATCTGCGACACCGAAGTCGATCCCGAAACCGGACATGTCAGCGTGACCCGCTACACCGTGGTGCAGGACGTCGGCACCGCGATCCACCCGGACTATGTCGAAGGACAGATGCAGGGCGGCGCGGCGCAAGGTATCGGATGGGCGCTGAATGAAGGCTATGTCTATGACAAGGCCGGCCGGATGGATAATCCGGGCTTCCTTGATTACCGTATGCCGGTCTGCTCGGACTTGCCGATGATCGACACGGTGATGGTCGAGAAGCCCAATCCGGCGCATCCTTTCGGCGTAAAGGGCGTTGGCGAAGTTCCAATCGTGCCGCCGTTGGGCGCTGTTGCCAATGCGGTCAGCCGGGCGATTGGCCTGCGCGTGCATGATCTGCCGCTGACGCCGGACCGGGTCTATGCAGCAATGCAGGGCAAGAGCTGAGGCGCGAGCCTTGGCTCAGGTCCACCCCCTTGCGCCCTTTGCCGGACAGTTCTTTGGCGGGGCGCAGGTGCTTGATGTTGCAGCCAGCAACCTGTTCGCGCTGGTCGATGCGCTGGATAAGCTTGGCCCGGGCTTTGGCGAGGATGCGGTGTTGCGGGCGGCCTTTGCGGTCAATGGCATGATGCAGACTGACTGGTCGGCGCCTCTCGCGCCCGATGCGCAGGTCATGGTATTTCCGCGGGTGGCGGGGGGTTAGGCCTTGTCTGATACCCTGCCTTTCCGGCCCCTGAGCCCTTTCGGTGTCGAATTGACCTGTGATCTCGCCGAGCCGCTGACGCCCGCCCAGCAGGATCATTTCCGCGACCTGTTCAATAGCCACAGCCTGATCCTCGCGTGCGGCCAGTCGCTCTCGATGGAGCGCCAGCGCGAGATCTGCAGCCTGCTCGGCCCGATCCTCGATCGCCCTGGCGAAACTGGCTATATGACGAACGAGGGCGGGGGCCCTGCGGAATCAGCGCTTAACTGGCATGCCGATGCGGCCTATACCGAGCATCCTTTCGATGCCCTGTCACTGCACGCGCTCGATGTCGTTGCTGGCGCCTCCTCGACCCGGTTCGTCAGTGCCCAGGACGCCTGCGAAAGCCTGCCCGGCGAATTGCGCAATGCGTTGGAGGGGCGGACCCAGGAGATGATCTCGCCGCATTATACCCGCCTCGCGATGCGCAGCTGCGACCGGCGCGATCCCGAGGCCCTGAAACAAGGCGTTCTTCCGGCGATCCAGACGAACCCGCACAGTGGCCGTGCCTGTCTGTGGGTCAGCGAAATGCAGACCGCGCGCCTGCTGGACATGGAATGGGAGGCGAGCCGCGAGGTGCTGCACGCGGTATTCGCTCATCTCTACGCGCCGGAGCGCGTGTTTGAGCACCACTGGCACAATGGCGATCTGATTATCTGGGATAATATCGCGCTTCAGCATGAGCGGGGCAATCTTGGGACAGTCGGCAAGCGATTGCTGCAACGCGCGATTGTCGGCACGCACGGCGTAGCCCCGCATATTGCCGCTGCGTAAAGATTGCGCCGTGATGGAGTTGTGAAGCTGCTTCATCTCGCCTAGTGCTGCAGCGCAACAGGCATTTCAATCCTGCAATCACATTGCCAGTTTGCTTGCTAACATTAATTCATTATCTGCTGATTGGGTCGTAAGACAAAAAGTTGGCGGTTCGAACCTCAACTTCTTTTATGTACGGCAATTTCCTATACTCCCTCCCAATGCTTACTCCCAAGCCGACCTAGCCTTCATCGTCCCGCGCGTCCTGGAGCTGAGCTACACCAGCCACTCCATGGCCCCCTTTGCCCGCGATCTGGGCTATGATGGCCCACCCTACGCGTGGGATGAGGAACGTCGCGCGCAACTGCGTGCTGAGCTCGATGCCTGGTATGCTCTCGCCTACGGCCTGACCCGCGACGAGTTGCGCTACGTGCTCGATCCCAAGGACGTGTTGGGCGCTGACTATCCCGGCGAATCCTTCCGTGTCCTGCAAAAGAACGAGCTCGCCAAACACGGCGAATACCGAACAAGGCGCCTAGTGCTCGGCGCCTATGACGCGCTGGTGGGTCAAGGCATGCGTCCGCGGACCGAGGGCTATAGGTAATGGGGGATGAGGAGGATATCCCGGGCGAAGACCTGGCCTCTGCAATTCGGGAGCCAAATGGTGCGCCCGTTGCCGAGGCCCTCATCGGTTGCAGCTTTTACCGCGATGATCCTGATGACCTTGCCACGATAACCCAATGCGATCGCGGCTCCGGCCGCTTGTCCTTGCAGTTCCCCACGGGCGCAACGCGTGTTGCTAGCCTTGCCTCCGGCTATGTGCTTCTCACCCCTGCTTTGCGCGCCGCCCTCGAAGCGGCAACAACGCCCACCCAACGCGCGGATAAGAAAGCGCGCGCATCAATTGCCGGATATGGTTTTACAGGCGCGATCGAGCAGCAGGATGTTGACCCTCTTCTCAGTGCAATCCGCTGTGCCCAAGAAGGCGTGGTTCCTCCAATCGACGCGCGAAGGCGGGCTCTTAGTTTGGCCGAAAAGTATGGCATGGAGCGCGTAGTTGCGAAACTGGCCTCAGCTTGGGTTGATGCCGATCCTGCCAGGTTACTGCCCGACGTTCTGATCACCCTCTTGTCGGCGCTGCGCCACTCTGGCCGCAGTTCAGAAGCCTTGAGACGCAGCGAGATACTGCGATCGCCGGGATTGGGTCTTTCCTCTAGCGAAGAGCGCGTTCTTTTTACCGAACGAGCAGCTTTGCTCGCTGACCGTTATGAGCACACGGGAATGTCAGAATTCCTGGTAGAAGCCCGAAAGGCCGCGAGCCGTAGCTGGGCTAATGGGCCATCGGAGCATTGCAGCCACGTGTTTGAACGGCTGAAAAAGCTCGAACGGGAATCGAAGGCATGAAGGATCCGAATCTGCCTCGGAAGATGACCCGGACCCAATGTGAACCTCAAATCGAAAGGGCACGGCTGATGAAGAGCGCCGAAATACTAAGCTCTATAAATCTCCCGCATTCCGAGCTTGGCAGCCAATTCCCGGAGCAAGCAGCTTGATCGACACAGCAGCACGGCTGAAGGGGTACCCAGTCTCTCTGGAGTCCGAACTGCGCGATGCAGCCAATGAACACGGCTACCGCATCGGACCTGAGCAAGCCGCGGGGTGGATATTCTTCCGCTCCGCCAGCGCGCCCGGAGAAATCGCACTGGCAGCTACCACCGTCGGGATGGAAGGACCGTTCTTCCTGTCGGTTGAGCACCCCGGCGCGGCGCGAGAAATAGCAGCGGAATCGGCGTTCCCTCCCGCCAAAGGCCACGCGGCAGCTTTAGCCTTTCCCGATCGCGCGTCTCTGTTTGAGGGGGTTAGATCCATCTATCGCTTGTCTCTGAGCTTGCCCACTTTGCCTTATGAGCAATACCTCAAAGACACAGAGTACCTGGGAGATACCGAAGCGGACCGGATCCAAAAGATCCGTATCGGGCAGAACCGGTTCCGCGACGCCCTGCTGACATACTGGCACAGTTGCTGCCCGCTGACCGGGATCAGTAACCCTGAACTGCTGCGTGCCTCTCATATTGTTCCATGGGCAGACTGTGAGAGCGATGAACAACGTCTCGATGTCCACAATGGGCTATTGCTGTCCTCGCTTTGGGATGCCGCATTCGATGCAGGGCTAGTCACTTTCGACGAAATGGGGCGTGCCATCGCTTCGCCGCGGCTTTGCAG
>CANJCQ010000009.1 GCA_947473355.1 Sphingomonadaceae bacterium | reverse complement strand
TCGCCCAGCGCACCCGCATCAAACGCATCACCATCGAACATCGCCGCTTGCAACACCGCAAGATCGCCGCCTAATATCAACCCCAGATGAGGCCGACACTCCGCTAATCTACGCCGACAACTGTCTCAAATAATCTGACGACGAACAGCATCGCAGATGGTTGAGGTTGGTTCAGTGAATCGACTAGCCTGAGGTCAACTCGATTGCATCTAGCTTGGCCAGAATTCGACGCTCTATCAATTGAAGCGCGACAATCTTAGATCTTGTTTTCGCGAGGCTTTCAGTCAGCTGTATCGATTCGAGCTTGCGCAGCTTTTCCAATCCCTGCTCCACCGAAGGGTGACAAATGTGCGCCAAAATCCAAGTGTTAAGCTCCTCTCGAACTTCACGTCCGAAATTCGGAATTGGCAGTCTCTTGTCGAAATTTCCGCTCGTAAAGTCGTCTGCCACCTCACCCATCGTTTCAAAGTTTTCATTTCGAAGTACATTACAAAGCCTAGCGCTAATTCGCGCAAAATTGACTGGCATACTGCGCCAATCTTTGGTCATTTCTTCGATGTTTGCACGCCTCTCGTGAGCAATGTGCAATCTCCTTTGACGATCGCATATTTGCCGAATTCGCGAGACCGAGACACCATATTGCTCAGCGATTTCGATCGTATCCTCACCAGCAAGTTTGGCGCGAAATATTTTGAGATTCCGATCTTTCTTGCTGATCATCACGATTACGGCGCCTCACAGGTAATAATTAAAATTGACGCGCCACCCGAGGCAACCTCAATAAACCCGCTTCTTCGGCTTGATATACTCCACATCGTCGGTCAGCGTGTACTCGTGCACCGGGCGGTAGTCTATCTTGACTGCGCCGCCCTTGCCGCCCCAGCCTTCGAACCAGGCGGTGGTGTGCTTCAGAGCAATTTCACCAGCGCCGCGACAACCGCCGTCTGCCCGATGAGCATGGGCACGATCCATTTGATCATGTTGAGATTGCCTTCACGAATCTCCGCACGCAAGGATGCTGCCGAAGTTTCGATGTGCGCATTCACTTCGGAAATTGACTGCTGGAGTTCGTGCTTTACTTCAGAAACCGATTGCTGGAGCTCATGCTTTGCCAGCTCCAGATCAGGCTTGGTTACCAAAATGTCAGCGGTCGCCTCGGCATAGGCTTCCGCCTGCGCCTCAGCCTGCTCGGACGTGTACCCAGCCGCCTGAAGGCGCTTGACGAAGCGCAGCGTATCGAAGGCAATCGCGTTCATGCTGCGTTCCTATCAGCCACACAGATGCAGGTCAATAAACCCGCTTCTTCGGCTTGATATACTCCACATCGTCGGTCAGCGTGAACTCGTGCACCGGACGGTAATCAATCTTCACCGATCCCCCCTTGCCGCCCCAGCCTTCGAACCAGGCGGCGGTGTGCTTCATCCAGTTCTTGTCGTCGCGATCGGGGAAATCCTCGTGCGCATGGGCGCCGCGGGATTCCTTGCGGTTGTGCGCGCCGTGGATGGTGACTGTCGCCTGGCTGATCAGGTTGTCGAGTTCCATTGTCTCGACGAGGTCGCTGTTCCAGATCAGGCCACGATCCGTCACGTGGATGTCCTGCATGCGCTCGTAGGTCTTGGCGAGCTGCGCCTTGCCTTCGCTCATCAAGGCATCGTCGCGGAACACGGCGCAGCCCTTGGTCATGGTGCGCTGCATTTCGAGGCGGACTTCGGCGGTGGGCGAGCCGCCCTTGGCATTGCGGAAGTGATCGAGCCGGGTCAGCGAGAAGAGCTCGCTGCCCTTGGGCAGTTCCTCGAAGGCCGTGCCGGGCTTGATCGTATCACGCAGGCGGTGCCCGGTGGCGCGGCCGAAGACGACGAGATCGATCAGCGAGTTCGAGCCAAGGCGATTAGCGCCGTGGACCGAGACGCAGGCCGCCTCTCCCACCGCGAACAGGCCGGGGACCACGGTTTCGGGATCGCCGTCGGCGCCGATGGTCATTACTTCGCCGTGATAGTTCGTCGGGATACCGCCCATGTTGTAGTGCACTGTCGGGCAGACCGGCAGCGGCTGGCGGGTCAGGTCAACACCGGCGAAGATCTTGCCGCTCTCGGTGATGCCGGGCAGGCGCTGCGCCAACACCTCGGGATCGATGTGATCGAGGTGGAGGTAGATGTAGTCCTTGTTGGGCCCGACGCCGCGCCCTTCGCGCATTTCCAGCGCCATCGAGCGCGAGACCACGTCACGTGAGGCCAAGTCCTTGGCGCTCGGCGCATAGCGTTCCATGAAGCGCTCGCCTTCGGAATTGGTCAGATAACCGCCCTCGCCGCGTGCGCCTTCGGTGATGAGAACGCCGGCGCCATAGATGCCGGTCGGGTGGAACTGGACGAATTCCATGTCCTGCAGCGGAAGCCCCGCGCGCAGCACCATGCCGCCGCCGTCGCCGGTGCAGGTGTGGGCGCTCGTCGCGGTGAAATAGGAACGGCCATAGCCGCCGGTCGCCAGCACCACGCCCTTGGCGCGGAAGCGGTGGATGGTGCCATCATCCATGCACAGCGCGATCACGCCGACGCATTTGCCATTGTCCATGATCAGATCGATGGCGAAGTATTCGATGAAGAAGTCTGCCGCATACTTCAGGCTCTGCTGATAGAGCGCGTGGAGCATGGCGTGGCCGGTGCGGTCGGCAGCGGCGCAGGTGCGCTGGACGGGAGGGCCCTCGCCCATGTTCTGCATGTGGCCGCCGAACGGGCGCTGATAGATCGTGCCATCGGCGTTGCGGCTGAAAGGAACGCCGGCGTGTTCGAGTTCGTAAACCGCAGCCGGGGCCTCGCGCACCATATATTCGATCGCGTCCTGATCGCCCAGCCAGTCAGACCCCTTGACGGTGTCATACATGTGCCAGGTCCAGTGATCGGGCGAATTGTTCTGGAGGCTGGCAGCAATGCCGCCTTGCGCCGCGACGGTGTGGCTGCGGGTCGGGAATACTTTGGTGATGCAGGCGGTTTTCAGCCCGGCCTCGGCGCTGCCCATCGTGGCGCGCAGGCCCGAGCCGCCGGCGCCGACGACGACAGTGTCATAGGTGTGATCGATGATCTTGTAAGCCGGAGCTGACATTATGCTGGTGCTCCCAGAGCAAGGCGAATGATGCAGAACAGGCCAAAGGCCGCGCCGCCGAAAGTCACGAGATTGAGCAAGGCGAAGACGGCGAACTTGCTGCCGCTTTCGTGGACATAGTCCTCGAACATCACCTGCATGCCCAGCCGCGCGTGCCAGAAAGTGGTCACGATCAGCAGCGCCATGGCCGTGGCGGGAACCGGCCGCATGATCCATTCGCGCACTGTGAGATAGTGCAGGTTCGGCAACATCAGCAGAGATGCAATGAACCACAGCACCAGCAGCAGATTGCCGACGGCCGTGAAGCGCTGGATCAGCCAGTGATGGCTGCCGCTGTGCGACGAGCCAAGCCCGCGCACCCGGCCGATGGAAGTTCCATTACCCATGATCTATGTCCTCAGCGCAGCAGAATGAGTGCCCAGAAGGCAGCAGTTAGAAGGATACCGGCGACCGGCGTCAACACCGACCAAAGGGCATTGCGGTCAAGCTCGTAGCCTGCCCCCACATCCATCACGAAGTGGCGCAGGCCCGAGGCCATGTGGCTAAAAAAGGCCCAGCTGATGCCGACCAGCACCACCATGCCATACCAGGCCGAGGCGTGCTTGGTGAAGGTCGCATAGCTCGCCTCGCCTCCCGCCAATGCGCCCAGCCACCACAACAGCACAGCCAGGCCCGCAACCGCGAGGCCGTTGCCGGTGACCCGGTGCAGGATCGACGTGAACATCGCCGGGCCCCAGCGCCAGATCTGCAGGTGCGGCGATAAGGGGCGATTTTTGGCTTCGGCCATGCGCGGTAGTCCTCTGTCGGCGAATGGTTTCCCCTTAGCCAAATTGCGGGGTGGTGCAAGCGGGGGCGTGGGAAGGAGTTCACGCCAGCGCAGAACACGCTATGGCCGCCACATGACGCAAAGCTGGAAGATAACCGCCTATGCCCCCCGCCCGGTGATCCAGGCAGCATTGATCGCGCATGAGGAAGCCTGGGACTGGGACTTTGACATCGTCCTCGCCGGCTTCGAGATCGCCGACGATCAACCTGAGGAATGGAAGCTGGAGGCATGGCTGCCGCGCAAGCCTGCGAAAGCCGACAAGGCTGCGATTGCCGCGCTGTTTGCCGAATGCGCGCCGCCGTTCCAGATTGAATTGCTGCCCGAAACCGACTGGGTCACCGAAAGCCAGAAGGGCATCGAGCCGATCCGCGCTGGCCGATTTTACGTCCACACCCCCGACTATCCGCCGTCCACCGAGCCTGACACTCGCAGCTTCGTCATCCCCGCCAGCCGCGCCTTCGGCACCGGGCAGCATGAAACCACTGCCGGCTGCCTCGCGATGCTGGGCGAAATGAAGGCGCGCGGCACGGTCGTTCGCAACTTGGCCGACATTGGCACCGGCACCGGCCTGCTCGCTTTCGCCGCGCTTGACCTGTGGCCGCAGACATTGGCCATGGCGAGCGACATCGATGCGGTCTGCCTCGATGTGGTGCAGACCAACGCGGCGATGAACGGAATTGCCATGGGCGCGCGCTCGGGCGAGCTGACCATGGTGGTGGCCGATGGCATGGACCAGCCGCTGCTGCGCGCGCGGGCGCCTTATGACCTGATCGTGGCAAATATCCTCGCCGGGCCGCTGATCGAACTGGCGGCCTCTTTCGGCGCGGCTCTGGTGCCGGGCGGCAGTCTGTTGCTGGCGGGATTGCTGGAGACGCAGGAGGCGCAAGTGCGCGATGCCTGCCGCCGGGCCGGGCTGCGGCTGGCGGCGCGGATGGTCAGTGGTGACTGGTCGATCCTGTGGCTGCGCAAGCGCCCCGGGGTTGCGGTGCGTTCGAGCCGTCCGGGCCGGTTGCCTGACTGGGCCCGGGCCTGGTGATCTACGCTTACTGAGGCGAAACCAGCAGATTGAGCGCGCCGGTGTAGGTCGTGTCCGGTTGGGCAGCCTGCAGCGCTGCTGGGTCGACTGTCACGATCAGGCTGGAGCTCGCCGCGCCGCCGGAGGAGCAATCGGGACTGATCGCGGACGAGGTCAGCCCGGACAGTGGCGCGCCCGCGTTGAGCGGCGTTCCCGAGGTCTGTCCGGTCGCATCGCTCCAGGCAACCGCATAGGGTGTGGTGTTTGCCGGGCCGGAAAGTTCAAAAGCATTGCCCGCGCCGCTGCCACTGGCCGTGACGCTATAGCCCTTGGTCGCCGTGTTGCTCCAGACGCAGACATTTTGCGCAGCTGTGGCAGCGGCATCGGGTGAGACAGCAACGAATGCGACATCGCTGAGCCCGCTGATCTGCACGCGGCCAGCCACGGAAAGCGATATGGAGATACTGCCACTCGAGGTTGCGCCAAGGCTGCCTTGCGTCGCAGCCTCAGCCGCGCCGCCACTCAGCGCTGCGCTGAGCAGCAGGATCGTTCGCAGAGCGTTGAAATGCATCATGCAGTCAGGCGTAACCGGCGCAGGCATTGCCGAAAAGCAGGCATTCGCCGCCGTGCCTTTATGAGGCAGTGTGCTGCCCGCAGGTTACGCGATCACTGCAATCTCCAGCACTTCGATGGCATCATCCTTGCCGCCGAATTCCAGCACATCGCCCACCTCTGCCTGCATCAGCGCGCGGGCAAGCGGGGCCGAATAGCTTACCAGCCCGCCCGCCGGATCGGCCTCGTCATCGCCGACAATGCCGAGGCTGCGCTCCTTGCCGCCCATCCGGAATGTGACCCGGGTGCCGATTTCGACTTTCCCGCCGCTTGGCTCCGCCACCAGTTCCGCGGTAACCTCGCGGGTCTGCCAATAGCGCAGGTCGCGCTTTGCGATCTTGATTTCGGCTTCGTCGGAAAGTCCCGCGATCCGGGCCTCGATCTCCGCCACGCGGCTGCGGATCAGCGCTGCCCCGCGCGCCGTCACCCAATTGGGGCCGGGCGGGATAGGAATTTCGAACTTAGGCTCAAGATGCTCTTCATCGCCTTCGCGGCGGAACGCGACACTCATATCATGTGATCTTGCGCACAAACGGATATTTCGCCTGGGCCCAATAGCCCTGCGGCACCTGTTCCGGCACGCCATAGTTCTGAGGCCAGCGGCCCGGCGGCAGGAAAAACGTGCCGAACAGCTTGTCGAGTAGCGGCAGGTGGATGGCGAAATTGACGTCGATGGCTTCGTCTTCCAGCCCATGGTGCCAGTGATGGAAGCGCGGCGTCGCCAGCCAGTGGCCCAGCCCGTCGAAATCACCTTTTAGGTTGGCGTGAAGCAGCGAGGAATAGACATAGACGAAGCCGATATAGGCCTGCAGCACGCTCGGCGCGAAGCCAAGCGTGAACAGTGGCAGCGAGGTTACGCCGCGCAGCAGCACAATCTCGACAAAATGCATCCGCGCGCCTGCCAGCCAGTCCATCGCCTTGGCTGAATGGTGCACCGCATGAAAGCCCCACAGGAAGGGCACGCGGTGAAACACGCGGTGATACCAGTACTGGAACAGGTCCGAGAGCACGATCGCCGCGAGAAACTGCACCGCCCAGGGCAAATTGGCGACCCACTGCCGAAACTGATCCCAGCTGCCGGTATGCGCGTTGACATAGGCCTGCGGGGCAAGCGCGAGGAAGGCGAAAAGCTGCACCATCATCGAGCTGATGAGGTAATAGAACAGATCCTCACGCCATTCGATGCGAAACAGGCGCTGACCCTCGCGGTGCGGGAACATCCGCTCGATCGGCGCGAACATGAAGCCGGTGGCGAGCAGGTTTACGACGAAGAAATCAATGCCGAAGAACACCCCCCAGTCGTGGGTTTCGGCAGGCTGAACATTGGCTCCGCCGATAAGCGCCGCCACCACGGCGATGACCAGCGCGGTCGCCCCCAAGGCCTTGCGCGGACGCAGCAGCAGGCTGAGCAACGACAGGCCATAGGCAATGAGCAGGAACACATGGACCATGCCACGGAACCCTTGCCAATCCTTCACCGCCTGAAGCTCCGGCGTCGAAAACCAGCCCGGATAGCGCAGAGCGACAACCATGCCGAAGCCGCAGACCGCAAACAGCAACGCAAAAAAGCCGGAAAACCAGCCCGAACCAAACCCGCGCACCTCGATGGGTGCGCCGAGATCGTGCTCCAGCCGCTTGAAGAATTTTCCCAGCATTTCGAAACTTTCCCCCTGCAATCAACCTGGACGATATCGGGCAAATCCGCCGCGTCAATCGTATCGTACACCGCGCTGGAAACGGGAAAAATTAACCGATCCGTGTTTTGCTCTACGTAATGTCACCTAATCTTGCCTCGGCACCGAGTCCGACTAGTGCGCCCGCCATCAGCTCCAGCGCCGCCAAGGTAAAAATCTCCATGTTCGCCAGCCGGTCGTCGCTCGCGGTCTCGGTAATCCGCGCCAGTTCCAGCCCCGGCCCCGCCGCCGCTGCGCAGCTCTTGCCCGATGCGATGCCCAGGGGATGCTTGCTGCCCCCACCCGATGCGCCGGTTTCAGCGAGCCCCCAGTCGGCGCGGAAGTTGTCGCGGATGGCGCGGGCCTGGAGCAGAGCATAAGGCTCGCTGGCCGATACCATGCCTTCGTAAGCAACTTGCGGCAGCGCGAAGAGCACATTGCGCGCGCGGAAAGTGTAAACCACTCCGCCGCCACGATAGAATTTGCTGGCGCCCGGCACAGCGAGCAGCGCGGCAGAGATCAGCCCGCCGGTTGCGCCATCAGCCACGGCCAGGGTTTCGCCCCGGGCGATCAGCGCCTCGGCAATGCGGCGCGCCGCAGGAAGAAATGAATCGAGCATCGCTTGCTACTCCGCCGCCTTGAAAATTTCGGCCCAGGCCGCCTCGTCAATCACTTCGATACCCAGCTTTTCCGCCTGCTTGAGCTTTGAGCCGGCACCGGGCCCGGCCACTACGAGATCGGTCTTGGCGGAAACCGAACCGGCTGCGCGGGCACCCAATGCTTCGGCCTGGGCCTTGGCCTCGTCGCGGCTCATGGTTTCGAGCTTGCCGGTGAAGACCACGGTCTTGCCGGCAACGGGGCTGTCGCGGGTTTCGACGATGTAGGGCGGCGGGGAGACCTGGCCGAGCAGGTCTTCCCAGACCGCGACATTGTGCGGCTCGTGGAAGAAATCGCCCAGAGCTTCGACCACGGCCGGGCCGATGCCGTCGATGGCGAGAAGGTCTGCTTTGGCATCCTCGCTCTCCGCCGCATTCCGCAGGTCCGACAACACGGCAAACCGCTTCATCAGATCGCGCGCCGTCACTGCGCCAACATGGCGGATCCCCAGCCCGAACAGCAGCCGCGCTGCATCAGGCGCGCGCTTGTTTTCCACGGCTGCCAACAGGTTATCCACCGACTTATCCTGCCAGCCATCGCGCGCCAGAATCTCGGCGCGGCGGAGCTTCAGGCGAAAAATATCCGCCGGGCTTTCCAGCCAGCCGAGCGCAAAAAATTCGGAAATGGTCTTGTCACCCAGCCCTTCGATATCGAGAGCACCGCGGCTGACGAAGTGCCTCAGGCGCTCGGTGCGCTGCGCCGGGCAGATGAGGCCTCCGGTGCAGCGGACATCGACTTCGCCTTCCTCGGCGACAGCCTCGCTGCCGCATTCAGGGCAGTGATCGGGGAACACAAAAGCCTCGCGAGGCTCTTCGCGGGTCAGGTTGTCGACGATCTGCGGGATGACGTCTCCGGCGCGCTGCAGCACCACCCGGTCGCCGACGCGAAGCTCCAGCCGCCCGATCTCGTCGCGGTTGTGCAGCGTGACATTGGTCACAGTCACTCCGCCAACCAGCACCGGCCTCAGCCGCCCGACCGGCGTCAGCTTGCCGGTGCGGCCGACCTGAATGTCGATGCCTTCGACAACAGTCTCGGCCTTCTCGGCCGGGAACTTGTGCGCCAGCGCCCAGCGCGGTGCCTTGGCGACGAAGCCGAGGCGTTGCTGCAACTCAAGACTATCGACCTTGTAGACCACCCCGTCGATATCATAGGGCAGCCCTGCCCTGCCCTCGCGGATGCTGCGGTAATGCTGCAGCAGGTCTTCGGTCGTGGCGCAGTGCACCAGCAGCGGCGAAACCGGCACGCCCCAACTGGCGATCAGCTGCATCATGGCGAATTGGCTTGCCGCCGGAACCGCGCTCGCCGCGCCCCAGCCATGCGCAAGGAAGCGCAAGGGCCGGGCTGCCGTGACGCTCGCATCCTTCTGCCGCAGCGATCCCGCCGCAGCATTGCGCGGGTTGGCGAAGAGCTTGGCATCAGCAGCCTGCTGCGCAGCATTAAGCGCAGCAAAATCGGCCTTGCTCATGTAAACTTCGCCGCGAATTTCGAACACGTCCGGCACATCGCCAGTCAATTGCTGCGGAATATTGGCAATATGCGCCACGTTAGGCGTCACATCCTCGCCCACCTGCCCATCGCCCCGCGTCGCCGCGCGCACCAGTTTGCCTTGCTCATAGCGCAGCGAACACGACAGGCCGTCGATCTTGTCTTCCGCCGTCATTGCCACTTCGGCATCTTCAGGCAGGTTCAGAAACCGCCGCACCTTGGCCACGAACTCCGCCACTTCCTCGTCGGAAAAGGCATTGTCGAGGCTCATCATCCGCTGCTGGTGCGTGACTTTCGAGAGCGGCGATGCGGCGACGGCGTGGCCGACGTTGCGGCTCGGGCTGTCGGCACGGATCAACTGCGGGAAAGCCGCCTCCAGCTCGGCATTGCGCCGCACCAATGCGTCATATTCGGCGTCCGAAACCTCGGGCGCATCTTCGGCGTGATAGAGCTTGTCATGCCGCGCGATCTGGCGCGCGAGACGCATCAGCTCGTTGGCGGCATCGGCTTCGGAAGGGAACTTGCCCGCCATGGTCAGTTCAGCTCCACCCGGCCGGGAGGCACCTGCCCGTCGAAGGCCTGATCGGCATAGCGCCCGTCGCGTGACACCCAGTGCAGGAACAGGTGGGCCGACCAGGCATTGGGATTGGGCGTGGTGCGCGCGTGGTGATGGTGGACGCCCTGGTAGAGCACGCCGTCACCCGGCTGCATCATCGCCGCCTCGGCCATTTCGTCCGGGCGAAACTGATCATCGGCGCGCCGATAGGGTTTGTCTGTGCGCAGAGGCGAAACTTCCAGCGCCCAGGGCTGATCATCGGAATAGGCCAGAGTCAGCGATACGGAATGTTCGCAAGCCAGCCGGTCACCATGGGCCCGGCAGATGTCGCCCCGGCGATAGATGCGCAGATAGCCAAAGGTCGGCAGCAGGTCCTCACCAGTGATCATGGCAATGGCCGGGGTCATCCCCCACAGAAATCCCGCAATCGGGGCATATTGGTTACTGGAAATTTCTGGCGCAGGTGCGCGCAACAGATCGCTGCCTTGCAGCAGCTGCGCAAAGCCGGCCCCTTGCCGCGCCAGTTCACCCTGCAAGCGCGCCAGCAGGCCCATCGCCACCTCGCGCGAAATCAGGCCGGGAATCAGGGCATAGCCCTTGGTCTGATAGGAATCGCGCGCGGCAGGGTTCACTTCTGCCCTCCGGCATAGTCCAGCGGCACAGTTTCGGTGCGATGCTCGATCCCTGCCATCAGCCCGGCGAGCTTCGCGCCCCAGTCGCCCACCTGCGGCATAGTCAGGCACGCCTCATAGGCCGCCTTGCTCTCCCAGATCTCGTTGATCCAGAAGGCATCGGGATCGTCCTGTTCCAGCTGAAACAGATAGAGCAGCTTGCCCGGCACATCCCGCGAGCTTTCCTTGAGCGCGGCGATGAGTTCATCGCGCTTGCCGGGCTTTGCCGTCATCCGGCCGAGCAGGCCCCATTTTGCACTCATCACACCCCCTCCAGCAAACGATCCGCCTGTGCCCGCGCCTCGGCGGTTATCTCCGCGCCCGAGAGCATCCGCGCGATCTCTTCCTTGCGTCCGCCGCTGTCGAGCAGCGCGACTGAAGTGCGCGTCACCGTGCCCTCGCTCGATTTGGCGATAACGTAATGCAGATTGCCGCGCGCTGCGACTTGCGGGCTGTGAGTCACGGCCAGCAGTTGCCCGCCGCTCGCCAGCCGCGCCAGCCGCTCGCCTATCGCCGAGGCTACCGCGCCGCCGACACCGCGGTCGATCTCGTCGAAAATGATCGTCGCCGCCCCGCCCTCTTCCGCCAGCGCCACTTTGAGCGCGAGGATGAAGCGCGACAGTTCGCCGCCCGAGGCGATCTTGTTGAGCGGCGCAAAGGCCGCGCCGGGGTTGGTGCTGATCAGGAATTCAACCGCATCGCTGCCCTGCGCGCCCCAGCGGTCCTCCGGCAAGGGTGCGACGGAGGTCTGGAAGCGGGCGGCATCGAGCTTGAGCGGAGCGAGTTCTGCGGCGACGGCCTTGTCCAGTCGCCCGGCTGCCTTTGCCCGAAGCGCCGACAAGGCCTCGGCCTTCGCGCGATAATCCAGTGCAGCGGCACTCGCGGCGCGCTCCAGTTCGGCAATCTCCGCCTCGCCGTGCTCAATGCCATCGAGCGCAGCGCGCATCGCCATCATCCGCTCGGGTAATTGATCGACAGTGCAGCTGTGCTTGCGCGCCGCTGCACGCAGTTCGAACAGACGGGTTTCAAAGCGATCGAGCGCGGCAGGATCGTGGACCAGTGCCTCGGCGGCGCGGGCCAGCTTGTCCTCCGCCTCCCCCGCCTCGATCACCGCGCGGTCAAGCGCATCGAGCGCCTCCTTGAGCAAAGGATGTTCGCCCGCGATCCGGTCAAGCCGCCGGGCGGCACTGCGCAGGCTGGCCAGTGCCGAATCGGACCCGGCCCACAAGTGCTGCAATTCAGCGAGATCGCCAGACAGGCGCTCGCCTTTCTGCATGGTGGTGCGCGCCTCGGCGAGCTGCTCCTCCTCGCCTACCTGCGGTGCCAGCTCGGCGAGTTCAGCGAGATGGGCGAGCAGCAAGTCGCGATCATCGGCGGCCTGCACGATGCGGCTGCGCGCCGTCTCAAGAGCATCCTCAGCCGCGCGCCATGTGCGCCAGGCCGCGCTGACGTCGGCAAGGTCAGACCCGGCAAAGCGGTCAAGCAGCGCGCGGTGGCCGCGCGGGTTGACCAGTCCGCGGTCATCATGCTGGCCGTGCAGTTCGACCAGATTTCCCGCCAGCTCGCGCAGCAGAGCTGCACCGACCGACTGATCGTTGACGAAGGCCTTGCTGCCGCCATCTGCCTTGACTTGCCGCCGCAGGATCAGCGGCTCGCCCGGCTCCACGGCAAGATCGGCATCATCCAGCACCGCGCGAATTGCTGCAGGCAGCGCAGCAAATTCAAAACTGGCCGAAACGCTAGCACGGTCCTCGCCGGCACGGACCAGCGCGCTCTCGGCGCGGTCGCCCAGCACCAGCCCAAGCGCATCAAGCAGGATCGACTTGCCCGCCCCGGTCTCCCCGGTGAGCACACCGAGCCCGCCGGAGAATTCCAGCTCGAGTGCCTCGATCAGCACGACATTGCGGATGGAAAGCCGGGTAAGCATGTTCGCCTCTCGTTCTAACCGAACAGGACCGGCACGTCACGCCTCTTGGCTAGCTGGCTCCACATCTTCAAACGGCGGCTCGAGCTTGATCGGATCGGCCAAGGTCATCCGGTCCAGCATGGTCGCCATTTCATCGCGCAGCAGCACCATCAGCCCGCGCAGGCGGCATTCCGGCTCGGGCAGGCAATTGGGGCAGGTCTCGTGGGCATTGCGCGCGGCGCAGGGCACCAGCGCCAGGCTGCCGCGAGTCAGGCGGATGATGTCGCCATAGCGTATATCGACCGGCGGCAGGCCCAGCTCATAGCCGCCATCGCGGCCCCGGTGCGAAATCACCAGCCCTTCGCGGACCATCTCGCTGAGGATCACGGTGAGGAATTTGCGCGGAATATTCTGCGCCGTGGCAATCGCATCGAGACGCACCGGACCCTGCCGCCAGTTGTCGGCGAGATGTTGCAGGGCGCGGATGGTGTAGCGGGTTTTTTGCGAAAGCATGGATGCTGAAATCAACGCGAATCAGGCGTGAATGTCAACCTGCGCGGTAGAAAGATCCCGCTGTATCCCTAAGAACGATCAGTTCGCCGCCGTCGCCGGGGCATAGCGGCCCATCTGGCGATAGGCGCGCTCATACCATTCGCTGCCCGGATAGTTGGCTCCCAGCACTGCCGCCGCCTTCTGCGCTTCTGCAGGGATGCCGAGCGACAGGTAGGATTCGACCAGACGATAGAGCGCCTCAGGCGCGTGGCTGGTGGTCTGATAGGTGTCGATCACAGTGCGGAACCGCAAGGTCGCCGCGAGCCACTTGCCTTGCCGCTGATAGGAGCGGCCGATGGTCATTTCCTTGCCGGCGAGGTGATCGTTGACCAGATCGAGCTTGAGCCGCGCATCAGCGGCAAAGCGGGAAGTCGGATAGCGGCGAATCAGCTCGTTGAGCGCGGTCTGCGCCTGCTGGGTGACCTTCTGGTCGCGAGTGACGTCGCTGATCTGCTCATAATAGGAGATCGCCACCAGATAATAGGCATAAGGCGCATCGCGGTTGCCCGGGTGGATCGACAGGAAGCGCTGCGCAGACTGGATCGACTTGCTGTAATCACGCGCAACATAATAGCTGAAGGCGCTCATCAGCTGGGCGCGGCGGGCCCAGGGCGAATAAGGGTGCTGGCGTTCGACTTCGTCAAACAGCGCGGCGGCTTCCCTGGTTTCGCCGCGATCGAGCCGGTCCTTGGCGGCCTGATACAGCGTATCAACATCACGCGCGACATAGGCGGTGTCGCGGTTCTTGCCGCCCTTCCCGCCGCAGCCGGAGGTGAGGACCAGGGCGCCTGTTGCCAGGGCGAAAATGGCGAGCTTGAGCGGTGAGCGGGTCTGCATGGGATGGCTCTATAACCAGCCCTGGCATGAACGCCAAGTGAAGTTGCAGATCGATCCACCGGATGTCCGATGCGGACTGACGTGCGGGCAGATTGGCGGGCAGCTTGCCCACGGACCCTCCCCCGTGGGCATGACGAGCACTTGATAGCCGCCCAAAAATATATTTTTAGGACCAAGCCGATCAGCGGAACATTATCCCTTTGCGCCGGTTTACACTGTAGCATCGCTATAAATCGAGCGCGCAGGGGAGCAATGTCGCTATGCCAAATTCACACCAGATGCCGCACTGATGGCCGTCATTCTCGTCGTTGAAGACGATTTTTTCATTCTCCAGAGCCTGGAATGGGTGCTTGAGGACATGGGCCACAACACGCTGCCGGCAAGCAATCTGGCCGGAGCCTTGGCACATCTGTTGGCAGAGCAGCCAATCGACGCGCTGTTCGTCGATATCCGTCTCGATGCCCTCCCCTTCGGCGGCTATGACGTGGCTGATCAGGCGATCGGCCTCAGGCCCCATCTGCCGGTTCTCTGCACTTCGGGCAGCCCGCTTAGCCACGAGATGACCGGGCGCTTCGTGCCCGGCGCGCGCTTCCTGCAGAAGCCCTATTCTCCCGCCCAGATAGAAGAGTTCATCACCGAGACTCTTTGCTAGCACTCTCAAGGCCAGCCGAAATCCACGCAGATGCCGCGCACCAAACACCAGGTCAGGACATGCCATCACCAATTCACCACCCGAAGCGGCCGCAGATAACGTGCCCCCCCCGCTTTCGCCAGCGCGGCGGGGCAGACCGCAGAGTCGATCGTCAAGGCTGACGCGCTGCAGAGCGCCATCTTCAACAGCGCCAACTTCTCCAGCATCGCCACTGACGCCAAGGGCGTAATCCAGATCTTCAACGTCGGCGCAGAGCAGATGCTGGGCTATGCCGCTGCCGAAGTGATGAACATGATCACCCCGGCGGACATCTCCGATCCGCAGGAACTGATCGCCCGGGCGCAGGCGCTGAGCGCCGAGCTGGAAACGCCGATCACCCCAGGCTTCGAGGCGCTGGTGTTCAAGGCCTCACGCGGCATCGAAGACATTTACGAGCTGACCTATATCCGCAAGGATGGCACCCGGTTTCCGGCTGTCGTCTCGGTGACGGCCTTGCGCGATGCTGCGGGCACGATCATCGGCTATCTGCTGATCGGCACTGACAATACCGCACGCAAGGCGGCTGAGGAGGCACTGTTGCAGGCCGGGGCCTTGCAGAGCGCGATCTTCAACAGCGCCAACTTCTCCAGCATCGCCACCGATGCACAAGGCGTGATCCAGATCTTCAACGTCGGCGCCGAGCGCATGCTCGGCTATACCGCGGCCGAAGTGATGAACACCATCACCCCGGCGGACATCTCCGATCCGCAGGAGCTGATCGCCCGGGCGCAGGCGCTGAGCGCGGAGCTTGCCACGGCCATCACCCCCGGCTTCGAAGCCTTGGTGTTCAAGGCCTCGCGCGGTATCGAGGACATCTACGAGCTGACCTATATCCGCAAGGATGGCACCCGGCTTCCGGCAGTTGTTTCGGTGACGGCGCTGCGCGACGGGTTCGACGAGATCATCGGCTATCTGCTGATCGGCACTGACAATACCGCGCGCAAGCTGGTTGAACAGGAGCAGAAGCAATCCGACCAGCGTCTGCGCGATCAGCAATTCTACACCCGCTCGCTGATCGAATCGAACATCGACGCGCTGATGACCACCGATCCGGCGGGTATCATCACTGACGTAAACAAGCAGATGGAAGCACTGACCGGCTGCACCCGCGACGAATTGATCGGGGCGCCGTTCAAGGATTGCTTCACCGATCCCGACCGGGCCGAGGCCGCGATCAAGCGGGTGCTCAACGAAAAGTCGGTCACTGATTACGAACTCACCGCAAGAGCCCGCGACGGCAAGCAGACCGTGGTCTCCTATAACGCGACAACCTTCTACGATCGCAATCGCACCCTGCAGGGCGTCTTCGCTGCCGCGCGCGATGTTACCGAGCGCAAGCGCTTCGAGCAGGAGCTGCAATTGGCCAAGGCCGCCGCCGAAAGCGCCAGCCGGACCAAGTCCGATTTCCTCGCCAGCATGGGCCACGAGATACGCACCCCGATGAATGCGATCATGGGCATTGCCGATCTGCTGGCCAAGACATCGCTCACCCCCGAACAGGACAAATATGTCCAGATATTCCGCCGTTCGGGCGACAACCTGCTCAATCTCATCAATGACATCCTCGATCTCTCGAAAGTCGAGGCGGCGCAGCTCGATCTCGAACAGACCGGCTTCTCGCTGGGCGATCATCTGGAAAAAGTGATCGAGATGGTGCTGCCGCGCGCGCAGGAGAAGAGCCTCGTCCTGCTGTGCGAAATTGCCCCCAGCGTCAGCAATGACCTCGTCGGCGATCCGACGCGGCTACGGCAGGTGCTGCTCAACCTGCTCGGCAATGCCATCAAATTCACCGAGACCGGCCGGGTCACGCTGATCGTCGAGCCGGATCAGGATTGTGCGGTGCCGACTGCTTTGCGGTTTACCGTCACCGATTCAGGCATCGGCATTGCGAGCGACAAGCTCGCCACGGTCTTCGAGCGCTTCGCCCAGGCCGATTCGTCGACAACGCGCCGGTTCGGCGGCTCGGGCCTTGGCCTGACAATTTCCAAGCGGCTGGTCGAATTGATGGGCGGACGCATCTGGGCCACCAGCGAGATCGGCAAGGGCAGCATATTCGGCTTTGCAGTCCCGTTCGAAGTGTGGGCATTGGCCAACCGCCCAGTCGGGGCGCCGATCGGCATTGACAGCGATGCGCCGCTGCAACCCTTGCGTATCCTGATGGCAGAGGATTCGCCCGATAATTGCACCATCGCCCTCGCCTATCTCGAGGACACGCCCTACCAGATTGATGTCGCCGAAACCGGGCTGATTGCCTGCGAGATGTTCAAGGCCGGCCATTATGACCTGGTGCTGATGGACCGGCAGATGCCGGTGATGGACGGATTGACCGCAACCCGGAACCTGCGCGCCTGGGAAAAGACCCATGACCGGCCGGCCACCCCGATCATTGCGCTCACTGCCTCTGCCCTGAAGGGCGACCGGGAAACGTGCCTCGCGGCGGGCTGGACGGCCTATCTTACTAAGCCGATCAAGCAGGACGTGCTGTTGCAGGCGATCAGGGACTATTCGGCGCCGGCAATCGCATCATCACAAGCCGTTGACGGCCCCGACGCCAGGCTTCAGCGGTCGGCCCAGCGCATCGCCGCTGTAACCCCTGCCTATCTGGCGACATGCCGCAACAATGTGATCGCCATGCGCGAAGCGGTGGACCGGTCCGACTTTGCCTGCGTAACTACACTCGGCCACAATATGCGCGGATCCGGAGGCAGTTTCGGCTTTCAGACAATCAGCGACCTTGGCGAGGGGCTTGAGCAGGCATCCGGGGCCCATGACTCTGCTGCGACGCGCAAGCTGCTGGGTGAATTATCCCGTTATCTCGACAGTGTCGAAATCCTGATTTGATACTATGGGGGCGTTGAACAGCCCATATCTGCCCCAAGGATAACCTCCCATGTCACCGCTTGCGATCATCGTGCTTTCGATCAGCATGTCCACCGATGCCTTCGCGGCGGCCGTCGCGCGCGGTGCGGCACATCGGCCGAGCCTGCCGGAAACGCTGAAGGCGGCGCTGCTGTTCGGCGTGATCGAGGCGATCACGCCGCTGCTGGGCTGGGCGCTTGGCTCCATCGCGTCCGGCTTTGTCGAAAGCATCGACCACTGGATCGCATTCGGCCTGCTCGGCGCAGTCGGCGGCAACATGATCTGGCAGGCCACCCGCGCATCAGACGAATCTGAAGCAGACGAAACCCGCAAGAGCGGCCTGTGGGTCCTGATCGGCACCGCACTGGGCACCAGTATCGATGCAGGCGCCGTCGGCGTAGGCCTTGCGCTGATCGACGCGAACATCTGGATCATCGCCGCCTCGATCGGCTTTTCGACATTTCTGCTCACCGCCATCGGCATGCGCATCGGCAAGGCCATCGGCATACGCTTCGGCAAGCTGGCCGAACTACTCGGCGGCGTGGCACTGATCGCGATTGGCGCGCTGATCCTGTTTGATCACCTATCCGGCAAGGTGATCTGATCCCCGCAAATTCAATCCATGTGTTTCAGACCAACCCGAAGATAGTCCCAGCCGGTAATCACAGTCAGGGCCGCAGCGCCCCACAGCGTCACCAGCCCGATGGTGTGCGGCAGATTGGCCTGAAGCTCGCCGATCGGCACGGTCCAGCGCGGCAGCGCATTGCCGAGAATCAGCGCGCCCAGCGAGATCATCTGGAAAGCGGTTTTCCACTTGGCCAATGTGCTCACCGGCATCGAAACGCGCAGGCTGCCGAGAAATTCGCGCAGGCCCGATACGGCGATTTCGCGGATCAGGATGATCAGGCCGGCAGCAACATGCATGTCGCCAACATAGGGCCCGTTGAGCACGCCTTGCGCGCTGAGCACCAGAATAACCGCCGCGATCATGATCTTGTCAGCGATGGGATCGAGGAATATCCCCAGTTTCGAGACAGTCCCCTGCGCCCTTGCAACATAACCGTCAAAATAATCGGTAAAGCCCATCAGGCAGTAAACCGCAAAGGCAATGCCATAACCCGCCTCCCACTTCGGCCACCACAGCAGCGCGACCAGGACCGGCACGGTGACGATCCGCGACAGGGTGAGAATGTTGGGCAGCGTGAGCATGGGCACCTGCATAGAGCGGATGGTGCCGGGGAAAAAGCCTTCATGGGGGGTTTGTTAGTGCTTTCCTTTCCAGCTAGGGACACGGCACGGGTGAGAGGATACCAGAAGCGCCTATGACAACCTCGACGCATCTGGTGCGCACGCGCCGGTTTCTGCCGCTGTTCGTCACGCAGCTGCTGGGCGCCTTCAACGACAACCTGTTCAAGAACGCGATGGTGCTGTTCGTCGTTTACAGCGTTTACAATTCCGAGTTAGCCGAGGCCAAATTCAGCGCCATTGCCTCGGCACTGTTCATCATGCCCTTCGTGCTGCTCTCGGCGCTTTCAGGCCAGCTCGCCGACATGCGCGACAAGGCGCAGATCATCCGGATCGTCAAGCTGTGCGAGATCGTGATCATGGCTGTAGGCGGCGCGGGGCTGCTGCTGGCCTGGAAGGGCATAGCCGTGACGACGCTCGCCATCCCGTTGATGCTGCTCGCGCTGACCGCCATGGGGATCCATTCAACTTTCTTCGGCCCAATCAAATATGCCATCCTGCCGCAGCATCTGCACAAGGACGAAGTGCTGGCGGGGACTGGCCTGGTCGAAGCGGGAACCTATATCGCGATCCTGGCGGGCACCATTCTGGCCGGCTGGGTCGATGCACAATGGGCAGCGCTGGTGGTCGTGGTGACGGCAGTGGTGGGCTATGTCACCGGGCGGCAGGTGCCCCCTGCCCCGCCGCAGGATGAGGCCCAGCCGCTCGATTTCCACTTCATCCGCGCCTCATACAAACTCGTGCGCAACACCATGCACGATCGCCGGGTGTTCCTTGCGATCATGGCAATCAGCTTCTTCTGGACCATCGGCGCGGTGCTGTTCATCCAGTTTCCTCCCCTGGTCAAGAATGTGCTGCATGCCAGCAAGGAAGTCGCCAGCCTGTTCCTGGTGATGTTCTCGGTCGGCATCGCGATTGGCTCGGTATCGATCAATGCCTTGCTCAAGGGCAAGGTGTCAGCGCGGTTTGCTCCGATTTCGGTCATCGTGATGGGAATTTTTGTCGTTCTGTTCCATTTCGTCTGCAAGCAGTGGACCGACCACAGTGGCACAGGTTTGCTGGATGTGACCCGCTTCCTGGCAGAACCACTTGCGATTCCGCTGTTGCTGACGCTGCTGGGCATTGCCGTGGCGGGCGGGATGTTCGTGGTGCCGCTCTATGCCTTCCTCACCACCTTCGTCGACAAATCGCAGACCGCGCGCACTATCGCTGCCAACAATATCGTCAATTCAGGCGCGATGGTGGCGGGATCAGTCATGGCGGTCAGCCTCAGCGCCATCGGCGTCGCAATCGAACAGCAATTGCTGCTGAGCGCGGCGATGTCGCTGGTATCGGCCTGGCTCGGCCTGTTGCTCTACCGGGCGGAGCAGGCCGCCTGACTTGTCAGGAAATAAACGCGCTCACCACAACGAAGCCGGCGCACCAGGTCGTCAGGAACTGGCGCCAGTCCTGCCGCGACAGCCGCCAGCCCCGCACAGGCTCTGGCGTGTCGCTCAAAGGCTCGCGCACATGCGGCGGCAGGCTGGCGCGGAACGGATGACGCGCCGCCTCGTCGGTGAGTACAAGATAACGGCGCGGTGCGGCTATTGTTCGGGCTGTGATCATGCCCGTCTGTTAGGATTTGATTCACCATCGGCAAAGTGGCTCTGCGCGGCCCAATCCGGGACATCCCGTTTCGGGACGCCGGCAAATCAAATGGTCAATGCTTTTGCTGCGACAGCGCGATGATATAGTCCCACTCCTCAGGCGTGATCACTGCCACCGACAGCCGCGAGAGCTTGATCAGTTCGATCTCGGCCAGCTTGGGGTCTGCCTTGATTTCCTTGAGCGAAATTGCCCGCTTCAGCTTCCTGACCGGCTTGACCCTGACAGCCGCCCACTTACCTTCCGGGTCGCTGGGATCGCTCAGCCCCGCCTTGCTGATGCGAGCAATGCCGACGATCTCCAGCCCGACGTTGGAATGATAGAAGAAGGCTTCGTCGCCCACCTGCATCGCGCGAAGGTTGTTTGCTGCGCGGTGATTGCGCACCCCGTCCCATGTGCCCTCGCCCTCAGCCACCAGATCGTCCCAGCTATAGGCATCAGGCTCCGACTTCATCAGCCAGTATTGCCTGGGTAATTTGATTTTGCTCATGCAGCCACTCCGGAAAAGCGTTATGCACCCATCGATAGCTGCAACCCGGACGGACCGCCACCCATGCCAACCACTGCTCTTCAACCGGTATCGCTCGACGCAGGCCAGGCCGAGGTCACTGCCGCACTAGGCGCCAGCCTGCGCCGTTTCGGTTTCGCCATGGTCTGCGATCATGGCATCGATCCAGTGCTGATCGCGCGCGGCTGGGAACTTACCGCCCAATTCTTCGCGCTGCCTACCGAGGAGAAGCAGCGATATTTCTTGCCCGGCCAGGGCGGCGCGCGGGGCTATACCCCGTTTGGCACCGAAATCGCCAAGGGCGCCGAGCGCCACGATCTCAAGGAATTCTGGCACGTCGGCCGCGATTTGCCGCCGGGCCACCGACTGGAGGCAGGCATGCCGCCCAATGTCTGGCCCGATCAGATTGCAGGCTTTGAGGAGACTTTCACCCGGCTCTATGCCGCATTCGACCGCGCCGGTTCGGTTATCCTTTCCTGCATCGCGCTCGATCTCGGGCTCGATGCACATTGGTTCGACAGCGCAATTGCGGATGGCAATTCAGTGCTGCGGCTGCTCCACTATCCACCGATTGCAGATGCCCCGGCAGGCGCCATCCGCGCTGGAGCGCACGGCGATATCAATTTGATCACGCTGCTGCTCGGTGCCGAGGAGGCCGGGCTGGAACTTCTCGACAAGAATGGCGAATGGCTGACGGTCGATCCGCCAAAGGGCGCGCTGGTGGTCAATATCGGCGACATGCTCGAGCGGCTGACCAACCACGTTATGCCCTCGACCGTGCACCGCGTGCGCAACCCGGACCCGGCCCGCGCTGCCTTCAGCCGCTATTCGATGCCCTTCTTCCTGCATCCGCGCAGCGATTTCAGCATCGCCACCCTGCCCCAGTGCATCACCCCGGAAAGAGCAGATCGCTATCCCGATGCGATAACCGCCGATGCGTTTCTGCAGGAACGTCTGCGTGAAATCGGCCTCAAGAAATAGGCGCAAACAGCCGCGCCTGGCCAGCACAATGCGGGTTAACCGATTGTTTTGATCTCCTCCTGCATAAGCCCGACTTCGACAAGCGGGGGCATTGCGAGTTGGCCGGTAAAGTTGGCAGGCGTGCGAAGGCAGCCAGGACTGTGAGCGACACTGTGCGCAACCGCGCGCGCGATACCATTACGTTTGGTATCGCCTCGGCGGCAATCATACTGTTCGTCGGCACCGGCGGCCAGGCCTTGCAGCAGGTCATCAAGGCGATGCAGGGCAATGGCATTGGCCCTGACAATCTGATGGTCAGCGCCTTGCTGCTCAATGTTGCGCTGATTCTGCTCGGCTGGCGCCACTACCGTCAGCTTGTCACTGAAGTGGACCTGCATCGCCAGGCAGAGGATCAGGCAAAGCAGCTGGCCGACCGCGATCATCTGACCGGCTTTCTCAACCGTCGCAGCCTGTCAATTGCCGCCGACGAGCTGATCACTGCCTGCGCCGCGCGCGGCGAAAGTGTGGCGCTGCTGATGGCCGATCTCGACAGTTTCAAGCAGATCAACGACGTCCATGGTCACGGCGTCGGCGATAATGTGCTCCAGCAATGTGCCCGGCGCATTGCCGAAATCCTGCCCGCACGTTCGCTGTCCGCCCGGATCGGCGGCGACGAATTCGCCTGCATGATCCCCTTTGACTCGCGGCATCCCGAGCAGCTCGACGAGCTGGCAAGTGCACTGATCGAAGCCGTCGCTCTGCCCGCTCAGGGCAGCGAGCTGCAGATCGATATCACCATGTCGATCGGCATTGCCCGGGGCGATGGCCCATTGTCGGGCGGCGCGACACAGGCAACGGTAAAGGCGCTGCTGCATTCCGCCGACATTGCCATGTATCATGCCAAGCGCAAGGGCCGGAACCGCTACTTCTGGTTCGAAACTTCGATGGAAAACGAAATGCGCGTCCGGCGCGAACTGGAAGCCGGCATCCGCGCCGGCATCCCGCTGGGCGAATTCGTGCCCTATTACGAGCAGCAGATTGACCTGAAGACAGGCAAGCTCACCGGCTTTGAAATGCTGGCCCGCTGGAAGAGCCCGAACTTCGGCATCGTCGGTCCGCAGATTTTCATTCCTGTGGCTGAAGACATCGGCCTGATCGGCCAGATGTCGGAAGGCCTGATTGCGCAGGCGCTGCAGGACGCCAAGGCCTGGGATCCGGCGCTCACCCTGTCCGTCAACATCTCGCCGATCCAGTTCCGCGATCCGTGGTTTTCGCAAAAGCTGCTCAAGCTGCTGGTCGAGGCCAATTTTCCGCCCAAGCGGCTCGAGATCGAGATCACCGAAAGCTGCCTGCACGAAAATGTCGGCGCGGTGCGCACTTTGCTCGCCAGCCTCAAGAACCAGGGCATCCGCATCAGCCTCGACGATTTCGGCACCGGTTATTCCTCGTTCAGCCAGCTGAGCGAACTGCCGATCGATTCGATCAAGATCGATCGCAGCTTTGTCCAGAAGCTGACCAGCGGCGGCGACAACGCGACCATCGTCAGGGCCATCTCAACGATGGGGGCCGGCATGGGCCTGCCGATCACTGCGGAAGGCATCGAGTCCGAAGAAGTGCTCAAGGAGCTGCGGACTTTCGGCGATTTCAAGGGCCAGGGCTATCTTTATGGCATGCCCGAACCGGCTGACGAGACCCACAAGCGGCTGGCCGATCTGAACCTGCTGGCGGTGCCTTCGGAGCCATTTTCCGCCACGACAGCGCAACAGGATCGCAAGGCTGCTGCGGGCTAGTCACTGCCGCTCCAATCCTCCCCCACCGGGGGAGGTGGCATGAGCATAGCGAATGCCGGAGGGGGCCACTGCGTGACACCATGCCCGGCCGCGCCCCCTCCGCCAGCCCTTTCAGCGCTGCCACCTCCCCCGGTGGGGGAGGATTTTGTCAGTGCGGAACTGCCGACGCCCCACACCACTGGACGTATTGGCCCCCAGCGCATAGATGCGCGCCATAATGCGCGTCCCCTTCATCAAGATGCACGGCCTGGGCAACGACTTCGTCGTGCTGGACGCGCGCGTCGATGCCATTCCGGCGATGAATGATGCGCTGGCTGCGGCGCTGGCCGATCGCAAGACAGGGATCGGCTGCGATCAACTGATCCTGCTCGAAGCTTCCACGCTCGCAGACTTGCGCATGCGCATCTTCAATGCCGATGGCGGCGAGGTTGAAGCCTGCGGCAATGCGACGCGCGCTGTTGGCCTGCTGCACGACGCCCCGACGCGGATCGAGACGCTGGGCGGCGTGCTGACAGCCACTCCTGCTGACCTCGGCATCGCGGTCGACATGGGCGAGCCGCGCTTCGGCTGGGACGAAATCCCGCTGGCCTATGCAATGGATACCCTGATCATGCCGGTCGGCTGGGAAGATCTGGAAAATCCAGCCGGGGTCAATGTCGGTAATCCGCACGCGGTGTTCTTCGTGGCAGATAACCATGCCATTGACCTTGCCCGGCTGGGCCCGCTGATCGAACATGATCCGTTGTTCCCCGAACGCGTCAACGTCAATGTCGCGACAGTCACTTCGCGCGATGCCATCAGCTTGCGCGTCTGGGAACGCGGCGTCGGCGAGACCCGCGCCTGCGGCACCGGCGCCTGCGCCACGGCCATAGCCGCCATGCGGCGCGGCCTGTGCGATCGCCGCGTCACGGTGACACTTGCTGGCGGGCCACTGGTCATCGAATGGAACGATGCAGGCCGGATAATCATGACCGGCCCGGCTGCAGAAAGCTTCCGGGGCAGCTTCGATCCCGCCGACTATGGAGCTACTTTGTGAGCGCTGAAGTCGTGTCGCTGGGCTGCCGGATGAACCTCTCGGAAAGCGAAACCATACGCGCCATGCTGGCGGGCAGCGACGATCTGGTGGTGGTCAACAGCTGCGCGGTGACCGCCGAGGCCGTGCGCCAGACCCGGCAGGCGATCCGCCGCGCCCGCAAGGCCCGGCCCGATGCGCGGCTGCTGGTGACAGGCTGCGCAGCGGAAGTCGAACGCGCGGCCATCGCGGCCATGCCCGAGGTCGACGGGCTGATCGCCAATGCAGCCAAGCTCGATCCGCGCGCCTGGAATGTGGCGCCGCGAGACATGATTCCGCTCACCCTGAGCCTGTCGAAGGGCCACACCCGCGCCTTCATCCCGGTCCAGAACGGCTGCGACCATGCCTGCACCTTCTGCGTCATCCCGCAAGGACGCGGGGCCAGTATCTCGCGCAGCATTGCTGCGGTGCTGGCTGAGATTTCAAGGCATCTTGATGCCGGTGTGCGTGAAGTGGTGCTGACCGGGGTCGATCTCACCTCATGGGGCCACGACCTGCCCGGCGCGCCCCGCCTCGGCGCTTTGGTTGCCGCTATCCTGGGTCACTTCCCCGAGCTGCCCCGGCTGCGGCTGTCATCGGTCGATGGCATCGAGATCGATGCGCAGTTATGCGAATTGCTGGGCGGTGAGTCGCGCGTCATGCCGCATCTCCATCTTTCGCTGCAATCGGGTGACGACATGATCCTCAAGCGGATGAAACGTCGTCACAAGCGGCACGAAGGTGTCGCATTGGTCACAGCCCTGCGCGCCCGCAGAAATGACCTCGCGGTCGGTGCGGACATCATCGCGGGGTTCCCGACCGAGAGCGAAAAAGCCCATCAAAACAACATGTCGATCATCCGCGAGCTCGGCATAGTGCACGGCCACATATTCCCCTATTCGCCCCGCCCGGGCACTCCCGCTGCGCGCATGCCGCAAGTCGAACACGCAACGATCAAACGCCGCGCTGCCGAATTGCGCGCTGCCGTCGCGGAAGAACGCAGAAACTGGCTGATTTCGCTGCTCGGACAGGAACTCGAAGTCCTCGCCGAGCGCGACGGCACCGGCCATGCGCCCAATTTCGCGCGGGTGCAGCTGCCCGACGGGACCGCAGCCGAATCGCTGATCAGGATCACCCCCAAGCGCATCGTCGAAGGTCTGCTGGCATGAGCGAAGAGGGCAAAACTAGCTGGACCCAGCGGCTGTTCGGCGGTTTCCGCAAGACTTCCGAGCGGCTGAGCGAAAACCTTGCCGCCATTTCCGAAAATGTCACCGCAGTTGTCGCCAAAAGCCGGCTCAGCGAGGACCAGCTCGACGATCTCGAAGATGCGCTGATCCTGTCCGATCTGGGCCCCCGCGCAGCCTTGCGCATCCGCGAAGCGCTGTCAGGCGAGCGCTTCGAGCGCGGCGCCAGCGAGGAAGCGATCAAGCAGGCCGTGGCCGAAGAAATCGCTGCGATCTTGCGGCCCGTTGCAGTGCCGCTGGAGATAACCGCCTTCCCGCGCCCGCAGGTGATCCTCGTCATCGGGGTCAACGGCTCAGGCAAGACCACCACCATCGCCAAGCTGGCGCACCTGTTCCAGGAGCAGGACTATGGCGTGATGCTGGCGGCGGGCGACACTTTCCGCGCCGCCGCCATCGCGCAATTGGCAGTCTGGGCGGAACGTATCGGCGTGCCGCTGGTTAAGGGCGCTGAAGGCGGTGATCCCGCCTCTATCGTGTTCGACGCGGTCAAGCTGGCGACCGACACCGGCATCGACGCGCTGATTGTCGATACCGCCGGGCGCTTGCAGAACAAGCGCGAGCTGATGGACGAACTGGCCAAGATCCGCCGCGTGCTTGGCCGTCTCAATCCCGAAGCCCCGCACAATGTCGTGCTGGTGCTCGATGCCACCAATGGACAAAATGCCTTGCAGCAGATCGAAACTTTCAGGGACGTCGCCGGGGTCACCGGCCTGGTCATGACCAAGCTTGACGGCACCGCGCGCGGCGGCGTGCTGGTTGCGGCGGCTGAGCAGTATGGCCTGCCGATCCACGCTATCGGCGTCGGCGAGCGGCTCGATGACCTTCGGCCCTTTGACGCCGATCTGGTCGCGCGCGTGATTGCGGGAGTGGCCTGATGGCTTCGGCGCCTGAGAAACCCGCTGAAAAGCCCAAGGCAGGCTGGCTCAACCTGGTGGTCGATTATGGCCCGGTTGTCCTGTTCTTCCTCGTTTACAAGCACTTTTCGCCGACCGACAAGGAGAATGCCGTCGGTGAAGTGCTGGCGGTCATCAAAGGGACTGGAACCTTCATGGTCGCCGCAGTGATCGCGCTGGTGGTGTCCAGATGGAAGCTCAAGCACATCTCGCCGATGCTGTGGCTATCCACCGCCTTGATCGTGTTCTTCGGTGCAGTGACGATCCTGCTGCACGATCCGTTCTACATTCAGATCAAACCGACCGCGATCTATCTGCTCTTCGGCCTCGCGCTGCTGATCGGCGTGGCGCGTGGCAAGCCGCTGCTCAAGACCCTCCTCGCCGCCGCTTTCGACGGGCTCGACGATCTCGGCTGGCGGATCCTGTCGCGTAACTGGGGCATTTTCTTCCTGTTCCTCGCCGCGCTGAACGAAGGCTTTCGCCACTATCTCAGCTTCGGCGGCTGGCTGCAGAGCAAGCTCTATGTGTTCCTGCCGCTGTCCTTCGTGTTCACCTTCGCTCACATGCCAATGCTGCTGCGCCACGGCATGGGCGCAGACGCCGAGGATGAAGTGATCGCCAATCCGCCGCACGAATAGAGTTAACGATTCGCAAAATCGTGTGACATTTGTCGCGCATGGGGCAATAGTCTGCATCCCGCGGCTGCCTGCTGCGGCACGGGTCAAGTTTAACGCGCCGCGCGAGGCGCATGGGAATTAGGGGAAAGCAATGGCTAAGTTATTCGGAAACCTGCATCTGATCCTGGTACTCGGCCTGGTGGCCGCGATCGCGGTGATGATGGCATATGCCCCGTCCGCTCCGGTCGATGTCAATTCGGTCCTGCACTGGCTGCACACCTTCTTCGGCATCCTGTGGATCGGCCTGCTTTATTATCTCAACTTCGTGCAAGTGCCGACCATGCCTTCGGTTCCGGCCGAGCTGAAAAAGGGCGTCACGGGCTATATCGCCCCCAAAGTGTTCTTCTTCTTCCGCTGGGCCGCGCTGCTGACGGTCGTGATCGGCCTCGGCATTGCCTTCCAGCCGGTTGGCGGCGTCCCGGGCTATGGTGCCAAGGCGCTGACCTTTTCGGGCGAAGGTAATGTCAACATGATCGGGCTCGGCATGTGGCTGGGCATCATCATGTTCCTCAACGTCTGGCTGATCATCTGGCCAGCACAGAAGAAAATCCTCGGCATTGTCGAGGCGACTGACGCAGAAAAGGCCGCAGCCACGCCGCGCGCATTGATCGCCAGCCGCACCAATCTCGCACTTTCGTTTCCGATGCTCTATTGCATGGTCAGCGCCAATCTGAGCTGATCACGACGCGACTGTGATGGAATTTGAAGGGGAGGAGGCAGCAATGCCCCCTCCCCTTTTCCATGTGGTGAGAGGAGCCCGAGATGAGCGACAGTGTTGAACTCGCCCGCCAGTGGCTTGAGATCATGCCCGAAGGTGCGTTTGCAAAGCTGGACGGGCAAATATCGCCCGACTTCGTGCTGCGCCTGCCCTTCGCCCCGCCCGGGGTGCCCAGCAAATTTATCGGGCGGGAGGTGGCGCAACAGGCCTTGAGCGGCAGCGCGAAAAACCGCAGCCCGCTGGTCTTCGAGAATCTCGAGCTGCTGGCGACAGAAGACCCTGAGCTGTTTGTTGCCACCGCCAATGGCGAAGCAACCATGGCCAGCGGCAAGATCTACCGGAACAGCTACGTGATCTTCGTGCGCATCCGGGATGGCCAGGTGGTGGAGCATATCGAATACATGAACCCGCTCAATATCATCGCGGCCTTTGCGGATTAGGGCGGCGAGGCAATAGCAGTGCCCTCTGAAAATCCTCCCCCTCCGTGGGAGGTGGCATGAGTGGAACGAATGCCGGAGGGGGTCAGTCGTGCGGCGCCCCCTCCGTCAGCCCCAAAGGGGCTGCCCCCTCCCCGAAGGGGGAGGATTGAACGGCAATGACTCAAAGCACCCCCAGCAGCGGCTGCAACGCCAGATGGGCGCTGACATGGCCGGTCAGCCCGCTCAGCCAGCCGTGCCGCCAATAAAGCCAGCCCCACAGCACCCCGGCCCCGCCATGCAGCGCAACTTCGCGCAGAAAAGTCATGGCGTTGGGATCGAGCCCGCTGAAGTAAGCCCAGTTGCCCAGTGGATAGACTACCAGCGCTGTGAGCACGATCGCCGCCCATGAGGCCGCTGGCATTGGTCGCTTCGCCGCATTGGCCAGCCCCCAGGCAATCGCGGTCAGCGCAATCAGGCGGTATTCCAGCTCGTCCAGAAGGGCACCACGCGCAAAGAACAGCAGCCGCTCGCCAAGCGAGTTCTGCGCGAGCATGATGTGCTGCACCGCTGGAACTGCGCTCGCAAGGACGAAATGGTCTGCCAGCGCCATGTATGCGCCAAATGCCAGCCCCAGCCCCAAGGCCAGAGCCAGCGAGCGCCAGCCACGGCGCGGCAGTATCTGAAACCCGAGATCGCCGAGGCGGACTTGTGCCGCCAAGCAGCTAAATCTCGACCTGGCTGCCGAGCTCGACCACGCGGTTGGTCGGCAGGCGGAAGAATTCCATCGCGCTCGCCGCATTGCGCAGCATCCAGGCGAACAGCTTTTCGCGCCACAGCGCCATGCCGGGTTTGGCCGAGGCGATCAGGGTCTGGCGCGAGAGGAAGAAGCTGGTCTTCATCATCTCAAAGGGCTCGCCGCACATCTTGACCCGCTTCAGCGCAGCCGGAACATCAGTCTCCTCGAGGAAGCCGTATTTCATCGTCAGCCGATAAAAACCGTTGCCCATATCCTTGGCGGTGAAGCGCTCTGCCTCGTCGACATAGGGCACGTCCTGAGTCGCCACGGTCAGGATAACCACGCGCTCATGCAGCACCTTGTTGTGTTTGATATTGTGCAGCAGTGCCGACGGCACGCCCTTGTTGGTCGAGGCCATGAAGATCGCCGTGCCGGGCACGCGGGTGGCGCTGCCATGCGCGCTCTTGGCGAAGACTTCGACGGGAATGGTCCCTTCGGTCATGTTCTGCCGCATCAGCGCGCGCCCACGGGACCAGGTGGTGAGCAGGGTGAAGATCACTGCGGCCATGGCCAGCGGCACCCAGCCGCCGTCCGGGATCTTGGTGAAGTTGGCGCCGAGGTAAGCGAGATCGAGCGTGAAGAATAGCGCCAGCAGGGGCACCGACAGCCAGGGCTTCCACTTCCACAGGTGGAACAGGACCACCGCCAGCAGGAAGTTGTCGATCGCCATGGCGCCAGTCACCGCGATGCCATAGGCCGCTGTCAGGTTCGACGAGCGCTGGAACATCAGGACCAGGATGATCACCGCGATCATCAACATGAAATTGATTACCGGAATATAGATCTGCCCGGCGCTGACGCTGGTGTGCTTGATCGACATGCGCGGCATGAAACCGAGCTGGATTGCCTGCTGGGTCACCGAAAAAGCACCTGTGATCACAGCCTGGCTGGCGATCACCGCTGCCATGCTGGCGATGATCAGCAGCGGCCATTGGAACCACTGCGGCGCCAGCAGATAGAACGGGCTTTCGATCGCCGCGGGATTGCGCAGCAGCAATGCGGCCTGGCCGAAATAGTTGAAAACCAGCGCGGGCAGCACGAACCACAGCCACGACAGGCGAATCGGCGCGCGGCCGAAATGACCCATGTCGGCATAGAGCGCCTCGGCGCCGGTCACCGCGAGGACTGCGGAGCCCATGGCAAGGAAGCCCTTGAGCGGATCGTTGATGAACATCGCGGCGGCGTGATGCGGGCTCAGCGCTTCGAGCACCGACGGCATTTGCGCGATGCTTATGGCACCAAGCACCGAGATTACCGCGAAATAGACCAACATCACCGGGCCGAACAGAGTCGCCACCTTTGCGGTCCCCCGGCTTTGGATCATGAACAGGAAGATCAGGATACCAACCACGATCGGCACGACCATGTGGGCCATGGCTGGATTGAAAACCGCAATGCCCTCTATCGCGCCCAAGACCGATACGGCAGGCGTTATCATGCTGTCGCCATAGAACAACGAGGTGGCAAACACGCCGAGCAACACGATCCCCGCAGACCAGGTTTTGCCCGGCACATTCTGGTTGATCAGCGCCAAAAGCGCGAGCGATCCGCCCTCACCCTTGTTGTCGGCGCGCATGATCACTGTCACATATTTCAGCGTCACGATGATCATCATCGACCAGAACATGAGGCTGACGATGCCAAACACGTGCAAACGGTCGAGCGGCAAGGGATGATGCCCGGCAAAGGTATCGCGCATGGCATAAAGCGGACTGGTGCCGATATCGCCGAAAACCACGCCGATCGCGCCGACCGCCATCTTCAGGACACTGCCCTGATGATGGCCATGGCCTTCATCGACCAATGGATTTGCCTGCCCCTGAGCGACCTCGGGGAAAATCTCCGCGCCGTCTTCGACCGATTTGCTCATGCTTGCGCCCTGTCTCCGTAAGGAGCTGTTTCTGCCGCCTGATAGCACGTTGCGGCGGCGCTGCGCTTAGCAGCATGGTTTGTCGCTCGCAACGGAGTTAGTCGGGACATTGTCGATAGGGCAAATAGTCCCGGCAGAGCCATTCTGCGGCGGCCCTTTCGCGCCCCGAAGCGACCATGGCCTGTGCCGCCACTGACCTGATGGCAGACTGCGGCGCGACCATGCGATCGGCGCGGCTATAGGCGAGCACAGCCGCCGCAACCATTTCCCCGCCGGCATGGCCATAAAGCGCATCGCCCAGCGCCAGCCATGCCTCGGCATTGCTCGGCTCTTTCGCCACTGCCCCCAGCAAGACCTGCGCCGCCTCGCCAAACTGGCCATGCCGCGCCAGGGCATCGGAAATGACCAGCCAGCGGTTGTCGAGATGCGGCCCGCCAAATTGCGCTTGCCGCGCGGCGATCAGCGCCGCGCCATTGGCACCGCCGCGCCGGGGCGATTCGTGCGCAGGCTGCTGCGCCGCAGCCCAGGCGAATGCGACGAAACCGCAAACCAGCGCCAGAACGACCGGCTTCCACCCCATGCTGCCCGGGCTGGCTGGGAGAACTCCCCGCCCATGGTCGTCGCGCCGCATGGCGATGCGCCCACGCGCTCCGGCCCGCCAGGCAGCAGAGCGCGTAGCCGTTGCCAGCAGCACCAGCGCCCCGGCAAGGCTTGCCCAAGCACCATAGCGCAGCAATTGGGCGAACGGCTGCCACTCGATCATCAGCTGGGCGCATTCGGGGGAATTTTTGTTGGCCATGGATTCGACCAGCAGTTCGCCGTTCCAGCGCACCAATGTCTGCGAACCTGCCATGAGACCCGGACCGCCCTCCGGATAATCGCGCTGCTGCGGGCGGGCCTCCAGCACAGTGCCACCTGGAAAGCCGATGCTCAGCCTTGCCTCCACCCCGGTATAGTCCGCGCCGACGACGGGTTCGACCGAACGCAAGGTGGCAGTCCAGCGATCCATTTTCGCCGATTCGCCGGGGCACACTCTGCCCCCTGACTTCGGGGAATCCTCCGATGTGAGCTTGCCCGCAGTTGCCGCGACAAGACCGAAAGCGAATGCCGCAACGCCGCAGGCCAGCAGCAGCTGACCCGCCTGCCAGCCGCGCTGCCGCGCACGCCATGCCAGCGCCAGAGCGGCAATCCACACTAGCGTAGCAACGCACTCGGCCAAGCTCCACGGCCAGCGCAACAATGGCCACCATGGCCCCAGCTCTCGCATAATCTGAAACACAGAGGAACCCGCCAGCGCGACCAGGGCCAGAGCCGCCCAAAGCCGCGCCGCGCGGCGCGAAGTGCGAGCGGCAATCCAGCCCGTCACCAGCAGTGCTGCCGCAAAAGCGAACAGCGCGGCGATCATTTGGTTTCCGAAACCACCTGCTTCGCTTGAGCAGCGTTCATGTCTTTCATCTCGCGAGGCACATATTTCTCGTCATGCTTGGCGAGCAGGTTGTCGGCGATAAAGGTGCCATCTGCGCCCAGTTTGCCCTCGGCCACGACGCCCGAGCCCTCGACGAACAGCGAAGGCGCGATGCCCTTGAAACGCACCGGCACGCTGACCTTGCCGTCGCTGACGACAAATTCCGTGGTCACGCCGTCCGCCGCCGTATGGATCGAGCCGCGCTCGACCATGCCGCCCAGCCGCACTGCCCGATCCAGCGCCGGCGGATTAGCGCGCAATTCGCTTGGCACATAGAAATATGAAGCCTGATTGCGCAGCGCCCAGGTGGCGAGCAATCCCGCCCCGATCAGCGCCACCATGGCCAGCGCGATCAGTACCAGCCGCTGGTGCTTGGTCTTCAACCCGCTCATTTCTCGCGGCTCCTGTCACGGCGGCGTTCGGCGCGGCGCATGGCTATCCAGCTCCAGGCAACTGTCGCAAGCGTTCCGCCAATGCCCAACGCATAGGCGGCCCAGACGAATTGCCACTGGTCGAGAATTTCACGTGTCATGGCTTTGCTTAGCGTCCTATCAGCCGTTGCGCCATGGCATCGGCGACCTGATCGGGCGCCAGCCCGCTCGCTTCAGCCTTCTGCCATATTCCGCTCAGCCTGGCGGGGATTTCCTTAAGGCGGCGTTGCACTTCTGCAATGGCACAAGGCTCGCCGCTGCGGCGCGCCAGATATTCAAGCGTCACTGCGATGATCCCGCCGGCATTGATGACATAGTCGGGCGCATAGAGAATGCCGCGCGCTGCCAGCGCAGGCCCATGCTCAGGCCGGGCGAGCTGATTGTTGGCCCCGCCTGCGACAATCGGCGCAGCGAGCCGGGCGATACTTGCGTCGTCAAAAATCGCGCCCAGCGCATTGGGGCTGAACAGATCGCAGGCCACATCCATGATTTCGCCTGTCGGAACCTGTGCAGCGCCCAGCTCGCCCGCCAGGCGCGCGGCGCGCGCTTCATCGATGTCGGCGAGCGTCAGGCGGGCACCTGCTGCGGCCAGATGCCGGGCCACGCCGCTGCCGACGCTGCCGCAGCCCTGCACAGCGACGTGCAGGCCAGCCAGGCTGTCCTTGCCCAATTTGTGCAGCACTGCCGCCTTGATCCCGAGATAGATGCCAGTCGCTGTAAACGGCCCCGGATCCCCGCCTGCCGCTGCGCCATCAGCCGAAGGCAGCCCGGTCACATGCTGGGTACGCTTTGAAATCGCGACCATATCGGCCTCGGTCATCCCGACATCCTCGGCGCAGACATAGCGCCCGCCCAAGGCCTCGATCGCATCGCCGAAAGCGGCGAGCATCTCCGGTGTCTTGATCCGGTCAGAGCCCGCAAGGATCACGCCCTTGCCGCCGCCCATCGGCAATCCGGCCATGGCGTTCTTGTAGCTCATGCCCCGCGACAGACGCAGCGCATCGCGCATTGCGTCTTCGCCATCGGCATAGTGCCAGAAGCGGGTGCCGCCCGCGCCAGGGCCAAGATGCGTCGAATGCAGCGCCAGGATCGCGGTCAGCCCGCTGGCGCGATCATGCACCAGCTGTACCATTTCGTGATCGTCGAAATCCGGAGCGGTCCAGAACGCAGTCATGGCCAGAATGCCGTCACGCCGGATTCACCTTGGGTAGCGCGAATGGGGCGACCGATGGGTCTTGAACCCACGACCTCCGGTACCACAAACCGGCGCTCTAACCAACTGAGCTACGGTCGCCATAAACGCGCGAATTCCTGGAGCGCGAAAGCTGCGCCAGCTGCGGGAGGGCGCATTTGCACAGCCTTGCCCGGATGGGAAGTGAAAATTGCGGAATGGCGCGCTATTGTCGCGACATGACCAACCCAGGCGAGTCTTCTGCCGATCATTTGCTCGCCTTTCCGGGCATGCGGCGCGTGCCATCCGACCGGATCGAACTGTTTAGCTTGCGGCACTTCGTCACGCCTGCGGAATGCGCCGGCCTGATCGCGCAGATCGACGCGGGCGCCGCCCCTCGACCATCGCCGACGCCAATGGCGACGACTATTTCCGCACCAGCGAAACCTGCGATCTCGTATCCGGCGATCCGCTGGTGATTGTGCTCAACGCCAAACTCGCCTGGATATCGGGCATCGATCCCTCCCATGGAGAGCCGTTACAAGGGCAGCGCTATGATATTGGCCAGGAATTCAAGGCGCACACCGACTTTTTCGAACCGGACGGGGCCGATTTCGCCAAGTATTGCACCACATCAGGCCAGCGCAGCTGGACCTTCATGATCTATCTCAATAATGTTGCAGCTGGCGGCGGCACCCGGTTTCCTGAACTGGGCCGCACATTTCAGCCAGAGCAGGGTACTCTGCTCGCCTGGAACAATCGCACGGCCGACGGCCACGGCAATCCAGCAACTCTTCACCATGGCATGCCGGTGCGAAAAGGCGCCAAATATGTCATCACCCGCTGGTACCGCGAGCGGGTGTGGGGCTGATCTGGGCCCAACGCACTTTGCCCGGCCAACCGCTTACCTAATTTTAACTCCAAATTACCTATCTTGCCCGCACAAGTCCGGAGCAGGAGATTTGCAGGGGTGCAAAGACCATGGTGAGAATTCTCGCGGGGATCGGAGCGATCAGAGAAGCGATGCTTCGCGGTCAGCGCAAAGTCCATCGCTCGCGGGTCCATGCCAATGCGCTTGTCACCTCGTCCCGTGGCGATAGCGCGGCCTTGACCATTGCCAATGTATCAACGCACGGCTGCAATGTCAGGGGCTATGCCCCCTGGCTGCGCATTGGCAGCTTCGTCGGCGTTGCCCTTGAGGACACACCGATGCTGCTGGCCATCGTCCGCTGGACGCGCGAAGGCACAGCCGGACTCGAATTCATGAGACCGGTCACACCCGGCAACAAGCCGTGGCACGATCTCATAAATTCGAAATCGAATGTCTGAAAGCTGAGGCCTTGCGGCCCCGACAGCTCAGCTCTTTTTGAGCGTCAGTCCGCCAAAGCGCTTGTTGAACTGGGCCACACGACCGCCCGAATCGAGCTGACGGGTGCCGCCGGTCCAGGCCGGATGCGATGTGGGATCGATTTCGAGAACCAGCGTATCGCCTTCTTTGCCCCAGGTGGAGCGGGTCTCGAACACGGTGCCATCGGTCATCTGCACCTTGATCTTGTGATAATCCGGGTGAATTTCGGCTTTCATCGCAGAGTGCTTTCGCTGTGGCCGGTTCCGACCGGCCTGAAAAGGAAGCGGGGCGCATAGCGGCAAGGCAAGCCAAAGGCAAGCATCTGCTTGGCCGGGTGCCTTTAGATTGATTTGGCCATCTGATTTGCGCAGCCGAATTACGCAGGCCGGCAACATTTGCACAAGTGAAATAAAAACGCCGCTTTGCAGAGGCACACCATCGGCATATCTTACGAATCGGGCCCAGCTCTTCCGACTCCGGTGAAGCCGGCCCGACCCGAAAGGAGCGCATGTCCCGCAAACCAACCCGTGCCCAGACCATGGCGCAGTTTCACCCCGCACCGCCGCAGCGCGCCCGCGCCGAACTGGAATTTGATGAGCCTGCCATTCTGGGTGATCTGTTCGGGCAGTTCGATGCCAATCTGGTGCTGCTGGAAAACCGGCTCGGGGTCTATATCGCCGCCCGCGGCAATCGCATCCAGATTGAAGGTAGCGAAGATTCGGTGGCCCGCGCCCGCGATGTGCTCAAGGGCATGCACCAACGGCTGAAGCAAGGGCTGGAGCTTGATGTCGGCGCGGTTGATGCGCTGATCATGATGTCGTCCGAGCCGACACTCGAAGGCATCATCTCCGGCGGGCAAGATGCGCCCGGCGTAATGATCCGCACCCGCAAGAAAACCATCGTGCCGCGCTCGGCGATGCAGATCGATTATATGCTGGCGCTGGCCCGGCAGGACATCATCTTCGGCCTCGGCCCGGCGGGCACCGGCAAAACCTATCTCGCCGTGGCGCAAGCGGTCAGCCAGCTGATGAGCGGCTCGGTGCAGCGGCTGATCCTGTCGCGCCCGGCAGTGGAAGCGGGCGAACGGCTCGGCTTCCTGCCCGGCGACATGAAGGAAAAGGTCGATCCCTATCTGCGCCCGATTTACGATGCGCTGTATGATTGCATGCCGCCCGAACAGGTGGAGCGGCGCATTGCCTCGGGCGAAATCGAGATTGCCCCCATCGCCTTCATGCGCGGCCGCACGCTCGCCGATTCGTTCATTATCCTCGATGAAGCGCAGAACACGACGCAAGCGCAGATGAAAATGTTCCTTACCCGCTTTGGCCAGAACAGCCGCATGGTGATCTGCGGCGATCCCAAGCAAGTCGATATTCCAGGCGGGGTCGAACACAGCGGACTGGCTGACGCAGTGCGGCGGCTGGAAGGAGTCGATAACATCGCCACGGTGCGTTTCACAGTGGCCGATGTGGTGCGCCATCCCATCGTCGGGCGGATTGTCGAGGCCTATGAGGGCAAGGAGGCCTAGTCAGAAAGACCCGGCCTTATGGTGATTGCACTCGACATCTCAATTGAGGAGAGCTGGCCGGCATCGCCCAACTGGGAGGATCTTGGCGAAAAAGCTTCGCGTGCCGCAGCTGACACGGCCCCCGAACTCGCCAATCCGCGCCTTTCCGCCAGCCTTCTGTTCACCTCGGACGCCGAAGTCCACGTGCTCAACCGCGAATGGCGAGGAAAGGACAAGCCAACCAATGTACTGTCCTTCCCGATGCTGGAGCGCGCCGAATTGCTGGCGCTGGCCCCTGAAGGCCCGCCCGAGCTTCTCGGCGACATCGCTCTCGCCTTCGAGACCTGCGCCCGCGAGGCTGAGGAAAAAACCGTGCCGCTGGAACACCACGCTGCGCACCTGATCATCCACGGATTGCTTCATCTTGCGGGGCACGATCACGAGTGTTCACCCGAAGAAGCCGCCGAAATGGAGGCGCTGGAAATAAAGGCGCTTGCTTCGATGGGCATTGGCAATCCATATTGCGATGCACCATAGAACTTAGGGGGTTTGACAGTATCCATGGCCGATCATGGCCCCGCTTCCGGAGAAGCGGACAGTAGCAACACGTTGTGGCGTGCCGTACGCAAGCTTTTCCTGCGTGGCGACGGCGAGCAATCGCTGCGCGCCCAGCTCGAAGAAGCGATTGACGAGCACGAAGACGATGGCGGCGATTCGAGCGGGAGCGATGGCGATCTCTCGCCACTCGAGCGCGATATGCTGCGCAATGTCCTGCATTTCAGCGAACACAACGCTGATGACGTGGCGATCCCGCGCGGTGAGATCATTGCCTTGCCTGCGTCAGCAAGCTGGGAAGAGGTTATCGCGGCCTTTGCCCAGCACGGCCACAGCCGCCTGCCGATCTATGTCGAGACGCTCGATGAAGTGGTCGGCATGATGTTGATGAAGGATGTGTTTCCCTTCCTCGCCACGGGCAAGCCTCCGCCCAAGGACTGGAAAAGCCTGATGCGCCAGCCGCTTTTCGTGCCCCAGGCGCGCGGTGCGCTCGATGTGCTGGCAGATATGCGCGCCAGCCGCGTGCATCTGGCAGTGGTGATCGACGAATATTCCGGCACCGACGGAATCATTACATTCGAGGATTTGGTCGAGGAAATCGTCGGCGATGTCGAAGACGAGCATGACGATGCCCCGACCGATATGATCCTGCCGCTCGAGGGCGGCATGTGGGACGCAGACGCCCGCGCCGAGCTCGACGATGTCGCCGAACGCATCGATCCGCGCCTCGCCGAAGTCGAGGAAGCGGTCGATACCCTGGGAGGTCTCGCTTTCGTGCTGGCCGGGCAAGTCCCCGCCCCCGGCGCTATCCTCACCCATTCCAGTGGCTGGCGCATAGAGATTACCGCGGGCAGCGAACGCCGCGTCACCCGGATGCGGCTCCACCCCCCCACCGAAGCCCTGGCGGAAGCCTGAACCCATGCCGACACGTCGTCTCCCCCCCTTGCGCGCGCTTGAGGCCTTCGTGCGCATTGTCCGCCTCGGTTCTGCCAAGGCTGCGGCCAATGAGTTGGGGCTCAGCCCTTCGGCCTTGTCGCGACGGGTCGGGGCGCTGGAGGATTTTACCGCGAAACGCCTGTTCGCCCGGCAACATCAGGCGATGAAGCTGACCGAGGACGGCCAGGCCTTCTACGACGCGGTCTCGCCAAAGCTTGAAGAACTGGCGCTGGCGGTCGAATCACAGATGGAAAGCAGCGCAGTGTTGCGGCTGCATCTGGGCGTGCCGTCATTGTTCGGCGAACAGCGCCTGTTCCCGCGCCTGCTTGAACTGCGCGCGCTGCACCCACGGCTGCATATCGACATCGATACCGGGGCCCATCTCGCCGAGCGGGTGGGCGATACGCTCGATGCGGCCATCATCCTGTCGCGCGATCCGGAGCCCTCGTTCCATTCAGTGCGGCTCGATCAAAACAAGGTTTATGCGATCACCTCCAAGGCGCTGGCCGCAGATATCGGCGCGGAGCCCGATATGGCCAAGCTGGCCAAGCAGACCTTCCTGATCCACCACGATCTGCCAGCCAGCTTCGATGCCTGGAAGCTGGCGATGGGCCTGGCAAAGTTTCAACCAGCTGCAATCGATCATTTCGATTCGGGGCAGCTGATTCTCGAGGCCGCTGCGCAAGGCCTGGGCATCGCGATCATGCACGGCGACCACTATTTGCGCGCCCATGACGATCGGCTGGCGCGGCTTTTCGATGTCGAAGTGGAGAGCCCCTACTCCTATTGGTTCATCTGCCGCCCGCGCGATCTGGAGAGCCGTCCGGTGCGGATTTTCCATGATTGGGTTCTTAAGGCTGGGCTTTAAGTGAGAGAAGTAGTGCCATGAAGAAGCTTGTGATTGTGTCGGCTGGACTTTTGGCACTTGCTCTCGCTGACGCTCCGTCAATCTCAGCCGCGCCGGGCAGTCACTCCTTCGCTGCCACCTGCACTTCGCCGGTCATGCGCGGCGACACCGCTGCCACGATCCTGCGCCGCTTCGGGGCCAATGCCCGCCGCGAGACTCTGCCGGGGGCGGAAGGCGCAACCTATCCCGGTGTGGTGCTCTATCCGCGCGATCCGCAGCGGCGGGTGGAGATTGCCTTCTCTGATGACGCCAGGCCGCACGTCAGCAGCATCCGCATTCGCGGCAACAGCTCGACCTGGTCCTTCGGTAGCATGGCGCTGGGGGATGGAATTCCCCAGATCACTTCCAGCAATGGCCGGGCCTTCACGTTTTCGGGCTTCGAGTGGGACTATGGCGGCTATGTCACCGACCTCAAGGGCGGCGCTCTTTCGCACCTGCCGGGCGGTTGCACGCTCGGCATCCGCTTTTCTCTCCCCGCCACAGTCACATCGACACCAGAGGCGTTGATGGGCGACGTGCAGGTCCAGTCGACAAACCCGGCCCTGCGCCGCTTGCGCTCGGTGGTGACCGAACTGTCGCTCAACTGGCGTTGAAATTGCCCAAGGCGCAACCGAGGAATTTATGATGCAGCGTGTCGCTATCGTTACCGGGGCCGGCAAGGGCCTCGGCAAAGCCTATGCCCTGATGCTGGCAAGTCAGGGCTATGCAGTCGTCGTCAGCAACCGCACCCACCCCGGGGTGCCCTCTTCGGCGCAACTGGTGGTCGATGAAATCACCCAGCAGGGCGGCTCCGCGATTGCCCATGAAGGCGCTGTCGATGATCCGCAGGCCGCCGCCGGGATGACCGCGCTGGCGCTCGAACGCTTCGGGCGGGTCGATGCGATGATCTGCAATGCCGGGATCATGCCCGAAGGCCTGTTCAAGGACTTTGCCCCCGAAACGTCGCGCCAACTGGTCGAGATCAACCTGCTCGGCACGATCTACCCGCTGCAACCCGCCTGGCGCCAGATGATCGGGCAGGGCTCGGGCCGCGTCGTGCTGACCGGTTCGGCGGTCGGCCTGTTCGGCCATGGCACAACTGCGGTTTACGGCGCGACGCGTTCGGCCATGGTCGGCCTCGCCCGCTCGCTGACGCTCGAAGTGCCCGAAGGCAGCGATGTCGGGATCAATGTCCTGCTGCCGCTCGGCTATACTGCCATGGCCGCTCAGCAGATGCCGCCCGAACAGGGCGCGCACCTTCCCGTCGAAAAGGTGGCGCAGGTTGCCACTTGGCTCGCCAGCGAAGACTGCCGGACATCAGGCCGGATATTCCACACCGGCGGCGGTCGCGTCTCGCGGGTGGCGATAATGGACAGCGCGTCGATCCCGGTCGAGGAGCTGTCCATGGCGGCAATAGCTGAAGGACGCTTCGATCCAGTGCCCGGCAATGAGCCCATCGGCGCCACCCAGGCGAGCGGACGAATGCTCACCGGGCGGCCCGATTTGCCATAGGTCACCCGGCGCGGTTAACTAAAATTTTATAGCCGCATGCTACCCGGCAGCATGTTGAAGCCGTTGCTGATCCTCGCCTATCTGCTGTGCGACTACCAGACAGCGATCGAGCGGATAGGATCGGTCGGGCTGTCCCCGGCGCTGGTGGTTTTCGCCTTTCTTTATCTTTTGCTTGGCGCCGGGCTGTTTGCTGCCGCGCGGATTTCCAACGTCTGGATCCGCACGCTCTTCGCCGCGCTGCTGGCGGCGGGATCAATTTTCCAGCACGCCTTCGAATGGACGACCAGCGGGGCGCTGACCTACGAATCCTTTATCGATCTCTACAATGCCGCCGATCAGACCGGCGATGCCATGGCCCAGCATGGCCATGTTCTGCTGAAAGTGGTGCCGGTGGCGCTGCTGCTTTTCTTCGGCATCGCCCTGCCATCCCGCCGGGCGCCGCGCTGGCCCAGGGTCTGGCCCAAAGTCTGGCCCTGGCTTCCCGTCACGGCGCCGCTTGCCGCGCTCGGCCTGCTTTGCGCGCTGCTCTATGTTCGTGGCGGCGAAGGGTCGCGCGCCCTGCCCGCCGCTTATCCGCCACTGGCTTTCGCCGGGCTGCTGTTGGAAGAGAGCCTGAAAGGCGATCACGGGCCGCGCAAGCCGGTCACCCTGCCGCGTGCGCCGGTGCCGCTGACCAAGGATATCGTGCTACTGGTCGATGAAAGCGTGGCCGGCAACTATGTCGACATCGACAATCCCAAGGGCGTGAAGACCGGCCTGCTCGATCCGCATCCCGGCGTCCGGCTGACCAATTTCGGCTATGCCGCCTCGATCCACAGCTGCAGCGCCAACTCGAATGTCGTGCTGCGCCACGGCGGCACCCGCGAAACCTACCAGGAAGCCATGATGCGCCAGCCCTCGATCTGGGCCTATGGCCACAAGGCTGGCCTCCGCACGATCTATATCGACGCACAATCGACCGGCGGACATTTGCAGAACCTGATGACTCCGGCCGAACGCAGCGAAATCGACGAACTGATCCAGTTCGACAAGGTGCCCGTGATCGATCGCGACATGGAAATCGCCCGCGTGCTGGCCGAGCACATCAACAACGGCAAACCGGAATTCATCTACATCAACAAGGTCGGCGCGCATTTTCCGATCCAGGACAAATATCCGGATAGGTACATGAAATACCAGCCGGTGCTGGAGCGCGGCCACTTCAAGAATATCACCTGGCTGATCGGCCGTCCCGGCTTCAACGGCACGCCGCCCGAATGGCTGCGCTTCCGCAACACCTATCGCAATGTGCTGCTGTGGAACGTCGGCGAATTCTTCCACCGGCTGTTCGCCACCGCCGATCTCAACAAGGCGACCATCGTCTACACCTCCGACCACGGGCAGGATCTGCACGAGCGCGGCAATCCAGGCAGAAACAACCACTGCGCCCACGGCATCAGCGAGCAAGAGGAAGGCCTCGTCCCACTGATGATCATGGAAGGCGACAAGTCCACCTCGCTCGACTGGAACGCGCATCTCGCCGAAACCCATAACGGCCTCAGCCATTACCGGATCTTCCCGACCCTGCTGACGCTGATGGGCTATGACCGCAATGCGATGAAGCCGTTCTATGGCCCGGCGCTCGACGAAGGCGGTAGCGACGACTTCTCCTACAATGTGGTGTTCTACAACTACCTCGGCCGCAAGCCGGAGTTCCGCAGGATTGATCGCAAGGCTATCGTCGATCCGCCGGTGAGCGACTACAGCAGCGGGCAATGAGCAACGCGCCAGCCGCAGGGCCTATCGTCCAGCTGTTTCATAACTCCGTTTCCGGCTCCTACTGTCCGGCGCGGATGCAAGCTCTGGGCGAAGCGTTGCGGTGCTGCGGGGCGGAGGTAACCGCCACCGAATCGGGGAACGCACCGCCTGTCATCGATCCCCGGGCAACCCACGTCTGCGTGGCCGGCGGCGACGGCACGGTTCGCCATGTATTCATGGCGCTGGCCCGCAGCGGGTGCAACATTCCCGCCGCGATATTCCCCTCCGGAACCATTAACCTGCTCGCCCGTGAAGCCGGCTATTCCGCCGACCCCGTCGCGTTCGCCCGGCGGCTGCTGGGCGGCGGCGAAGAGCGGAAGCATTATCCGGTGACGATCAATGACACCCGGTTCTTCGCCTGCGCCAGCGCCGGGCCGGACAGCTTCGCGATCGCCCGGCTCTCGGCCCCGCTGAAACGCAAGATCGGACGCGCCGCCTATGTTGCCGCGCTACTCGGTCTGCTGCGCCGCTGGCCGCGGCCGCGCATGGTGCTGACGATGGACGGGCGCAGCCTTGCCTGCGAGGCGGTCTATATCGCCAAGGGGCGCTATTTCGCCGGCCCCTGGAGCCTCGCGCCCGAGGCACGCCTGACCGACAAGACGCTGCATGTCGTGGCGCTGAAATGTGCCCGCCGCCGCGATTTCCTGCGCTTCGCCTGGGCGCTACTGCGCGGGTGCGATCCTGCGACCCTGCCCGGCGTCATCGCCTTGCGCGGCCGGCAGCTGACGCTGGAATGCGATGGTTCGGTATCCATACCCGTTCAGGGCGACGGCGATATCATAGCCAGCCTGCCGGCCAGGGTTAAACTGACCGGCGAGACTGTGACGCTATGTTGATGAGGCGCCAGCCCCTCAGCTAACCACTGCCTTGACGATTTTGCCCGGCTCGCGCGGGGGTTCGCCCTTGGGCAGGGCATCGACATGTTCCATGCCGCTCTCGACCACGCCCCAGACAGTGTATTGCTTATCGAGGAAGGAGGCATCGTCGAAGCAGATGAAAAATTGGCTGTTGGCCGAATTCGGACTGGATGAGCGAGCCATCGAGCAGACGCCGCGGACATGCGGCTCGGCATTGAATTCAGCCTTGAGATCGGGCTTCGATGAGCCGCCCATGCCTGAGCCATTGGGGCAGCCGCCCTGCGCCATGAAGCCGGGAATGACGCGGTGGAAGGTCAAGCCGTCATAGAAGCCTTCGCCGACAAGTTCGCTGATATGGGCAACGTGGCCGGGGGCCAGATCGGGGCGCAGCTTGATGACGACATCACCGGTCGCGAGCGTGAGGGTAAGGGTATCTGACATGGCATTCTCCTGAATTTCGCGGCTCGATATAGGGCGGTTTATCACAATGTCACGCCCTGAGGCTCTGGCGCAGCGCCTGCCCGGTTGCTTTTGCGATTTACCGGCCTAGACCGTCGCCCATGAATCCCGAGGACTACGATGACCGGCTGATCGATAGCGCCACCATGGCAGCCACAGAGTCGCGTGCGCAGGATTCGAGCGACCGCTTCGACGACGATAACCGCCTCAAGCCCGATTTTATCCGCCGGATAAGCGAGGCACTGGCGCGGGATGAAACAGACCAGGTCTACGATCTGGTCGAACCGCTCCACCCGGCCGACATCGCCGACCTGTTCGAACTGATCGGCCGCGATCAGCGCCGCCCGCTGGCTCGCGCGATCAGCGACCTGATGGGCGTCGAGGTTATCGCCGAGCTCAACGACTATGTCCGCGAGCTTTTCCTCGAAGACCTGCCCGCCGAAACCCTCGCCGATATCGCCGAACAGCTCGATACCGATGATGCGGTCGCGATGATCGAAGATCTCGACGAGGACGACCAGCAGGCCGTGCTCGCCGAGATGGAGCCGGAAGATCGCGCCGCGATCGAGAGCGCACTGTCATACGGCGAGGAGACCGCCGGGCGCCTGATGAGCCGCGACTACGTGGCTTTTCCGGAACACCGCACGGTCGGCGACCTTATCGATTTCCTGCGCGAAAATCCCGATCTCGCGACCGAATTCTGGGAAGTGTTCATTGTCGATGCGGGCCATCACCCGGTCGGTTCCTGCGCGCTGTCGTGGATCCTGCGCACGCCGCGCTCGGTAACGCTCAGCGATGTCATGAAGCGCGACCAGACCTTGATTCCAGTGACGATGGATCAGGAAGAAGTGGCGCTGCGGTTCCAGAAATATGCCCTGATTTCAGCGGCCGTGGTCGACGAATCGGGGCGACTGGTAGGCCAGATCACCGTCGATGACATTGTCCACATCATCCAGGAAGAAGCTGGCGAGGATGCCCTGCTGCTGTCGGGCGCAGGCGATGGCGATATCAATGAGCCGATTCGCGATTCCTATATCAGCCGGGTGCGCTGGCTGATCGCCAATCTCGCAACTGCCACTGTCGCCTCGACGGTCATCGCCAGTTTCGAAGGCGTGATTTCGAAGATGGTGGCGCTGGCAACGCTGATGCCGATCGTCGCGGGGCTGGGCGGCAATGCCGGGACGCAAACCCTTGCGGTCACCGTGCGGGCCCTGGCGACCAACCAGTTGACCGCAACCAACATGTGGCGCGCGGTCAAGCGTGAAATAACCATCGCCCTGCTCAATGGCGGCACTGTGGCTGTGATCATCGGCGTGGCGGTCAGCCTGATCTTCGGCAATATGGCGCTCGGCATGGTGATCGCCGCGGCCATGATGACCAACATCGTCATCGCCGGGCTGGCCGGCGTGCTGGTTCCGCTGACGCTGGAAAAATGGAATGCCGATCCGGCGATCTCGTCATCAATATTCGTGACCATGACCACCGATTCGATGGGCTTCCTGGTCTTCCTCGGGCTCGCCAGCATAAGTGGCATCGTCGGCTAGCCGAAATGCCCCTTCACCTGACCAAGGTCGCCTTTGGCGCCAAATCTCTGGACGACATGAACAGCTGGTTTGCCGGGCGCGGCGAAGAAGCGCTGCTCACCACCCGCTATCTGCCCAAGCGACATGCCGAACTGATCGGCGGTTCGCTGTTCTGGATCTTCAAGCACCAATTGGTGGCCCGCTCGCCGATCCTGCGTTTCACAGAAGCAGAGGGCGGCAAGACCCACATTGTCATCGCCGCCACAATGATAGCGCTTCACCCTCTGCCCCGCCGCGCGCATCAGGGCTGGCGCTACCTGAACGACAGCGACGCCCCGCGTGATCTCGCTGAAGGCGAGAGCGCGGAGGACGTCATGCCGGGCAAACTCGCTGGCGAGCTTGCCCGGCTGGGACTGGTTTAGGCTTTAGCGCGAAGGGCGCCGGACGGGGGTGCTGCCACCGTCGCGTGGCGGATGGCCGCGACCGCCAGCGGGGCCACTGTGGCGACGATCGCCTTGCGGACGATCCCTTTGCGGGCGGGCACCTTCTGGGCGCGCAGGGCGGCGATCGCCTTCCGGGCGTGCCGGACGATGATCGCCTTGCGGACGGGCTGGACGATGTTCGCCACCGGGGCGACGCTCGCCATTTGGCGCCGGACGGCGGTCACCCTGCGGAGCAGGACGACGGTCGCCTTCAGGCCGGGCCGGACGGCGATCACCGTCAATGCGTGCGCCGGAAACGCGCTCTTCATGGGCCAGTGGATTGTGGACCGGGCCATTGGCACGCGGAGCCCATTCCTTGCGGACATGCTCATTGCGCGCGTGCTGATCACGGCTTTGACCGTCACGCGACTGCCCGCCATTGCTGCGGTTGTTGTTGGGACGGCCTTGGCCACCCCCACGACCATCGCCACGTCCGCCACCGCCAAAGCGGCCCTTGCGGTCACGCTCGTCGCGCCGGGCATCCTGCTCGGCTTCGGCGGGCTTGCGCGAAGGCGCGGGCAATTGCGCGGCTTGCTTGGCGAAGTTCTCAGGGAGAGACTGCGGCATCAGCTTGACGCCGGTCAACTTTTCGATGTCCTTCAGGTAAGGCTTTTCATCCGGCGCCACGAAGCTCACCGAAGTGCCGTCGGCACCGGCGCGGGCCGTGCGCCCGATGCGGTGAACATATTGCTCGGCCACGTTGGGCAGCTCGAAATTGAACACATGGCTGACACCCGAAACGTCAATGCCGCGCGCGGCAATGTCGGTGGCAACCAAGACCGGAGTCGAACCCTGACGGAAAGCGCTCAGCGCGGCAGTGCGCTGCGGCTGGCTCTTGTTGCCATGGATCGCGGCGGCATTGACGCCGGCGGTGTTGAGATGGCGCACGACGCGGTCGGCGCCATGCTTGGTGCGGGTGAACACCAGCGCGCGGTCAATCTTGCCCGATTCCAGACCGTCCTTGAGGCTGAGCGTCAACAGCGCCTGCTTTTCGGCCTGATTGATGTGGGTGACGAACTGGTCAACGCGTTCCACCGTGGTGGCCTGCGGCGTCACTTCGACCCGGACCGGATCGTTGATGAACTGCTTGCCGAGATCAGCAATGGCCTTCGGCATGGTCGCCGAGAAGAACAGGCTCTGGCGTTCCTTGGGCAGCATGTTGGCAACGCGCTTCAGCGGCACGATGAAACCGAGGTCCATCATCTGGTCGGCCTCGTCGAGCACGAAGATCTCGACATTGCGAAGAGTCAGCGCGCGCTGGTCGATCAGATCGAGCAGGCGGCCCGGGGTTGCGACGAGAACATCGCAGCCGCTGACCAGTGCGCGGGCCTGCTTGCCGACGGGGATGCCGCCGAATACGCATTGCACGTTGAGGCTGAGGTATTTGGCATAACCGCGCATATTATCGGCGATTTGTGCGGCAAGCTCGCGGGTTGGCGAGAGCACCAGCATGCGGCACGAGGCGTTCTGGCGCGGCTTGGGATCGGCGGCCAGACGGTGCAGCGAGGGCAGCGAGAAGGCTGCGGTCTTGCCGGTGCCGGTCTGGGCAATGCCGAGCAGGTCCCGCCCCTTGAGCAGCGCCGGAATGGCCTGCTTCTGGATTGGAGTAGGATCGGAATAGCCCTTGGTTTGGAGCGCACGGATGAGAGGCTCGGCAAGGCCAAGGTCGGTAAAATAGGACATGGTAATATGACTCTTTCTTCTGCTCCTGTCCGCTCATGCTGAGCTTGTCGAAGCATCGTATGGGATGCGGGCGCGCGGCATTATGGCGCGCGCATGCAAGGGTTCGTTAGATGCGACCCTGCGTGAATAAGGAAGCTTTGAGCGATTTCGGCTACCGTAAGTCCGGGCAGGTTCTGCGTTGAAACGCGAACCTCACGCTGCCGGGACTGCGCCGGGATAAGACCCGCGCGCCGATTGCTGAGGAGGCATATAGGATAGATTGCTGGAAAACGCAACAAAATTACGCTGCGCTGCAAAATGACCTGAAATATGCGCTATCCCCGCCGCACCCACCAGTTAAGCAGATGATGCGCCACCGCGAACGGCGGCGGGGCCCCGAAAGCCTCACCCCTGCCCCCGGCCTGTGCCGCGCGCATCGCATCCTCGACCTGGGCGCGGGTGAACCAGCAGGCGTCGTCGAGCTCGTTCTTGTCGATGGTCACTGCCGGATCGTCGGCATAAGCGTGGCAGCCGATCATCAGCGACGAGGGAAACGGCCAGGGCTGGCACATAACGTAGGTCACATCGCGGACCCGCACGCCTGCTTCTTCGAAGGTCTCGCGTGCCACGGCCTCCTCGATGGTCTCGCCCGGCTCGACGAAACCAGCGAGTGCCGAATAGTTACCCGCCGGAAAGCGCGGCTGGCGACCGAGCAGGATCGAATTTTCGTGCTCGACCAGCATGATCGTCACCGGATCGACGCGCGGGAAATGTTCGGCATTGCAGGCATCGTTGCTGCAATTGCGCTGCCAGCCGCCCTTGGCGAGCGAGGTCGCATTGCCACAGCGTGCGCAGAAGCGGTGGCGGGCATGCCAGTCAACCATCGAACGCGCGCCGCCATAGGTGGCGAGATCCTCTGGCGAGAGTGCGCCAAGCCCCTGCCACAGGCGCGGATTGGGCGGAGCGACAGAGCCGGCAGCGGGCACAGCCGCGAAGCAGCCGCGCTCGTCGCTGAGGCCCAGGAACACCAGCTCGGCATCAGGCGCGGCATCGGCGAGGCTGCCCCAGGCGAGGCTTCCGTCGTCGGCTAGCACCGGATCGAGACCATTAAGCCCGAGCAGCCGGGCACGGTGGTTCATCAGCCCAGCCAATGCCTCGGGGCTCTGGCGGATATGATCGGCGCGGTCGATGCGCGAGCCTGAAAATGCGATTGTAGCTAATGTCATCGACGTAACCTCACCAAAACATCGTCGCGGGTGGCCGCGAGGAATTCCCTTTGCAGCGGATATGTCTCCGGCGGCATGAACTGGACATAGAGCCCGGCGCGCAGGCCGATCCGCATATTGACGAAGCCGACTGTCCCGGCCGCGCCCGACCAGCCGAACAGGCCTTCCTCTGCGCCAAGTCCAACCCGTCCGCCCGCACCAAACCCGCTACCATTTGCCATGGTCCCCGCAGTGCTGACCCCGGCAGGCAGCAGGTTGGAAGTGCCCAGCGCTACTGCCCTTTCGCGCATGATCCGCTTCCTGCCGACCATGCCCCGGCCCACCAGCATCTGCTGAAAGCGATCATAATCGGCCGGCGCCGAAACCAGCCCGCCGCCGCCAAAGGCGAAGGGGACGGGATCGAGGTAGATCGAATTGGCCGGCCGGTCGATCGGGATCGGCACCCCGCCCAGCAGGCCATAATTGGTCGCCAACCGCTCGGTGTCGATCTTTTTGACCTGGAAGAAGCTGCTGGTCATGCCTGCGGGATCAAACAGGCGTTCCTGCAGGAATGCGGCAAAGCTCTTCGCCCCCGAGGCGCGCTGGATGACGATGCCGAGCACATCGAGCCCCATCGAGTAGTTCCAGCGCGTGCCGGGCTCGGCCAACAGTGGCACTGTCGCAGCGCGGCGGAGGAATTCGTCGGGGCCTGGCGTCGGCACCGGCGACGTCACGCCAGGGATTGCCAGATGCGAGATGCTGGCCGGGAGCAGCCCCAGCCGAAAAAGCTCGGCGCCGATCTTGTTGGGGGTGATCCCGGCATAACCCATGCCAGACGTATGCGTGAGCAGGTGGCGGATAGTGATCTGCGCCGTGGCGGGGCGCGATTCGAGGCCCTTGGCCGGATCAACCGCCACTTGCATTTGCGCAAATTCAGGGGCATAGTCAGCTAACTTCGAGTCAAGTCTAAGCTTACCCTCGTCGATCAGCATCATCGCCGCCATGCCGGTGACCGGCTTGGTCATCGAATAGAGGCGGAACAGCGAATTGGCGCTGACTGCGGTCAGATCATCGAAGCCCTCGGTGCCCCGCGCGATCTGCGCCATGGGTCCGTCACCCCAGCCATAGGTGGCCAGCGCGCCGGGCAACTTGCGCTGTGTGACATAGCGATCGAGCAGAGCGGAGACGCTCGGCCAACCGCTTTCCATACCCACGCTGCTCGCCGCCCGGGTCGGAGCGGCGCCGAATGCCAGACCTGCACTGAGCAATGCGCCACTGCCGATCAGCGCGCGCCGGGACAATTGTATCTGCAATGATTCCAATGATTTCATTCTGAAACTTCATCTCCCTTGCCAGCCAGCACCAGCTGCGCCGCCTTGGCGAACAGCGTTGGCAGCCCTGCCTCGTCCATCCGTTCGAGCGGCCACCATTCGCCATCATCTGCCGCCAGACTATCCCAATTTTTGCCCGAATAAAGCTGCAAGTGCAGTTCGAGCGAAAAATGAGTGAAGACATGCGCCACCTGCCCCCCGGCAAGCCATGGCCCGGCAAGCGGCGGCTCGCCCGAACCATCGCGGCCCGCAATCCAGCCGTCGTCCGGCAGAGCTCGCATACCGCCCAGCATGCCTTTGCCCTGCCGCCGCACCAGCCAGACCGCGCCCTCGCGCTCGATCCACCAGGCATGGCCTTTGCGGTGAGGCCTCGCAGCTTTTGCGGGCTTTACCGGATACAAGTCGGCCTCCCCGGCCCGCCGGGCAAGGCAGGCCTCGGACAAGGGACACAGCAGGCAGCGTGGACTGCGCGAGGTACAGATGGTCGCGCCAAGGTCCATCATCGCCTGCGCAAAGTCGCCGGGGCGCTCCACCGGAGTAATCGCCTCCGCTCCGGCGCGGATGGCCGCTTTTCCCGCAGGCAATGGCTCCGCAATGGCAAAAAGCCGTGCCACCACCCGCTCGACATTGGCATCGACCACCACTGCGCGGTTCCCAAAGGCAATCGCCGCCACCGCCGCCGCCGTATAGGCTCCCAAGCCCGGCAACTGGCGCAATTCCGCCTCGGTCCGGGGGAATACCCCGCCCATTGCCGCAACTGCCCGTGCGCAGGCCAGCAGATTGCGCGCGCGGGCATAATAGCCAAGCCCAGCCCATGCCGCCATGACATCGCTATCCTCGGCTGCCGCCAAGGCTTCAACCGTGGGCCAGCGGGCGATGAAGCGCTCGAAATAGGGGATGACCGCTGCAACCGTGGTCTGCTGCAACATCACTTCCGACAACCACACCCGGTAGGGCTCAGGCGGAGGCGCGCCCGGTGGGGATCGCCACGGCAGCACCCGCGCATGGCCATCATACCACGCAAGCAATTGTCCGGAAGAAGTCTGGGCGCTGGCATCCATGGCCGGGCTATGGCATTGCCAGGCGCACAATGGAACGCCGCACGCCAGACAAGCCAGACCGACCCAGGCCGGGTAGCCCCCGCAAGTTCGAGCGGCCACGCGGTGGGCAGGCGCGCGCGATTGCCGATCTGATGCCCGAAGTCGGCCGCACTGCCTTCCGCCGCTTCGGCTTCGTCCAGTCGAGTGTGGTCACCCGATGGCCGGAAATCGTCGGAGCCCGTCACGCCCGGGTCTGCGTGCCAGAATCGATCCGCTTTCCGCCGGGCGAAAAGAGCGAAGGCATCCTCGCGCTGGTCGTCCTGCCCGCCCATGCGCCGATGATCTCGATGGTCATTCCAGAGATCATCGAGCGGATGAACCGCTTTTTCGGCTACAAGGCCGTGGCCCGGGTGAAGATCCGGCAAGGCGAGGTTAAGCCGCCCACGGCAAAAGAAGCGGCCACCGCGCCGCCGTCGCTGCGTCCCATTCCCATGGAACTTGGCGACAGTCTGCGCGATATCGGCGATCCGGAACTGCGGGCGGTGCTGGAATCGCTGGCGCGCAGCATGGGCACGAATGAGAAGGATTGAACACAGATGCGAATGATGCGTTTGGCCGCAATGGCTCTAGCTATGGTTTCCGTAGCAGCAACCCGCGCGACGCCAGGAAACTGGAATGCGCGCGTTGAAGTCACCCCCAGCGGCAGCCATGTGCTCGGCAATCCCGTCGCCCAGCTCAAGCTCAGCGAATATATCAGCTACACATGCCCGCACTGCGCCCACTTCGACGAGGAAGCGACCGACCGGCTCCGCATCTATGGCATCGCTCAAGGCAAATTGTCAGTCGAAGTGCGCCATCTGGTGCGCGATCCGATTGACCTGACTGTCGCCATGCTGACCAATTGCGGCCCGCCTGCGCGGTTTTTCGCCAATCACACCACGTTCCTGCGCAGCCAGACCCAGTGGATGGCATTGGCGAACCGCGCGACTGCGGCGCAGCAGGCACGTTGGACAACTGGCACACAAAAGTCCCGGTTGCAGTCCATCGCCACCGATTTCGGATTCTTCGCGATCATGGCCCAGCGAGGCTATGACCGGATGACGGTCGAACGCTGCCTGGCCGATCCGGTCATGGCGAAGAAACTGGCTGACCAGACCGCCGCGGCGACACAGCTTGGCGTCGAAGGCACACCAAGCTTCCTGCTCGACGGCGCGCTGCTGGCCGGCACGCATGACTGGACGAGCCTGAAGGCGCAGCTCGATGCGCGGATGTAGGGAAAAATCCCTGAAACTGTGGAGATTTCTCGCGCATTTCGGGACTTGCCCTTCTAACATTTCGAGCCATGGGCTAGCAAATTGAGCCCGGCCCCATAAGGAGAGTTCGCAATGGCATTTGGCACAATTGGTCGACTGGTTCTGGTTGCAGCTCTCGCTCCGCTTGCGCTGGGCCTCGCGGCATGCAGCAAGGACAAGGATGGCAGCGGCGGCTTGTCTGGCGAACCCATCGCAAAGGTCGCAGCACCGGCTGGCAAGGCCTGGTCCGATGTTGTCGTCAAGACGCCCGAGGGCGGCTACCGCATGGGCAATCCCGATGCCCCGCTCAAGCTGGTCGAATATGGCTCACTGACCTGCCCGCACTGCGCCGAACTGTCGGAAAAAGGCTCGGCCGAAATCCGCGATACCTTTGTGGGAAGCGGCCGGGTCTCCTATGAGTTCCGCAATTTCGTGCGCGATGCGATGGACGTGACGGCAGCCATGCTGACCCGCTGCGGCGCGCCGGAAAGCTATTTCGCGCTTACCGAACAGGCCTTCGCCAATCAGGCTGCCATGATCCAGAAGGTGCAGGCCGCAGGCAATCCGGCCTTCGAAGCCGCCATCGCCTTGCCCGATGACAAGCGTGGCGTCGCCATGGGGCAGCTTACCGGGCTCACTGATTTCTTCGCTGCGCGCGGGATTGCCAAGGATCAGGCCAATGCCTGCCTCGCCAATGGCGCAGAAGCGGCGGCGCTCGCCAAGCGCACGCAGGATCAGGCCGAGCAATTCAAAATCGAAGGCACACCAACCTTCCTGGTCAATGGCCAGGTGATCGGCTCGCTCAGCTGGGAAGAACTGCGCACCAAGCTCCAGACGCTGGGCGCGCGCTGATCGCGGGCGCTTGATCGGGGGAAACGGGGCAGGCGATGCAGATCAAGCGGCTCAAGCTGACTGGATTCAAGAGCTTCGTTGAGCCCGCCGAACTGCGCATCGAACCGGGGCTGACCGGGGTTGTCGGCCCCAACGGATGCGGCAAGTCCAACCTGCTGGAAGCCATCCGCTGGGTTATGGGCGAGGCCAGCGCCAAGTCGCTGCGCGGCGGCGGCATGGAAGACGTGATATTCGCTGGCACCGCCCAGCGCCCCTCGCGCGATTTTGCTGAAGTGATCTTGCATGCGGCAAGCGACGATAACGAGGAACTCGAAGTCGTCCGCCGCATTGAGCGGGGCGCGGGCAGCGCCTACCGGGTCAATGGCCGCGACGTCAGGGCGAAGGACGTTGCGCTGGTCTTCGCCGATGCCGCAACCGGCGCTCATTCGCCCGCGCTGGTCAGTCAAGGCAAGATCGCCGCTGTGATCGCCGCAAAACCCGCCGAGCGCCGCATGATGCTTGAAGAAGCAGCAGGCATTTCAGGCTTGCACGTTCGCCGCAAGGACGCCGAGCAGAAGCTGCGTGCCACCGAGGCCAATCTCGCCCGGCTCGAAGATATCATGGGGCAGTTGGATGCCCAGATCGGTTCGCTAAGGCGGCAGGCCCGCGCCGCCGACCGCTACCGGGGCCTGTCGGACAAGATCCGGCTGGCCGAAGCGCGGCTGGTCTTCGCGCGCTGGCGCGATGCAGCCGCCGCGGCTGAAGCCGCGCGCGCCGAGGCTCTGGCCGCCGAGGCACAGGTTGGCACAGCACAGGCAGCGACCAAAGCGGCCCAGACTGCCCAGCAAGAAGCAGCCGAGGCGCTCGCGCAGGCGCGCGACACTCTTGCTGACCGCCGCGACGATGCCACCGCGCATGGACACCGCATGGCTGCGCTTTCCAGTCAGCTCGAAAGCGCAGAACAGCGCCTCGCCGATCTCGATCGCCAGCACAGCCGGCTCGAGGCCGATCGCGGCGATGCCGGCAAGCTCACTCAGGATGCCGCCGATGCGCTTGCCCGCCTGGAGCGCGAACTGGCCGAAGGCGAAGCGCGGCGGGCGGCAGACGAAGCCGAGCGCCCCGCCCTCGCTCTCGCACTTGAGCGCGCCGAAGGAGCCTCAAGGTCTGCCGAACTGGCGCAGGCTCAGGCGACGGCAGAGCAGGCCGGGGTTGAAGCCGAATGGCGCGTTGCCGAGGCAGAACTGGCCCAGGCCACTGCGCGGCTCCAGCGACTGGAGAGCGAAGCCGCCCGCCACGGCGCGGCGCTGGCCGAACTCAGCAATGCGAGCGACGCCGATGCGGCGGTGGCTGCGGCGCAGAGCCGCTGCGATGCCGCCGCCGCCGCGCAGGAAAAAGCCCGCGAGTCGCTGGCCAGAGAACAGGCCCGCAAAGCCGAATTGCAGGCGGCACGCGATGGCGTGGGCACGGCGCTGGCGGCGGCCAAGGGCGAATATGCCGGGATCGAACGTGAACATGCCGCCTTGCTGCGTGATCGCGAAGCCCGCGCGAAACAGGCCTCGGCCAAGCACGGCCTGCCCATGGCCATCGACCAGGTCCGAGCCGAGCCGGGCTATGAACGCGCGCTCGCCGCTGTGCTCGGCCGCGACGCCCGCGCCGCAATCGGCATTGCACCGGCAAGCGAAGACGGACGCTTCTGGACCGGCGCAACTGCCGCTCGCGCCGTGGCACAAAGCCTTGCCGCCCATGTCATCACCTGCCCCCGCGAACTCGCCGCCCGCCTGTCGCTGGTCCATGTCGCCGAGCAGGACGATGGCCGCACCCTCGCGCCGGGCGAATGGCTGGTCACCCGCGCCGGACAGCTCCGCCGCTGGGACGGCTTCATCGCTCGCGGCGAAGGCAGCGCGGAAGCCGCCCGATTGGAAGCGGAAAATCGCTTTGCCGAACTTGATGCCCAGCTTCCGGCCAAGCGCGCCCTGGTGGCCGAGGCCGAGGCAGCACAGGCAGCGGTGCAGACCGAACTCAGCGCATTGCAGATTGCGCTGATCGCCAGCGAGCGCTCGCTCGCCGGGGTCGCCGATGAAGAACGCGCCGCCCTGCGCGCGCTCGATCAGGCCGAAGACGCCCGCAGCCGCATGATCGCTCGCCGCGCCGAACTTGCTGCAGCCGCCGGTGACATGGCCGAGCAACGCCGGCAGGCCGAAGCCGAACGCGCTGCTGCCGAAAACCGCCGCACGGCTCTGCCCGATCCCGAGGCGGGCCGCGCTGCGCTGGCCGCCGCACGTGGGCAGTATGATGCGATGCGCCAGGCTGTGCAAAGCGCCGCTGCAGCGCTTTCCGCGCAGGATCAGGCAATTGCGGTCTCGCGCGAGCGGACCGCTGCGCAACGTTCGGAGGTTTCAGGCTGGCAGGCCCGCGCCGGAGATGCCGCTCGCCGCCTCGCAGAAATGGGCCGCCGCTTCGAGGAAATCGAGGAAGAGCGCAATGTGGTCGCCGCGAAGCCCGCCGCGATCATGCGCGAGATTGAACAGGGCGATGCCGTGCGCGAGCGGCTGGGCGCCGAGCTGGCGGCGGCGGAAGCCGTTCTGGCTGAAGCGGCTGGCACAGCGCGGTTGGCCGATGAAGCCCTGGCCGGAATAAACGAAGCCTTGGCCACAGCCCGCGAACTGCGCGCCGGGGCCGCCGCCCGCGCCGAAAACGAGGAAAGCCGCCGCGCTGAAATGGCGGCCATTTCAGGCGAACGCTTCCAGTGCCCACCGCCGCTGCTGCCCGAACGCTTCGAGTTCGATTCCGCAGGCGTCGCCGGAGCCGCCGACGAGAGCGCCGCGCATGACCGCCTTACTGCCGACCGCGAGCGGCTCGGCCCGGTCAATCTGGTCGCCGCCGACGAATTGGCCACCGCCGAAGCCCGGCACGGTGAGAGCCTGGCCGAGCAGGCCGAACTCACTGAAGCGGTGCACCGGTTGCGCGGCTCGATCGGCAATCTCAACCGCGAAGGCCGCGAACGGCTGCGCGCCGCCTTCGAGGCCGTCGACACCCATTTCCAGCGCCTGTTCACCCGCCTGTTCGAAGGCGGCGCGGCGCACCTCGCTCTGGTTGACAGCGACGATCCGCTCGAAGCCGGGCTCGAAATCTTCGCCCAGCCGCCCGGCAAGCGCCTGCAATCGCTGACGCTGCTCTCGGGCGGCGAGCAGGCGCTGACCGCCATCGCGCTGATATTTGCCCTGTTCCTCACCAACCCCGCGCCGATCTGCGTCCTCGACGAAGTCGACGCGCCCTTGGATGACGCCAATATCGAACGCTTCTGCGACCTGCTCGACGCCATGGTGGCGGAAACAAAGACCCGCTACCTGATCGTCACTCACAACGCCGTCACCATGAGCCGGATGCACCGCCTGTTCGGTGTGACCATGGTTGAAAAGGGCGTGTCGCGGCTGGTGAGTGTCGATCTGGGTGCAGCAGAAGAATTGCTGGCGGCGGAGTAGTCAGATGAGGGCTGGCTGGGCTGTCCCGCCAGCCCACCGCTCGCCGGAATGCTCCGCCACAAGTTTGCCCTCCCACGTCCGGCAAAGCGAAAAAGCCTCCTCCGGAGCACCTTCAGTCCACTGCGCCCAATCCTCACCCCGCAAGATCACGGGCATCCGGTCATGCACCTCAGCCATCTGCGGCGAGCTGTCGACCATCACCATGGTGTAGCAGAGACCCCATTCCGCCGTCTGCCGCCACAAACCCGCCACCGCGATCACCTCGACATCGGGCAGCGAGTACCAGCTCCGCGTCATCCGCCCTGCTTCACCCTGCGGCTCGGCCCACTGGGTGACGGGAACGATGCAACGCCGGTGCTGGAACGAATCCCGCCAGAAGGCCGTCTTCAGCTTGTCCTCGCGGGCATTGGTGACGGGCTTGGGCTTGAGTTTCTGCCCCTGCTTGCCGGTCAGCACCAAGGGGAAGCCCCAATTCATCGCCCGCGTCTGGCCATCGGCCACCACCAGTCCGGGATAACCGGGATAGACTTCAGCGGCGAAATTGGCGCCAGGATCAGCCTCCACCGCGAACAGCCGGGCTACTTCGCTGACGCCCTTGGTCATGCGATAGAGGTTGCACATCAGGCGTTTCCGACCACCCAGCAGGCCAGTGCCATTAACAATCCGGCGCTGCGGTTCGCGCGAAAGCGGGCCAACGCATTTCCCTCCTCCCCGGGCTCAAGCGTCACCACTTGCCACAGCAGATGGCAGGTAAGCGGCAGCAGCGCCACCAGCACCAGCCAATCAGCCCGTAGCAACCAGAAGGCGAGCGCCCACAAGGCCAGCGCCGCCGCATAAAACAAGGCCACCCCGCCGCGCACCTTCGTGCCCATCCGCAAGGCGCTCGAGCGAATGCCGACCAGCGCATCGTCCTCGCGGTCCTGGCAGGCATAAATCGTGTCATAGCCGACCACCCAGCAGATCGCCCCGGCATAGAGCGCGGCGAGCACTTCAAGCTGATCCCCGCGCAGCTCCACCCAGCCCACCAATGCGCCCCAGGAGAACACCAGCCCCAGCCACACCTGCGGCCACCAGGTGATCCGCTTCATGAAAGGATAGGCCGCCACCGGCAGCACACTGGCGCAGGCCACGACCTGCGCTGGAACACGCAACTGAAACAGCACAACCAGCCCGATCAGGCACAGCGCCAGCAGCCACACCCACGCCGCCCGCTTGCTCACCACGCCGCTCGCCACCGGCCTTGCGGCGGTGCGCGCGACTTGCCGATCAAGATCGGCATCAACCACGTCGTTATAGACACACCCCGCACCGCGCATGGCAATGGAGCCCAGCAGCAGCCAGCCAAGCAGCGCCCACTCACCCTGCCCGCCTGCCAGCATTACCCCCCAGGCACAGGGCCAGAACAGCAGCCACCAGCCGATCGGTCGGTCGAACCGGGCGAGCTGAGCATAGTTGCGCAGATGCTCCGGTAGGGCAGCGACGAGGCCGCGATGCTGCGAGTCGGGGACTATGGCGTTAGGCATGCTCCAGCCATAGTCGCGCCCGCCCCCGTGCGAAAGCATGCCATCACCATTGACACTGCCCCCACCCTGCCGAATTACCCAACAACAACTGGGAGAGAGCAATACCCATGGCCGAGCCACGACAAGTCGAACTATTCTTCGACAATGCCTTCTTCGGCGAAAGCCCGCGCTGGCATCAAGGTGCCTTCTGGTTTTCGGATATCGGCGGGGGCAAGGTCTGGCGCATCGCATCGGACGGAACTGCGACGGCAGTGTTGACCAGCGTCGAAGGCCCATCAGGCCTCGGCTGGACGCAAGATGGCGACTTGCTGGTTACTTCGCTGAAAGATCACACCATCTACCGCATGGGGCCGGACGGCGTGGCAAAGGCCTTCTGCGGTCCGGAGCAGCATGGCACCAGCGGCACCAATGACATGGCAACGCGCGATTCGCGCAGCTATGTCAGCTGTTCCGGCAGGGTCTATCAGATGGGCGACACGATGGAGCAGATCGCCGCGCCGGTTGGCAAGGTGCTGCTGCTCGATCATGTGACCGGCGCCTGCCGCACGGTCGCCGATGGATACTCCATGCCCAACGGCATCGCCTTCACCCCCGATGGCAAGGGGCTGGTCTTCTCCGAACTGTTCGCCTCACGGCTGCTCCAGTTCGATATCGCGGCGGATGGCTCGCTGGAAAACGAGCGGGTCTTCGCATCGCTGAATGGCATGGCCGACGGCATCTGGATGGATGCCGAAAGCGCGGTTTGGGCGGCGCTCGGCGGAGCGACGGGGTCGGGCTGGGAACGCGTTGCGCCGGGCGGCGAAGTGCTTGAGTCGATCCCCGCCACCGATGGCTTCCACGCCGTCGCCTGTGGCCTTGGCGGGGATGATGGCCGCGACCTGTTCATGGTCGCCAACAAGACCGAGACCCCGGACGATGTCTGGAATGGCCGGGGGAAGTCGCGGGTCTATCGGACGCGGGTGGATGTTCCGACGGCCGCAAACGCCTGATCGTCAGAATGACCGCTACTCCCGCCTGGCCGCCCAAAAGCACACCCCGCCTCTTCGTTCCCGGCCCATTGGCCGAAGGCGCGATGGTTAGCCTCGATGGCCCGCAAGCGCACTACCTCGTTCGCGTCATGCGGGTGTCTGAAGGCGATGCAGTGATCCTGTGCGACGATGCAAGCGGCGAATGGACCGCGCGGGTCACGGCCACTGGCAAACGCGACCTGTCGCTCGTGGCCGAAAGCCTGTTGCGCCCGCGCGAGGAGGTCCCCGATTTCACGCTCGTGGCCGCCTTGCTCAAGAAGGATCGGTTCGATCTGGTGTTGGAGAAGGCGAGCGAGCTCGGCGTTCGCTGCATCCAGCCGGTAATCACCCGGCGCTGCGTTGCCGACAAGCTCAACCTCGAACGCGCCCGCACCTTGGTCACCGAGGCTGCCGAGCAATGCGCGCGCACTGCGCTGCCGCAAGTGGCCGAGCCGGTGAAACTCGATGCGCTGCTGCGGGGCTGGGATGGGCCTCGCACGCTGTTCTTCGCCGACGAGAATGGCGGCGAACCTGCCGCCGCCGCATTTGCCGCGCACACCGGCCCCGCCGCGCTGCTGATCGGCCCGGAAGGCGGTTTCGATGATGCAGAACGCGCCGCGATTCGCGCCCTACCCTTTGCCCGCCCTATTTCGCTCGGCCCCCGAGTGCTTCGCGGCGAGACGGCTGCAATTGCGGCAACGGCACTATGGATGGCTATAAGCGGCGACTGGAAATAATGGTGGCGTAACAATCCGCCGTCACTTAACGCGGCAACCCATGAGCACCCGCCAAGACTCTGAGAATGACGATCCGGTCGTCGAAAATATAGTCCAGCTCGCCGAGCCGATGGCCGCGGGCGAAAAGCCGCGCGAGCGCTGGCGGATGGGTACCGAGCACGAGAAGCTGGTCTATCGAACCCGCGATTTCCAGGCCCCGTCCTACGATGAGCCCGGCGGCATCCGCGATCTTCTGCTTTCGATGCAGGAGTTTGGCTGGAAGCCAGTCGAAGAAGGCGGGAAGGTTATCGCGCTGTCTGGATCGGACGGGGCGATCAGCCTGGAGCCCGCTGGCCAGTTCGAGCTTTCGGGCGCGCCGCTGGAAAACCTGCACCAGACCTGCGCCGAAACCGGGCGGCATCTGGCCCAAGTGAAGGCGATCGGTGAGCGGACCGGTATCAGTTTCCTCGGGCTTGGCATGTGGCCTGACAAGCGCCGCGACGAGCTGCCGGTGATGCCCAAGGGCCGCTATGCCATCATGCTGCGCCACATGCCGCGGGTTGGCACAATGGGCCTCGACATGATGCTGCGCACCTGCACCATCCAGGTCAATCTCGACTATTCGAGCGAGGCTGACATGGTGCAGAAGTTCCGCACATCGCTGGCCTTGCAGCCACTCGCCACCGCGCTGTTCGCCAATTCGCCGTTCACCGAAGGCAAGCCCAACGGATTCCTTTCCTATCGCAGCCACATCTGGTCCGACACCGATCCGCACCGCACCGGCATGCTGCCCTTCGTCTTCGAGCAGGGCTTCGGCTATCAGCGTTATGTCGAATACATGCTCGATGTGCCGATGTATTTCGTTTACCGCGACGGCAAATATATCGACGCGGCGGGGCAGTCGTTTCGCGATTTTCTTGATGGCAAGCTGCCTGCTCTGCCCGGCGAGCGGCCGCGCATATCGGACTGGACCGATCACCTCTCCACCGCCTTCCCCGAAGTGCGTCTGAAAAGCTTCCTCGAAATGCGCGGCGCCGATGGCGGCCCGTGGAACAAGATCTGCGCCTTGCCAGCATTTTGGGTCGGGCTGCTCTATGATCAGGCGGCGCTCGATGCCGCATGGGATCTGGTCAAGGACTGGGACATGGATGGACGCGAAGCCTTGCGCAGCGCAGTGCCGAAGCTGGGGCTCGCTGCACCGCTGCCGGGTGGTGGCAGACTGGCTGATATTGCCGCCGAAGTGCTCAAGATTTCCCGCGCCGGGCTGACCGCGCGGGGCCAGCTCAACGCCAGTGGTGATAACGAAAGTATCTATCTCGCCCCGCTCGATGAGATCGTCACTTCCGGCAAGGTCCCTGCGCAGCGCCTGCTCGACAAGTTCAATGGCGAATGGGGCGGCGATATCGGGCGGGTTTACGAAGAGAGCTTCTGATGATCGTGGTCATCGGCGAGTTCCGGATTCCGCTGGAGCATTGCGGCGAGGCTTTGGCCGCGATGAACCGCGTCATTGCCGCCTCGCGTGCCGAACCGGGTTGCCTCGGCTATGCCTATGCTGAAGATGTGCTGGAGAAGGGGCTGTTCCGGGTCAGCGAATCCTGGGAAAGCCGCGAGGCATTGAGCGCCCATTTTACCACTGGCCACATGCGTGCATGGCAACAGGAACGAGCCGGCTACGGGATGAGCGAGCGGCGGGTTTTAGCCTACGAAGTGGGCGAAGAAGAGGTTTTGTAGGCGACGCGGCGGCCGCCAATTGCCCGCCGAAGCGCCACCAGTCGGCTGGTAATTAGCCCGTTTTCCTGCATCCATGCCGAATAATCGCGATACTTCGGGTCCTCGGCCAGCAAATGCCGCTCCTCGGTCTTCGCCCGCCAGTAATAGACCGCACTGATCAGGCCGAGCAGTGCGGTGTTGCGAATTTCATCGGTCAGCGATCCGCTCGTGGCGATGAAGGGCATGGCCGAAAACCACCAGAACAGGTTTTTGGAGAGGTAGGCCGGATGGCGCGTGAAGGCATAAGGGCCATTCGTCAGCACCCCGCGATAGGTGAGATTGGAGAAACGTAGCCCGAATGCCACTGTCGCCCAGGCATAGATCGCCGTGAGGAAGATCAGCAAGGCGCACCATATCCACAAGAGCAGCGGATAATCCTTCAGCCACATGGACCAGTCGCCGGTGTTCTGATGATAATTGAGCGGGCCGCCATCGCCCATCAGCAGGAACGGCGGATAGCAGATCAAGGCCGCGACCCAGGCAGCAAGGTGCGGATTGGCGGTGCGGATCTGCGCATCGAGCGGCTTCATCGTCACCAGATAGCCGACCATGGCAATCTGGACATCGACGACGAAGAGCAGTTCGGCGCCCCAGGTGCCAATGCGGACCGGATCGCCGGCCAGCGTGGCCAGATCAAGCTCAACGACACCCTGAAAGCCGCCCGGCAGGATCGAAATCATGAAGGCGCAGAAGAAGCCCTTGACCGCCCATGCCCGCAAATGGTGCCAGACTTCCTTTGGATCATACGGCTCACGGCCGATCAACATGGCACCGAAATGCCAGGCGCCATCGCGCGGATTGATCAGAACCCGGTCGAGCCACAGCACATAGGGTATCGAAAGCAGCAAAAGCGGCAGCGCGAAGCCGCCCAGCACGGCCATCGCAAACAGATATTGCCCGCGCCAATACCAGCGCGCGATGCAATAGATGAAAGCAATCAGCGCCCAGGTCGCCCACAGGCCGGCCAGCTTGGTGATCGAGATATCGATATCTTCGCCCCATTTGCGCGGATTTTTCCAATCGATGCCGGTGCTGCGACGCAAATGCACTTTGTCGATCAACAGCGACACAGCAATCATCGGAATGCCGGAAAACACGACAGCTGCAAGCGCAGCAAAGGGCCCGGACAATCGCTCATGCGGTCCGGGCAATCCGAGCATTTGCGATATTTCAGGCCACTGGCGACAAATCACGATCCAGCACAGCAAGCCAGCCAGCCCCGCCAGGCCAACGGCTGACGAGACATCGCTGACTGGCCTTGCGACTGGCACCTGGTGCTGCACACTCATGGCAGCAGCCATAGGGCAAATTGGTTAAGCCCAAGGTAACTGCGCGGATTTAGCGGAAGGCGGTGATCTTGCCGCTATCGTCGAGATAGTAGAGCACGCCGCCCGCCACCACCGGTGCCAGCGAGATACTGCCACCAAGGCGGTCAAATGCGCGCAACTTGCCGTCACTGACATCGGCAGAAACGATTTCGCCGCGCGAATTGCCCAGCCACAAACGGCCACCCGCAAGAACCGGACCGGTCCAGAAGATGGGGTTCTTCTTTTTCTTCTCGTTCTTGAAACGCGCCAGCTGGGTCATCCAGCGCACCTTGCCGCTGGTGCGCGCGATGCACAGCAGGCGGCCATCGTCGGTAAGCGTGAAAATCCAGTCGCCCGCAACTGCCGGCGTGGAAATCCCGGCAAGATTGAGCTCCCAGATGCGCTGGCCACTGACCAGTTCATATGCCGCCATACGGCCGCCCTGGCCCAGCGCATAGACCCTCCCTGAATCGATGATCGGATCGGCATCGAGATCGGTCAGCACGCCGACCTGGGTGGAAATCGAAGTACGCGCCAGCGCGTCAGACCACAGCGTCCGGCCATTTTCATAGCGGTAGGCCGAAATTTCGCCTGTGCTGTAGCCAGCAATCACTGTTCCTGCACCGGCTGCCGGAGCCGCCACGCCGAACACGCCAGTCTGGCCCGACGAACCCGATTCGGCCCACAGGGGCTTGCCGTCTGCGGCATTCAGCGCATGGATGCGGTTGTCCTGGGTCATGACATAGACTGAGCCGAAGGCAATGGTCGGTGAACCGCGCAGCGGCCCGGCCGGCTTGGCAGTCCATAACTGGTTGCCTGTCGCTGCGTCGAGCGCTGCTACTTCGCCAAGCCCGGTAGTGACATAGACATGTCCATCGTCATAGGAGGCGCCGCCGCCGAATACTGAGCTGTCTGTCTTGCCCGAAACCCGGAACCCGCGCTGCCAGCTTCGCCCGCCGGTTGCGGCGTCGAATGCGCTCACCACGCCATTGGTATCCATCACGAACAGCTTGCCGCCGCCGATCACCGGCGAGGCTGCCAGCCGGCGCTTGTTGCTCGAACCAGCGATGCCGACATTCCATATCCGGCGGGGGCTTTCCGCAAGAGCGGGATGGCCATAGCTCTTGTCGGCAGTGCCGCCGGCTTGAGCCCAATCGGCGTTGGTTTCCGCAGGCGGGAGCAGCACTTCCACAAATGCAAGCGCGGGATCGACATTCGCCGCAGTATCGATGTGCGAAAGGATCGGAATGCGATTGCCGACTGTGGGCGTTTTCGGCCCGCCCTTGCCGCCGCCGAAAATGCCGCAACCCGACAGGGTCATTGACATGGTCAGGGCCATGGCCAGCACTAACGGCCCAGCGAAGCGACGTGTGCGGATTTTGGAGATCATGCTTGTTTCCTCGTCAGTCCGGGGTTCAGCGCTGCGCCACGCCGGCGGCCTTGGCCGTATCGTCGATGGCGTCGACACCAAGCAGCCCAGCCAGTTGCCGAACCCGGTTGCGCAAAGATTCGGGCGCATCCTTGTCGCGGGCGATGGCGGCAAACAGTGGGCCGGCGAGCGCCGTATTTCCCTGCTTGAGATAGGCCATGCCAACCAGTTCGCCGGCGCTGCCGAACCAGGCATTGCCGGGAACGGCAAGCGGCTTGAGGCGGTCGATCACTTGCTGCGGCGGCATGGCATCGAAATTGGCAGCGACTTCACGGATCGCCGCGAGGTCGCGATAGGGCTTCGGCGCCGATGTGTCCGCCGAAACGGCAGCATAGAGTTTGATCGCGTCGGCTTGCTTGCCTTGCTTCAAGGCAATGCCTGCGCGCATCAACTGCGCTGCGGCCTTTGGCCCGGGCGCGGATTCCTGCGCAAGTGTTTGCAATTGCTTGTCAGCCGGTTCCAGCTTGCCCTGATCGACATTATCGAGCGCAAGAGTCAGCTGTTCACCGCGCCCGCCCGATTGCGAAGCCTGATAATGATTCCACCAAAGCACCCCAGCAAAAATCGCAAGCCCGAGTGCAACGACCAAGCCAATCTGCCGACCATAATTCTTGAACGCTCCCAGCATTTCATCCTGGCGCAGCGCATCATCGACTTCGCGCAGGAACACGTCCTGCTGCGCGGCCTGGCGCTTGGCAAGCTGATCGTCACGATTACTGGGGCTGCTGGGACGCAAGGCCAATGCGGGTGCCTTCAAAGTTGCCGGGCAGATTGCCGGTCTGATGGATTTCCGGGCTGTTTAACGATTGGGGAAACCATTTCAATGGCTATGATCGCTGCGCCCACAGTGGTGAAGCGGCAATTAACGATCTAGCGAGGCATGTCGCGCTGCATGGCCCCGGAATAGACCGCGCGATAGGCATTGATCATGGCATTGCCATCATATTCACGGAAAGCCTTTTCGCGATTGGCTGAGCCGATCAACTGGCGCAGTTTCTGATCCTTGGCCAACTCGAGCATGGCTGCGCCGAACGCAGCCTCGTCGCCGGGCAGCGTTATGAACCGCCGGTTCACGTCAGCCACCATTCCCGCAATATCTCCGACCGCCGGAGCGGCAATCGCCAGACCGGTCGCCATCGCCTCGACCACTGAGATCGGAAACTGCTCGCTGCGCGATGACAGGGCGAACAGATCAAACAATCCACATGCCTTGGCCGGATCGGCGACAAATCCGGGCAGGTGGACCCGGTGGGCCAGATTCAGCCGCATGGCCTCGGCAGCAATTGCCTCACGCTCTGGCCCATCGCCCAGGATCACCAGTTGCCATTCCTCGGGCAGGCCGGAAAATGCGCGAACCATGGCGGGCAGGTCCTTGACGGCGCGGAGCCCCGCCAGAGTGCCCAGCCACAGCTCGCCCGGCCGCTTGATCAGGCGAGGCAGCACATCGCGTGGGGGCTTGGCGCGATAGGCCGCCGTGTCGATGCCGTTGGCGATGCGCTGCACCCGCCAGCTTGGCTGCTGCCAAACCCCGAGCGCGATGGCCTCGAGCCGCTGCGAGGGCACCACCAGCGCTGAAGCGCGCCCAAGTGCAATCCGGCGATACCAGTTGCGCGAGCTTTTCAGCCTATTTGCTTCGTCTTCGTTGAAACCGTCTTCATGGTGCACGAGCGGCGGCAGGCCAAGCTTCTTGCCAAACAAGGTATGCGCCATGACCCCGTCCATAGCCCCCCAATTGTAGGTTAGCACCAGATCGAAGCCGGCAAGGGCCTGGGCCAGACGTTGTAATCGGCCAGGCAGCGGCGCGCCCGCGAGTGGCGGGAAGTCGCCGGGATAGTCGACGTCGATCTTGCTGTCGATTGCCGAGGCAGCACCCAGCGCCTCAGGCTGAGCCGAGACAATGGTGTGCGACACGCGCCTGCCAAAGGCATTGATCAGCTTGGCGGCACGCAATTCCTTGCCGCCGGCATGAAAGCTCGAATGGAGATGCAAAAAGCGCAAAGGATCAGATTCCGCAGTCAGCCGACCCGGGCCAGCAGTCGGTCGATCGCGGCAATCGCTTCGGGCTCGCCGAGGCTGGGCGCGTGGCCGACATTGTTGATCGTTACTGCCTCCGACTCCGGCAAGCGTTGCTGCATCTTATTGAGTGTTTCGGCTGACAGGAGATCGGACAGCGCACCGCGAATCGTCAGCACGGGTTTATCGGCCAGACCATCGATGCCTGGCCAAAGGTCGACCTGGGCGTTGATATCCATTTTAGCCAGTGGCTCGGCGATCTTCATGTCATAATCGAAAACGATCCGGCCATTGCCGCCCAGCGTCATGGTCCGCTTGGCCGCAACCAGCCAGTCGGCGATCTGATAGTCCGGAAAGGCAGAGCCCTGAATCTCCTGCACCGCGCGAGCCGCATGCATCCAGGTCGAAAAGCTGCGACCCTGACCAACATAGTCGCGGATCCGCTCCAGCCCGGCGGGTTCGATCACCGGCCCGATATCGTTGAGCACGGCTGCGGCGATGCGCTGTGGCATAGCCATCGCCATTGCCAAGGTCATGAGGCCTCCCAGCGAAGTGCCGATGATGACCACCTGGTCCAGCCCCGCCGCCTCGAACAGCAGCGATACGTCATCGACATATTGCATCGGATTGTAGGTCGCCGAATCCTTGGCATAGGCGCTATCGCCGCGGCCGCGCATGTCTGGGCAGACGACCCGCCATTCTCCGCAGAGCCGGGCTGCAAGTGCTTCGAAATCCCGCGCATTACGAGTCAGGCCCGGCAGGCACAGCACGGGTGGCCGATCCTCTCGGCCCGGATAATCACGATAATGCAGTTTGAGCCCGTCCCGGCTCTCCCAGTAACGATCCGTGAAATCTGCCATTTGATCGACCCTGCATCCCCGTCGCCCCGCTTGCAAGGCAAACACTTAACCTCCACTATCGCTTGATGCGCTCAGAACCGCAAGCTTCACCCTATCGGCCAGATCCGCTTATTGCCAATCTGAGTGACTGGATCGCCGACGCCGTGCGCGCGGCGGACTTCCCTCGCCATATCTTGCGCTTCCGCAATGACCGCTGGGCGGGCGCGGTCGGGCTGTCCGGACTGAGCGATGAGGAGTGGCTCCGGCATTTCGGCCATTTTGACCCCTTGCGCGGCAATCTCCCCGAGCCGCTAGCGCAGCGCTACCACGGCCACCAGTTCCGCAATTATAACCCCGAGCTTGGCGACGGACGGGGTTTCCTGTTTGCCCAATTGCGCGATGGATCCGACCGGCTGCTCGATCTCGGAACCAAGGGCTCCGGCCAGACCCCGTGGAGCCGGCAGGGCGATGGCCGCCTTACGCTGAAGGGCGCAGTGCGCGAGATTCTGGCCACCGAAATGCTCGAGGCACTGGGGGTGAACACCAGCAAGACATTCTCGGTGATCGAAACCGGCGAGGAGCTATGGCGCGGCGACGAACCTTCGCCGACCCGCTCGGCAGTGCTGGTCCGGCTCAGCCATGGCCATATCCGCATCGGCACATTCCAGCGGCTGGCGGCACTGCGCAAGCCCGAGGAGATGAAGCAACTCGTTGCCTATTGCCTCGAAAATTTCCCGGGGCCTTTGCCGCCCGAAGATGCGCCAGGCCGCGATGAACCGGCGGTCATCCTGCTGCATCAGGTAGTCGAGCGCCTCGCCGATCTCGCCGCGAGCTATATGGTTGCGGGCTTTGTTCACGGAGTGCTCAATTCCGACAACATGAATATTTCAGGGGAAAGTTTCGACTATGGCCCATGGCGCTGGCTGCCATTGTGGGACCCGAGCTTCACCGCCGCCTATTTCGACCATAGCGGGCTCTACAGTTTCGGGCGCCAGGGCGAAGCGATTCACTGGAACTGCGGCCAGCTTGCCGTGGCACTTCGCCAACTTGCCGAGACAGAGCCGCTGGTCTTCGCGCTTGAGCGGTTTGGCGGGCTGTTCCAGAGCGCGCTGGTGCGGCGTTTCCTGTGGCGACTGGGCGTGGAGCCGCACGGCACCGAAACCGATCTGGCGCTGCTCGCTGCCGCCGAACAACATATGCATGACGCGGCATTGGGACCCGACGCGCTGTTCTTTGCGCATCGCGGCGGGCGTAATCCGCCGGAGGACGAATTTGGCGCGCTGCTGGCGGATTATCAACCGGTCGAAGGTGAGGCAGATGGCCTTTGGAGCGAGGCAGGTCCGCCGACACTGGTGATCGAAGAGGTCGAACGAATCTGGGCTGCCATTGACATTAACGACGACTGGTCACCACTCGCCGACAAGGTCGCGGCTATCCGCCAGCTGGGTCAGGCGCTGGGCGAAGCGCCTGTTGCGGAAGGACATTTCGCGCAAAATGGCAGCAATTCAGTAATCTCCCCTATGCCATAGGACTTTCATTAACCGACTTTTTCTCGTTTATGGTGCATGTGCCCATGAAATCATATGGAACCGAACAACCCGCGTGAGTGAACCCGAGATCATATCCATCGAACCGGCGACCGGGGCCGAATTCTGGCGCGGCAGGATCAGCGATGTCGGCGGCGTGGTCGAACGCGCCCGCCGCGCCTGGCCCGCCTGGGCAGCGCAATCAGTGTCGGTACGCATGGAATTGGTCCGCCGCTTCGCCAATGAAGTGCGCAAGGAGAGCGATTCCCTTGCCCAAACTATTGCGCAAGAAACCGGCAAACCACTGTGGGAAGCCCGCGCCGAAGTCGAGGCCGTAATTGCCAGGGTAGAGGCCGCAATCCGAGCATTTGCCGAGCGCACCGCCCAGCGCAAGCTCGACAATGCCATCCAGGGAACCATGGCGCTGCGACATAAGCCGCATGGCGTGATGGCGGTAATAACGCCGTTCAACTTCCCGGCACAGCTGCCTGTTTCACATATCATTCCAGCTCTGATCGCGGGCAATGTCGTAGTCTTCAAACCAAGTGAGAAGGCGCCGGCAACGGGTCTGCTGCTGGCCCAGTGCTTCCACAAGGCCGGCGTATCGGCGGCCGTGGTGCAGGTCCTGATCGGTGGGCCAACCGAGGGCATGGCGCTTGCGGCGCATGATGGCATCGACGGCGTGCTGTTCACCGGATCAGCCCATGTCGGCATCGCAATTAACCGCAAGCTGGCCGCGCGCCCCGACAAGATTGCCGCGCTGGAGATGGGCGGGAACAATCCGATAATCGTTTGGGACACGCCGAAAATCGCCGATGCGGCAGTTTTGATTGTGCAGTCGGCCTTCAGCACTTCGGGCCAGCGCTGCACCGCTGCGCGGCGCCTCATCGTCAAGGATTCGATGTATGATGCGGTCATAGCCGAGGTCAAAAACCTGGCTGACCGCATCCTCGTCGGCGCGCCACTCGATGTACCCTCGCCCTTCATGGGCCCGGTGATCGACAATGAGGCCGCCGATGGTCTTACCGAGAGCTTCCTTTATATGCTCAGCAACGGCGGCCGGGCGATCAAGCATCTGGTGCGCACCAAGGGCGACTTGCCGTTCCTCTCGCCGGCCATCATCGACACCACAGCAATGGCCGAGCGCCCGGATGTGGAACTGTTCGGCCCGATCCTCCAGGTCGTTCGGGTTGACGATTTCGATCTGGCGATTGCCGAAGCGAACAACACGCGTTTTGGCCTTGCAGCAGCGCTGATCGGCGGAAACCCTCAGGAATACAACCGCTTCTGGGCTAACATCCGGGCTGGTACAATCAACTGGAACCGGCCGACCATCGGCTCATCGCCTGGCGCACCCTTCGGCGGCATCGGTCTGTCAGGAAACCATCGCCCAAGCGGATTTTACGCCGCAGACTACAGCGCCTATCCAGTGACTTCTGCAGAAATGGAGCAACCGCGCGCCACTATTGGCGCCGGCTTTCGCGAGGCGAACTTGCGCTCGCCGGTCGTGCGATGCTCGCCCACGAGCCAGACTTCCTCGCCTGGCAAGTGCTGAGCGCCCATATCGTGGATCCGCTGCGGTGGCCCGTCTGCGACACGCACGCGAACAGCGGCGAAGCGTGCCGAGAGTTTGCCTTT
>CANJCQ010000008.1 GCA_947473355.1 Sphingomonadaceae bacterium | reverse complement strand
GCCGCGGCAAACGGCGCAAGCCAGGTCTCGAGTTCGCTTCGCCAGTCCGCTTCCATCGCCAGCCTCCACAAAAGCTGGCTCTCTATGAATCAGTGATTTTGTCCGTTGGGAATCCCAAAAATCAGATTTCTGCCAAAGTAGTGCTAAGCCTGAATCGGTTAAAATCTCGCCTGCCCTTTTGCCGGTGCCTGCCTTTGACACAGGCCGCGGGACGGTTCAGCTAGGCAGAATGGCAATTGTAACAGGATCCGGCGACGATTCGCTGACGCGGACGGGCGGGCAAATTCCGGGCTCGAACGGCGCACCGGCCTTTGTCATTTCCGGCCCTTTGCCTTCGGCGATCCCGGTCCTGATTGCTGTGCCGCATGCAGGGCGCGCCTATCCCGGCTCGCTGCTCGAACGGATGCGCAACCCGGGATTTGCGGCGCTTCGCCTCGAGGATCGCTATGTCGACCTCCTCGCTGTCGAAGTTGCGAAAGCGACGGGAGCCACGCTGCTCATTGCCAATGCACCCCGAGCGATGATCGACCTCAATCGGGCGGACGATGATATCGATTGGGAAATGTTCGGCCGCGGAGCATCAGGCGATGTCGGCAGCTATACACCGGGCCGGCGCGCCCGCAGCGGGCTTGGCCTGATTCCCAGGCGTTTGCCGGGTATCGGCGAGCTGTGGAAGCGGCGACATGACGAGACTGACCTGGCGGCGCGGATCGACGGAATTCATCAGCCCTATCATGGCGCGCTGGCCGAGGCACTGGCGGCATTGCGGGATCGCTGGGGTGCGGCATTGCTGCTGGATTTGCATTCGATGCCGCCGCTCGCCGTGCGCGGTGGCCAGCCGCCTCCCGAATTCGTGCTGGGCGACCGGTTTGGCGTAACCTGCCACGGCAGCCTGGTCGGTTCGGCTTTCGCCTATTTTTCCGAGATGCGTCGCGCTGCTGCGCATAACCGGCCTTATGCGGGCGGCTATGTGCTTGAACAGCATGGTGCGCCCGGCGAGGGGCTGCATGCCTTGCAGCTGGAGATCGATCGCAGAAGCTACCTCGATTCGCGGCTGGCTGAACCAGGTCGCGGCTTTGCCGCGATGGCGCACCTTCTGACAGGGCTGGTTCGCCGCATGGCCGCGGAAGTGGCTGCGCTGGGGCAGCTCAGCGATGCTCAGCGCTGGCAGGAAGCGGCGGAATAGGCTTCCTGATCACAGAATGGTCAAGCCCGGCCCAAAACCGTTCAGGCTCATAAAAAACCACCTCGTGCGGATGCACGAGGTGGCCAAGGTTCAGGGAGGAGGTGCACGAGTGCACCAAACTTCGCGGGAGCCATGAGGGTAGCGCCAGCGAAGTCCCACTAAAGTGGGCAAAGAAGGATGCAAATGCAAGGGTGAATCAATTATCCCCGGCAATTTGAATCCATTTTTCAGGCGGCAGGCACAGCCACCGGACCCTTGCCAAGCTGGATTTGGCGACCAAAGATATCGGTCATCAGTTGCAGCGAAAACAGGTGGGCATAGACCAGGGCCAACAGACCGCTCTGATTCCACTGCCGCAGAACATCGCCGCGCACTTCGCGCAGCTTCTCTTCGTTGATCATCTGGAAGCCACGATAGATAAATGGCTGATCGTTGCCTTCCTGCTGGATGGCAATCTCGCCGTCCATCAGCAAATTCTGCTTGGCCAGTTCTTCCATGAAGGTCTGGGTTTTTTGTCCGGCAATTTCAAACTGCTGACAGAAATCGAGGGTTGCCTTGCAGGCGTCGGTCGGCGTTTCGCCGTCGAACAGTTCAGTGCCTTCATCGAATTCACCGATGAGATCCGTGGTTGGATCGAAGCACAGCGAGAGATCTTCGGCATCGGCGTTGAGCTTTGCCAGCATGAAGGGATAACGGCGGGCATAGGCCGGAACATAAACCTGTTCAGTGACCAGACCTTCGTCATCGACAAAGACATTGATGCCTTCGTTGAGACCCATCAGCGCCAGCGGCACCGGATTTTCGCCCGACGAGAAGATGATCGGGAAATTGCGCTGGGCTTGCGGGAACTCTTCCACGGTCAGCGGAATCGCATGCTGACCGGCCAGCCACTTGGCCTTGTCGGTGGTTCGGCTGCGCCATTTGCCATGATCGCGGCTGTTTAGCGGCATCAGGTCATTGTAAAACAAAGGCAATTGAGCAGTCTGCGGCGCACTGGCCATGAGGTCTCTCCGAAAAGCAACGAAAATTGGAAGGGCGAGCCTTTAAGCGCTGGTCGCTTGCTGTGCAAGCAGCTTGCCGGGATTGAGCAAACCGGCTGGATCAAGTGCCCGTTTGACGCGGGAAAGGAGGTCCAGCGCCACCGGATCGCCGAGCCTGGCCAGTTCGTCGCGCTTGACCTGGCCGATGCCATGTTCTGCCGAAATCGAACCGCCCCATTGGGTTACCAGATCATAAACCTGCCGGCTGATTGCCTTGCCTTCGCGCTCTTCCCACTGCGCGCGTGCGACGCCCGGCGGGGCGATAACATGGAAATGGACATTGCCGTCGCCCAGATGGCCGAAGGCAATCGCTTCGGTGCCAGGCCAGGCAGCTTCGATTGCGGGCACGGCTGCCTCGACAAAATCCGGCATGCGCTCCACCGGGACGGATATGTCATGCTGGACGGCAATACCCTGCGCTCGTTCGGAGGGCGCCACCGATTCGCGCAGGAGCCAGAAGGCCTCGGCCTGTGTTTCGCTCGCGGCAATCGCGGCATCCTCGACCAGTCCTGCCTCAAAAGCGTCCGCCAGCATGGCTTCGCCGCGCGAGCGCAGGTCAGCCGCTGCGGCGCGGTCAGCCACGACTTCGATCAGGGCATGCCAGGCATGGTCCGCCTGCAACGGCGCTCGTGCACCTGGCAGAAAGGCAAGGACCCGCTGAAGCGAAGCATGCGGCACCACTTCGAAACTCTCCAACGCCTCTCCGGCCACATCCTCGCAATGCAGCAGCAACCTGCGCGCCGTGTGCAGACTTGGCACACCGGCCCAGATCACCAGCCGCTCGGCTATCGCCGGCACCAGCCTCAGCGTCGCTGCAGTGATGATTCCCAGGGTCCCTTCCGAGCCGATCAGCAATTGCTTGAGATCGAAGCCGCGATTGTCCTTCTTGAGCGGGGTCAGCGCGGAAAAGACGCTGCCGTCAGCCAGCACCGCCTCCAGCCCGAGCACCTGGGCGCGCATGGTGCCGTGCCGCAGCACCTGATTGCCGCCGGCATTGGTCGAGACAAGCCCGCCAATCGTTGCCGAGCCCTTGCCGCCCAGTGTCAGCGGAAATCGCAAGCCCGCCGCATCTGCGGCCTCATGCAGGCTCTGCAGGATGAGGCCTGCCTCGCAGGTGACCTGCCGCGCTGCGGCATCGAGCGAAAGCACCTTGTTCATTCGGCGCATTGAAAGGAGCAGGGCGTGCCCGCTGGCGTCAGGGGTTGCGCCACCCGACATGCCGCTATTGCCGCCTTGAGGCACGACCGCGACACCGTGTTTTGCGCAAAGCTTGATCAAAGCTGCCAGCTCCTCGCTGGAGGCAGGCGATGCCATGGCCAGCGCGCGGCCCGTGAAGCGTTCGCGCCAGTCGGTCAGCCAGGGGGCGATCAGCTCGGCGTTCCGGGTCAGCCCGCGCGGCCCGAGCAGTTCCCCGGCCTCTTCCAGAAAAGGGGCCTCGCCCGGAAATGTAGCATGTGTGTCCATCGGCCAGGCCTATGCCATAGTCTGCTGCCGCTTGCATCAGCCTAGCTGCAGGTTAAGGGGCCGTTCAAGCTGCCGGGCTATGGCGGGCCCAATATGATTTGCCAGATTGCCCTTTGGGTTTGCCCTTTGAGTTTGCTTCCATGAGCCTTGTCTCCGCCCTGCTTGCCCCCCTGGCGCTGCTTCTGCCGGCGGCGGGTGCGCTTGAGCCGCTGAGCAGTGGCAGCGACCAAAGTCCTGCGACGGCCTTGCGCGCCGATGATCGGCCCAGCCAGCTGACCTTACCTGCCCAGTCCCTGCTCCCGGCGCTCGATCCGGCCGATACCGTGATTTTCCAGACCATTGCCCAGAGCTTTCAGGTGGAGGCGCAAAACCAGGTGCGCATCGAGCAGCGCATGACGATCCGGATCACGCCGCGCGCCTCTGCGCCGCAGCCGAACATGCTGGTCGAACTGCCGACACGCCCTCTGCCCCAGCGATTGGTCGAGCGCGATTTCGGCAATTGCCTGTCGATTGCCGGAATCGCCGGGGTCGAGGTCAGCAATACCAACCGGCTGATCCTTTATATGCGCGACCACCGGGTGCTCAGCGCCGGGCTTGAGCGCGCCTGCAATGCCCGTGATTACTATTCGGGCTTTTATGTCGAACGCAATTCGGATGGGCAGATTTGCGTCAAGCGCGACAGTCTGCTCTCGCGCAGTGGCGCCAGCTGCAAGCTATCCCGCATCAAGCAACTGGTCGAATCGGGTAATTGACGAGAGGCGCGCGCGGCCCTGCATTTCCTTGACTTTGCCGGGCGGATGCGCCTAGGGCGCGCCATCCCGCACAGCCCGAACCGGCATGTGGGAACCGGCAGGCCAACAATGACCAGCCGCCCTGATTTTCCGGAAAAACAGCCAAGCCTATGAAATTTGCCGATCTCGGCCTGTCCGACGAATTGCTGCAATCGGTTCTTTCGGCCGGTTATGACACTCCGACGCCGATCCAGGCGCAGGCGATCCCGTCGGTGCTGATGATGAAAGACATCATCGGCATCGCCCAGACCGGCACCGGCAAGACCGCCAGCTTCGTGCTGCCGATGATCGATATTCTCGCCCATGGCCGCCGCCGCGCACTGATGCCGCGCAGCCTGATCCTTGAGCCGACCCGCGAGCTTGCAGCCCAGGTTGCCGAGAACTTCGAGAAATATGGCAAGAACCACGATCTCAAGATGGCGCTGCTGATTGGTGGCGTTCAGATGGGCGATCAGGTCAAGGCGCTGAAAGATGGCGTCGATGTGCTTATCGCCACCCCGGGCCGCTTGATGGACCTGTTCGAGCGCGGCAAGATCCTGCTCACCGGCTGCGATCTGCTGGTGATCGACGAGGCCGATCGCATGCTCGACATGGGCTTCATCCCCGATATCGAAACGATTTGCGCCAAGCTCCCGGCCAACCGCCAGACTTTGCTGTTTTCGGCAACCATGCCGCCGCCGATCAAGAAGCTGGCTGACAAATTCCTGTCGAACCCCAAATATATCGAGGTTTCGCGGCCGGCCAGTTCGAACCTCAACATCGTCCAGCACAAGGTTGCGGTGACCAGTCGCAGCAAGAAAGATGTGCTCAAAACCCTGCTACGCACCGATAATGTGTCCACCGCGATGATCTTCTGCAACCGCAAGACGACAGTGCGCGAACTGGCCAAGAGCCTGTCGCAGAGCGGGTTTTCCGCTGGCGAAATCCACGGCGACATGGACCAGTCGAGCCGCATTGCCGAGCTCGACCGCTTCAAGGCGGGCACGATCAACATCCTCGTGTGCAGCGATGTTGCGGCCCGGGGCCTCGATATCAAGGGCGTCAGCCACGTGTTCAACTATGACACGCCGTGGCATCCGGACGACTATGTCCACCGCATCGGCCGCACCGGCCGCGCGGGGGCGACGGGCCGCGCCTTCACATTCGTGGCGCCGGAAGACGCCGAAGCGATCGACAATGTCGAAAAGCTGACGGGGGGCAAGATCCCGGTCTATGATCTCGATAGCGGCGCCAAGCAAGAGAGCGCCAAGGGAGAACGCGCGCCCAGAGCCGAGAAGCCAGCCCGCGAAGCCAGACCGGCGCGTGAGGCCAGAACACCTCGTGAAGAACGCGCCCCTCGTGAAGAGCGAGCTCCCCGCGAAGAACGCGCTCCCCGCGAAGAACGTCCGGCACGGGCAGAGCGCCCCGCCCGCGAAGCGCGGCCGCCGCGCGAGGAAAGAGCACCCCGCGCCGAGCGGGTGGCCAAGCCGGAAGTGGTCGCTTCGGAGAGTGAGGCGCCAGTTGCGGCGGCCCCGCGCCGTGCCGCAGTCCCCAAGCAGGCGCCGAAGCCCAAGGCCAAGGCCGGCATGGCCGACGAAGCCGAATGGAACGGCCCGGTTCCGGATTTCCTGCGCTTTTCGACCTGAGGCCTGAACGGGGCCAGTCGGCCTCGTCGCGCGATTTGGTGTGACAGCCGCGAGAACCTGTGTGTATAACCCCATGGTTCGGGGGAGATAGACAATGAAAATCTATTACGGCTGGTGGATCGTCGCGATCAGCCTCGTCCTGCAGATGCTGACGGTCGGCACGACAATGAACTCCTTCGGCATGTACGTATTGCCGGCGAGCCATGAATTCGGCCTGTCGCGTGCCAATGCCAATACCGGAATTATCCTGATTAGCCTTGGCGGTGCGGCGCTCGCGCCGTTTGTCGGGCGCATGCTCGATTTCCTGCCCGTCCGCCGGATCATGGCGCTTGGCGCAGTGGTGTTCGGCGGCAGTTTCATCACGATGGGACTGTCGCACAATATCTGGCTGACAGCCTTTGCCCTCGCACTGCCCCTGCCGCTCGGAATTGCCGCAGCGGGCCACCTCGCCTCGACGACTGTTGTCGCGCGCTGGTTCACGGCACAACGCGGCCGGGCCATGGCGCTGTCGATGATGGGCATGTCGCTGGGCACGATTGTCATGGCGCCGGTCATCGGCATGCTGATCGAGGCGATCGGCTGGCGGCAGTGCCTCATCGCCATCGGCATAGCCTCCGCCGCTATTTTTCTCGTGCTTGTGCCCCTGATGCGCGACAGGCCGGGACCAGGCGATGTCGAACCGGTGCCGGCAGGCGTAAGGCAGCCTGCGGCTCCGGCGCAAGCTCAGGGCAAACCGCTAGCGATCGGTGCAATTCTGCGGATGCCGATATTCTGGATGCTGGCCTTCAGCGTGGCGATGGCCTTGTCGGTGTTGCAGACGGTTGCCCTCTCGATCATCCCGCTGGCGCAGGAAAGCGGAATTTCAGTGACGACGTCGGCGACACTGCTTTCGGTGCTGGGAACCATGTCGCTGCTTGGCAAAGGGTTGCTCGCCGTGATCGGCGACCGGATCGACCGGGTGATCATGCTGATGTCGATTTTCCTGTTTCAGGCCTTTGCCTGCGCAGTGCTGCTCGTCGGGCACAGCTATGGCATGCTGGTGCTTTGTGCCGGGCTTCAGGGTCTGTGCGCTGCGGCGATCTCGCCTATTTTCATGGCGCTGCTCGCAGACCGGGTCGGAAGCGCATCCTTCGGCACGGCGCAAGGCGCAGCGGCGCTGGTCATGGCGCTTTGCTCGGCCCTGTTCGTCCGGCTCGGCGGCGAGATTTACGACCGCACCGGCAGCTATGACGCAATGTTCATCGCCTTTGCCGTGGTCAGCCTGCTCGCTGCTCTGCTGGTGCTGGCATCCAAGTGGCTGCCGGGGCCGCAGCCCGCAGACGCACCAGCGTGACCGTCAGGCCAGCTTGACGAAGCTGTCGATGACCCGCTTGCGCCCGGCTGTATCGAAGTCGATTTCCAGCTTGTTGCCCTCCTGCGCCGCGACCACACCATAGCCGAACTTGTCGTGGAACACCCGCGTGCCAAGGCCAATGTCGCCGCGCGGTTTGGCGGCGAAGCTTGCCGCGCTGGGGGTCGATTCGGCGATGCGGCGGGGTGCAGGGTCGAAATTCTGTACGGCCGCGCGCTGCCAGCCGGGGCCGCGCGATCCTGCCCGGTCCGGCCTGTCACGGGCAACATCGGCAAAGGGGTCGGCGCGTTCGGACCAGTTGGCCCGCCACATCGATGCCCCGCCCGATAAGGTACTCTCCTGCTCGATGTGTGCCGCCGGCAGCTCGGCGATGAAGCGCGAGGGGATTGAGCTGGTCCACTGGCCATAGATCCGGCGGTTGGCGGCGTGCAGGATGGTGCAGCGCTTTTTCGCCCGGGTGATCGCGACATAGGCGAGGCGGCGTTCCTCTTCGAGACTGGCGAGGCCGCCCTCGTCGAGCGCGCGCTGCGACGGGAACACGCCTTCCTCCCAGCCGACCAGAAACAGCTGGTCGAACTCAAGCCCTTTGGATCCATGGATGGTCATGATTGTGACCTTTTCCTCGTCGCTGGCCGCGTCATTATCCATGACCAGGCTGACGTGTTCGAGGAAATCGCCCAGCGTTTCGTATTCCTCCATGGCGCGGGCGAGTTCCGAGAGGTTTTCCAGCCGCCCGGCGCTTTCGGCGCTGCGTTCGGCCTGGAGCGCGGCGGTGTAGCCGCTCTCGTCGAGCAGGGTGCGGACCAGTTCGGCGGGCGAGGTCGTGCTGACCAGATCGCGCCAGCGGGCGAAATCGCGCAGCAAGGCCAAAAGGGTGGCGCGCGCTCGGGCGGGCAGTTCGTCGGTATCGACCAGTTCCAGCGAGGCGGCGGCGAGCGGAATGTTCCGCGCGCGCGCATAGCGGTGCATCTTTTCCAGCGTCTTGTCGCCGAGCCCGCGCTTGGGGGTGTTGTAGATCCGCTCGAAGGCAAGATCGTCGGCGGGTTGGGCGATCAGACGCAGATAGGCCAGCGCGTCTCGGATTTCGGCGCGCTCATAAAACCGGAATCCGCCGATGATCCGGTAATTGAGCCCGATGGCAATGAACCGGTCCTCGAACTCGCGGGTCTGGTATTGCGCGCGCACCAGGATCGCGCATTGATCCAGCGAAGCGCCTTCACGTTCCAGCCGCTCGATCTCCTCGCCGACCCGGCGTGCTTCCTCGGGTGCGTCCCACACGCCGATGACGCGCAGCTTGTCGCCGCCATTGCGCTCGGTCCACAAGGTCTTGCCGTGGCGCTCGCTGTTGGCGGCAATCAGCCCCGAGGCGGCAGCGAGGATGTCCGGGGTCGAGCGGTAATTCTGCTCCAGCTTGATCACCTTGGCGCCCGGAAAGTCCTTCTCGAAGCGCAGGATATTGGCCACTTCCGCCCCGCGCCAGGAATAGATCGAATTGTGCGTAACGATTCCCTCGGCGATGAAATTATGCGTGCCTGTCACGTCGAGATCGTAGACCGAACCCGTACCTTCAACCCGGTCGACCTGTTCAATCATGTCATACTTGCCATCTGCGCAGGCCACGACCATCGCGGGGCGCAAATTGGAGGCGGGCTGAAGTGCCATAGGCTTGCCCAACAAATTTGCCTTGCGCCGGATTATCAGATCGAAACAGCTCGCAAGTTGGCCACGGATTTCTTCCACTTTCGCCATGTCGCGATATAGCGTTTCAAAGCGCCAATTGGCAGGATTGCGTTTGTAGCTTCGCGCCGAAAGGCCGAGTGCTTCGACGATTTCCCTGCCGTCCTGGTCGCAACCACTGAACGACATGCGATGCATTGGCATTGAACCACGCTTTTCAGCATATAATGTCAGGTTGAAAATTCGCCTCTTGCCAAGTGCCGTCTGTGGCACGTGATGCGGCTCACCAATTGAAAGGTGATAGTCGCGTAGCAATTGTTCAGCGCGTTGTTCACTTGCCAGGTCTTGGTGCAGCCGATCAAGTCGCGATTGGTCGTGGACCAGACCATTCGTAGCCCTTCCCTTGCGAGCGACGAAAGGCATTGTCGTAATGCAATAGCGCAGGCTCAAGCGATGCTCACATTCACGGGCATCGTTTTCTGACGCGAAAGCGGCGATCAGCCAGACAGCATCTGCGTGTTCTTGCAGGCATCGTTGTTTGAAGCCCAGAATTGCCCGCTTCTGGCCCTTTGTATAGACTTGGGACGTCCCGATGCGGAAGCCCATGCCTTGCTTGAACATCAGGTATGTGAAGCAACTCTGCTGGCTTTCGTTTGCGATAAAATCGGCAAAATGGATATGTTCTGGGGTGCTTAGCAAAACCCGCCCGGCGCGTGTGGCGATACGGATCAGCTCAGCACCTGCTGGCCTTGCGACCGCCCGAGTTACGGTTGCGGCTCGAAAATCGTTCTTTCCATAGCAGGACATGACCTCGTCGCCCGGGGTGATGGTTTCGATGGCACGGAGCGAGCCGTCGGCCATCGTGATCATTGTTCCTGCGGCCAGACACTGGTCATCATCGCCGACCACGCAGATGTTCTTGCGGGTCTGGGCGAGCAGCCGCAGCCATAAATACTGGACCTGATTAGTATCCTGATATTCGTCGACCAGGATATATTTGAAGCGTTGCTGGTATTGGCTCAGCACCTCGGGCTGGCTGCGCAGCACGTTGAGCATGTGGAGCAGCAAGTCGCCGAAATCGCAGGCGTTGAGTGCCTTCAGCCGGTCCTGATAGAGCCGGTAGAAGTGCTGGCCCTTGCCATTGGCATAGGCTTCGCTCTCCCCCGCATCGATGTCTGCCGGGTTCAGCCCCTTGTTCTTCCAGCGATCAATGCAAGCAGCCAGCGCGCGCGCCGGGAAGCGCTTGTCGTCGACGCCTTCGGCCTGGATCAGCTGTTTGAGCAGGCGGAGCTGATCGTCGGTGTCGATGATTGTGTAGTTCGATTGCAGGCCGACCAGCTCGGCATGGCGGCGCAGCATTTTCGCGCCGATCGAATGGAAAGTGCCGAGCCAGGGCATGCCTTCAACCGCATCGCCGATCAGCTGGCCAACCCGCTCCTTCATCTCGCGCGCGGCCTTGTTGGTGAAGGTAACGCAGAGGATTTCGCTGGGCCAGGCGAGGCGCGAGCGCACCAGATGCGCCAGCCGTGCGGTCAGCGCCGCTGTCTTGCCGGTGCCCGCGCCTGCCAGCATCAGCACCGGGCCCTCGGTGGTCAGCACGGCTTCGCGCTGCGGCGCATTGAGGCCGGACAGCCAGGAATTCTGCGTTTCCAGCGGCATATCTGATGGGGAAGATTGGGTCAGTGACACCTGCGAACAACTAGGGAACGTGGAAGGCAGACGCAAGTAGCATCGGGCACGTAGTCACGGCAAATTCACGCAGGCCGGCTTATTCACACTACTGTCAGTATTGCGCCGCTAGGGGCGCCTGAGAAATCGGGCGAGGGAGCAGCTCCGGACCAATCCGGAGCGCGCTTCCAGGCCCGTTCCCGGTCGAATGATCAGAGCCCGCAGCCAGTTGCGCCGGGTCGCACCGCTGTCGCCAAAAGGCTGCAGATCGGGCTCTGGTCGCTCACACTGACCGGGGAGGGGGATGCCGGTGCCCCCCGGCATCCCCTTCATTCTTTACGTCAATCTATTTGACACAAATGACAACTCGGGCGACTTGCGCGGCCTATGAGTCCAATCCGCCAGCACAGCCGTGTCCTTACCGCATCGATGACCGGAACCGCGGTCGAATTCTACGATTTCTATATCTATGGCACCGCCGCCGCGCTGGTGTTCGGGCCGCTGTTCTTTCCGGGCGAAGCGCCGGGGCGGCAATTGCTGTTCAGCCTGGCGACTTTCAGCATCGCCTTCTTTGCGCGAGCAATCGGCGCGGTCTGCTTCGGCCATTTTGGCGACCGGATCGGGCGCAAGTCGGTGCTGGTCGCCTCACTTTTGACCATGGGCGGCTCGACACTGCTGATTGCCTTCCTGCCGACCTACGCGTTTGCCAGCCAATGGGGGGCCGGGTGGATCGCGCCTGTGCTGCTTTGCGTGCTGCGCTTCGGTCAGGGCTTCGGGCTCGGCGGCGAATGGGGCGGGGCAGTGCTGCTGGTGGTGGAAAACGCGCCCAAGGGCTGGGAAGGCCGCTTCGGCGCCGCGCCGCAGCTCGGCTCGCCGATCGGCTTCATTGCTGCGAACGGCCTGTTCCTGTTGCTCGGGCTGTTTCTGGGCGATGCGGATTTCCTCGCCTGGGGCTGGCGGATACCCTTCCTTGCCTCTGCACTGCTGGTCGCCATCGGCCTGTGGGTGCGGCTGCGGATCGGCGAGACGCCCGAGTTCCGTGCCGCGCTGGAACGCGAGCCGCCCGCGCGCGTGCCCTTCGCCCGGCTGATGCGCGATCATACCGGCGCGCTGCTGGCGGGCAGCGCCGGGGTGATTGCGGTCTTCACCATCTTCTATCTCGCCACTGCCTATGCCCTGGCGCAGGGCGCGGGGCCTCTGGGCCATAGCCGTGAGACTTTCCTCGCGGTCCAACTGGTCACGGTCTGTTTTCAGGCGATCGGCCTGATCCTGGCGGCGGTGCTCTCGGACAGGCTCTCCCCCAAGCGGGTCTTGCTGGGCGGGGCGCTGGCAACGATCGCGCTCGGGCTGGTGTTCGGCCCCGGGCTCAATGCTTCCTCGCTGTGGACAGTCGGCGCGACGCTTTCTTTAGCGCTTTTCGTCATGGGGTTTGTCTATGCTCCGCTTGGCGCCTGGCTGGCGTCCTTGTTCCCGGTTTCGGTGCGCTACAGCGGGGTGAGCCTCGCCTTTACCATTGGCGGGATTGTCGGCGGCGCAATCTCGCCGGTGGCGGCGCAAATGCTGGCAAGCGGCGGCAATGCCACCAGCGTCGGCTTGCTGATCTCGGCAGCGGGCGCGCTGACCCTGCTGGGCGTTATTCTGTCTCGCCCCGAATCGCGGACGATGCCAGCCGCAGCAGCGTAATCCGCGCCTTGCCGACCTTGCGATCGGACTCGACTGCGAGCCCCTTGATCTCCGGTTCTTCGTTGAACACTGTCTCCAGGCTGATCCAGGTTGCCTCACCGATCCAGCCCAGCCGTAGCAGCCTGTCAAGCGCCACTTCGCCCGCGCCGCTGCCATAGGGCGGGTCCATCAGGATTAGATCGAGCGGCGCTTTGGCGATGCCGAGCGTCATCACCGAAGCAGCGCGGACATCGCAGTGCGAGCGGGCATCCAGATGATCGATATTGGCGCGCAATGCCTTGATTGCCGCGGCATCCTGTTCGACGAAAATACAGCTTGCCGCCCCGCGCGACAGCGCTTCAAGCCCCAGCGCGCCGGACCCTGCAAACAGGTCAGCCACGGCCAGCCCTTCGAACGAGCCCAGACGGCTGGTCAGCATCGAGAACAATGTCTCGCGGGTGCGGTCCGAGGTCGGACGGGTACTATCGCCCGGCGGCGCAGCTACTTTGCGTCCGCGCCAGGCGCCTGCGATAATCCTCATCGACGCGAGTCTCCGGGGCCCCGCCTGCTTGGGGGTCGGCTGGGCGGACGGCTTGGGGCACGCGTCTTTGCCGGGCCATCATTGGGCCGCGACGGTGTGCGCTTGCGTTCCGGGCCTTCAGGCCGATAGCTGCCGCGCGGTGGCGGTGCAGTCGTGGGCTTTTTCGAGGCCGGGTCCTGCGCTTCGTTGCGGGCAAAGCCGGGCATGGCCTCGCGGAAGCGCTCGATATCGATGGGCCGCACTTCGTCGGCAGTGCCGCGCGGCATGTCGCCGAGGCTGAACGGGCCATAGGCGGTGCGCAGCAGGCGCGAGGTTTCGAGGCCGAGATGTTCGAGCACGCGGCGCACTTCGCGGTTCTTGCCTTCGGTCAAAGTGAGCTCGATCCACTGGTTGCGCCCGGTCTTGCGCTCCATATTGGCGTCGATCTTGCCATAGTGAATGCCCTCGATGGTGATTCCATCGATCAGTTCTTCCAGTTGGGCCTGGGTGATATTGCCATAGGTGCGGGCGCGATAGGTGCGCGGGATGCCCGATGCAGGCAGCTCCATCGCGCGCTTGAGCTCGCCGTCATTGGTCATCAGCAACAGGCCTTCGGTGTTGAAGTCCAGCCGCCCGACCGGCATCAGCCGGGGCGTGCCCGGCGGCAGGGCGTTCTTCAGCGCGGTGTAGATTGTCGGACGCCCGGCGGGATCGCGCTCGGCGGTGATCAGCCCTGAAGGCTTGTGGAAACGGAACAGCCGCGCGGCCTCGGCGGCAGCGACTGGCTTGTCGTCTACCGTCACACCCTTGAGGCTTTCGAGCACGGTCGCAGGAGTGGTCAGCACTTCGCCCTCGACCTTGACCCGCCCTTCGGCAATCATCCGCTCCACCTCGCGGCGGCTGGCGACACCGGCGCGGGCGAGGAGCTTGGCGATGCGTTCGCCTTTACGGTCTTCGGAAGTTGGGGCCATGGGCCAGCCAATAGACCGCCAGCCCCCATGCGTCAAAAAGCCTAGAGCTTGGGCGAAATCCCCGCTAGCCTGCCAGATTGATTTGGCGGGGAGAGCTTCATGTCGACGACACTGTGGGTGCTGCTGGTTGCGGTAATCCTGATCGCATTGGCCGCCCGCCGCGTTCCCGCGCTCCAGCCCTATCTCGAAAAGGAATCGCTCGCCGCCTTCTTCCTCGGCGTATCCTCGGGATTTCCCTATGCGATGATCGGCGCGACGCTGACCACGCGGCTGGCGCAGGAGGGGATCGACAAGAAGACAGTCACTGCCTTCACTCTCGCTTTCCTGGTCTATAATCTCAAGGTTTTCTGGGCCTGGGTCGTTGATGGCGTGCATCTGCCGCTGCTGGGAAGGCTGGGCCAGCGGGTTTCGTGGATGGTGCTTTCGGGCGCGGCGGTGATCGCGGCGGTGATCAATCTGGCGCTGGTCGATCCTTCTGCTGCGCTCAGCGCAACCGTGGTGGCGGCAGTGCTCGTCGGCGTGGCCGGGGCGACCTTCGACATCGTTATCGACGCCTACCGCATCGAGACGCTCAAGCCCTATCAGCTCGGCACTGGCTCTGGCATGTCGCAATATGGCTGGCGAATTGGTTCGGCGGGTGCTGGCGCACTGGCGTTGGTGGTTTCGGCTCGGATGGGCTGGAGCGCGGCCTATATGTCCTGCGCCGCTTTCGCGCTGCCGGCAGTGTTCACCGCGCTTTTGCTCGGCGAACCGTCGCGACATCGCGAACCCGCCGGCAAGAAGGGCCTGCGCGAAGTCTGGACATCGATCGCGGGGCCGTTTGCGGAATTCTTCCAGCGCCATGGCGCCTGGCTGGTGCTGCTGTTCATTCTTGTTCACAAGATCGGCGATACCCTGGCCAACCTCACCTTCCGCCTGCTGTTCGACGATCTTGGCTTCAGCAATGACGAGATCGCCATTTACGATGTTGGCGTCGGCTTCTGGGCCTATCTGATCGGCGTGTTCATTGGCGGGGTGGCCTATGCGAAAATGGGCCTGAAACGCTCGGTGCTGCTGGCTCTGGTGCTGATGGGGATTTCCAACCTCAGCTTCGCGGCACTGGCGGCGGCGGGCCATTCCAATCTCGGCATGGCAGGCGCGATCGGTTTCGAAAACATTGCTTCGGGCTATGGCGGAGTGGTGGTCGTCGCCTATTTCTCGGCGCTGTGCGACTTGCGCTTCACTGCCGCGCAATATGCTTTGATTTCCGCGAGCGCGAGCGTGGTCGGGCGGTTCGCCACCGGCACCACCGCGGGCGGCATGATCGAAGGCATGGGCTATACGAACTTCTATCTGCTGACCACGCTGCTGGCCTTGCCGGGTATCGTGCTGTTCTGGTGGATGAGCCGGACCGGGTTGATCGATGCGGCGATGGGAACAGCAGGCGGCGGCAGCGACGGCGATGCCGAGACGCCGGGTTGATTAGTCTGGCAGTGATCAGTCCGGCAGTTCACGGTTAAGCCGCAGCACTTCGCCCGCGAGATAGAGCGAGCCAGCGATCAGCACATGGCCATCTGGCGGTAGGCTGGCCAGTGCATCGCTGACATTGCCAAACCCGCGCACCGGCAAGTGCGTGTGCGGAGCAAAGTCCTCTGGCGCATGGGCGAGGTGGCCCGGCGCTGGCACCACCGACAGGCTACGCAGCTTTCCCTGCAGCGGCGCGACCAATGCGCCGGGATCCTTGTTCTCCAGCATGCCGATGATGAGGTGGATCTGTTGCGGGCGGCCTTCGACAGGCTCAGGCTGAGCGGGGCATGAGCCTGGATCAGAATCAAATCCCGCTCGGCCTGAGCTCATCCTGAGCCTGTCGAAGGGCGAAGGGCCATGCGCGAGATCAGCCCCAAAGAACCGCGCGATTGCCACCCCCGCATCCGGATTATGCCCGCCATCCAGCCAGACTTTCCGTCCCGGCACCATGGCGGTCAGCGGACCCTCACCCAGCAGTTGCAACCGCGCTGGCCACTTTGCCGAACGAATACCTTCCGCCATAGCTTCGGGTGTAACCGATACCTGATCCTGATGCCGCAGCATGGCCACCGCCAGCGCAGCATTATCCGCCTGATGCGCGCCGACCAGAGTCGGCAAGGGCAGGCTCAATTTGCCCTGCGCGTCGCCATATTCGATGGTCTCGCCAGCCTGAGCCCGCCAATGCACACCGCGCATGATGACAGGCGAGCCAGCTGCTTTGGCGACTGTCATGATGGTCCTGGCCAGATCGATGCCATAATTCTGCGTCACCAGCGGCACACCCGGCTTGGCGATGCTGGCTTTCTCGAAGGCGATCCGCTCAAGCGGAACAGTCGGCACGCCCTCCTCGGGGCGCAGCAGGAAGGCCTCGTGGTCTATCCCAAGCGTTGCAATGCCGCAGGCAGCGGGGCGCTCCAGCACATTGGTCGCATCGAACCGCCCACCAAGGCCGACTTCGATAACGCAGGCATCGGCGGGAATGCGGGCGAAGGCGAGGAAGGCAGCGGCGGCAGTGACTTCGAAAAAGCTGGGCTCGAGGTCCGCGCCAGCATCCAGCACTTCTGCCAGAAGCGCGGCCAGCAGATCATCCTCGACCAGCTTCCCGGCAATGCGGATACGCTCGTTATAGCGCACCAGATGCGGCTTGGTTGCAGAGTGGACGGTGAGCCCCTGCGCTTCGAGCATGGCACGCAGATAGGCGCAGGTAGAGCCCTTGCCGTTGGTTCCGGCGACATGGAAAGTGGGCGGCAGGCGGCGCTGCGGATCGCCGAGGCGGGTGAGCAGTGCGGTAATCGTCTCCAGCCCGAATCGCCCCTGCGGCAAGATCAGCGCGCCGAGGCGATCAAGCTGGGCCTGAACCGCCGGATTGTCCGAGATGGCGAAGTCTCTCACACCGCAAACTCCCAAATTCCGTCACCCTGAACTTGTTTCAGGGCCCATTTCTCCGCGCGACCGGAGTGTGGTTTTCAAGAGCAAACCGCTCGGTTAGCGCATGGCCGGAGAGCACTGAACTTGCGGCACGATAGACCCTGAAACAAGTTCAGGGTGACGAAACTAAAGAGAAGGGGGTGCGTCACCCATTTCGCGCCGAATGCACCGCATCCGCCAGCGCCCTGGTATAATCCCGGATCGGCCCGGCCGCGTTTGCGCCGTGCTCGGCCACCAGTTCGACCAGTGCCGAGCCAACGACTACGCCGTCCGCGACCTTGGCGATGGCACCTGCCTGTTCCGGCGTGCGCACGCCGAAGCCGACCACAATGGGAATATCCGTCGCCGCCTTGAGCCGCGCCACGGCCTCCTCGATCGAGCCCAGCGCTGCCTGCTGCTTGCCGGTGATCCCGGCAACCGCGACATAATAAAGGAAGCCCGAGGTATCCTTGAGGATCGTCGGCAGCCGCGCGGCATCGCTGGTCGGGGTGGCGAGGCGGATCAGCGAGACGCCTGCCGCGCGCAGTTGCGGCCCGAGATCAGGGTCTTCCTCGGGCGGCAGATCGACGCAAATGGCACCATCGACGCCGGCCTTCTGGCACTCGTTGGCAAACCATGCCGGCCCTCGCGTGGTCATCGGATTGGCATAGCCCATCAGCACCACCGGCACCTCCGGGTGCCGCGCGCGGAAGTCGGCGGCGATGTGGAAGATGTCCGCCGTCTTCGTGCCCGCGCCCAGCGAACGCAGATTGCCCGCCTGGATCGCCGGGCCATCGGCCATCGGATCGGTGAACGGCATGCCGAGTTCGATCACATCCGTTCCGCCTTCGACCAGCGCGTCAAGGATCGCAGAGGTGGGGCCATCGCCAGCGGTGACGAAAGTGACGAGAGCGGGGCCGCGCGCGAAGGCGGCGTCAAAGCGCGACATCAAGCCCTCTCCCCTTCAGGGGAGAGGGTTGGGAGAGGGGGCCGCATTCCCGCAATAACTTCAGTCAAATGCATCAAGACACCTTCGATATTCTGCATCACGTCCAAGTTTGTATAGCGCACTACCCGGTATCCCCGCTGCTCCAAATAGCCCGTTCTGATCCGGTCAAGGTCATCGTCCACATCGTGCGTATCGCCATCAATCTCTATGACCAGCTTCGGCGAGTTGGCAGCAAAGTCGGCAATGTAGTCGCCGATCACCTTTTCCCGATAGAACTTCACACTTTCAAGCCGTTTGGCTCGCAGTTGCAGCCACATCCGCATCGCAGGCTCGGACATTTGCTTGCGGTTTGCCTTGGCATATTTGGTCAGGCGTGGGTCTCGCATAATTCCTGAGTCCCCCTCTCCCCTGAAGGTGAGAGGGCTTTTAGATCTGTGCCCCCAACGCCTCGGCCACAGTGAAAATATCCTTGTCCCCCCGCCCGCACAGGTTGGCGCAGATGATTGCATCCTTCGACATTGTCGGCGCGATCTTGGCGACGGCGGCGATGGCGTGGGCAGGTTCCAGCGCGGGAATAATCCCCTCGGTGCGGCAAAGTAGCTGGAAGGCGCTCAGTGCTTCGACGTCGGTCACCGAGGTGTAGTCCACCCGGCCGATCTCTTTCAGCCACGAATGCTCCGGCCCGATGCCGGGATAGTCCAGCCCCGCCGAAATCGAATGCGCCTCGGCGATCTGGCCGTCTTCGTCCTGCAGCAGATAGGTCTTGTTGCCATGCAGGATGCCGGGCCGCCCGCCCGCGAGGCTCGCCGCATGTTCCTTGTCCAGCCCATGCCCCGCCGCTTCGACGCCGAGCATCTTGACGCCGGGATCGTCGAGAAACGGATGAAACAGTCCGATGGCATTGCTGCCCCCGCCGATTGCGGCGACCAGCAGGTCGGGCAGGCGGCCAGTGCGCTTCAGCATCTGCTCTCGCGCCTCGCGCCCGATCACGCTCTGGAAATCACGCACCAGCTCGGGGTAGGGATGCGGGCCTGCTGCCGTGCCTATGATGTAAAACGTGTCATGGACATTGGCGACCCAGTCGCGCAGTGCCTCGTTCATCGCGTCTTTCAGCGTATTCGCGCCGCTGGTTACGGGGATCACTTCGGCGCCGAGCAGCTTCATGCGGAACACATTGGGCGCCTGCCGCTCGACATCCTTGGCGCCCATGTAGATCACGCAAGGCAGGCCGAAGCGTGCGGCGACAGTGGCGGTGGCGACGCCATGCTGGCCCGCGCCGGTCTCGGCGATGATCCGGGTCTTGCCCATGCGGATCGCCAGCAGAATCTGCCCAACGCAATTGTTGATTTTGTGCGCGCCGGTGTGGTTCAGCTCGTCGCGCTTGAACCAGACTTGCGCTCCCCCAAGTTCTTCGGTCAGGCGAGGCGCGAAATAGAGCGGGCTGGGGCGGCCGACATAGTGTTCGAGCAGATCGTCGAATTCGGCCTGAAACGCCGGATCGAGCTTGGCGCGGCGATATTCCGCCTCCAGCTCGAGCACCAGCGGCATCAGGGTTTCGGCAACATAGCGCCCGCCGAACTGGCCGAAATGGCCGCGTTCGTCAGGAAGGGTGCGGAAGGAGTTGGGAAGGTCGTTCATAGTGTGGCCGCTTTGCAGAAGGCAGCGATCTTGTCCACGTCCTTGACGCCCGGCGCGCTTTCGACGCCCGAGGAAGTATCGACCAAGGGCGCGCCGGTGAGCCGCGCTGCCTCGGCGACATTGTCCGGCGTCAGGCCCCCGGCAAGGCCCCAGGGCCAAGGATGCGACAATCCACTTAGCAACGACCAATCGAAGACCAAACCCATGCCGCCTGGAAGCGCTGCATTCTTAGGCGTCTTGGCGTCGTAGATAACCCGGTCGGCAGCTTCGAGATGACCGCGTGCAGCGAGATCGCCTGGCTTGCTCACTTCAACCACTGCCCACACAGGCAAGCGGAATTGTTGCATTGTCGCCGCGCGTCGTGCTGCGGTAACGCGGTGAAGCTGAACGGCATCCAGCCGTCCTGCACCTATGGCGTCGCGCAAAAGATCGTCGCTAGGATCGACAAAAACGCCGACGCGGGTGATGCGCCCTTCGGCGCGGGCAGCCAGCGCCGCCGCATCGGTCAACTGCAGATGGCGTGGACTCGGTGGGAAGAAGTTGAATCCCACGTAGTCGGCGCCCGCGCGAATCGCAGCATCAAGGGTATCCGACGTCGTGATACCGCAGATTTTGATGGCTAGTGCTGGCATAGTTTGCCCATAGCGCAACGGCAGCTTGAGTCGAGCTACAGCGTACCTTCGATCGCCCGCGCTGCTGCTGCCGGATCCTCGGCGCGGCTGATCGGGCGGCCGATGACCAGCACGCTGGCCCCGGCATCGCGCGCCTCGCGCGGCGTTACAATTCTCTTCTGGTCGCCAGCAGCGCCAGCGACAGGGCGCTTCTGGTCGGCCAGATTGCCGTTCGCCGGGCGCAGGCCGGGGACGATAAAGAAGCCGTCCTTCCACTGCGCATGAATTGCGCCGACTTCGTGGCCCGAGCAGACAATGCCGTCGAGCCCGGCTTCGTGGGCGAGGCTTGCCAGCCGCAGGGCTTGATCGTGCGGATTGCCGCTGATCCCGGTGCGGGCGAGGTCATTCTCGTCGAGGCTTGTCAGCACAGTGACTGCCACCACCTTGCAATGCTCGCCTGCCGCAGCCTTGGCATCTTCCATCATCGCCCGGCCACCAGCTGCATGGACCGTGACGATGGCCGGTTCGAGCACATGGATCGCCTGCATCGCGGCGGCGACGGTGTTGGGGATGTCGTGCAGCTTCAGATCTAGAAAGATTGGCAGGCCAAGCTTGTGGATCTCGTGAACCCCGTGATGGCCATGCGCGCAGAAGAATTCGAGGCCCAGCTTGAGCCCGCCGACATGATCCTTGACCTTGCGTGCAAGCGCTTCGGCGGCATCGAGACGGGGCAGGTCGAGCGCGAGATAGATGGGATTGGACATATCAGACTGTCGGGCTTTCTGGAGGAGCTACGGGCGTAGCAGGGGTGGCCGCTTCGAGCTGGCTGGATGTGGCCAGTGGCGGCGCTGATGTCGGAGGTGGGGCAGCATTGGCGCGGACCGAATTCTCCAGCGCATTGATCCGCCGGCTCATCCGCCATTTGCCCGCCTTGGCCAGCAGCCACATCGGCGCAAGGCCCAACAGGAAGGAAGCCATGACAAGGGCCGGCAGCTTGGTTTCGAGAATCAGGCTGTCCCAGATTTTGATTTCAACCGGATTCCAGTTGTTCAGCGAAAACAGCCCCAGCGCGACAACGACCAGCACCCACACGATAGTACGGATGATCTGCATGGCATTCCTCCAGTTCCCGCCTCTAACCTTCGGGGCAATGCTAGGCGGGATTGGCGGTGAAGGGAAGGGTGGCCTCTCTCAATCCTCCCCGAGCTTGTCTCGGGGAGGGGGGCCGCCGACGCAGTCGGTGGTGGAGGGGGGATGCCCCTCCGTCAGCCACTACGTGGCCGCCACCTCCCCGAGCAAGCTCGGGGAGGATTTATGACCCAAACACCCGCTCGAAGATCCGGTCGACTGCCTTGAAATGATAATCGAGGTTGAATTTGTCCTCCAGCTCGCTCGCCGTCATTGCCGCGCTCACTTCCGGATCGGCCTTGAGCAGCTCGAGCAGCGACAGCGCGCCGTCGCTTTCCCACACCTTCATCGCATTGCGCTGGACGAGGCGATAGCTGTCGTCGCGGCTGAGCCCGGCTTGCGTCAGCGCCAGCAGCACCCGCTGCGAATGGACCAGACCGCCCATGCGGTCGAGGTTCTTCTGCATGCGCTCGGGGTAAACCAGCAGCTTGTCGATCACCCCGGTCAGCCGGGCCAGCGCGAAATCGAGCGTGATCGTGGCATCGGGGCCAATGTAGCGTTCGACCGAGCTATGTGAAATGTCGCGCTCATGCCACAGCGCGACGTTTTCCAGCGCCGGGGTGACGGCCGAGCGGACGACACGGGCAAGACCGGTGAGGTTCTCGGTCAGCACCGGATTGCGCTTGTGCGGCATGGCCGAGCTGCCCTTCTGGCCGGGCGAGAAATATTCCTCCGCCTCCAGCACTTCGGTGCGCTGCAAGTGGCGCACTTCGGTGGCGACGCGTTCGATCGAGCTGGCGATCACGCCCAGCGTGGCGAAATACATCGCATGGCGATCACGCGGGATGACTTGCGTCGAGACCGGCTCGATGGCGAGGCCGAGCTTCTCCGCAACATAGTCTTCAACCGACGGGTCAATGTTGGCGAAAGTGCCGACCGCGCCGGAAATGGCGCAAGTGGCGATTTCAGCGCGCGCCACCACCAGCCGCGCCCTAGCCCGGCTGAATTCGGCATAGGCTTCGGCCAGCTTGATCCCGAAAGTGGTCGGCTCGGCATGGATGCCGTGGCTGCGGCCGATGGTAGGCGTATACTTGTGCTCCTCGGCCCGGCGCTTGATTGCGGCGAGGAGCGCGTCGAGGTCCGCGATCAGAATGTCCGAAGCCCGCGCCAGCTGCACTGACAGCGTGGTGTCGAGCACGTCAGAGCTGGTCATCCCCTGATGCATGAAGCGCGCTTCGGGGCCGACCTGCTGGGCAACCCAGTCAAGAAAGGCGATCACGTCATGCTTGGTCACGGCCTCGATGGCATCGATAGCGGCAACATCGATTTTTGGATTGGTCTTCCACCAGTCCCATAGCGCTTTGCCCGCGCTTGCCGGCACAACGCCCAGCTCACCCAGCTTGTCGGTGGCATGGGCCTCGATCTCGAACCAGATGCGATAGCGCATTTCCGGCTCCCAGATCGCGGTCATTGCGGGGCGGGCGTAGCGGGGGACCATGTTCGACTCCGGGTTTCTTCGATGAGGGAGCCGCTAGGGGGAGGGGGCGGGGATGGCAAGGGCGGGGGGTTGCCTCAGTCGAAATAGCCCTCGCCCAGCAACTCCTCGAACCGCTCGACCCAGCCCATGCCGATGCCGCCGATCAGTCTCTTGCTCTTCCCGGATTTCGCATGGGCAATGCGCACCTCATACTGCACCGTGAACATGCCGCCGCCGTCGGGATCGGGCGGCAGATATTCCATTGCGAAAGTGAATTGGTCAGGCGACTGGCTTGTGGCGGCAATGCGCGCCTTGGCCTGGGCCAGTTCGCTTTCATAGAGTTCCATGGCATCCTCCGCAGGGCATAAGAGCCGAGTCGCTTACGGCGGGCCTGCAAGGAATGACACAGGAAAAATGACCTTGGAAGCTGAAGACGAGCGCCGCACTGCCCCGGCGACAGAGCGCAATCGCGAGCCGATCCTCACACTCCTGCGCGAAGAGCTGCCTGGGAGCGGGCTGGTGCTGGAAGTGGCGAGCGGCACCGGCGAGCATGCCGTGCATTTCGCCCGCGCCTTGCCGGGTCTTGTCTGGCAGCCCTCCGATCCCTCGCCCGATGCCTTGCGCTCGATTGCCGCCTGGTCACAAGCGGCAGGGCTGGACAATGTTTTGCCGCCCATCGCGCTTGATGCCGCAGCGCCCGTGTGGCCGATTGCCCGCGCCGATGCGCTGGTCTGCATCAACATGGTTCACATCAGCCCATGGGCCGCCACCGAGGGTCTGATGCAAGGTGCCGGGCGTCTGCTTGGTGCCGGTGCGCCGCTCTGCCTCTATGGCCCCTATCGCCGGGCAGGCCAGCCAATCGCGCCGAGCAACGCAGCGTTCGATCACGATCTGCGCAGCCGCAATCCGGACTGGGGCTTGCGTGATTTGGAGGCAGTGGCGGCCCTTGCCGAGGCGCGGGGGCTGCGGCTGGAGCGGGTTGCGGAAATGCCGGCCAACAACCTGACGGTCGTGTTTCGCAAGTTGCCGTGAAGCTAAAATTCCGGTGAGGCGTGCAATTTCCCCCTGAATTCTGCCCTTTCCTACAGGGCCCCACGCATGCCAGAATCGCGCCATCAAGGCCTCTTCCCGGCCCTGCGCTCTTTGATCCTGTGAAGTGCTTTCTTGAACCCGTGCCCCGCCAAGGCGCGGGTTTTGTCGCATCTGGGCCCGGCGCAGTTTTGCCGAAACATTATGGCGATGGCGCCTTGGCCTAATGTTCGTAAAGTTCCATATTGTGAATTGTCGTTATTCCAATTATAATCAATTGTTTATGGCCGCACATGCCATAATTGCCGAATCTCGACATTCGACATCCAATCCGTCCAAGTGCGGTTATACCGGCCAGTCGAAAGGCAGTTCGGTCTCTCCTGCCGCCTCACCCTGCGCATCGAAGCGGCGTTCGGTGATCGTGCCCCGCCCTTGCCGGTCGATCACCACCACCGTGGAGCAGCGCGTGCCATAGATCGCATTGCGAATGAAGGGCGGGGTTTCGGGGGCCTCCAGCGGCACATCGGAGGGCGTTGTTGTATGAACTCCCATATTGCCCAGCCTCTCGCTCGCAAGTGCTGCGAAAAGTGGCGCGTGATCCGTGGTGTCTGCATTCAACCAGTCAGTCAGCGCGGCTTTCAGCTGGAGCGTCTTGGGCCAGGGCTCGTCGAGCGCGCCGTTGGAGAGGCCATAGATGCCGTGGGGCAACGCGGTGCGGATGTGCTCCGGGCGGTTCGAGAGGAAATGGGCATTTCCGCTATCAGCGACGATCAGGTTGAAAGGGTTGAAGTCACCCAGCTCAGCCGTCGCCGGATCGCCATAGCGCCCCGTGCCGAGCAACTGATCGCTGACAAGTTCTCCGCGTGAAGCCTTGCCGGGATCAGGATCGCCATAGCCGCGCCGGTTGGTGACCAGCGCAAAGCGGCCCGTTTCGGTCAGGCCAAGCCAGGTTCCGCCCGATTTAAGGTCTTGCCCCGCGATCATGCCATTTGCCCAGCGCGCCAGTGGCGCCGCGGGACGGAGGTGGTATTCGTCACGGTTACCGATGGCGACGAGCAGCCAGCGAGGATGCGCGGCCCAAGCCAGGGCGGCTACGCACATGGATTTTGATTCGCGCGGAGGTGCGGAGACGCGGAGAAGAAAGGAGTTTCGCGCAAAGATCGCAGAGAGCGCAAAGATCCAGCGCCATGTCGCAGGCAATATTCATGATCTAAGCTATGCCGATTGCGGAACCGTTCGGATGGAACGGGGCTTCGCTCAAAGCAAAATCTCTCTGCGTTCTTTGCGATCTCTGCGCGAAAAATGTTCTTCTTGCACACTTCTCCGCGTCTCCGCGCCTCCGCGCGAAACATCTTCATATCAGCCCCTTGGATTTCAAACTCACATGCCCCTCGCGCCCGATGATGACATGGTCATGCACCACGATCCCCAGCAGCCGCCCAGCCTCGGCGATCTTGTTGGTTATCACGATGTCGGCCTTGCTCGGCTGGGGTGCGCCGCTGGGGTGGTTGTGGACCAGGATCAGCGCCGTGGCGCCAAGATCGAGCGCCTTGCGGATCACCTCGCGCGGGTGAATCGCGGCCTCGTCTATCGAGCCATCGCCGACGTGCCAGTCGTGCACCAGCATGTTCTGGTGGTTGAGATAGAGCACCCGCACCCGCTCGACCGTGAGATGCGCCATGTCGATGGTCAGGTAATCGAGCAGTGCCTGCCAGCTCGCGAGAATTGGTGCCTCGCGCACCTGTTCGCGGGCCATGCGGCGCGCGGCGACGGCGACGATCTTGAGCGCGGCAGCGCTGGTCTCGCCCATGCTGGGGTGCAGCGCCAGCGCGCGGGTTTCGGCATTGAGCACGCCGGCCAGGCTGCCGAACCGCTTGATCAGCGCGCGCGCCAGCGGCTTGGTGTCGCGGCGCGGGATCGCAGTCATCAGCAGGTATTCGATGACTTCGTGGTCGGCCATGGCGTCGACCCCGCCTTCGAGCAGCCGCTTGCGCAGCCGCGCCCGGTGGCCGCTGGAATCATGGCCGGGTGCAACAGCCTTGGCCCCGCGCCGGGCTTCTGCGACGCGGTTTTCGTTTTGAAAGAGGTCGTCATCAACCACCCCGCTTGGCCTCGCGGGCTGCGGATCGGACATACATCCAGATCTGAAGTGCCTGTTCGCGGGTCATATCGTCATAGCGCGGCATGCCCTTTTCCAGCAGTGTTCCGCCCTTGACGACAGCCAGGAACGCTTCCTGATCGAGCGCCAGCGCACTCTCGCGCAGGTCCGGTCCCGGCGAGCCTGCCGAGCGCGCATGGCGGCCGTGGCACAGGGCGCAGGCGAGGAACAGCTGGTGGCCGGTTTCGGCGGCGACCGGATCGATCCTGATGGCTGGATCATCCACTGCGCCCACCGCCAGCGTCGGTTTGGGTCCCGCCGGAATTGTCGCCTTGCCGTCCAGCGCGAAGACCAGCAGGCGGCGCGGGTTGGCGCCGTATTTCCAGCCGACATTCATCACGTCGCTGCCGACTGAAGCCGAACCGCCCCAGCCGACCAGCAGCGCGACATATTGCCTGCCATCCACCGCATAGCTCATTGGCGCGGCGATGATGCCGAGCCCGGCATCGAAGCTCCAGACCTTGTTGCCACTGGCAGCATCATAGGCAGTAAACATGCCGTCGCCGGTGCCCTGGAACACAAGATTGCCCGCGGTCGAGAGCACTCCGCCGTTGAGCATGGTCTGGTGCTGGACTCTCCAGGCCTGCTTTTGCGTCACCGGATTCCAGGCGAGCAGCGCGCCCTTGCCGTCGCGCTCGTCGCGCTTCTCGGTGGCAATCGACAGTCCGCCAACATCGAATCCGCCCTCGACCGAATGGCCCTTGCCGAAATGCACCCCGTTCTGGGTGACGGGCATATAGAGCAGCCCGGTCTTGGCGCTGAAACTCTGCGATTGCCAGCTGTGCGCACCGGCCGGGTTGGGCCATATCGTGACGTCGCCCTTTTCGAAGCGGATGTCCTTTTCCTCGACCGGACGCCCGGTGGTCAGATCGATGTGGTCGGCCCAGGTCGACTTGACGATTTTCTCGGCCGAGATGATCTTCCCGTCGTTGCGGTCAAGCACATAGAGGAAGCCATTCTTGGGCGCATGCATCAAGACTTTGCGCGGCTTGCCATCGATGGTCAGCGTGGTGGCAGTCATCTGCTGGGTGCTGTCATAGTCCCAGCTATCGCGCGGGTTTTCCTGATAGTGCCAGGCGTATTGGCCGCTTTCTGCGTCAACCGCGACGATCCCGGCGGCATAGAGATTGTCGCCCTGCTCGTTCCCCCGGGTCACAGGATCGACCGGCGAGACATTGCCGGTGCCGATGTAGATGCGGTTCAGCTCTTCATCGAATGTGATGCTGTCCCAAGGCCCGCCGCCGGTGCCGGTCTTCCAGAACTCGCCGTTCCATGTCTTCGCGGCGGCCTCCTGCGCCGGGTCGCCCTTATTCTGCTCGGGGGAGCCGGGGGTGACATAGAACCGCCAGACTTCCTTGCCATTCGCCTGATCGTAGGCGGCAACAAAGCCACGCTCGCCGAAATCAGCTCCAGCCTGGCCGATGATGACCTTGCCGCCAAAGGTACGCGGCGCCCCGGTGATGAACTGGTGTGATTTGGGTGGGACGGTCTGCACTGACCAGGCAAGTTTGCCGGTCTTCGCATCAAGCGCGAACAGGCGGCCATCGAGCGATGCGGCATAGACCCGCCCGTCCGCATAGGCCGCGCCGCGATTGGCCGCGAAGTTCTGCGTCAGCATGTAAGGGTTCACCTTCCATGTCTGCGGATCATACTTCCACAGCTGCTGGCCCGTCTTGCCATCGACGGCATAGACCTCGGCATGAGTGCCGGTGAAATAGAGCGTGCCGCCCACGGCTATCGGGGTGGCCTCCAGCGTGGTCTCGCCGGGCAGGTCGAGCGAGAAGGCGAGGCCGAGCCGGCCGATCGTGCCGGTGTTGATCTCTTCAAGCGGACTGAACGCCGTCTCGGCACTGTCGCCATTATGCGCCGCCCAGTCGCCCGGTCCGGGCTTGGCCGCCATGCCGCCGCAACCGGCGAGCGCAGCCAAGCCCAGCATGGCCATGCAGAATTTGCCAATCGCCATGCGCGGTTTCCCCCTCGTTCAGCTTGTCTAGGCCATGGGCAGCTCCCCCGGCGCTGACAACATTGCCTTTAGCCGGGCATCGGCGCAAGTGTGCGGAGAATGGCTGCGGACCTAGACGACCCCCAGACGATGCTGGACGACGCGACTGACGTGTCAGCAAGGCCCCGCCACCGCTGGTGGCGGGCGCTGGTCGGCGTGGCCGCTGTCTTCGCGCTCACGGTGATCCTCGCCTGGTTCAGCCGCGACCGGATCGCGGAAAACCTGATCTCGGGCCAGATCGACAAGCTGGGCTTGCCAGCGACTTATGAAGTCGAATCGATCGGCACTGATGAGCAAGTGTTGCGCCGCGTAGTCATTGGCGATCCCGCGCGGCCCGATCTCACCATCGATCGGGTCAGGGTCCGCCTGCTGCCGCGCTGGGGCTTGCCTGCGCTGGGCCGGATCACGCTGGAGAAAGCCCGGCTTTATGGCAGCTATCGCGGCGGCAGGTTGTCCTTCGGCAGCCTCGACAAGGCGCTGTTCACCGGCAGCAAGGAGCCCTTTCGCCTGCCCGATCTCGACATAGCCCTGGTCGATGCGCGCGCCCTAATCGAAAGCGACTACGGGCCGGTCGGGCTCAAGTTGGAAGGCACAGGCGCCCTGCGCGATGGCTTCAGCGGGGTGTTTGCGGCCATTGCCCCGCAGGCAGCCAAGGGCAATTGCACCGCGCAGCGGGCCAGCATCTATGGCAAACTGGCGGTCACTGCGGAAAAGCTGCATTTTACAGGACCCTTGCGGCTGGCCAGCCTCGCCTGTTCGCCCGCGGGACTGCGCCTTGCCAATGTGGCCTTGCAGCTCGAGACGACACTCGATCCTGGGCTGGACGGCGCCGAAGGCAAGCTGGGCCTCACCAGCGGCGCTCTGGGCAATGGCGACAATCGCGCCGACGCAGCCAGCGGCACCGGGCGCTTTACATGGCGCAAACAGGCGCTGACTGCGGATTATCAGTTCGGCGTTGCCAATATTGCCGCGCCGCAAGCCGCATTGGCTTCACTGACAGCCAACGGCACCCTGCGCGCGCAGGACAGTTTTGCACGGATCGAGCTGGTCGGCGATGTCAACGGTGCTGGCCTAAGGCCCGGCTCGGCGCTCGATTCGGCCCTCGCCAGTGCCGCGCAAAGCGCGAGCGACACTTTCGCCGCGCCCTTGCTCGCCCAGTTGCGCAGCGCTCTGGCAAGCGAAGGGCGCGGCAGCCGGTTCACTGCCAGCTTCATTCATCGTCAGACCAAAAATGTGGGCCAGACCGGTTATGCGGCCAATCTGGTCGTGCCGCAGGCAAATCTGACAGGTTCCAGCGGTCAGGCCCTGCTGGCCCTGTCGCGTTTCCAGCTAAGCGCGGGCGGCAGCGTGGCGCCGCTGCTGTCAGGCAATTTCGTCACCGGCGGCCCCGGCATGCCGGGCATCAGCGGGCGGATGGAGCGCGGTGCCGGCGGTTCGGTCACCATGCGGCTCGCCATGCAGGAATATGTCGCCGGAGCCTCCCGGCTGGAGATACCGCAGCTGGTTCTGGTGCAGGCCAGCAATGGCGGGCTGGGATTCGCAGGATCCGCGCGGCTCAGCGGGCCCTTGCCCGGCGGCGCGGCGCGCAATCTGGCCCTGCCAGTGGATGGCACCTGGTCGCCGGCCCGCGGCCTTGCCATGTGGCACAAATGCGTGGCCGTCAGCTTTGACAGTCTGGCAGTCGCCAATCTCACCTTGCGCAAGCGCGGCATCAACCTTTGTCCGCAGCCGGGCCAGCCAATTCTCGCCTCCGATGCGCGCGGAACCCGGCTGGCGGCAGGGGCATCCAGGCTCGATCTGGCCGGCATGCTCGGCGACACCCCGATCCACATCACCGGCGGCGCGGCAGGCTTAGCCTGGCCGGGCACGATGGCGATGCGGAATGTCGATGTCGCGCTCGGCGATCCGGCTGATCCCTCGCACTTTCGCGTGAGCCAGCTGGCCGCGCGGCTGGGCAAGGATGTTGCGGGGCGCTTTTCCGGCGGCAATGTCAGCCTCGCCGAAGTGCCGCTCGATGTGCTCGATGCGGCGGGCAGCTGGCGCTTTGCAGGTGGCCGCCTTTCGCTTGGCGATGTCGCCTTCCGGCTTCAGGACCGGCAGAAGGATGCCCGCTTCCAGCCGCTCGTCTCGCAGGGGGCATCGCTGGTGCTGGCCAATAACCGGATCACCGCGCAGGCATCGATGGATGAGCCGCAAAGCCAGCGCGAAATAGTGCAGGCTGATATCGCGCACGATCTGGGCAGCGGCGTTGGCTGCGCCAATCTCACGATGAACGAGCTGCAATTTGACGAAATGCTGCAGCCCGACGCGATTTCGCATATGTTGCTGGGTGTGGTTGCCAATGCCGAAGGCAAAGTGCGCGGGACAGGGCGGATCGACTGGAACCCGCAAACGACCTCCAGCACCGGCCGCTTCACCACCGATTCGCTCGATTTTGCCGCTGCCTTCGGCCCGGCCAAGGGTGTTTCGGGAACGGTTGAATTCACCGATCTGCTGGGGCTGGTCACTGCGCCAGACCAGGTTCTCAAAGTTGCCGAAATCAACCCGGGCATCGAAGTCAATGACGGCGAGCTGCACTTCGAGCTCAGGCCCGACAATGAACTGGCAGTGCTCGGCGCCTCGTGGCCATTCCTGAGCGGGACGCTGACCCTGGAGCCGACCCGCATGAAGCTCGGCATTGCCGAGACCCGCAGATTTACCATGCGCATTGCTGGACTCGACGCGGCCCACTTCGTCGAGCGCATGAATCTGGGCAACATTTCCGCCACTGGCATATTCGACGGTGTGATCCCGCTGGTGTTCGACGAGAATGGCGGGCGGCTGGAACATGGCCAGCTGATCTCGCGCCCGCCCGGCGGCAATGTCTCCTATGTCGGCGCGCTCAGCTACAAGGACCTCTCGACCATGGCCAATTTCGCCTTCGATGCGCTGAAATCGCTCGATTACCGGCGGATGCAGATCGATCTCAGCGGGCCCCTTGAAGGCGAAATCGTCACCCGGGTTTCCTTCGACGGCATCGCGCAAGGGGCAGGTGCCAAACGCAATTTCCTGACGCGGCGCATCGCCCGGCTGCCGATCAAGTTCAACGTCAACCTCAAGGCGCCATTTTTCAAACTGGTTGGTTCGCTACGCTCGCTTTATGATCCCGCTGCCGTGCGCGATCCGCGCGAGCTGGGACTGATGGGCGCCGATGGAAAACCAATGCAGGCGTTGCCTGAACCTGCAACCGGCGTTCAGCCTTCAGACAGCGGGAAAGCCCCATGATGCACAACGAATTGACCCGAACTGCCCAGGCTGCAACAACCCGCCCGATGTGGGATATGCAATTAACATGGCCAAAGGCACCAAGGTCCGGCAGGCGCGCCGTTCGCGCCGCAATGGTGCTGCTGGCAGGCTCGCTGGCGGTTGGGGGATGTATTTCGGTCACTGCACCGGACAAGCCCATCGTCATCGAGCTCAACATCAACATCAAGCAGGAAGTGATCTATCGTCTCTCCGCAGATGCGGCGAACACGATCGAGCAGAACAAGGAAATCTTCTGATGATTGCCGCTTTCAACTCCAGTAACCGCAGCTTGGCCGTCGGTCTTGCCGCCGCAGCTCTTGCGCTAGGCGTGGCTGGCAGCGCCATGGCCCAGCGCGATCCGGCCTATGCTGCCGCGCGCTCTGCCGGACAGGTGGGCGAAAAGACCGATGGCTATCTCGGCTTCCCTTCGTCGCCGGACTCCTCGCTGCGCGCCCTGGTTGAAGACCTCAACATCAAGCGCCGCGCGGTCTATTCGGAAAAGGCCCAGGCTGCTGGTGCGACTGTCGAGGAATATGCCTTCACCTCGGGCTGCCGCCTGATCGCGCAAACTGCGCCGGGCGAAAAGTATGAAGGCCCCAGCGGCGGCTGGCTGACCCGCAGCTCGGCCCCGCCCCAGCGCGATGCGCGTTGTCCCTGATCTTGTCCCCCTTCCGCTTGCAAGAGGGGCTAGGGGTGGGCGTGTGGCCCGTCGCACTGCCTTCTCATGCCGACTGACCCACCCCCGACCCCTCCGGCTTGCGGGAGGGGAGATGACTGTCGCCGGTATTCCCACCCCCGGTTGACTTGGGCCCCCCCCGCCCCTAAGGGGAGCGCGCCTTGGCGGGTTTGCCCGTTTTCATGGCGGTTTCCCCTTGGGTTTTGCGTAAAACTTTCCATAGGTTTCGCAAACAAATGGCGGACGAATCGACATGGCAACGAATGATCCCAATGAGGTTCCCGGAGGTGGTGAAGACCCTCGGCTGGCGTCGCTGAGCGACAGGCTGAAGGCAGCGCACCACACCGAGAAGCAGCGCACGACACCAGCTGGTGCCAATGCTGCTTTCACCGGGAAGGGTGCGTCTCAGGGAAACCGGGTGCTCTCCACGCTGATCGGCGCGCCACTGGGCGCCATGCTGATTGGCTGGCTGATCGACCGGTGGCTGGGCTCTGCTCCCAAGGCGATGCTGGTGATGCTGTTTCTCGGCATTATTTCGGCTTTCGTCCAGATCTGGCGGATTTCGCAGGAGCCTACCGAGTAGGCGGCTTTCTGCACAAGAGAACAGGGGTTTCGCGTGGCGGCCGAGAGTAAGATCGACCCGATGCATCAGTTCCAGATTGACGCGCTCGGTGGCGGCGTGCTCGATGGGACTCCCTTCATCTTCACAAACTCTGCGCTGTGGATGCTGATCGTGTTCGGCGCGATCCTGCTGTTCATGTGGGGCGGGATGAAGCGCGAGCTGATCCCCGGTCGCTGGCAGGCTGCGGCTGAAATGCTGACCGGCTTCGCCTCGGGCCTCGCGATCGGCAATATCGGACCCGAGGGCAAGAAATACGTCCCCTGGATCTTCACCGTTTTCACTTTCATCCTGTTTTCGAACTTCATGGGCATGATGCCCTTCGGCGTGTTCGAAGCGGCGCATCCGTTCACGGTGACCAGCCAGTTCTCTATCACCGGTGTGCTGGCCATCATCAGCTTCTCGATTGTGCTGATTGTCGGCTTCTGGAAGCACGGTTTCAAATTCTTCGGCCTGTTTGTGCCGCATGGCACGCCGCTGCCTCTGCTGCCGCTGATCGTGCCGATTGAAATGATCTCATTCCTCGTCCGCCCGTTCAGCCTCGCGCTGCGACTGTTCGTGGCGATGATCGCGGGCCACATTCTGGTCGACGTGTTCGGCTATTTCATTGTCAACGGCATCAATGCCGGAACGCCGATGGGCTATTTCGTGGCGACACTCAGCTTTGTGTTTATTGCCGGGGTCAACGCGCTCGAACTGCTGGTCTGCGCAATTCAGGCCTATGTGTTTGCCCTGCTCACCTCGCTTTACATCAACGACGCAGTGCATCTGCACTGAGTTTCATCCTTCCAACCATCACAATCTGATTTATCACAGGAGTTCGTAAAATGGATCTCGCAGCAGCTAAGGTTATCGGTGCCGGTCTCGCAGCAATCGGTGTCGGCATGGCCGCCACCGGCGTGGGCAACGTCTTCGGTTCGTTCCTGCAGGGCGCACTGCGCAATCCGGCAGCAGCCGACGGCCAGCAGGGCCGTTTGTTCATCGGCTTCGCAGCCGCGGAACTGCTTGGCCTGATCGCATTCGCGGTCGCCATGATCATTCTCTACGCCGTTTGACCATAGCTTCCGCTGGCGGAACGGCAGGGGCTGCGGCCCGTGCCTTTCCGCTGCGGTGTCTGTTGATACGGAAAGAGTACGATGCCTCAACTTAATCAACTTCTGCTCGTCTATCAGTCGCAATGGTTCTGGCTGGCTCTGGTGCTGGCTGCGATCTATTTCGGCATCGGCAAAGGCATGGTCCCCAAGATCGAAGGCGTGGTCGAAGGCCGCAATGCCAAGATCGCGGCCGATCTCGCCGCTGCCGAACGTGCACGCGCCGGAGCCGATGAGGCCGAGGAACGCGCCCGTGCCGCTGATCTTGCGGCGCGTGCAGCAGCGCATGAAGTGACCTCTGTGGCAAAAGCCAAGGCGGCCAAGGATGCCGAACTCCGTCTGGCCAAGGCCGATGCGGAAGTTTCGGCAAAGCTGGCGGCGGCGGAAGCCTCGCTCAGTGCGGCCCGCAAGGGTGCCATGGCGAATATTGAGGCAGTTGCCGCCGAGGCAGCACAGGACATCGTCGCCAAGGTTTCCGGCGCAAAGGTGACTGCGGCCAAGGCCCAGTCAGCCGTGAAGGCAGTATTCGCCAATGCTTGATCTGAACATCCTCGCCGCTGCGGCAGAAGCCGTGGCTGAACATGCCGAGCATGCAGAAGAGCCCACCGCGCTGTTGCTCAGCCCTGGCGGCTGGGTTGCCATGGCCATGATCGCGGTGTTCCTGCTGATGCTCTACATGAAGGTGCCAGCCATCGTTGCAGGCATGCTCGACAAGCAGATCGCCGATATCCGCAAGCAGCTCGACGATGCCGCCAAGCTGCGCGCCGAAGCCGAAGCGCTCAAGGCCGAATATGAAAAGAAAGTCCGCGACGCTGCCAAGGACGCCGACGCCCTGCGCGCTGCAGCTGACGAGGAAGCCAAGCTGATCGTCGCCAAGGCCAAGGCCGATGCCAGTGCGCTGATCGAACGCCGCAGCAAGAGCGCCGAAGAAAAGATCGCCGCCGCCGAGCGCCATGCCATCGCCGAACTGCGCGCCAAGGCCGCCCAGGCGGCTTCTGAGGCCGCGCGCGGACTGATTGCCGAAGGGCATGATGCGGGCGCGGACAAGAAGCTGGTGGATGCGGCGATAGCCGGTTTCTGATTCAGCCGGCATGGCCCACCGCAGCCCGCGCGAGTTGATCGAGCTCTACTGGGAGCGGGTCTACAACGCCGGCGAAGCCGAGCTGGTGCGCGAGATCTGCGCCAATCCGATTATCCGCCACGATCCCGGCTGCGTCCTGCCACTCAGCCACGATGAGCAGATTGAGCGGATCGAACGCAGTCTTTTGATCAAGCCGCTGTTCACCCATCAGGTGCTGCATGCCGATGATCGCTTTGTTACGTCGGTGTGGAACATGGTCAGCCGCGACGGGCGCGAGGTCGCGCTCTGCGGCATCGAAGTGTTCGAGGCTGAAGCGGGCCGTTTCATCCGCTGCTGGAACTCAGCTTACATGAAGGGGCTGTGGGGTGAGGACGGCGATCTGTTCGATCCTGCTGCGCTGCCCCCGCCTTCGCTAATCGCCGCACCCGGCGAGATTACGGCCGACTGGCTGCAACGCGCATTGGCGGCGGGCGGTGTCGCCAGCGTGCAGCGGCTGGCATTGGAGCCAGAAGTAACGCCTGTCGGCCACGGCACCACCAGCATCGTGGTCCGGGTTCGCGCGGCTTACAACAGCGGCCAGATCACCGCCCCGCGCAGCGCCATCTGCAAGATTGGCGCGCAGGCGGACCATAGCCCCGAACGGCCCGGCCCATTCGAGCGCGAACGGCGAGCCTATGCGCTGTTCGGGCCGGAGCCAGGCTTTCGCGTGCCGCAATGCTGGTTCGGGGCGACCGACGCCCAGGGCCTCACCAACTTGTTGATTGAAGACCTCACCGAAAGCACCACGGCGGGCGACCAGATCACCGGCTGCTCGCCAGCCGATGCTGCGCTCACGATCCGCGAGCTGGCGCTGTTCCACCGCCGCTGGCTGGGCCGCACTGGCGATGTCGAACCGGGCTTGCTGCTTGCGCCCGAACAATTGCTGTTCGCCTATGCCAAGGGTGCCGGAGTGCTGCGTGAATGGCTGGCCGGGCCAATCCCTGAGAATGAGCTGGCCATTATCGATGCGTTCGGTCGCCTGGCTCCGACGTGGCTGGCGCAGAGGCCGCGCCACACCAGCCTGATCCACGGCGACCCGCGCGTCGACAATGTGCTGTTCGAGGGTCAAGGCGAAACGCGGCGCGCCTGCATTATCGACTGGCAGAGCCTGGGGACGGGTGATCCGCAGTATGACGTCGCCTATTTCCTATCGGGCAGCGTCAGCCCCGAAGATCGCCGCGCCTGCGAACAGGAGCTGGTTGCCGAGCATGCCGCGATGCTGGCCGAGGCAGACCCCACCTATTCTGCTGACCAGGCGCTGGAGGCCTATCGGCGCAATATCGTCTCGGGCCCGTGGATGACCGTTGTTGCTGCCGCTTTCATCGCGCGCAATGCCCACAATGCGGGCCTGCTGACCACGTTGGTCGCTCGCAACACGGCGGCGATTGCTGACTGGGATGGGCTGGCGGCAATCGGCTAGAAATTGTCCTTGGCGCTGCGCAACGCCGCAAAGGTCGCCACCGCATCGCCGATTTTCCCGCCATTCTTGGCCCAGCGTGCCTGCATGTCCGGCGCATCGGCCCGCAGGAACGGATTGGCCGCCAGCTCCTTGTCAAGCCGCATCGGCACGGTCCATTCATCGCGTGAGCGCTTGTCCGCGACTTCATCGGCATAGGCCCTGAGCGCGGCATTGTCGGGATCGGCGTGAAGGGCGAAGCGGGCGTTCGAGGCAGTGTATTCATGGGCGCAATAGAGCGTGGTTTCGCCCGGCAACGCCTTGATCCGCGACAGGCTCGCCCAGAACTGCGGCGGGGTGCCCTCGAACATCCGACCGCAGCCCAATGCAAAGACTGCATCGCCGACGAAGGCCAGTGAGCCCTCTGGCAGGTAGTATGCAATATGACCGTTGGTGTGCCCGCCGACGTCGATCACTGTGGCCGTGAAGCCCCCCAGCGCGACTTTATCGCCCTGTCCGACCGTGCGGTCGATCCCGGCAATCTTGTCGGCCTCGGCGGCAGGCGCGGTGATCGTGCAGCCAGTCGCTGCCTTGATCGCCTCATTACCGCCCGCATGATCGGGGTGCCAGTGGGTGTTCCAGATCTGGGTGATCGTCCAGCCCTTGGCCGAGGCCTCGCGCAGATAGGCTTCGGCATCGGGCGTATCGATGCAGGCAGTCTCTCCGCTGGCGTGATCGTGCAGCAGGTAGCCGTAGTTGTCGTCGAGGCAGGCGAACTGGTGGACTTCGAGTGTCATTTTCCGTCAGTACCTCTTTCAAATCGCATGATTGCTTCGGGCAGCTCAACCCAGTTGTGCCGACGCTGCTCCCAAACAGAGCGCACAGGCAACGGAAAGTCAGGATCCGCGAAGGCCCCAACAGGTATCCCGATCAGCGCGTTGTTCTTGCTTAGCAGAACATAGACGGTGCTGCCGCATGATTTGCAAAAGCCGCTGGTCACCTGGTTTCCGGAATCATTGGTCCGGCTGAATTCGCCGGCCTCGCCCCCAATTGTAACCGCGTCACTCCCGAAATAGCTGATCACGCCGAAGGGCGAGCCGCTTCGGCGCTGGCAGTCTGTGCAGTGGCACAAGACCGTGAAGGATTGGGCTTCGTCCACGACACTCGCGTGAAGTCGACCGCACTGACAGCTTGCTTCCATCGCCCGAATACTAAGCCAAATGCATCTCCGCGCCAAGCAAAAGCCCGCCCGGATCGCTCCGGACGGGCCTTTGAATGATCGCTCGAAAACCCACCCCGCTGCGACTAGCCTTACTACGTTCGGCAAGTCTCGCTCCCCTCCCGCAGGCGGGAGGGGTTGGGGGTGGGCCTCCGGCTTACTGCTTCGCCTTCAGCGCTGCGCCGAGGATGTCGCCCAGCGATGCGCCCGAATCGGACGAACCGTACTGCTCCACAGCCTGCTTCTCTTCGGCCATCTGGTGTGCCTTGATCGAGAAGTTTGGCTTCTTCGAACGATCAAACCCGGCAACCATAGCGTCGAACTTCTGGCCGACCTGGAAGCGGTCGGGGCGTTGTTCGTCGCGGTCGCGGCCAAGGTCGCTGCGCTTGATGAAGCCAGTCGCGCCATCGTCGCCAGCCTGCACTTCCAAGCCGCCATCGCGCACTTCGAGCACGGTGACCGTGACAATTTCGCCCTTGCGGAGCGAGCCAGATGCGGCAGCCGTGCCGCCAGCGGCCGGTGCGCCCTTTTCAAGCTGCTTCATGCCGAGGCTGATGCGTTCCTTCTCGACATCGATATCGAGCACCACGGCCTTGACCTGCTCGCCCTTGCGGTGGAGCGCCAATGCGTCCTCGCCCGAGATGCCCCAGGCGATATCCGACATGTGGACCATGCCATCGACATCGCCATCGAGGCCGATGAACAGGCCGAATTCGGTGGCGTTCTTGACTTCGCCTTCGACTTGCGTGCCGACCGGGTTCTTGTCGGCGAAAGCCTCCCAGGGGTTCTGGTTGGCCTGCTTGAGGCCCAGGCTGATCCGGCGCTTGTCGCTATCGACTTCGAGCACGATGACATCGACTTCCTGGCTGGTCGAAACGATCTTGCCGGGATGCACGTTCTTCTTGGTCCAGGACATTTCCGAAACGTGGACCAGACCCTCGATGCCGGCTTCCAGCTCGATGAAGGCGCCATATTCGGTGATGTTGGTGACAGTGCCGTGCAGCTTGGCGCCAATCGGATACTTGGCGGCGACGCCTTCCCAGGGATCGCTTTCCAGCTGCTTCATGCCGAGGCTGATGCGCTGGGTTTCCTGGTTGATGCGGACGATCTGCACCTTGACCGTGTCACCGATGTTGATGACCTCGTTGGGGTGGTTGACCCGCTTGTAGCTCATGTCGGTGACATGCAGCAGGCCATCGATACCGCCCAGATCGACGAAGGCGCCGTAGTCGGTGATGTTCTTGACCACGCCGTCGATGATCTGGCCTTCGGTCAGGTTCAGGATCAGGCCCGAACGCTGTTCTGCGCGGGTTTCTTCAAGCACGGCGCGGCGCGAGACGACGATATTGCCGCGGCGGCGGTCCATTTTGAGGATCTGGAAGGGCTGGGGAATGTCCATCAGCGGCTGCACATCGCGAACCGGGCGGATATCGACCTGCGAACCAGGCAGGAAGGCCACGGCGCCATCGAGATCGACCGTGAAGCCGCCCTTGACGCGGCCAAAGATTACGCCATCAACGCGCTTGCCTTCGCCGAATTCGGCTTCGAGCTTGTCCCAGCTGGCTTCGCGGCGGGCGCGATCGCGGCTGAGCATGGCTTCGCCTTCGGAATTTTCGACGCGGTCGACATAGACTTCGACCTCATCGCCGACGCTCAGTCCGTGCGGCTGGCCAGGCATGGCGAATTCGCGAAGGGAAACGCGGCCTTCGCTCTTCAGGCCGACGTCGATGACGGCCTTGTCGTTTTCAATTGCGGTGACGGTGCCCTTGACGACGCGGCCCTCAAAGCCGCCGCCATCTGCACCACCGAGTGATTCGTCGAGAAGCGCGGCAAAATCATCGCGCGTGGGATTAGTCCCGAAATCAGCCAAACTGGCCATATGTGTAGTATCCTAAGATCAATGTTTCCGGCCGGGCGGTTTTTCCGCCGGTCTTTCTCCGCCGCCAGCACCATGCCGGAGGTGGGCCAAAAGGGCCGATCTGCCTGCCGGGCCGAATGCCATGGCAGGCGCCCCGATCAGCCTTGCGGACTTGCGGGACCGGGCGCGCTTAGGCGCGGATCGGCGGAAAAGCAAGGAAAATGGGCGGAGGCTGGCCTTACGGCTGCGGTCGGTAGTTGGGCTTGCGCAGGGTCAGCATATAGGCCGCGATGTCCCTGATCCGGGCGTGGTCGACAGTGAAATTCATGGCGGCGGGATAATTGTGCGAATCGCTGAGGAACTGGCGGAGCGTGACCACGGTCAGCCCTGGCTTGTTGGCGACATCCTCGAAGGGGGGCGATTCGGGGTTGGGCGAACGCGAGTTTGCGGTGACGCCGTGGCATGAGGCGCAGTGCTGCTGAACGAAAGCGAGGCCGCGCTGCGGGCTCGGGGGAAGAGCGCGATTGGATCTGGATGCTGCGACATTTGCGGGCATGGCGAGCAGCAGGGCGGCGGAAAGCGCTACAGCGGCCTTGGCATGGGACTTCGACATCGGTTGGCCTCCGCTTAACCCGTGTTGCCTGTCAGCAGATCGACAAAGGAAATTGCCCGGGCAATCGCCTCGCTGGGCGAAAGCAGCGAGGTGTCAATCACAATCGCGCCTTCCGCCTGGATTAGCGGCGCTGCGCTGCGGGTCGCGTCGCGCAAGTCGCGCGCCTCGAGGTCCGTCGTGATCTCGGCCAGCGTCACCTCGCGGCCTGTCCGCTGCATCTCAAGGAAACGTCGCTCAGCGCGTGCCGCAACGCTGGCGATAATGAACAGCTTCACCTCCGCCTCCGGGGCAATCACCGTGCCAATGTCCCGCCCGTCGAGCACGGCGCCGCCCGGCTGGGTTGCGAACATGCGCTGGCGATCATAGAGCGCCTGACGGACCCTGGGGTGGACCGAAACCCGGCTGGCGAGGCCGCCGGACACTTCCGAGCGCAGATCGGGATCGACGAGTAGGCTGTCCGGGAAAGCGCAGGCGGCCAGCGAATCAGCCTCGCTATCCGGATCGCCGCCGTTCAGCGCAACCTGCTGCCCGACGGCGCGGTAAAGCATGCCGGTGTCGAGATGCGGCAGGCAGAAATGCTGGGCGAGGGCCTTGGCAATGGTGCCTTTGCCCGAGGCCGTGGGGCCATCGACGGCGATGATCATGCCCGCCTCAGCAGAAACTTCGTCAGGCCGAGCAAGGCGATCAAAGCCCAGACGATCTCCAGCGCCATGGAAGCCATGTTGAAATGGACGGTCAACGACACAATCAGCAATAGCGAGCCAATCAGGTTAAGCAGGTTGAACGCCGGAAAATTGATCTGCGCCGCCAGGTTGGAATAGGCATAGGCTACAATCATCAGCCCACTTCCGACCATGCCGATAACGTCTGCGGTGAACGGGGTTAGTTGGCCTTTCACTGCACAAGCCCGCCCAGCAGCGACTCGAAATCTGGAAAGCTCGTCGCAATCGGGCGGGTGTCGTCGACTTCCACCCCATCGCGGCTGACCAAGCCGGCAACGGCCATGCTCATGGCAACGCGGTGATCGAGATGGGTCTTTGTGCGGGCATTGGCGCTGCCGCGCAGCGGTTCGCCGCCGCTGCCTTCTATGATGAGGCCGTCCTCGGTCTCGGTCACGCGCGCACCGGCTGCGGTCAGGGCCTCGTTCATGACCGTCAGGCGATCCGATTCCTTGACGCGCAATTCGTCGAGGCCTGAAGTGACGGTGTGGCCCTCGGCCATCGCAGCGGCGACAAACAGAATCGGAAATTCGTCGATCATGCTCGGCGCAATGGCGGGATCGATTTCGATGCCTTTGAGGGGCGAATGCAGAACCCGCAAATCCGCGACCGGCTCGCCGCCAACCTCGCGGGGGTTCAGTTCCTCGATGCTGCCGCCCATGGCGCGCAACACTTCGATGAGCCCTGCGCGGGTGGGATTGAGACCGACGTTCTCGATCACCAGCTCGCTGCCCGGCGCCAGCAGCGCGGCGACGATGAAGAAGGCGGCTGAGGAGGGGTCGCCGGGTACTTCGATCACTTGCGGGCGCAGTTCGGCTTCGCCGCGCAGGCGGATGGTGCGAGTGCCTGCGGCATCCACATCTACCGTTAGTTCCGCCCCGAATCCCCGCAGCATCCGCTCGGAATGATCGCGCGTCGGCACCGGCTCGATCACTGTGGTGATCCCCGGTGTGTTCAGCCCCGCCAGCAGCACCGCACTCTTCACTTGCGCCGAGGCGACCGGCAGGCGGTAGGTAATCGGCACGGCGGGCGAAGCGCCGCGCAGCATCAACGGGAGCCGCCCGCCGGGGCTAGCAGTAATTTCCGCGCCCATTTGGCTCAGCGGCTCGATCACCCGGCCCATCGGGCGTTTTGAAAGGCTGGCGTCGCCCACGAAGGTAGCAGTGATCGGGTGGCTGGCAATCAGGCCCATCAGCAGCCGCGTCGAAGTGCCGCTGTTGCCCATGTCCAGCGCCTGGGCGGGTTGGAGCAAGCCGCCGACGCCAACGCCGTGCACACGCCACTCGCCGTCTCCGGCCCGCTCCACCTGCGCGCCCATCGCCCGCATCGCTGCCGCCGTAGCCAGTACGTCCTCGCCCTCGAGCAGTCCGCTGATCCGACTCTCGCCGACTGCCAGCGCCGAAAGCATCAGCGCCCGGTGGCTGATCGACTTGTCGCCGGGCACGCGGATAGTGCCGCGCAGTGGCCCGGCAGGCAGGAAGCGACGAGGGCGGGGGCCAGAGTTTGGGCTTGCATGTTCGGCGTGATTCACGCGCGGCTTTTGACAGCGGGCAGATGCTATGGCAAGGCGCGCCGCCTGTTGAGGCTGGAGTGCTTGATTCCGGCGGGCTCTGTCCCCATCAACGCAAGCAGATTCGGGCTTCCGGACTTTCCGGCAAGCCAATGTGAGGAATTTTCATGGTCAAGCCAGAATGGGGCGCCAAACATGGCTGCCCGAAATGCGGCACTCGCTTTTACGATCTCGGCAAGGACGATCCCGTCACTTGCATCGAATGCGGCCACGCCTGGACGCCCGAGCCGGTGCTCAAGTCGAAGCAGCCGATTCCCTATGAAGAGGCGAAAATCAAGTCTGAGGAAGCCGATGTCGATCTGGCCGAAGAGGATATCGATATCGACGAGAACGAGGATTCGCCTGACAACGATGTCGACCTTGGCGACGACGATGATCTCGGCGTGCCCGGAGTCGAGGGCGATTCGGACGAACATTAAAATTCTTGCCATTGGACTGGCGCCCCACTAGAGCGCGCGTCCTGAATAAGGTCTACCTCCCAGGGCGGGCCGAAGTAATTGGTATGGGGCCTTAGCTCAGCTGGGAGAGCGCCTGCATGGCATGCAGGAGGTCAGCGGTTCGATCCCGCTAGGCTCCACCAGTTTTTCGGATGACCGTCCGGGGGACGGTCATCCGAAAAACTCCCAAGCGTAAGCGCGGGAGGCGGTTACAGACGAAGCCCAATTCGGGCGGGACAAATTTTTTTGCGGCAAGCTGGTCGGCGAGGTTTCGCCCACCGGCTTTTTTCGCGTTTCGGAGTTGACGGCCAATGTTTGCCCCGAGCGACCTTAGGAGCGACAATAGTGTTCGATAGCCTGTCTGACCGCCTCGGCGACGTCTTTGGCAAGCTGCGCGGGCGCGGGGCGCTGCGCGAACAGGACGTGCGCGATGCCATGCGCGAAGTGCGCATCGCCCTGCTCGAGGCTGATGTCGCGCTGCCGGTGGTGCGTCGGTTCATCGATTCGGTGACCGAACAGGCAATCGGCCAGAACGTACTGCGTTCGGTCACCCCGGGTCAGCAGGTCGTCAAGATCGTCAACGATGCGCTCACCGAGATGCTGGGCGGCGATATGCCTGCCGAGCTCGATCTCGCGGCCGCGCCGCCCGTCGTCATTCTGATGGTCGGCCTGCAGGGCTCGGGCAAGACTACCACCACGGCCAAGCTCGCCAAGCTGCTCAAGGAAAAGCACGGCAAGAAGGCGATGATGGCCTCATTGGACGTCAACCGCCCGGCCGCGCAGGAGCAGCTGGCGGTGCTGGGCGAACAGGTTGGCGTTGCCACCCTGCCGATCATCGCAGGGCAACAGCCCACTGAAATCGCCGCTCGCGCGCTGCAATCGGCGAAGTTGCAGGCCGTTGATGTGCTGCTGCTCGATACGGCCGGGCGGTTGCACGTCGATCAGGCCCTGATGGATGAGATGAAGGCGGTGGAAGCCATTTCCTCGCCGAAGGAAGTGCTGCTGGTCGTCGATTCGCTGACCGGGCAGGACGCGGTGAATGTTGCGCAGAGCTTTGGCGGTCAGGTCGAGCTGACCGGCGTGATCCTCACCCGGATGGACGGCGATGCGCGTGGCGGTGCGGCGCTGTCGATGCGTGCGGTCACCGGCAAGCCAATCAAATTTGCCGGCACCGGCGAAAAGCTCGACGCCATCGAGCCGTTCTATCCAAGCCGCGTCGCCGGCCGCATCCTTGGCATGGGCGATATCGTTTCGATTGTCGAAAAGGCAGCCGCGACGATTGATGCCGAAGAAGCCGAGCGCATGGCCGAGCGGATGGGCAAGGGCCAGTTCGACATGAACGATCTGCGCACCCAGCTTCGCCAAATGCAGAATATGGGCGGCATCGGCGCGCTGGCGGGGATGCTGCCGGGGATGAAGAAAGCCAAGGCGGCGATGGCTTCCTCGGGTGTTCAGGACAAGGTGCTGGTGCACATGGAAGCGATAATCGGCTCGATGACGCCCAAGGAACGCCAACGCCCCGAACTGCTCAACGCCAAGCGCAAGATCCGCATCGCCAATGGCAGCGGAACCCAGGTTCAGGACGTCAACAAGCTCATCAAGATGCACCAGGAAATGGGCAAGGCGATGAAGCAGATCAAGAAGATGGGCGGGCTCAAGGGCCTCGCCGCGATGTTCGGCAAGGGCGATTTCGGCGCCGGAGCCATGGGCGGCGGCGGTATGGGCGGCGGTGGTGCCCCGCCGGGCCTGCCTGGCCTTGGTGGTCCGATGGGCGGTTCCATGGGCGGCGGCGCTCCCGATCTTTCAAAGTTTCTCAAGAAGTAAGTCATTTCAAGGTTTAGTCAGAAAGGTAATTTCCAATGTCAGTTTCCATTCGTTTGTCGCGCGGCGGCTCCAAGAAGCGCCCTTATTACAAGGTCGTCGTCTCCAACAGCCGCGCTCCGCGTGACGGCAAGTATCTCGAGCAGCTGGGCACCTACAACCCGCTCCTCGCCAAGGATGACGAGAACCGCGTCCGTCTGATTGAAGATCGCGTGCGCTATTGGCTCGGCGTTGGCGCCCAGCCGACCGAACGTGTTGCTCGCATGCTCGACAAGGCCGGGATCAAGGAACGCGCCGTAACCAACAACCCGAACAAGGGCGAGCCTGGCCAGAAGGCCAAGGACCGCGTCGAGGACAAGGCCAAGAAGGCAGAAGAAGCCGCTGAGGCTGCAGCAGCAGCTGCCGCGCCGCCGCCTGAGCCGGTGATCGAGGAAGTGGTCGAAGAAGCGCCCGCAGTCGAAGTTGCAGAAGCGAGCCCGGCGGAAGTCCCCGCTGCCGTTCCCGCCGAGGCTCCTGCAGAAGTGCCCGCTGAAGCGCCCGCAGACGCTCCAGCCGAAGCCCCGGCCGAAGTGCCCGCAGAAAGCCCGGCCGAAGCCCCTGCCGCTCCGGAAGCATCGCCGGACACCACCGAGGCCTGAGCCTTGGCACAAGATCACTCCGTCACGTCGGCCCCCGAGATTACCCTGGCGGCAATCATCGGGGCGCACGGCGTGACCGGAGAGGTCCGGCTCAAACTGTTCGGCGATGGCGTGGCCGCGCTGAAGCAGCACCGCATGTTCAACCTTGCTGGCAAGAGCGGCGCGCTGACCGTCGAAAAACTGAAGGACGACGGCAAGGGCGGCGCCATCGCCCGCTTTGCCGAAGTGGCGGATCGCACGGCGGCCGAGGCCTTGCGCGGAACCGCCCTGACAGTTCCCCGCTCCGCCCTGCCGCCGTTGGGGGAGGGCGAATATTACTACGCCGACCTGATCGGGCTTCCCGCTGTCTCCACCAGCGGCGAGGACCTGGGCACTTGCGTCGCCGTCGAGAACTTCGGCGCGGGCGATGTGCTGGAAATCGCGCGGCCTGATGGCAAGCGCTTCATGGTGCCGATGACGGCGGAGGCGGTTCCGGAATGGGGGGATGCGATTATTGTCGCAGAGACCTTTGTCGAGTTATGACCTTCGCCGCCACGGTCCTCACTCTCTACCCTGAGATGTTCCCTGGCCCGCTGGGCATCAGCCTCGCCGGGCGGGCACTCGAGGAGGGCAAGTGGTCGCTGGACACTGTCCAGATCCGCGATTTCGCCATCGACAAGCACCGCACTGTCGATGACACGCCTGCTGGTGGCGGTGCGGGCATGGTATTGCGCGCCGATGTGCTGGCGGCGGCTGTGGATCATGCTCTCGGCGCCCACCCGGACACGCCCGTCCTCGCCATGACCCCGCGCGGCAAGTCTCTGACCCAGGCCCGTGTCCGCCAGCTCGCAAGCGGCCCCGGCGTCATCCTGCTATGCGGCCGCTTCGAGGGTTTCGACGAGCGTATCTTCGCCGCGCGCGCCATCGAGGAAGTCTCGATTGGTGACATTGTCCTGTCCGGTGGCGAGCCGGCCGCGCTGATGCTGCTCGACGCTTGCATTCGGCTGCTTCCCGGCGTAATGGGCGCCCCTTCCAGCGGGGCCGAGGAGTCGTTCGAGAACGGCTTGTTGGAGTATCCCCACTACACCCGCCCAGCTATCTGGGAGGGTCGCACGATCCCCGAAGTGCTGCGATCGGGGGATCATGCGAAGATCGCTGCCTGGCGGGAAAGCCAGTCCGAGATCGACACACGGTTACGCAGGCCGGATCTTTGGGAGCGTCACAAAGGCGCTCGGGTCCAGTCTGCCTCTGGCGCGCGGCATGAAAATGAGGAACCGGACCAGTGAATCTGATCCAGCAAATCGAAGCCGAGGAAATTGCCAAGGCTGCCAAGGAAATCCCGACATTCCGTGCGGGTGACACCGTGCGTGTCGGCGTGCGCGTTGTTGAAGGCGAGCGCACCCGCGTTCAGGCCTATGAAGGCGTCTGTATCGCGCGTTCGAACAAGGGCATCGGCTCCAACTTCACCGTTCGCAAGATGAGCTTCGGTGAAGGCGTGGAGCGCGTATTCCCGCTCTATTCGCCAAACATCGAATCGATCACCGTGGTTCGCCGCGGCGTCGTGCGTCGTGCCAAGCTTTACTATCTGCGTGGCCGCACCGGCAAACGCGCGCGTATTGCAGAGCGCAAGATTACGCGGACCGGCGATAAGGCTGCATCGGAATGAGCAAAGGCTGACTCTTCAAGGATCAGTCTGAACAACAGACCGAAGCGGCCGGCTCCCGATCAGGAGACCGGCCGTTTCGTTATCAGAGGTATGGAATAATGGGTTATCGGGTAGTTGTCGTCGGCGCGACCGGCAATGTCGGGCGCGAAATGATGAATGTTCTCGCCGAGCGCGCCTTTCCCTGTGACGAGGTGGCGGCGGTTGCCAGCCCGCGTTCGCAGGGCACCGAGGTTGAATTCGGCGATAGCGGCAAGATCCTGAAGTGCCAGAATATCGAGAATTTCGATTTCACCGGCTGGGACATCGCGCTGTTTTCGGCAGGCTCGGGCGTCGCCAAGGAATATGGGCCCAAGGCGGCGGCGCAGGGCTGCGTCGTCATCGACAACAGCTCCTACTGGCGGATGGATCCCGATGTGCCGCTGATCGTGCCCGAGGTTAACCCGGACGCGATCGATGGTTATACAAAGAAGATGATCATCGCCAACCCCAACTGCTCGACAGCGCAGATGGTCGTTGCGCTCAAGCCCTTGCACGATGCCGCGACGATCACCCGCGTGGTGGTGGCGACCTATCAATCGACTTCGGGCGCCGGCAAGGCCGGGATGGACGAACTGTTCGAGCAGACCCGGGCTATTTTCATGCCGGCCGGCGAAATGCGCGAGCCGCAGAAGTTTACCAAGCAGATCGCCTTCAACGTCATCCCGCACATCGACTCCTTCCTCGACGATGGTTCGACCAAGGAGGAGTGGAAGATGGTGGTTGAGACCAAGAAGATCATCGATCCCAAGATCAAGGTGATCGCGACTTGCGTGCGCGTGCCAGTGTTCGTCGGGCATAGCGAGGCGATTCACATCGAGTTCGCCAGGGAAATGTCTGCGAAGAAGGCACAGGCAATCCTGCGCGATGCGCCAGGCGTGATGCTGATCGATAAGCGCGAGGACGGTGGATACGTGACCCCTGTCGAATGCGTCGGCGATGGCGCGACTTACGTCAGCCGCGTGCGCGACGATCCGACCGTGGAGAACGGCCTGGCCCTGTGGTGCGTCTCGGACAACCTGCGCAAGGGCGCGGCGCTGAACGCGGTGCAGATTGCTGAGCTGCTGGGGCGGCGGCATCTGAAGAAGGGGTGATGCCGGCCAGCTTCGTCTCTGGCTCTGGAGGCGCTCGCATTGCCGTGCACCGCCTCGGTGCCGGTCGCCCCGTGCTCCTTCTCCACGGGTTGTTTTCCAGCGCCGAGGTCAACTGGATCAAGTATGGTACTGCCCAGCGCCTCGCCGATGCCGGGTTCGAGGCGATCATGCCGGATTTGCGCGCCCACGGGCAAAGCGATGGGCCACATGATCCGGCGGCCTATCCGCCCGACGTGCTGGTGGCCGACGCGCTGGCCCTGGTCGCCGCGCTTGGCCTCAATGACTATGATCTTGTCGGCTTCTCGCTGGGCGCGCGCACGGCGGTGCAGGCGGTGGTTGCGGGGCTCAGACCCCGGCGGCTGGTGCTGGGCGGCATGGGTCTGGAAGGGCTTTCCGGCTGGGCACGGCGCTCGGCCCATTTCATCGATGCCATCGACCGCTTCGGGACCATCGAGCGCGGCGATCCGGCCTTCGTGGCGCAGGCTTTCATGAAGACGCAGAACGTCGACCGGGTGGCGACACGGCTGTTGCTGCAATCGGTGCGCGATACGCCGCCGGAAGCGCTGGAAGCGCTCACTATGCCCACTCTGGTGGTCTGCGGCGCGGATGATGGCGACAATGGCTCTGCGCCCGACCTCGCTGCGGCGCTGCCTGATGGACGCTATGCTGAAGTGCCGGGCAATCACATGAGCTCAGTGACCAAACCGGAATTCGGCGTGGCCATCACAGGGTTTCTTACCTGAACGCCTAACGGAATGGGGGCTCGTTGAATGCCCGAAGCTTGCGGCTGTGCAGTTTCGCCCCCTCGGCGCGCAGCAGGCCGCAGGCAGTGATGCCGATTTCGAGGTGGGCGCTGACGGCTTCTTCATAGAACCGGTTGGCCTGCCCCGGCAGTTTGATCTCGCCGTGCAGCGGCTTGTCGGAGACGCAGAGCATGGTTCCGTAGGGCACCCGGAACCGGTAGCCCTGCGCGGCGATGGTCGCGCTTTCCATATCGATGGCGACCGCGCGTGACTGGCTGAGGCGTAGCGCGCTGTGGGTATAGCGCAGTTCCCAGTTGCGGTCGTCAGTGGTCACCACTGTGCCGGTGCGCATCCGGCGCTTGAGATCGGTGCCGCCGGTGCCGCTGACCATTTCGGCGGCCTTTGCCAATGCCAGCTGTACTTCTGCAATCGCCGGAATCGGAATTTCGGGCGGCAGCACTGCGTCGAGTACATGGTCATCGCGCAAGTAGGCATGGGCGAGCACATAGTCGCCGATCAGCTGGGTATCGCGCAGGCCGCCGCAGTGACCGATCATCAGCCAGGCCTCGGGGCGCAGCACTGCGAGGTGATCGGTGATGGTCTTGGCATTGGAAGGCCCGACGCCGATGTTGACCAGGGTGATGCCATCGTGATTGGGGCCGATCAGGTGATAGGCCGGCATCTGGTGGCGCCGCCAGGCAGTGTCCGACAGCAGCGAACGGGCATTTTCGGTGCTTTCCTCAAGCCACAGGCCGCCCGCTCCGGCCAGCGCGGTATAGCCTTCCTTGCCAAGCATGCGTCCCGCCCAGTCGACGAATTCGTCGACATAGCGGTGATAGTTGGTGAACAGCACAAAGCGCTGGAAGTGCTCGGGTGCGGTGCCGGTATAGTGGGCAAGGCGGGCGAGGCTGAAATCGGTGCGCAGGCCATCGAACAGCGCCAGTGGCATTGGCTCGCCGGGCAGGCCGAGATCGATCCCGTCGGCCAGTTCGTCGCCGATATGGGCAAGTTCCGTCGCCGGAAAATGCCGTGCCAGATCGCTCGGGCTGGCCCCACCCAGATCGGCGCTGCCGTCGAGCACATAGGGGAAGGGGATTTCCTGGCTCGATCTGCCAACTTCGATCGAAACGTCATAGTCACCCGCCAGCAGGTCCAGCTGTTCGGCAAGATAATCGGCAAACAGTGCCGGGCGGGTGATTGTGCAGGCATAGACACCGTCGCGGTTCATCCGGCCGAAGGCGCGGATGACGCCCGAGCGGTGCTCTTGACCGGCATAGTGCAGGCGCAATTCCGGATAGCACCAGCTGCCATCGCTGCGGCGCCCGGGAGGCGGCAAGGTGCCGTCTTTTGCAAAGCATTCGATGTCTGCCCTGAGCGTGGCAATTGCCGCGTCATGAATGCGCGTAAGTTCGGCGATGATCTCGTGAGTTGAAGCCATTGCCAAGCCAATAGCTATCATTGCGGTGCAATTCAAATGCAGCGCAGAATCAGGCCCCTCCCCAGCCGGGGAGGGGCCTGGTCTTGGGCTCAGGCCTCGGCTTCTCCGCCAGCCGCTGCTTCAGCCGCAGGTGCAGCGTCGTCATCGACGGGAATGGTGCCTGGCTCGGCATTGGGATCAAAGGCTTCGGTGAAGCCAGCAGTGTCGGTATCGAACATTGCCGCGAGCACATCGACGCCGGCGGCTTGCTGCTCGGCCTCATCGGGCGACCGCGCGACATTGACCTTGACCGTTACCGATACTTCCGGATGCAAGGAAACGCGCACTTCGAACACGCCAACGGTCTTGATCGGGCGTTCGAGCACGACCATCGAGCGGGACACATTCGCGCCCTGCTCGTTGAGCGAATCAACGATATCGCGCACTGCGACTGAACCATAGAGCTGGCCGGAGTTCGACGAAGCGCGGATCAGCACCACGCTCATGCCATCGACCGACTTGCCCTGAACCTCGGCCTCGCCGCGGCGGGAGGCGTTGTCGGCCTCGATGCGGGCGCGATTGGCTTCGAAGACCTTGCGGTTGGCTTCGTTGGAACGCAGCGCCTTCTTGCCGGGAAGCAGGAAGTTGCGGGCGTAACCGTCCTTGACGGTGACGACATCGCCGATGTTGCCGAGTTTCTCGACTCTTTCGAGGAGGATGATCTGCATGGGTCTTTCCCTCCTACTTCACGAGATAGGGCAAAAGGCCCAACTGGCGGGCACGCTTGATGGCCTGGCCCAGTTCGCGCTGCTTCTTGCCGGAAACGGCAGTGATGCGGCTCGGCACGATCTTGCCGCGTTCGGACATGAAGCCCTGCAGCAGGCGCACGTCCTTGTAATCGATCTGGGGTGCATCCTTGCCCGAGAACGGGCAGCTCTTGCGGCGGCGGAAAAATGCGCGCGACATGGCTTAATACTCCTCACGATCGCGGCGACGGGTGCGCTCGCGATCTTGCTTGCGCATCTGAACCGACGGGCCGGCTTCATGCTCTTCTACGCGCACGGTCATATAGCGGATGATATCTTCGTTGATCTGCGTCTGGCGCTCAAGCTCGGCGACGCAATCGCCTGGAGCATCGAGGTTGAGCAGCACGAAATGCGCTTTGCGGTTGCGCTTGATCTTGTAGGCCAGGCCCTTGAGGCCCCAGCTCTCGGTCTTGGTGACCTTGCCCTGGTTGGCTTCGACAATCTCAGTAGCAGCGGCGGCCAGCGCATCAACTTGCGCCTGGCTCAGATCCTGGCGTGCCAGGAAGACATGCTCGTAAAGCGGCATGCTTTGCCTTTCTTTTTTCGAACCGATCGCTGGCTGATCCGCACGATTGCGGGGCCCCTCCGGCTTTCTGCTGTCCCGCATCCGACCCGCTCATCCTGAGCCTGCCGAAGGAGGAAGCGGGGCCATTAACGGAATTGTGCGGGAATGCAAGGCCGGCTTGCCGAATGCGGGAAAATGGACAAGGCTCGGGCAAAACCACAAGAGGAGCCTGCCCCATGTCTATAGCGATGCGTTTCACCAAGCTGGTTGTCGGCGATATTGCGCTGTGCGAGCCGTTTTATCTCGCGATGGGGCTCAAAGTGGTCAGCCGTAACGAAGGCGGCGAGCTTGAGGTGCATCAGGAGCAGTGCTGGCTTTCGGCCTCCGGCGATATGACCAGCCATGTGCTGATCCTCAGTCGCTTCGTCGAGCTGCCTAAACCGTCCCGCCCCAGCTATCCTGGCGAAGCCTGGCTGACCTTCAGCGATGTCGATGTCGACGCCACTTGCGCCGGAGCCGAGGCCCATGGCGGCAGTGTGGTGCGCGCCGGCGAAGACCGGCCCGAACACGGCGTGCGCGCCGCGATCATCGCCGATCCCGAAGGCCACCATATCGAGCTGGTCGGCCCGATGGCGGGAGCCTGAGGCAGTGGACGGGTTGGGGGGCAGGCTTTCCGGCAAGCGCGCCTTGATGACCGGGGCGGGCGGCCTGCTCGGTGGCGATCTGGCGCGCGCCCTTGCGGCTGAAGGCGCCGATCTGGTGCTGACCACGCGCACGGCAGCCAAACTCGAGCCGCTTGCAGAGGAGCTGCGCGGCCTCGGGCGGCGGGTCGAGGCCATAACCTGCGATTTCGCGGACAACGCAGCGATTGACCAGTTGGCGGAACGTGCCTGGTCGGCCTTTGGTGGGATCGATGTCGTGCTGTTTTCCAGCCAGCCGCCGGAGCCCGCCATGGGCACGCTGCTGACCACCAGCGAGGCGGATTATCTTGAACAACACCAGACCATCGTCTGGGGACCGCTGCGCCTGATGCGCTCGCTCGCGCCCCAGATGATGGCAGCGGGCGGCGGCAGCGTGATCACCACAATTTCTTCCACCGGGATCGATCCGATCATCGGCTACAGCGCCTATGGCCTCGCCAAGGGCTCGCTGGCGCTGCTGACGCGCTACATGGCGCAGGAATGGGGCAAGGGCGGCATCCGGGTAAACGCCTTCAGCCCGGGGACGGTTGCCACCGGCGACAATGCCGCAGAATACGAAGCCATGCTGCGCGAACGAGGTATGCTGGATCGCACCGCGCTCGGCCGGGTCGGTCGCAACAGTGATTGCACGGGACTGGCGGTTTATCTGGCATCCGACGAATCCGCCTTCACATCCGGGCAACGGGTGTTCATTGATGGCGGACGCTTTTGAACTCCTGAAACGGAAACCCTGCCATGCCGAGCGGCCTTGTCGCCCTTCTCGACGATATTTCAGTCATCGCAAAGCTCGCTGCCGCCTCGCTCGATGATGTTGGCGCTGCGGCGGCCAAGGCGGGGACCAAGGCGGCTGGCGTGGTTATCGACGATGCCGCCGTCACTCCGAGCTATGTCACCGATTTCACGCCCGAGCGCGAGCTGCCGATAATCTGGGCGATTGCCAAAGGAAGCCTGCGCAACAAGCTGCTGGTGCTGCTCCCTGCAGCATTGGCGCTCAGCGAATTACTCCCGGCGGCGATCACGCCGCTGCTGATGCTGGGCGGGCTGTTCCTGTGCTACGAGGGCGCTGAAAAAGTGCTCGAAAAGCTGGGCGGCGAAAAGCACGGCGAAACGCTGGAAGATCCGATCGAAGATATGGCGGAATTTGAGCACGAGCGCATTTCCGGCGCGATCCGCACCGATTTCATCCTCTCGGCGGAAATCATGGCAATTGCGCTGGCCGAAGTTTCGAATGAGCCACTGCTGAACCGTGCGGTTGTCCTGGCGCTGGTTGCAGTGGTGATCACAGTGCTGGTCTATGGCGCGGTGGCGCTGATTGTGAAGATGGACGATGCCGGGCTGCATCTCGCTCGCCGCGCCGATGCTGCCTCGCAGAAATTCGGCCGGCTGCTGCTCCGCGCGATGCCGATTGTGCTGACCCTGCTCGCCTCGGTTGGCACGCTGGCAATGCTCTGGGTCGGCGGCGGGATCATGCTGCATGGCGCGCATGAGCTGGGCCTGCATGCACCCGCCGACGCTGCCCATGCCTTGCAGCATGGAATTGAACACGCCAGCGGACCGATCGGACCGGTGTTGGGCTGGCTGACCTATGCCGCGCTCGCTGCCATCGCCGGGCTGGCTCTGGGAGCGGTGGTGGCGGTTGCGGTGCATGGGGTGCAAAAGCTGACCGGGCTCGGCAAGGGAGCCAATTAGACTTCTCGTGCAGTTGCCGCCAGCCGTTCGAGCGCTGCATCCCTACCGATCAGCGGCATCAGCGTGGCCATGTCAGGTCCGTGTTCCCGCCCGGTCAGCGCCTGGCGCAGCGGCCAAAACAGCGCCTTGCCCTTGCGCCCTGTCGCCTCCTTGAGGGCGGAAGTGAGCGCATGCCAGGGGTTTTCGCCCCAAACCAGCGCTGCTAAGGTTTCGGCAGCGGCGGCAAGAAATGCGCGCGTTTCGTCGTCGAAGTCGGGGTAGGCTATCGGCCCGATCACGACCTTCCACCAATCCGCCGCCTCGCCAATATGCGCGAGATTCGGCCGGATCGCCTCCCAGCCAGCGTCGCTCATGCCGTCTGGCAGCAGATGCGCGACGCGCGAGAAGGGCAAATGGTGGACCACGGCAGCGTTGAGCCGGTGCAACTCGGCTTCGTCGAAACGGGCCGGAGCGCGGCCAAACCGGCCAAGATCGAAGCTGGCGGCCAGGGCCTCCACGCCAAGCGCCGGGTCGACCGGATCGGCAGTGCCCAGCCGCGCCAGCAGTGCGATCAGCGCCTCAGGCTCGATCCCGGCCTCGCGCAGTTCCGCCATGCCCAGCGAGCCGAGCCGCTTGGAAAGCTTGCCTTCGGTGCCAACCAGCAGCGCCTCATGGGCGAAGCGCGGAGGCCCAAAACCTTCATGGGCGCCGAGCGCAGTGAACATCTGCAACTGGGTGGCCGTATTCGAAACATGGTCCTCGCCGCGCAGCACGTCGGTGATTCCCATGGCAATGTCGTCGATCACCGAAGGGAGCATATAGAGCCACGAACCATCTGCGCGGCGGATCACTGGATCGGACAGCTGCACCGGATCGAAATGCTGGGCCCCGCGAATGCCGTCGAGCCATTCGATCGGCTGGGTATGATCCAGCTTGAACCGCCAGTGCGGGGCCTCGCCCGCCGCCGCGCTCGCCGCATGATCGGCCTCGGTCAGATCCAGCGCGGCGCGGTCATAGACCGGTGGAAGCCCCCGCCCAAGCCGCACTTTGCGCTTGAGATCGAGCTCCTGCGCCGACTCGTAGCAGCGATAGACATGTTCCGAGGCGGCGAGGCGCTGGAATTCACGTTCATATAGTTCGAACCGCGCCGACTGCCGCTCTTCGCCATCGATCGTCAGGCCCAGCCAGGCGAGATCGGTGCGGATTGCAGCAACGTATTCCTCGCGGCTGCGCTCGGCATCAGTGTCGTCGATGCGCAGCAAAAAGCGCCCGCCATGCTTTTTCGCCAGTAGCCAGTTGTGCAACGCGGTGCGGATGTTGCCAACGTGGAGATTGCCGGTGGGGCTTGGGGCGAAACGGGTGGTGGTCATGCGGTGCGGAAAGCGTGCGTGATGGGGTAGCGCCGATCCCGTCCGAAATTCCGCGACCCCAGCTTGACCCCCGGCGGGGCCTGCCGCCGCTTGTATTCGGCCAGATGCAGCAGGCGTTCGATGCGGATCACAGTATCGCGATCAAACCCTTCGGAGACCAGCTGCTCAACGCTTTCCTCGTGTTCGACCAGCCCCAGCAGGATCGCATCGAGCACCTCATAGGGCGGCAGCGAATCAGAATCCTTCTGGTCGGGGCGCAGTTCGGCGCTGGGGGGCTTGGTGATGATATTCCGCGGCATCACCGGGCCATCGGTTCCGAGGCCAATCCTGGGCTTGTTGCGGTTGCGCCACTCGGAAATGGCGAAAACGGTCATCTTGTAGGCGTCCTTCAGCGGATTATAGCCGCCCGCCATATCACCATAGATTGTTGCATAGCCGACGCTCATTTCGCTCTTGTTGCCAGTGGTCAGGAGCATCGGGCCGAACTTGTTGCTAAGCGCCATCAAGGTCACACCGCGGATGCGTGACTGGAGGTTTTCCTCGGTCAGATCGACCTTGGCATCGGCGAAACTGCCGCTGAGCATTTCATCGAAGCCGGCGACGGCGGGCTGGATCGGGATGGTGTCGATGCGGCAACCGATCATCTTTGCGCATTCGGCAGCGTCATCCAGGCTTTCCTGGCTGGTGAAACGGCTGGGCAACATGACGCAGTGCACCCGGTCCGGCCCCAGCGCATCGGCCGCAATCGCGGCGCAGATCGCGCTGTCGATCCCGCCCGACAGGCCCAGCACCACGCCGGGGAACTTGTTGCGGTTCACATAATCGCGCAGCGCGAGCACCATGGCGCAATAAATATCCTCGGGATGCTCTGCGAGGGCCGCAATCTCGCCCTTGTCACAGCGCCAGCCCTGCGCCGTCCGGGTCCAGTGGGTGGTGACTTCCTGCTCTTCCCAGTCCTTCAATTGCGCGGCGAGGCTGCCATCGCCATTGACCACGAAACTCGCCCCGTCGAACACCAGCTCGTCCTGTCCGCCGACGCGGTTCAGGAAGGCGAGCGGAAGGCCCGTTGATGCAGCGCGGCGCTTGGCGACGCCATCGATGCGCAGCGCGTCCTTGTCGATTTCATAGGGGCTGCCGTTGATACTGATGAACAGCTCGGCGCCAAAATCAGCGAGATGTTTGCACACGTCGGGCAGCCAGATGTCCTCGCAGATCGGCAATCCGATCATTGTGCCTTTGAACACAATCGGTTCTGGCAAAGGGCCGGGAGTGAACACGCGCGGTTCGTCGAACACCCCGTAATTGGGCAGCTCATGCTTGAATCGGACAGCCGCGACCTTGCCCTGATCGAGCAAGGCCACGCCGTTATGCAGCGCTCCGTCGCGAACGAAAACCGAGCCGACCAGCATGGCCGGACCCGGGCTGGAAGTTGCCTTGGCAAGCTCGTCAAGCGCTGCGGCGGCGCGGGTGATCAGTGCGGGCTTTAGGACCAGATCCTCAGGCGGATAGCCAATCAGCTGCAGTTCGGGGAAGACAATCAGGTCCGATGTCCTGGCCCGCTCACGCGCAGCAAGCATGGCCGCGGCATTGGCGGCGAGATCGCCCACTGACTGGTTCAACTGGGCGAGGGTGATCTTGAGCGTATCGGCCATTGGGGCCTGATGCCGGGAAGTTCAGCCTCGCGCAATGGTCTGAACGTTGTGACCCTGCGCGCAGGTCAGCGCCCGGAACGACGAGCTCGCCGCTCCGGGCCGGGCAATCACATCTTCTTTTCAGCGTCAGCGGTCGCCTTGTCGACGGCAGCACTGGCGCCGGCAGTCGGAGCCGTGGCGGCGCCCGATGCTGAGGCACCAGGCGCTGCTGCCGCATCCGAGGCTGGGGCAGCCGAGGCATCAACCCCCGACATTGCCTCTTCAGCCGGCATTTCGACGTTTTCGGCAGTGGCCTCTTCGCTGGCCTTGTCCGATTTCCCGCAGGCGGCGAGGCTCAGGACGGCGGCGCAGGCCAGGGAGAAATAAGCAACAGTCTTCATCGGAAACCCCTTCTTATGCGTTAGGCAGGAACTCGAGCACCAGGCCACTGCTATCGCTGCGGCCTGTGGGCAGGGCTCATTATTAGCCCCGTGCGGCCCGCTTGGCAAACTCCGTGTGGCGCGGTTCCATGCCGCCTGGGGAGCGCCCTTGCTATCATATAAAGAAATCTTTATATGACCTCCCTGTAAGACATGAGCATGCAGATCGATCCCCTCTTGCGCGCGCTGGCCGATCCGACCCGGCTGCGCATCATGCGCCTGCTCAGCGCCATGGAGCTGGCTGTGGGCGAACTGGCCCAGGTTCTGGGGCAGAGCCAGCCGCGCGTCTCGCGCCATATCCGGATCCTGTGCGATGCGGGACTTGCCGAGCGGCGCAAGGAAGGCAGCTGGGTGTTCCTGCGCAGCGCCATCGCCGAAGATCGCGCCCCGCCGCTGGGTCAAGCGGCTGCGCGGCTGCTGGGCGTGGCCGAGAAGGACGATGCAGCCTTCGCCGCGCGCTGCGCCGAAGACCGCCGTCATCTCGCCGCGATCCGCGCGGCCCGGGCGGCCAGTGCCGAGACCTGGTTTGCGCGCCATGCCGACGAATGGGACACTTTGCGCGGGCTGCACAGCCCCGATGATACGGTCGAGGCGGCGCTGCAGAGGGCCTTGGGCAATGGCATGCTTGGCGCTCTGCTCGATGTCGGCACCGGCACCGGGCGGATGGCCGAACTGTTCGCCCCGCGTGCACAGCATCTTACCGGCATCGACAAGAGCCCCGAAATGTTGCGACTCGCGCGGGCGCGGTTGCATCAGCTTCCGGCCGATCAGATCGATCTGGTGCAGGGCGATTTCACGGCATTGCCTTTTGCCGACGCCAGCTTTGACACCGTGCTGTTCCATCAGGTTTTGCACTATGCGTTGCAGCCCGAAGCAGTGCTGGCCGAGGCGGCGCGGGTCGCAAAGCAGGGTGGACGCATCGCTGTGGTCGATTTCGCGGCGCATGAGCGCGAGGAACTGCGCAGCCAGCATGCCCACGCCCGGCTCGGCTTTTCCGATGAACAGATGCTCGCCCTGCTAAGCCAGTCGGGCTTCATCGCCGATCCGCCGATTGCGCTTCCCGGCCACACCCTGACCGTGAAAATCTGGACGGGGCGCAAGTGTTCGGGCACGGGCGAAACGATCTTGGCAGACACTCCTATTCAGGCCTCCCACCCATGAGCGACAATCAAGCGACACCTCCTTTCGCGAGCCCACGCGGTGACATCAATGTCTCCTTCGAATTCTTCCCGCCCAAGACCGAGAAGATGGAAGAGCAGCTGTGGCAGGCGATTGTCGAGCTGGCCCCGCTGGCGCCCAGTTTCGTCTCGGTGACCTATGGGGCAGGTGGATCGACCCGCGAGCGCACCCATGCGACGGTCGAGCGGATCGTGCGCGAAACCGCGCTTGTCCCCGCCGCGCACCTGACCTGTGTTGGTGCCAGCAAGGCCGAGATCGCTGAAGTCGCCGATCAATACTGGCAGGCAGGTGTGCGCCACGTGGTCGCGCTGCGCGGCGATCCTCCGCCAGATGCCGGCGGGCGCTTTACGGCGCATCCAGATGGCTATGCCTCTGCGGCAGAGTTGGTGGCGGGCTTGCGACAGCTCCACGATTTTGAGATTTCGGTTGCCGCCTATCCGGAAGTCCATCCCGAAGCGGCGAGCGCCGAGGCCGATCTCGATAATCTCAAGCGCAAGCTCGATGCCGGCGCCACCCGCGCGATCACCCAGTTCTTCTATTCAACTGACGCCTGGTTCCGTTTCCTCGACAAGGCGCTCGCCGCCGGGATCACTGCGCCGATTGTGCCGGGGATCATGCCAGTGACCAGCTTCGCCGCGATCCGCCGGATGTCGGCCAACACCGAGATCCCCGCCTGGATGGAGAACATGTTTGACGGGCTCGACGATCGTCCGGGTCCGCGCGCGCTGGTCGCGGCCACGGTCGCCGCCGAATTTTGCCGCAGCCTCTATGATGGCGGCGTGCGCGACTTCCATTTCTATACGCTCAACCGCGCCGATCAGGCCTATGCAGTGTGCCATCTCCTGGGATTGAGAGCCAAATCATGAGTGCAAGAGAGAAGCTGCTGGCCGAGGCCGCCAAGCGCATCCTGATCACCGACGGCGCCTTCGGCACCGAAATCCAGAACTTCAAGTTGGCGGAAGCCGACTATGCCGGCACGCTCGGCCTCGCCAAGGACCAGAAGGGCAACAACGACATTCTGGCGCTGACCAAGCCCGAAGTCCCCGAATCGATCCACCGCGCCTATTTCGAGGCCGGGGCCGATATTGCCGAGACCAACACTTTCTCCGCCAACCGGATCAGTCAGGCGGATTATGCCGCCGAACATCTGGTGCGTGAGATCAATCTCGCTTCGGCGCAACTGGCGCGGCGGATTGCGGACGAGTATCAGGCGAAGGATGGCCGTCCGCGCTTTGTCGCAGGTGCAATCGGGCCGACCAACAAGACGCTGTCGCTTTCGCCCGATGTCAACGATCCCGGCTTCCGCGAGATTGACTGGGATATGCTGGTCGATGTCTATCAGGAACAGGCCGCTGCCTTGATCGAGGGCGGGGCGGATTTCATCCTGATCGAGACGGTGTTCGATACACTCAACGCCAAGGCCGGGATCATGGCGGTCAAGCGGCTGGAGCAGGAACTGGGCCGCGAAGTGCCGATCATGCTGTCGATGACGCTGACCGATCTTTCAGGCCGCAATCTTTCGGGCCACACCGTCGAGGCCTTCTGGCACGCGGTGCGCCATGCCAAGCCAGTGACCATCGGGCTCAATTGCTCGTTCGGCGCGACCCAGCTGCGCCCGCACGTCAAAGTGCTGAGCGAAATCGCCGAGACGCTGATCATGATCTATCCCAACGCCGGGCTGCCCAATGAACTGGGCGAGTATGACGAAATGCCCGAGACCACGGCAGGGCTGGTAAAGGAATGGGCCGAACATCGCCAGGTTAACATCCTTGGCGGCTGCTGCGGCTCGACCCCGGCGCACATCGCGGCGATGGCTGAGGCGTTGCAAGGTTTGCAGGCGCGCAAGCTGCCGGTGCTGGAGCCGGTGACGCGGTTGGCCGGGCTGGAGCCGTTCGTGATGGTGGCGTGACGACTGGCAAAAGGATCGTCCTTCCCGCGCAAGCGGGAACCCATCTCGTAACCTTGAATTTGATGCGATGCCGGGAGATGGATCCCCGCCTTCGCGGGGATGACGTAAATGAGTGATTTGAGTTCTGCTCGCCCGTCTGGCTCGATGTTCGTCAATATCGGCGAACGCACCAACGTCACCGGCTCTGCCGCGTTCAAGAAGCTTATTCTGGCAGACGACTACGCCAAGGCAGTCGAAGTCGCGCGCCAGCAGGTCGAGAACGGGGCGCAGGTGATCGATGTCAATATGGACGAGGGGCTGCTCGATGCAGTCCATGCCATGACCACTTTCCTCAAGCTGATTGCTGCCGAGCCCGATATCGCCCGGGTGCCGGTGATGATCGACAGCTCGAAATGGGATGTCATCGAGGCCGGGCTGAAATGCGTTTCGGGCAAGCCCATCGTCAACTCGATTTCAATGAAGGAGGGCGAGGAGGCCTTCCTGACCCATGCCCGCAAATGCATGGACTATGGCGCCGCCGTGGTGGTCATGGCCTTCGATGAGAAGGGACAGGCCGACACCAAAACCCGCAAGGTCGAAATCTGCGAGCGTGCCTACAAGCTGCTCACCGGCATCGGCTTTCCGCCCGAGGACATCATCTTCGATCCCAACGTGTTCGCGGTTGCGACCGGCATCGAGGAGCACAACAATTACGGCGTCGATTTCATCGAGGCAGTGAAGGAAATTCGTCAGCTCTGCCCGCATGTCCATTTCTCGGGCGGGCTGTCCAACCTCTCGTTCTCATTCCGCGGCAACGAGCCGGTGCGCCGGGCGATGCATTCGATCTTCCTCTACCACGCCATCCCCGCCGGGCTCGACATGGCGATCGTCAATGCGGGGCAGCTCGACGTTTACGACCAGATCGATCCTGACCTGCGCGAAGCTTGCGAGGATGTGATCCTCAACCGCCCCGCGCGCGGTGCCGATGAGACACCCACCGAGCGCCTCGTCACGCTCGCCGAGAAATTCCGCGGCACCGATGTGGCGCAGGAAAAGGCCGCCGAGGAATGGCGCGGCTGGCCGGTCGCCAAGCGGCTCGAACATGCGCTGGTGCGCGGCATCGACATGTATGTCGTCGAGGATACCGAAGAGTGCCGCCTCGCCTTCGCCCGCCCCATCGAAGTGATCGAAGGCCCGCTGATGGACGGCATGAATGTCGTCGGCGATCTGTTCGGCAGCGGCAAAATGTTCCTGCCGCAAGTGGTCAAATCGGCCCGCGTGATGAAGAAGGCGGTTGCCCATCTGATCCCCTTCATCGAGGCGGCGAAAGAGCCCGGCGCGAAGGCCAAGGGTCGCATCATCATGGCCACGGTCAAGGGCGACGTGCATGACATCGGCAAGAACATCGTCGGCGTGGTGCTCCAGTGCAATGGCTATGAAGTGCTCGACATGGGCGTGATGGTGCCGTGGCCCGCCATTCTCGAACTGGCCAAAAAGGAAGATATCGATATCATCGGCCTGTCCGGCCTGATCACGCCATCGCTCGACGAAATGGTCACTGTCGCCGAGGAAATGCAGCGCGCCGGTTTCACCATTCCGCTGCTGATCGGCGGCGCGACCACCAGCAAGGTCCACACCGCGCTGCGCATCGATCCGGCCTATGACGGACCGGTGATCCACGTGCTCGACGCCAGCCGCGCGGTGGGCGTTGCTTCGCAATTGCTGTCGGATACGCAGGCGTTGCCGTTCATTAAGGCCACGGCCGACGAGTACGAACACGTCCGCGAACTACGCGCCGGCAAGGGGCAGAGCGCACTGCTCAGCCTCGACGACGCCCGCGCCAATGCTTTTGCGGCCGATATGAGCGACATGCCCGCGCCGCCCGCGCAGCCCGGCCTGCATGTGTTCGATAGCTGGGACCTCGCTGATCTTCGCGCCTGCATCGACTGGACCCCGTTCTTCCGGGCCTGGGAACTGGCGGGCAATTTCCCGGCGATCCTCAAGGATGAAGTCGTCGGCGAGAGCGCCAGCAGTCTCTACGAAGACGCCCAGGCCATGCTTGACCGGATCGTCTCCGAGAACTGGCTGACTGCGAGGGGCGTGGCCGGTTTCTGGCCCTGCGCCCGATACGGTGACGACATCGAGATCTACCTGACCGAGGAAGAGCGCCATGTTCACGTGCCTTTCCTGCGCCAGCAGGTGAAGAAGAGCCGAGACCGCGCCAACTATTGTCTCGCTGATTTCATCAGCCACGATGGCGACTGGATCGGCGGTTTCGCCGTCGGCATCCACGGCATCGAGCCACATCTCGCCCGCTTCCAGGCGGCGCATGACGACTACAACGATATCCTGCTCAAAGCCTTGGCCGACCGCTTCGCCGAAGCCTTCGCCGAACGCCTCCACCAGCATGTCCGCACGAGCCTGTGGGGCTATGCACCGGGCGAACAACTGACCAACGAAGCCCTGATCAAGGAGCAATATCGCGGCATCCGCCCCGCGCCCGGCTATCCTGCCTGCCCCGATCACAGTCTCAAGCCGGTGCTGTTCGAGCTGCTGAATGCAACAGAGAACGGCGGTATCACTCTCACCGAGAGCCAGGCCATGCTGCCCACCGCCGCTGTCTCCGGCTTCTACTTCGCCCATCCCCAGGCCGAATACTTCGGCGTCGCCCGCATTGGCCGCGATCAGCTGGAAGACTATGCGCAGCGGCGCGGCGTCGATCTGGCCGCAGCCGAACGCTGGCTGCGGCCCAATCTTGACTGATCTTTTGGCTCGATTGATCGTTTGGTTCGTCGCGCTTGCTTCCTGTCAAAGCGGTTGCACTATAACGGTGGCTGCGCCGGCCAGGCTTTCGGACACGGCGCGCGGGGGTAGCGAGGCATGGATTACAGGGCACTAGGGGCATCGGGGCTGAATGTGCCGGCTATGGGGCTGGGCACTGCCAATTTCTTCGGCGGCAGCAATCCCGATGGCGGCATCGGCGACAAGGCCGCCGCGCGGCTGGTCGATGTGGCGATCGAGCGCGGGGCTGCCTTTTTCGACAGCAGCGATATCTATGGCCCGGCCGAAGAAGTGCTCGGCAAGGCGATCGGCAAACGCCGGGCCCAGGTGCTGATTGGCACCAAAACCGGCCTTCGCTGCGGGCCCGGCCCCAATGACACCGGCGCCACCCGCCACCATCTGATCCAGGCCTGCGAAGCCAGCCTGCAGCGGTTGGGCACGGACTATATCGACCTGTTCCAGATTCACAGCTTCGATGGCCGCACCCCGGTCGAGGAGACTCTTTCGGCGCTGGCCGGGCTGATTCAGGCCGGCAAATTGCGTTATATCGGCTGCTCGAACTATGCCGGCTGGCAATTGATGAAATCGCTGTCCGCCGCCGATCGATATGGCTGGCCGCGCTTTGTCTCACACCAGATTGCCATGTCGCTGGCGGTGCGCGACGCCGAATGGGAACTGGTGCCGCTGGGGGCGGATCAGAACGTTGCCAGCCTGATCTGGGGGCCGCTCGCCGGCGGGGCGCTGTCGGGCCGCTATGGTCGCGGTGGCCAGCCGCTGGCCGGGCTGAGCCATACCAGCGCCACCCTGGCCACAGTGCTACCCGGCCAGATGCAGGCAATTATCGACTGCCTTGGCGAAGTGGCGCGCGAGACCGGCGCGGGCGAGGCACAGATTGCGCTCGCCTGGCTGCTGCAGCGCCCGACTGTGGCTACGGTCTTCACCGGAGTGAGCAGCGCCGAACAGTTCGAAGCCAATCTGGGCGCGCTCGAACTGCACCTGAGCGGCGATCAGCTGGCCCGGCTCGACGAGGTCAGTAGCCGCCCGGCGCCCTTCCCGTTCAATCTTCAGCGCAGCTATGGCGCGGAGCGGATTGCCCTGCCCGGCGGTGGCGGGGTCAACATCCGGGTTGACCGCGCGCTGCCCGGCACGAGCTGACAGGGACCCTCGCGATGACCCCGCAGCAAGCCGCCTTCGAACTCGATCTCTTTGGCTACACCGTGCTGCCCTCGGTAATTTCGCAAGGCGAGGCCGAAGATCTTGCCCGTCAGATTGACGAAGCGGATGCTCGGATCGGCGTCGATTATTCCTATGACGAGGCCTTCGCCCGGCTGGTCCCTTGCGTTCCGGCGCTGGGCGCAGAGTTCATGGCGCTGGTCGATCATCCGCAGGTCCTGGCGGTTATCGAACAGGTGCTGGGCGAGGATCTGGTGCTGGGCAGCATGAATTGCCGCATCGTGCGGCCGGGCGATCCCGATCAGGGCCTGCACAGCGACATCCCGGCGGTGCATCGCCGCACGGTCGGCGCGCCGGTGATGCTGCAGGCGGTGTGGATGATTGATGGCTTCACGGCGGACAATGGCGCGACCCGCATCGTTCCGGGCTCGCACCGTCATCCCGAAGCCTATCCGCCCCAGGGCATGGCACTGCCGCTGACGGTCCAGCCGGAAGGCCCGGCGGGCAGCGTGATGATATTCAACGGGCAGTGCTGGCACGGCGGCGGCGCCAATCGCAGCCAGCAGCGCCGCCGGGCGATTTTTGGCCATTACCGGGTCGGCGCCTGGATGCGCTTTCAGACCGATCCGGGGCTGTTCATCAGCGAGGAGCACTGGGCGCAGATGTCGCCGCGCCAGCGCGAATTAATGCGCATGGAACATGGCACTGGCCAAAAGAACGCCGCCGACTACTATCCCGACCAGATGCGCGCAAAGCGCTATGATTGAGCATTGGAGATGCGATGACTGACAGCACTGCCCTGCACGTTCCCGCGCGCGACATCCCGGTTCCCGGCCACATGAGCCCCGAGGCCCAAGCCTGGCTCGCCATGCCGCGCGCCGCTGGCAGCGGCTATCCGGCGCTCGACGATGCGGAGGCCTGGCGGCAATATATCGCCGCCAGCGATACGATGATCATGACGATGTACATGCATCGCAAGCCGCCCGTTCCCTGCACTTATCGCGATCTCAGCGAAGGCGAAGCGCGCGGCTATGAAATCATCCCCGAAGGCGTGGCGGCGGATGATCGCCGGGTCTATCTCGATATTCACGGTGGCGCGCTGATCATGGGCGCGGGCGAGGTGTGCAAGGCTATGGCAACCGGCTCCGCCTGCCGCCTCGGCGTGCGGGTGGTCGCGGTCGATTACAGGATGCCGCCCGATCACCCCTATCCCGCTGGACTCGACGATTGCATGGCTTTCTATAAGGCGCTGCTGCGCGACCATGCCCCGTCAGAGATCATTGTCGGCGGCGGATCGGCAGGGGCCAATCTCGCCGGAGCCCTGCTGCTGCGCATCCGCGACGAAGGACTGCCGCTGCCTGCCGCTGCCGTGCTGTCATCGCCTGAGGCGGACCTGACCGAATCGGGCGACAGCTTCAGAACCAATGCCGGGATTGATGGCATGGGAACGCTGATGCAGGCGAACCTGCTCTATGCCGCCGGCGCGCCGCTCGATCATCCCTATGTTTCGCCGCTGTTCGGCGATTTCAGCAAAGGCTTCCCGCCGACCTTCCTGACCGCCGGCACGCGCGATCTGTTCCTGTCAAACGCCGTGCGGTTCCACCGCAAGTTGCGTGAGGCCGGGATCGAGGCTGAACTGCACATCCTCGAGGCCGCCGCCCACGGCGCCTTCGGCGGTGGCTCGCCCGAGGAAGCAGAACTCGACCGCGAAACACGGCTCTTTTGCGAGAGAAAATGGGCCGGAAACTGATCCGACTTACTTGGCTCCCGCCGCCGCGATCCGCTGCTTCTCCTCGCGCGCCTTGGCTCGCACATAGCTGTAGAGCTGGTCGAGCTGCGTCTCGCTGAAGTTTGCGAACTGCGGCATGCCCTTGGCGAGCGAGGCACCGTCGTGCACCACTTTGCCGAACAGCGCGCGGTCCATCGCGATCGCCGATTCGCGCAGGTCCGGCCCCGGTGCGCCCGCTGATTGCGTCTGGCCGCCGTGGCAGCCGCTGCAGGGCAGATAGAGCTTTTCGCCCGCCGCCACGGCCGCCGGATCGAGCACCAGCGAGGGATCGTCGACCGGGCGGACCGTCTCATCATAGGGCGCGGTTGGTGGCAGCTTGGCCCGCCCGCCCAGCCGGAAAGTCAGCAAGCGGCGCGGCTGGGCGTTATAGCGCCAGCCGGTAGGCATCAGCCCGTGGCCATAAGGATTGGGCCCCGCCCAGCCGACCAGCAGCGAGACATATTGCGTGCCGCGCCATGAGTATGAGACCGGCGGAGCGATGATGCCGAGCCCGGCGTTGAAGCGCCAGACCTGCGCGCCGTCGGCGGCGTCATAGACGGTGAGCCAACCCTCGTTGTCGCCTTGGAAGACAAGACCTCCGGCAGTCGACAGGGTGCCGCCGTTCCACATGTATTTCTGCCAGTGTGTCCAGCGGGCCTTCTGGGCAATCGGATCCCAGGCCACCAATGCGCCCTTGCCGTCGTTTGGATCGTCGGTGAATTCGGGCGTGGCGACGACGCCGAGGAAGCTATCGGGCGCCGGCGTGAAGCGGAAGCCCAGCTGCATGGTCGGCACATAGACCAGGCCGGTGCCGGGGTTGTAGCTCATCGCTTGCCAGTTGTGAACGCCCGCCGTCCACGGCCAGATCACTACCGGGCCATTTTCGTAGCGGATCCCTGGCAGCTCGACTGGGCGACCGGTTTCGAGGTCGATATGGTCGGCCCAGGTCGCCTTGCCGATCTTATCGGCCGAGATCAGCTTGCCGGTCTCGCGGTCGAGCACATAGAAAAAGCCGTTGGTCGGTGCCTGCATCAGCACTTTGCGCTGGCGGCCCTCAATGCTCAGCGTCGCCGTGACCATCCCGGCCGCGGCCTTGTAGTCCCAGGCCTCGCGCGGGTTGACCTGATAGTGCCAGACATATTTGCCGGTATCGGCATCGAGCGCGACCACTGAGGCGAGGAACAGGTTGTCGCCGCCGCCAGGATCGCGCTTGCGCGGGTTGTAGGGGCCGGAATTGCCGGTGCCGATATAGATGCGGTTCATCTCGGGGTCGAAAGTGATTCCGTGCCATACCGTGCCGCCGGTGCCGGTATTCCAGTAGGGACTGTTGCCCCAGGTCCGGGCTGCCATTTCCATCGCCGCATCGCCCCGGTTCTGCTCGGGGCTGCCGGGCACAACATAGAACCGCCAGACTTGGCGGCCCGAAGTCTGGTCATAGGCCGTGACATAGCCGCGCGATCCCGAATCGCCGCCGCCCTGACCGATGATCACCTTGCCATTGAAGACTCGCGGCGCGCCGGTGATTGTGCGGCGGTCGTTATGTTCGACGGTTTCAACAGACCACAGTTCATTCCCGGTCTTGGCATCAAGGGCGATCAGCCGCCCATCGGTGGCGCCGACAAAGACCCGGCCCTCGGCATAGGCTGCGCCGCGATTGAGCGGGAAGATGTAGTGCATCTTGTCGGGATTATGCTGCCACACCCGCACCTCGTGCTTCCAGAGCAGCCGCCCGGTCGCGACCGAGACGGCATAGACATCGGAAAAGCTGCCGGTGAAATAGAGCACGCCGTCGACCGCAATCGGCGTTGCCTCGAGCGATTGCTCGCCGGGCAGGTCGAGCGACCAGGCAAGGCCGAGGCGCCGCACATTCTGCCGGTTGATCTGATCGAGCGCAGCATAGCCGGCCTCGTCATACTGCCCGCCATAGTGCGGCCAGTTGGCATTGGGCGGAGTGGCTGCCGAAAGCGGGGTGAGCAGCAGCGCGGCGGCAAGTGCGAACAGGCGCTTCATCTTATTCCTCCGCGCTCGCCGTAATGACCACGATCTTGCCGAACTGCATATTGCTTTCGAGATAGCGATGCGCCTCGGCGATCTCGGACAGATCAAAGGTGCGGTCGATCACTGGCGTCAGCGCGCCGCTGGCTAGGCCTCTTTCGATATAGGCGATCACTCTGGCCCGGTCGGCGGGCACTTCGATCAGGCGGTTGGCGGAAAAGCCGTGCAGCGCCAGATTGGCGCCCATCAGCGCCGCCAGTTGCATCTCGAAGGCATAGCCGCCCAGCATGCCATAGACGATCACCACCCCGCGCGGTGCCATAGCGGAGAGCAGTCCGGCCAGCGCCGATCCCGCCACCGCGTCGAATGCAATCTGCGCGCCTGCGCCGCCGGTGATCTCGCGGATCCGCGCGGGCACATCTTCCTCGTTGCTGACAATGACATGTGCCGCGCCATGCGCCAGCAGCGCCCCGGCCTTGCCCCGCCCGCGCGTCACGGCAATCGGCACTGCCTTGTGGTCATTGGCGATCTGGATCGCGGCAAGCCCGACCGAGGAGGAGGCGGCATTGATCACGACATGATCGCCAGCCTTGATCTGGCCAAGGTCGATCAGGGCATAGGCGGTGCCATATTGCATCCAGCTTGCCGCCGCTTGCGCGAGCGACATGCCATCGGGCACCCGGACCAGCATGTCGGCGGGATAGAGGATCTGTTCCCCGTAAGTGCCGTAGACGTCCATCGGCAGGCCAAACAGCACGGCCACCCTCTCACCCACCGCCCAGCCGGAAGTGCCCGGCCCCAGCGCCTCGATAATCCCGGCAGCTTCGTAGCCGAGCTTCGATGGCAGCGCGACTTCGCCATAGGCACCCGAGCGCACCATGGTCTCGACCCGGTTGAGCCCCATCGCCCCTACCCGGATGCGCACTTCGCCCGCTCCGGGATCGCCTACTGCCACGTCGTCGATCTGCATCACTTCGGGGCCGCCGAAGCTGTGGAACCGGGCTACCTTGGCCATACTTTTTCTCTCCCGATCCGATGTCTTAGAGCTTGAATCCGCCGCTCGCTTCGATGCTTTGCGCCGTCACCCAGCGACCCAGCGGCGAAGCCAGAGCAAAGACAATGTCGGCAATCTCTGCGGGCTGGCCGAACCGGCGCAACGCGGTGACGTCGGTAACCGACTTCGCCGCCACCGGATCCTGCACGATGTAGTCATTGGTCTCGCCTGCTGTGAAGCCCGGCGCGACGGCATTGACCGTGATCCCGCGCGGGCCAAGCTCTGCCGCCATGACCCGGGTGAATGCGTCGACCGCCGCCTTGGCCATGGTATAGACGATGATGCCCGGATCGGTCAGCCGCGCGCCCACCGATGACAGGTTGATCACCCGGCCTGATTCATTGAGCTGTCCATGCAGTGCCTTGGTGAGAAAGAATGGACCGCGCAGATTGTTGGCCATCATCTGGTCGTAGAACACTTCGCTGACATCCAGAATCGGAGCATATTCGCCGCCGCCGATATTGTTGACGAGAATATCAAGCCCGGCACTGCCGGTGCGCGCGGTGAACTCCTGATCGATCGCCGCTGCCAGCTTCAGTGCCGCGGCCTCGCCGCCAAGCTTTGCCTGCACCGCAAAGGCCTGACCGCCTGCCGCGACGATTCGCGCGACCGTGGCATCGGCCGTTACCCGGTTTTCGGCATAGTTGACGGCGACCAGCGCGCCTTCTGCGGCCAGCTTTTCGGCAATCGCCTGTCCAAGGCCCCGGCTGCCGCCCGTTACCAACGCGGTTTTCCCTGCGAGGGTATCTCCCATCGTTCCCAGCTCCCAGTCCCGCTTTTCAGCCCGGGTTATGGTCCCGGATCGCCTTGGTTCCCATTTTCGCCTGCCTTGCGCAAGTCTGGAGGTGCCGCTGCTACGGCGACACTGGCGCTGCAGGCTTTGCCCCGCTTGGCAGGGTCGATAATCCGCGCATCGCGGCCATAGATATCAGGCAGAAAGCCTAGCGAACCGTCGGGCCGGGGGGCCGCAGTGAAATAGGCGATATAGACCGGAATGTCGGCGCGGAGCCTAACTGTTGTGGTCTTGATCGGCGGCGGCTCGCTCGGCTGAGCCAAGGGGCCGGACGGCGGCGGCTTTGAAATACGGCCCCTCGCTTCGTCCCTGTCCTTGTTGCCGAGCAGCACATCGATACTATCGCGGCTGCGCACGCCTTCCAGCAATTTCGCTGCTAGGCTCAGCGGATCGGCGACGCGCACGCAGCCGTGGCTGAAAGTGCGAACAGCCGCGCCGAACAGGCCCTTGCTCGGCGTATCGTGCAGATAAATCGCGTAAGGGTTGGGCATTTCCACTTTCATCTGGCCCAGCGCATTGCGCGGCCCCGGCCTTTGGCGAACACGGCCTCGTGTGACGATATAGCCGCCCTTCGCCGAAAAGTTGCCGCCCCGTGCGATGGAGGGCGGCACGTCCCACCAGGGATTGAAAGTGACTCCGGTGATCGTCGCGGAAAGCTGCGGGGTGGGCGTGGCGATCTTGCCGACGACGGCAGTCCAGGTCTGCGCCTGGGCACCTCCGCGCCACAGATAGACCTCAAAGGCCGGGACATTGACCAGCACATAGTCAGCCCCCAGCGCCTGCGGCATTCAGCGCCAGCGCTCCATGTTGCGCGCCAGGGTCAGGCGGCGCGCGGGATCGGTCTCGGAGACCAGGGCTTCACGCAGGGCCGCATATCCCGGATGGGCCGGGCGAAGCCCTGTGAAGAAGCCATCGAGGCTTGCGCCGCTGACCAATGTATCGACGAGTCTCCCACGCAGGTTGGCGCTGTCCGCGTCGTCCTTCATGAACCATTCGGCGCGCTCGTCCGCCCCGGCGCAGCCACGCAGATGGGCGCTCGCCAGCTGTTCCGCCAACTCCAGAGCGCGCAGCCGGATGGCATTCTCGTCGCCGCTGTCGAGCGCTGCATCGAGCTGCCCTGTGCTGAATTGCGGCAGCGCGTCTTCTGCTGCCGAGCTTGCCCATTTGCGCAGTGATTCTATCTGGATCTTTGACCAGGCTGGCAGCGACGGATCGACCGAAGCAGAACTGGAGCAGCCCGCCAGCAGCAACGCCGGCGCCGCCCAAGACGCTGGCATCGACAAGACCGGACGACGCTTCATCGCTGTTAGAGTCTTCTGTGGTTGCCGCCCGTGAAGCAAGAAGTTTCTGAACCGGTGAGCAGGTGATCGAGCGCGGTCTTCTGTCAGGCCTTTGATTGCGGCGTTTTCGCAAAGCCGCTGGCCGGTATGGTGATCCGCAGATCAGGTCCAAATC
>CANJCQ010000007.1 GCA_947473355.1 Sphingomonadaceae bacterium | reverse complement strand
CCCCACGTGCCGTTCGTGTCGCGCGAAGTCGAGACACCATGCACCCCGCTGGGGTGTCTCGACTTCGCTCGACACGAACGGAACTTGGGGACGTTCCGGTTGAAGCAGAACAAGGCAGATGCCCCCGCCATTCCGCTGGCGCGCTGGGCTGACCGGCAGCTGCGAATGCTGGCAGCGGAAACGGGATCGCAGCGGATCGCCGATCTTTCGGGCGACATGTTGCTGGGCGAGCGCGGTTCTAACGGCAACTATACCATCAATGGAACCACCTCGGCCGGGCTCGGCGGCAGCCGTCTTTTGGCGACGCGCGACAAGGGCTGGTTCGCCCTCTCGCTGATCCGCGACGCCGACCGCGAACTGATCCCTGCCCTGTTCGGCGACAGCGCCGTCGACGGCCGCGATTGGCAGGCCATTGCCGAGGCCGCGAAACAGCACGACTGCCGCGAACTGCTGGCGCGCGGGCGCGATCTGGGCCTGCCGGTCGCGTCGGCGGATGAACAGCCCGCCTGCCCGGCCATCGAAGTGCTGACCCGGGGATCGCGCCGCGAACGGAATCCTGCGCATCGCCCGCTGGTGATCGATCTCTCGGCTATCTGGGCCGGGCCGCTGGCCGGGCATCTGCTGTGGCTGGCAGGGGCCGATGTTGTGAAGGTCGAGAGCCTGAGCCGCCCCGACCTGATCCGGCGCGACGATCCCGCAACTTTCGACCTGATCAACCAGGGCAAGGCCAGCATGGTGATCGACTTTGCCTCTGCCGAGCAGAAGGAAACGCTGGTGCACCTGATCCGCCGCGCCGATTTGGTCATCGAAAGCTCGCGGGTGCGCGCGCTGAAGCAGCTTGGCATCGATGCCGAATCGCTGGTGCGCGAAGTGCCGGGGCTGGTTTGGCTCAGCGTTACCGGCCACGGCGCGAGCGGCGATGCGGCGGGCTGGACCGGCATTGGCAACGATTGCGCTGTCGCCGGCGGGCTGGCACGCGCGCTGGAGCAGGCCAGCGGCAAGATCGGCTTTGTCGGCGATGCCCTCGCCGATCCGCTGACCGGGATCAGTGCCGCACTGGCGGGCTGGCGGGCCTACCAAAGCGGCAAGGCCTGCCGCATCGGCTTTTCGATGAGCGCGATTGCGGCAAAGGCACTGGCGGAAGAGCACGCATTTGATGCGGCAGCGCTGGAGGCGGAACTCAACGCCTGGGGCGCGGCTTCGGGACGGAAGTTTCCGAAGGTCCCCCGGCGGGAGATGTTTGAACCTGTCCGCGAGATTGGTGCGGATACGGCTGAATGGCTGGGTCGGTGCTGATCCGGGGTGCCGAGGTCTGGGGGCTTGGGCTCGCGGATGTGCGGATTGAGGGCGGGCGGATTGTGGGGATCGACCCGCTTGAAAGCCCCTCCCCTTCAGGGGAGGGATTGGGGTGGGGGCTGACGGTTGGCGCAGTGCTTGCCGGAAAGCCCCCACCCCAGGCCCCTCCCCTGAAGGGGAGGGGAGTCATCGACGCCCACGGCGCCGCCCTTCTCCCCGGCCTCCACGATCACCACATCCACCTCGCGGGCCTCGCCGCGCGCGCTGAATCGGTGTGGTGCGGGCCGCCCGATGTGCTGGATGCTGAGGCGCTGGCCATGCGGCTCAAGGCTCAGCCCGCCACAGGCTGGCTGCGCGGGATCGGCTATCACGAAAGCGTCATGGGCTTGCCCGAGGCAAAGGCGCTCGATGCACTGCTGCCGCATCGCCCCTTGCGGCTGCAGCATCGCTCGGGCCGGATGTGGCTGCTCAACAGCCCCGCCCTCGCCCAGCTGCTGGAGCGCGCTGCGCCGCCGCCCGGGCTGGAGCGCGAAGCTGGCAGTTACACTGGCCGCCTGTTCGACGAAGACCAGTGGCTGCGCGATGCGCTGGGCAGCGCGCCGCCGGATTTTTCGGAAATTTCGGCCACGCTTGCCAGCTATGGCGTGACCGGGATCACCGACATGTCGCCGCGCAACGATGCGGCCATGGCAGCGCATTTTGCTGCGCAGCATGAAAGTGGCAGCGTGCAGCAGAGCTGCTGGCTGGCAGGCACCTTGTCGCTTGCTGAAGCGCCTGACGGGCCGTGGCATCTGGGCCCAGCCAAGCTGCATCTGCACGAAAGTGCCCTGCCGGACTTCGACGATGCTGCGGCTTTTGTTGCGGCCGCCCATGCGCAAGGCCGCGCTGTGGCAGTACACTGTGTCAGCGAGGTCGAGCTGGTCTTCACTGTCGCCATGTTCGAAGCGGCGGGAGCCATGCCCTGCGACCGGATCGAACATGCCTCGGTTGCCTCGCCCGAACTGGTTGGGCGCATCGCCAGCCTTGGATTGTCGGTCTGTGTCCAGCCGCATTTCGTCCACGAGCGCGGCGACCGCTATCTGCTCGATGTTGAGATGCGGCATCATGGCGATCTCTATCGTCTCGCCAGTCTGCAAGCCGCCGGGATTGCGCTTGCCGGCGGCAGCGACGCGCCTTTTGCCAGTGCCGATCCTTGGGCAGCGATGGCCGCAGCCGTTTCGCGCATGACGAGTGAGGGACAAGTCATCGGCGCGGAAGAAGCGCTGACGCCGGAACAGGCGCTGGAGCTTTATCTCGCCGCGCCCGGCGACCTCACCCGTCAGCGCAGAATTGCTGCTGGCGAACCTGCCGATCTGTGTTTGCTTAGAACTCCTTGGGCCGAGGCTCGCGGCAGGCTGAGCTCAGATCTCGTCCGCGCCACTGTCATCGCCGGACGGCTGGACGATGATCGCTTCGACCAGCCCCCAGGCTAGCGCTTGGCGAGCCGAAATCCGCTTGCCTGACAGGATCAGCAAGGCGGTGCGCTGCCGCCCGATCCGCCGTGTCAGCGAAACGCAGCCGCCAGCGCCGGGCAATATCCCCATGGCCAGTTCGGGCAGCTGAAACCAGGCGTCCGGCGCGGCAGTGATGCGGCGGGCCCAGGCCGCGATTTCGAGGCCCGCCCCGACGCAGCCGCCTTGCACATGAACTTCGAGTTTGTCAGCACAGCGCGCCAGTGCGCGGGCCGGGAGCGTGCGGGCGCGGATGGCATGGGCCGTGGCGGGATCTTTCGTGGTGCCGAATTCGCCCAATTCCGCGCCGAGGCTGAAAGTGCGGCCCGCGCCGCGCAGCGAAATCGTGCGCAGGTCCGGATCGAGCGCGGCCAGGGTGAAGGCGTCGCAAAGTGCGTCACGCATAGCCCGGTCGATGGAATTGCTGCTGGCGGGGTGATCGAGTGTGACGATCAGCCGGTCGCCATCGCGCTCCACCGCAAGCGACCCCGGACTGCGCCCGCCTGCATCGCCCCCGCGCCGCTCAGCAATCCATGTGCGGTGCTCGGCGCTGCCCTGCAGCAGGCCATAGGCGAACGATTCCGCGGTCAGGCCGTGCTCCAGCGAAAGCTCGGGCAACAGGCGCAGCAACTGGACGATCACAGCTGCTGCCGAAGGCATGGCCAGCACCTGGCTCACCAGTCCCGCCGCCGTGAACGGCGGCTCGATCACCGCATCGAGGCTGGCGGCAAAAGGATGTGAAGAGTCGCCGATCCCGATCACAGGGCACGGCGGCAGCGCCGGATGCTCGGGTGTTTCGCCGGTCTTGTCCAGATCGACAAAGGCGAGCGGCCCATCCCACAGCGCCTCGCCCGGCCACAGCCGCTGCGCGTCGATGGTCAGTGCGGCAATATCCATGCTCAAAGGCTGGCCAGAACCCGCTCGCCAAATCCCGCCAGCGGCTGCTCCGAACCAAGGCTGAAATCGCGGCGCAGGCCATTGCGGACGGCGCCGACAGCGCGTTCGGGCTGGAAAGTGTAGCAATTCGGCGGAATCTCGCTGGCAATCGACTGGCTTTCGAGCGGCATGGTGCGCCCGTGCGCGACAATCGCCGCCCATTGCAGCAGCCGCGCGGCTTCCTGCGTTTCGCCGGTCTGCGAACCAATCCAGTCGCGCAGGGAGAACAGTGTTTTTCCCGCCAAATCGGCAGGCGCGCAGAGCACACCATCCTGCTCTGTCCAGTGATGCAAACCGACGCCATCGCGGCGAATTTCGAGCAGCCGCTCACCCGCCACCGGATCGGTCGCGACAATATCGTAGACCACCCTGCCCGCCCCGCCGTCATGATCGTGCGCATACGCCGCGGCCAGCACGGCCATATCGTGAAAGTGCGTGCAGTTCTGCTTCTTGTCGCGCCGCGCGGTCACTTCGGCGAGCCGCAGACCGGCAAATGTCTCCACCAGCTTGGCCTGCGCGCCCGGGCAGGTCGTCCAGGGCAGGCGATCGAACAGCGGCTCGATCGATTTCACCCGGGCTCCGTCATGGCGCAGCACAACCGCGAGGCAATGAATATCATCCTCCAGCATTGCCGCCACTGCGCCCGCGCGCGCTTCGACGACGATACGGCGGTGAAAGGCTGGCCGGCGGGGAAAGGCTGGCAGGTTCTGTGACTGTGCAAAATCCGGCATGTTGCGATTGTGCCCGGCAATCCGGGCATCGACAAGCGCTTTGCATCCGTGCCAAAAGATGCTTGGAAATTGCAGACTATGGAGTGAGCAACCCGTGAAAATCCGCATCGACAGGGCCCGCTGCACCGGCAATGCCCGCTGCTGGGCAGTGGCCCCCGAGCTCTATCCGCTCGACGACGAAGGCTATATCAACAGTGATGGTTTCGATGTGCCGCTTGGCCAGGAAGATCTCGCCCGCCGCGGCGCCCGGGCTTGCCCGGAGCGGGTGATCGAGGTTACCGAGGACTAGGCATCCGGGCCGCTTTCATGTCGCGATGACAGCCTGCTGAACTGTTGTTTAATTGTAACAGTGTGCCATGAAATGCTGCGCACCATCAGTTTGCTCTTTAAGTTGACCACGTTCGATCCTAGCGGGTTGCGCTGAAGCGCGATGTTTTGCGCTCGATCGGGGAATCCGCAGAAATTGCGGGGCAATAGAGGAATTAAAAGCCATGAACACAACTCGCAAGAGCGCATTGTTTGCCGCCACGGCGCTGAGCCTGGCCTATGGCGCGCCCGCCATGGCGCAAGCTCAGGCACAGGGTGCCGACGAGGCAACTTCGGCCAACGACATCGTCGTGACCGCCCAGCGTATCGAACAGCGCCTGCAGGACGTGCCGATTTCGATCACCGTGTTCAACCAGGCGTCGCTCGACAAGGCCAACGTCAGCAGCGTCCGCGAACTCGCCGCTTACACGCCAGGCCTCGCGGTCAACAACCGCTACGGCGCCGACAACACGACTTTCACCATCCGTGGTTTCTATCAGGAGCAGCGCAGCTTCGCGACCGTGGGCGTGTTCTTCGCTGATGTCGTCGCCCCGCGCGGCTCGGGCGCGACCTTCGGCGGCGACGGCGCCGGTCCGGGCGCCTTGTTTGACCTGCAGAACGTCCAGGTCCTGAAGGGCCCGCAGGGCACTCTGTTCGGCCGCAACGTCACGGGCGGCGCCGTGCTGCTGGTCCCCAAGAAGCCGACTGACCGGCTCGAAGGCTATCTCGAAGGTGGCGCGGGCAGCAACGGCATGTGGCGCACTCAGGGCGTGATCAACATTCCGGTCAGCGACGCCTTCAAGCTGCGCGCCGGTTTCGACCACATGGACCGCAAAGGCTATCTGACAAACGTTGGCAATTTCGGCGACGGCAAGTATGCGGGCCGCGGGCTGGGCGATACCAATTATTGGGCCGCGCGCGTCAGCGCCCTCTGGGATGTCTCTCCGAACGTCGAAAACTACACGATTTTCAGCTACACCCATTCGCAGAGCAACGGCGTCATTCCGAAGGTCATAGCGGCGTTCTCATGTTCCCCAAGCGCAACGACGCCACTGGTGGTCGCGACGACGCCATGCCCGGCCAGCTCCAACCAGGCATTCTTTGGTAATGAGTCTATCGCGCAGATGGGCCGCGAAGCGTCGGCCGGTTTCTGGTCGGTTTCGAACCGTCTGCCGGATTCGCAGGCAATCGGCGACACCTGGCAAGTCATCAACACCCTGACCTGGAAGGCTAGCGACAGCCTGACGGTCAAGAACATCCTTTCCTATGGCGAGTTCAAGGGCAAGACCAATCTCGACCTGTTTGGCAACTATTCGTTGCTGCCAGGCGTGGTTGCCGGCACCGAGACGTCCAGCCAGGTTCGCGGCTTCGCCTTCACCCACAACAATGGCGATACCGGCTATACCAACGCAGAACGTTCGTTTGTCGCCGAACTGCAGCTCCAGGGCCATCCGGGTGACGGCAAGTTCACCTGGCAGGCCGGCGCCTATGCCGAAATCAACAATCCAATCGGCTTCTCGGGCGTCCAAACCGCTTCGTTCACGGCCTGCGCCGATATCGTTTCCTTCAACTGCCTGCCTTCCTCCGGGCTTGGTGGCCCCAGCTTCACCTTCGGTGTCAATGGCGCTGGTGGCATCTCGGGCGGCACCGGGTCCTACTCGCTGCAGCAGACCAAGTTCCGCGACTATGCGCTTTATGGTCAGGCCAGCTACAAGGTGACCGACCAGTTCACGCTCACCGCCGGTCTGCGTTACACATGGGACAAGATGAGCACATTGCTGATCAACGAGACCTCGGTGTTCAGCACCACGCCCAGCGCCGTGCGGTTCGCCTGCACCAATCCCACGGCCCCTGGTTATCTCGGGGTGCCCACGGCGTCGGCTGCAGCGTTTGCGACCTACTACACCTATGCCGACCGTCTGAACCACTGCAACCAGAACCTCCGCAAGGACACTTCAGCACCGACTTGGTTGCTCCAGGCCGACTTCAAGCCGAGCGACGGCGTCATGCTCTATGGCAAATGGACGCGTGGCTATCGCCAGGGCGGCCTGGCGATCTTCGGTCCCGACCCGATCCAGGCCTACGACAAGGAGACGGTCGATACCTTTGAGGCAGGCACCAAGACCAGCTGGCGTGGCACCATGCCGGGCAGCTTCAACATCTCTGGTTATTACAATACCTTGCGCAACCAGCAGTTGCAGCTGGGCACAGCCTGTAACCCAGCCAAGCCGGGCTTCACGGTGATCTGCGGCGGCAACGCCACGATTATCAATGCGGGCAAGTCGCATATCTGGGGCTTTGAGGCCGACCTCAACGTCTCGCCCTTCGCAGGCATGAACCTCGCGCTGTCCTATGGCTACATCGATGCGAAGATCATCAGCCTGACCATTCCGACCGTTCCGGCGCCGTATAACGACATCACGCCGTCGCTAACCCAGCCTTGCGGCGGCGAGCAGTGCAATACGATCGCCAACTCGGGACCGCCGCATCAGGTGGTGGCTTCTGCCAACTACACGCTGCCGCTGGCGCAATCGATCGGCAAGGTCAGCTTCGGCGGTGCCTTCGTCTATCAGTCGCGTCGCCGCATTGTCGCCGATGGCGTGGTAGACAGAGCCACGAACCCGGCGGTGCCGTTCACCTCTGGCAGCGGCGTTGCTCCGTCTTCGAGCGTGCTGAACCTCAACGTCAACTGGGAAAACGTCGGCCAGATGCCGATCGACCTGTCGTTCTTCATGACCAACGTAACCAACGAGCACGTAATCCTGCAGATCAACGACAACACAGCCCGCGGCTTCATCTCGGCGATCGTCGGCGAGCCGCAGATGTGGGGCTTCCGCCTGAAGTATCGCTTCGGCGGCAACTGAGCCTTACTGGTAAGACCAATGACGGCGCTCCCTGCGGGGGGCGCCGTTTTTGTTTGTACTCGGCAACCATGCAGATTCCGGTTGCAGCAGCCATTGAATCTATGGTGAGGCATTTGCCGAGAGTGATTTAGCGCGAAAGAGCAGCCCAATGAATTTTGACCTCACAGAAGAGCAGGAAATGGTCCGCGAGACCTTCGCGCGTTTCCTTGACGAGAATTCGAGCCCGGTGCGCGTGCGCGCCGCGATGCCTTCGGGTTTCGATGCCGAGATGTGGCGCGGGCTTGCGGAACTTGGCGCTTTTGCCATGCGCGTGCCTGAGGGCAACGGCGGCATGGGCATGGGGCTGTTCGAAGCGGCCTTGCTGATGGAAGAGGCCGGCCGCACGCTTGCCTCCGGCCCGCTCGCCGAAGCGCTGGTTGCGGCAAGGCTGCTGGGCCAGCTTGGCGGCGATGAAAGCCTGCTCGGCCGGGTTATTGCCGGCGAGGCTGTGGTGTCGATTGCCCTGCACGATGTGGCCAGCCAGCCCTTGCAATGGGTCGCAGGCGGACTTGTCGCCGAGGCAGTGATCGCGCGGCATGGCAATGATGTGGTGCTGGTCTCTGTGCCCGAGAGCGCCCGCGTGGCCGAAGAGAACCTCGCTTCCACTCCGATCGCCGAGCTGGACCTTGGCGCGCTCGGCAAGACCGTGCTGGCCTCCGGCGCCGATGCGCTCGCCACATTCGCGGCGGCGCTCGAAGAATGGAAACTGCTGATCGCCGCCGGTCTTTCGGGCCTCGCCCGCGAAGCGCTTCGGCTTGCCGCTGCCTATGCCAGCGAGCGCAAGGCCTTTGGCGTGTTCATCGGCACGTTCCAAGCAATCTCCCACCCGATGGCCGACCTCATCTGCGAGATCGATGGCGGCAAGTTCCTGGTCTGGAAGGCAATCCGCTCGATTGCCGACGGCGACAAGGAGGCCGCCGCAACGGTCAGCCTCGCGGCCTGGTGGAACGCCGATATGGCAGCGCGCACCTGCACCCAGTCGCTGCACACCTTCGGCGGCTATGGTCTGACCACCGAATACGACATTCACCTCTATGCCCTGCGCTCGAAGGCCTTGCCCTTGGTGCTGGGCGATCCGCAGGACCTTCTCGCCGAGGCCGGACGGCGGCTCTATGAGGGGGAAACTGCCGCCTTGCCCGAAGTCGGCGACGTGCCGATCGATTTCGATCTCGGAGACGAGGCCCGCGCGGTGCAGGCGGAGCTGCGAGAATTCTTCGCAACGCAAGTGACCGACGAGCAGAAATCGAAGTTCCACTATTCGTTCGAGGGCTTCAATCCGGAGGTCCACAAGAAGCTGATCGCGGCCAATCTCGCCTATCTCGGCCTGCCCAAGGATGTCGGCGGGCGCGGCCTCAATTCCTATGCGATCACTGCTGCGCGCGATGTGCTGGAAGAGGAAAACTGGACGAATCCGGTCGGCGGCGTTTCCTCGATGGTCGCGCTGATCATCAACCGCTTCGGTACAGATGAACTCAAGCGCGAGGTGCTGGGCAAGATCATGTCGGGCGATGCGATCTGCTCGCTCGGCTATTCCGAGCCCGGCGCGGGCAGCGATGTGTTCAATGCCCAGTGCAAGGCGACGCCCGACGGAAACGGCTGGCGCATTGATGGCACTAAGATGTTCACCAGCGGCGCCAACATTTCCGACTACGTGCTGATGCTGACCCGCACCAACAGCGAAGTGGCCAAGCACAAGGGGCTGACCATGTTCATCGTGCCGCTGAAGGCCGAGGGCGTGACCGTCCAGCCGGTCTTCACCTTCCAGGACGAGCGCACCAACATCACCTTCTATGACGGGGTGAAGATACCCGACACCTACCGGCTCGGCGAAGTCGATGGGGGCGTGCGGACCATGTCGGCCAGCCTTGAGCTGGAACACGGCGGCGGCTTTTCCAAGGTGCAGCGCGCGATGCTGGAGGATGCAGCGGCATTGTGCGGCGAGATCAAGGCCGCGGGCGGCAAGAGCCTGCTCCAGACCGAAAATGCCCAGCGCCGCCTCGCGCGCACTGCGGCAAATGTCATGGTCTCCGAACTGCTCCAGTTCCGGGCCAACTGGGTCCAGGTCGAAGGCAAAGAAAACCTCGCCTATGGCCCGATGACCAAGATGTATTCCTCGGAGAAGTTCCAGTCAGACGCGCGCGACCTTCTTGATCTGACCGCGCCGCATTCGCTGTCAAAGCGCAAAGGGCCGCGCGGGCATATCAACCTCGCCTATCGCCACGCACATGGTACGACGATCTATGGCGGCACCAGCGAAGTGCACCGTTCGATGGTGGCCGAGCGGGGCCTGGGGCTGCCAAGGTCGCGGAATTAGGGTTAGACCCTCCCCCTTCGGGGGAGGTGCCGAGCGGAGCGAGGCGGAGGGGGTGAGTGCGGTGAGCCTGAGCCCGCGCCCCCTCCGACCCACCTGCGGTGGGCCACCTCCCCCGGAAGGGGAGGATTTTGATCTGTCAGCTCAACCCGCCGCGACAGGCCAGGCCAGCATCTTGGTTTCGAGGAATTCCTCGATCCCCTCAATGCCCCATTCGCGGCCGATGCCGCTGGCCTTGTAGCCGCCAAACGGAATATCGCCCGAAATGCACATGCCGCCGTTGACGCCGACCGAGCCGGTGCGGATCCGCTTTGCGAGCCGCAGCGCGCGTTCAAAATCGCCTGAGCTGACACCGCCCGAAAGGCCATAGGAGCTCTCGTTGGCGATGCGCACAGCATCGTCGTCGTCCTCGAAGGGGATGACGACCAGCACGGGTCCAAAGATTTCTTCCTGGGCGATGCGCATGGAATTGTTGACGTCAAAGAAGCAGGTCGGCTCGATGAAATAGCCGCCACCCTTGTCAGGACGGGCATGACCGCCGGCGACCAGCGTCGCGCCTTCCTGCTTGCCCAGTTCGATATAGCTCATCACCCGGTCCATCTGCCGCTTGGAGATGACCGGCCCCATGATGTGCGCGGGGTTGGTGATATCACCCCAGCCCTCGCCGAGCCCGGCATAGGCTTGCGTCATGATCGCGCGCGCCTCTTCATAGCGGCTCTTGGGCACCAGCAGGCGGCTCTGCACTGCGCAGCCCTGCCCGGCATGGAACACCAGCATGGTCATCATGCATTCCATGGCGAAGTTGGGTGCATCCTCCAGCACGATCTTGGCGCTTTTGCCGCCGAGTTCGAGGAAAATGCGCTTCAGCGTCGGTGCGCCCTGTTCCATGATGCGCTTGCCGACGGCAGTCGAGCCGGTGAACGACACGTTGTCGACGCGCGGATCCTTGACCAGCATTTCACCCGCCAGTGCCGGGTCCTCGCCGAAGACGACCTGTAGCACGCCAGCGGGGAAACCCGCTTCCGCCGCCAGTTCACCGAAAATCGCGCCAGCGCCCGGCGTATTAGGTGCGGGCTTGAGGATCACGGTGCAGCCGGCGAGCAGTGCCGCGACAACCTTGCCGATGTTGACATAGAGCGGCACGTTCCACGGGGTGATCGCCGCGACCACGCCGACCGGCTCATAGACCGCGATGCGCTTGTGGATGCCGCCGAAAGCCTCGCGGGTGCCATAGTCCTTCTCCCAGGTGACCTGATCGAAGATGCGGATGTAATCGTCCCAGCCATCCAGAGCCATGGCGACATGGGCCCGGCCGACAGCGCCCAGCGCTGCGCCTGCTTCATGCAACGAGAGATCGGCCAGCTTCTGGCGGTTCGCCTCGAACAGAGCGCGCAGCTTCTTGACCAGCTCCAGCCGGTTGGCCCGGTTTTCGGGCGTGCCCCAGTTGGTCTCGTCGAAAGCGCGGCGGGCGGCGGCAATGGCGCGGTTCACGTCATCGGCTGTGCCATCGGCGGCCTTGCCGACCGGCTGGCCGGTCCAGGGGCCGATGACATCGTAGGTGCCGCCATTGCTGGCATCGCAGAGCTTGCCGTCGATGAACAGTTTGGCGTCGGGAAGAGTGGTCATGAGCTGAGTCCTTGAATTGGAATTGCGAGAAATCAGGCTGTCCAGCCTTCGACCGAGACATGCGGTACGCTGACATCGCCGGGCAGATCGAGCAGCGCGCGGAACACGGCGGTGACGTTGTTCACGTGGCTGATCGGGCGCTTCATCATGTCGATCCCGGCGGCGACGCAGTGCTGATAGAACTGCATCGAGATTTCTGGCGACCAGTTGGAGCCCTTGCCCTCTTCCATCATCGGCCCGCAGCGCACCGTGCTGACGCGAATGCCGTCTGGCGCGACTTCCTTAGCCAGCGACAGAGTGAAACGCTCGAGCGCGGCCTTGGAGCTCATGTACATCGACAGCATCGGGAATTCGAGCGCGACCGACTCGCTGGTGATGTTGATAATATATCCGCCCTTTTCCATCATCGGAATCGCAGCGCGCGACGTGAACACGGGTCCGGCGAAATTGGTGAGGATCGGCTGCAGGATCTGGTCGTCAGTCGCATCCTTGACCAGGAACGGCTCGTAGATCGCGGCATTGTTGATCAGCACGTCGATCTTGGGATGCTTCTGCGCGATCTGGGCAAAGGCTTTGCGCACCGAATCCGCCGACTGGACATCGCATTCGACCGCGAAATGCGGCGCGCCGAGTTCGTCTGCCACTTCCTGCACTTTTGACAGGGTGCGCCCCAGAAGGATCAGGGATTCGCCCTCACCGGCAAACCGCCGCGCCAGTGCACGGCCAAGGCCCACACCGGCACCGGTTATGACTACAACTTTTCCCACAGGTTTGCCTCTCGATTAGCTTTGCTACGTGGCAGGAGCGTTTCCAGAAACACCGGCTCTCGGCAAGGGGGAATGTGGGCCGAATGGCGATTGAGCAACTATTCCATCACCGGCAGCTTCTCCGCCGCGCCCGCCTTCTTCGGCTTCTTGAGCAACAGAGGCAGCGGCGCAAAGGCCAGCAGCACGAAAGTCAACATGTAGAAATTGTCGAGGAAGGCGATCATCATGGCCTGTCTGCTGACTTCGCCATTGACCGCAGCCATCACACCGGCGCCCATTCCGCCCATCCTGTCGAGCGTGCCGGTCCAGTCGAAACCGGGGACCGAGCCCGGGGTGACATGCGCAGCCAGATCGGCGTGGCTGATCTGCTGGTTACGCGACAGCATGGTGACCACCACCGAAATGCCGATCGAGCCACCAAAGCTGCGGAACAGCGACATCAGGCTGGAACCATCGGGCCGCAGGCTCTGGTCGAGCGTCGAGAAGGCCATCAGTTGCATCGGCGTGACGATCATGCCGAAGCCGAGGCCCTGGATAAAGCTCGCCAGCAAAATCGGCGCCCTGCCCATGTCGAGCGACCAAGCAGTCATGGTCCACATGCCCCAGGCGGCAATCAGGTAACCGATCAGGATGACCCAACGCGCATCGAACTTGCGGGCCAGCCAGCCCGAAAGCAGCGAAGTGCACATCACCCCGATGCCGCGCGGCGCCATCAGCAGGCCAGTATCCATCACCGGATAGTGATAGATCGACTGGAACATCATCGGCAGCACTGACGAGAGGCCGACCACCGATGCCCCCATCACCATCATGAAAGCCAGCGAGGCGACAAAGTTGGCATTGGTATAGAGGGCCCGCTTGAACAGCGGATTGGGGTGGCCCCGGCTGTGCACCAGGAAAATCCACAGCGCCGAGACCATGATGATCGCCTCGGCAACGATTTCCTTGCTGGAGAACCAGTCCTTGCTTTGGCCGCGATCGAACATCAGCTGCATCGCTGCAAGGCCGAGCCCGAGCACTGTAAAGCCGAACAGATCGAGCTTGCGCTTCTCGATCGGGCGGCTCGGCAGCAGCCACCAGATCAGCACCAGTGCCGGAATGCCGAGTGGCAAGTTGACGTAATAGATCCACCGCCAGTTCATATATTCGGTGATGAAACCGCCGAATGCGGGCCCGGTGATCGGCGCGACCATCACCATCATGCCGAAAATCGCCATGCTCGTCGGCTGTTTGCTCGGCGGGCTGATGTCGAACATGATGGTCATGGTCATCGGCCCGATAAAGGCCGCGGAAATGCCCTGGACGATGCGGAAGGCGATCATCGCATTCAGCGATGGCGCCGCGCCGCAGGCGGCTGACGAAATCAGGAACATCAGGGTCGCATACATGAAAAGGTTGCGCGATCCGAAATAGTCGGACAGCCAGCCGCACAGCGGTGTCGCGATAGCGGTCGCCATGATGAAACTGGTGAGCACCCAGCTGACCGTCTCGGTCGAAGCCCCGAGCGAGGCCTTCATGAAGGGCAGTGCGACATTGGCGATGGTCGCATCGAAAAACTGGACTAGCGAGACCAGCACCACTGCCATCATCAAAAGCCCGCGATGCTTGGTCTCCAGCAGCGCGCGGTCTTCGGCTATGGCTTTGGCATAGGCCTGACTCGCAAGGGAACTACTTGCTGGTGTCGATGACGACATGAGTCGAAAGTCCGGCAATCAGCTGGCGCGCGGGCTTGCCGTCGATGGCAATGCGCACTGGCACGCGCTGGGTCACCTTCACCCAGTTGCCATTGGCATTCTGCGCCGGGAGCACCGAGAATTCCGATCCCGTACCTGCGCCGATGGAGGCGACGTGGCCTTTGACCTTGAGCTCGGGATAGGCATCGAACGACAGCGTCGCGGGCTGGCCGATATGCATATGCGCGAGATCGGTTTCCTTGAAATTCGCCTCGATCCAGCTTTTGTCGCTGACGACGATGGTCAGCGCGGGCAGGCCAAGCGTCATCATCTGGCCGAGCTGCATACGGTCGGCCTGGGTCACCGTCCCGCCGACCGGCGCGCGGACATCGGTGCGCGAGAGATCAAGCAGGGCCTTGCGGCGCTGGGCCTGAGCGGCGAGCAGTGCCGGATTGACGCCGGGCTGGGCCGATCCGGTGGCCAGCGCCGAACGCGCCTTGGCGGCATCGGCCTGAGCGGTTGCCAGCTTGCTGCGCGCATCGTCGAGCGCGTGCTGGGCGGCCTGAAGCCGGGCGCGCGTGGTGAAGCCGCGTTCCATCAGTTCGGACTGGCGTTGGAATTCCTGCGCGTAAAAGCCGATATCCTCGCGCGCGCCGTTGATATCGACACCGGTGTTGGCGAGATCCGTCTCAAGGCCGATCACCTTGACCTGAGCGGCGGCAATCGATGCGTCGCTCGAAGCCAGGGCAATGCGATAGGGCTCGGGATCGATGCGAAACAGGAGGTCGCCCACTTTGACCTGCTGGTTCTCGCGCACCAGCACTTCGGCAATCTCGCCGGTCAGCTGCGGGCTGACCGAGACCTTGTCCTGCTGGACATAGGCATTGTCGGTCGAAATGATGTGTTCGGTTGAGCGGTAATACCAGACCGCAAAGGCGATTAGCAGCAGCGGCAGCGACAGCATCCAGGCCAGCCGCCGCAGCCGCGCCGCCCGCGAACGGCGGGGTGCCACCAGCTCTTTGCTGGTTACCGGAAACTGGGGATCGCTCTCAGCCATTGGCGACGACGTCCGGCTGGACCTTGCGCGAGAGATTGCTGCGCACGCGCAACAGGGTTGCCATGAACTGGTCGCGATCCGCTTCGCTGACCCCTTCGAGCGCCGTGCCGAGGGTGTCGCGCCCGAATGGCCGCAGCTTGTCGAGCAGGCCTTCGCCCTTCTCTGTCAGGAATATCCGCCAGGCGCGGCGGTCGGCGGGATCGGCGCGGCGTTCTACCAGTTCGGCCTCTTGTAGTCGGTCGATCATCCTGCCCAGTGTGATCGGCTCGACCTCCAGCATTTCCGCGAGAGCACCCTGGTTGGAGCCGGCGTGGATCAACAGCAGGCTGAGCACCTGCCATTGCGGGCGCGTAACGCCGATGCCGCGCGCGCGCTCATCGAAACTGCGACGTAACAGGCGTGACACCTGGGCCAGTAATGTGCCAATATTCTCGTCCATGCGCCTGGATATAATAGCAATGCTTACTATAATCCAGTGATATGTTCAGCTCGCTGAGTTTTGTTGTGGATCAGCCGCCAGTTACCAGCACTTGCCCGCCAGCGCCACAATCTGCGGCACCAGTTTGGGCATGCTCAGGAACAGCCCGGTGCCGTTCTTGAAACTGCCTTCCAGCCGCTCCATCCATTCGCGGTCGCCCCATGGCGGCTCCTGCAGATCGACGCCGGGGATCATCGCGGCGACCTTTTCGCTGGTCGCGCGGGTGTGGTGAATATCGCTGACGCCGCTGCGCAGGATCACGACCGGAACCTTGACCCCCTCAAGCTCGCCGGCGCGCACACAGCTGATCGGCATGCCGGGGGCACAGAAGAACCAGTCGGCCCAGTCGCGCATGCGCTGGATGAAACTGTCGGGCTCCCATGCCATCAGCAGATCCTTGTTGCGCGGATTACGTGTGATCAGTTCGGCGAAGGCCGGCATTTCAGCGACGCCTTGCATACCGCCCAATGATGCGGCGATGGCTGGATCGTGGTTGTAGGCCATCGGCAGGGTGGCAATGCCGATGCCGCCGCCCGACAGCCACTGGCAGATCACGCCCGCGACGCATTCGGGGTGGCGAATGGCGAGGAGCAAGGCCTCGCGGCTGCCGCCTGAAGCGCCGTAGGCCAGCACCTTGCCGAGCCCCAGCGCCTTGATCATGCCCGCCAGCGTATCGGCGTTCTGGAAACTCTCGCATTCCGCGTCGAAGCTGAGGTCGCTCTCGCCGGTGTTGGGCCGGTCCCAGATCAGCACCTTGAAGCCCTGCGCGGCAAGTGCAGTGGCCAGTTCGCGCACGCCCGGCGTATCGCGGGAAAAGCGGCCGCCGGGGGTGATCGTGATGGCCTTGTCGCCATCACCGATCAAGTCATAGGCGATGGACAGGCCGTTGATTTCTATGCGCGGCATCCGCTGTTCCTTTGTTTTCTCACGCTTCCATGATCAGGCGGGTGAGTTTCTGCGTGGCAATCCGCCAGCGCCCGTCCTGCTTCACATAGGTCTCGTGATAGTGGCCAAAGCCGGTCATAGTCTTGCCATCGTCCCAGAACAGGCGGTCCTGCATCGGCCAGATCGCAGTGGCGCTGTCGCCCTGGATGGTGATCTCGGGGAAATGCACCTGATGCGCCGTCTTCGTGGTCTCGATCGAACCGCGCACTGAGGCGACAATGGCCGCGCGGCCATGCTCCACCGTGCCGCCGCTGCCGGTGACATCGAGCACGGCGTCCTCGGTGAACAGATCGCCCCAGCCCTCCCAGTCCTTGGTGTCGAGCAGGCGGCAATAGGCGGCCTTGACATTGGCCACGGCCACCCAGTCGCTGAAATCGGTCATTAATCTATCCTTCTTCCGCCAGCCGTTCGGCTGCCAGCTTGCGCAAATCTGCGGTCTTGATCTTGGCGCTGCCAGTGGTCTTGAGCTCATCCTCGGCGAAGAACAGCACCCGGCGCGGCACCTTGTAGCTGGCGAGCTTCTGCTTAGCGAAAGCCTTGATGGCATCCTCGTCGAGCTTCGCGTCATCCTGCAGCACGATGCAGCCGACCACCAGTTCGCCCAGCAGATCGTCGGGTACACCGACTGTCTGCGAAACCTTGACCCCGGGGCACAGCCGGATCGCCTCGTCGATCTCGATCGGCGACACGTTGGCCCCGCCGGTCTTGATGATATCGTTGAGCCGCCCTTCCCAATAGAGCCGGCCAAGCTCATCCATATAGCCGCCATCGCCGCAGCGCAGGAAGCCATCGGCATCGAGCGACTGATCGAGCGGAATGCCGACATAGCCGAGCATCAGCGTCGGGCCCTTGACCGCAATTTCGCCGCGCCCGCCAAGCGGCGTGGTCTCTCCGGTCAGCGGATCAACGATCTTGATGGTCGAGCCCGCAGTCGGGATGCCGTGGCTGGTGCCAGTGAGTTCGAGCGGCGAGCAGGCCGGATAAACGGTGATGAGCGTGAAAGTCTCGGTGTTGCCATAGGCCCAGCGGTTTTCGGTCCAGTCCGTTTTCACCGTGGGATGGCGGGCGACCAGCGTATCGCGATCAATATAGTGCAGCGCCGAAAGATCGGTGGTCAGGTAGTTGGGCGAAGCTTCGAGCTGGGCCCACTGGTGCGGCCAGGCGTTAAGGAATGTGACCTTTTCCGTCTCCATCAAGTCCAGCGCCTCGTCGGCATCGAACCAGCGCTGCAGCACCAGTGTGCCGCCCGAAGACAAGGTTCCGCCCAGCGCCATGGCAAAATTGCCCGACCAGAAAAAGCCGTTCGCCGACCACATCCGCACCGGGTAAGCAGGATCGACCTGATACCACTGCTTCCAGCGCCAAAGCTGGAGGCAGACACCCCGATGTGCGCTGAGGATACCTTTGACCTTGCCGGTGGAGCCGGAGGAGAACTTGAGCAGGCCGGGATCGCTTGGGGCGACGGCCTGGCCCATGGCTTCGATCAGTTCGAGCGAGACTTCATCGCCCCGCGCAAGGAAGGTGCTCCAGCCTTCAATGCAACCAAACCTCGCGTCGCTATCGACCAGGGCCAGATGCTGCAGGAAGGGATAGCGCAGCGAGGCAAGCTTGCCGGGCGCGGCAGTCATCACCTGCGGCTCCAGCTCGGCCAGCATTTCGGCGAAGTCCTTCTTGAGGACCTTGCGCTCCACCAGCAGCACCGAACAGGCGCATGCTTTCAGCACCTCGTCGAGCTCGTGCGCAGTGAAGAAAGTGCTGATCGTCGTCGCAACGCCGCCCGCGAGCGAAGTGCCGAACAGGCAGGCGAGGAATTCGAGCCGGTTGGCGCACAGGATCCCGACCCGGGTGCCCTTGCCCACGCCCAATGCCGCCAGCGAACGCGCCACTTCCAGCGCGCGCGCCAGCAGGTCGTCATAGGTCCAGCGCACGGCCTCGCCGTCGAGGTAGATCATCGCCGCCTCGCGCGGACCGAACCGCGCGGCGATCTCCCGCACATAGCCGCCGAGAGTCAGCGGGCCGATGCCCTCTTCCTCGGACAGCGGAATGCCGCGCGAGACGGACAGCGCGGGATCAACCAGCAGGCTTTTCATCAGTAGGGCAACTCGACTTCGTTGAGCGAGCTGACCACGGTCTTGCCGTTCTGGTCGGTCAGCTTGACCTTCACCTGCACCACCGGGAAGCCCCACTGCGAGTTCTCGATCTTGTCGACCACTTCGCCTTCGAAGAAAGTGACATCGCCTTCAAACGCCGGGGTGCGGAAATCGCTCTTGGCGTGGCGGACCATGCCGTCGTGCCCGGCCCAGAAGGCGAGGTAGTCGGTGTTCCACGCCGCCATGGTCGCGCCATAGCCATAGGCACGGCTCATGCCGACTTCCTCGGCATAGGAATCGTCGATGTGGCCGCGCGAAGGACCGACATAGAGCCCGTCGCGGGCGCGCGGATCGATCATCGCCAGATTTTCGTCGAAAGCGAATTCGGGGAGCCAGCCCGGATCCTGGTTGACCCAAGGATCCACCACGCCCTCGGGTGCTGTCCAGTGGAAAGTGCCCCATATGTTGAACAAGAAGGCACGGTATTCGGTGGTGAAGCTGGCGATCGAGTGCGGGCCGATCACCCGGCGCGGCAGCTTGTCGCCGATCGAAACTTCCTCCCAGTGCGGGGATTTGCCAGTGCGGTTCGACATCAGCCATTCGTGGCGGACCTTGTCGACTTCGGCGAGTTCCTGCTTGGTCCAGCGTTTCAGCTCGCCTGCCGTCGCATCATACATGCCCATCCGCTCGGCTTCGGCGGCGAGATAGCGAATCGCGGTCGAGCGCGCCTTGGCGATCAACGACCCGTGCTGGTTGCGGTGGGTAGTATCGCCGCGGCTGAACATGGTCGGGCCGGCGAACTTTGTATCAGTGACCTTGTAGTCATAGAAACGGCGCTCCTGGAACAGCTTGTCGCCGGGGCGCACTGGCGTGCCATACCACCACCACTCCTCGCCGCCAAAAATCAGGTGGCTGCCGGGGATGTGGCCGACGCAGGCCGGCTGGCAGCCATGGCCATAATCGAGCGCGACAGCGATCGATTGGGGCGCGATGATGTCGCCGTATTTCGTGGTTTTGGCGAATTCCTGGTCCCAGTGCAGCGGATTGACATAGTCCATCGCCATGACCCAGCGGCGGATATCGCTCTTGGCGCAGGGCTCATAGAGCTGCCCGCCGCCAACCAGCTGCCCCAGGCGATGATCGACATCGCTGAGGTCAAGCTGGGGGCCTTCATTGGTGCCTGCGTCTGCCATTTCTTCTCTCCCAAATTGCGTGCCCCTCCCCTCAAGGGGAGTGAGCAAATCAGCGGTTTACATCAACGATCACCCGACCGCGGATCTTGCCCGCAACAATATCTGCACCGGCCTGCATCGCTTCCGACAATCCAACTTCCGCGCCGATCACGGCGATCAGGTCGCGGTCCAGATCCTTGTCGAGCCGGTCCCAGGCGGCCATGCGGGGGCCCTTGGGGCACATCACTGAATCGATGCCGAGGATCGAAACGCCGCGCAGGATGATCGGCATCACCGTGCCCGGCAGGTCTGCGCCCTGGGCAAGACCGCAAGCCGTGACCGCGCCGCGATACTTGGTCTGGGCAATGGCATTGACCAAAGTGTGGCTGCCGACGGAATCGATCACGCCAGCCCACAGCTCTTTCTGCAGCGGCTTGCCCGGCGAGGACAGTTCGTCACGGTGAATGAAGTCACTGGCGCCGAGCTTGGTGAGGTATTCCTTCTCGCTCTCATCGCCGAACGAGGCAGTGACCGTGTACCCCGCCTTCTTGAGCAATGCGGTCGCCACCGAGCCGACGCCGCCGGGAGTGCCAGTGACCAGGATCGTGCCCTGATCGGGGGTGATCCCGAACTTGACCAGTGCATCGACCGAAAGCGAGGCAGTGTAGCCTGCGGTGCCGATCGCCATGGCCTGCTGGCCAGTGAAGCCTGAAGGCAGCTTGATCAGCCAGTCGCCGTTGAGCCGCGCCTTGGTTGCAAGCCCGCCCCAATGCACTTCGCCCACGCCCCAGCCATTGAGCAGCACCACGTCGCCCGACTTGAACTCGGCATAGGAGCTGTCGCTCACCGTGCCGACCAGATCGATACCGGGGACCATCGGCCAGCGCCGCACAACGGGGCCCGAGCCAGTCATGGCGAGGCCGTCCTTGTAGTTGATCGTCGAATACTGGACATCAATGGTGACATCGCCTTCGGGCAGCTGGCTGTCATCAAGCTGCTTCAATGCGCAGGTCTGGCCAGTCTCGGTCTTTTCGATCAGGATTGCGGAAAACATCGGGGTTCCTCTCAGGTTTGAATGCCCGGCCAGTACTTTCTGGAGATTCAGGCCGGGAGAATTGCTGGCTGATGCAATGCGCAAGCCGGGCGAGTCACGCAAGCGAAACTGCGCATGCTGCAGCCAAAAAGAAACGGCCGGAAGTTTCCCCCCGGCCGCTTCGTTGTAGCTGCGCCTTTGATCAGAACTTCTTCGAAACGCCGATCTTGACGAGCCGTCCGAGCGTGAAGCCGTTGCGCACACCGAAGAGCGAGTTGTCCGCACCGCGGAACAGCGGCGGATCGGTATCGAGAACATTGTCGATGTTGAGCGTGAAGGCTAGGTCTTTGACGATCTTGCTTTCGCCCGGCACCTTGTACTGGAAGTAGAGGTTGAAGACGTTGAAGCTGCCGACATGCGACTGGTTCAGCGTTGACGCGACCGGCAGAATGTTATAGCCTTGCGAGAAGTTCCAGGTCAGCTGGCTGCGCAGATTGCCGACCACAGCACCGACCGTCGCGCCGAAGCGCAGCTTGGTGGTGTTGAGGCTCAAGTTGTCGATGAGCGCAGAATCCGGGCCGGACTGGCGATCGAACTTGAGCACGCGGTTGCCGGCGATATCCGCATAGATGCTGCCGAAGCCGGTCTCGTGGTTGTAGCGCAGGTAGAAGTCGAGACCAGAGGTCTTGATGCGGGCGAGATTCTGCGTGCGGCTGTCGAGCACGCCGTAAACGTTATCAAACCCGCCAGCTGGCAGCTGCGCAAGTGTTGCCGCACCATTGACGGCATTGAACGAATTGTAAAAGGCCTGCATCGCCGCATTGCCCGCCGTGAAGATAACGCTGCTGGCCGGGAAATCACGGTAGTAGGTCGTCGGATCGGAGATTGGCAGAATGCCTATCACGCCCTTGAAATCGATGTTGTAGTAGGTCAGTCCGGCTGAAATGCCTGTAGCTGGTGGCTTGATGTCAAAACCAAGTGACCAGGTCTTGGCGGTTTGCGGCAACAACGGCGAGATCGTGCCGCCCATCGCCAGCAACAGCGTCCGGCCCGGGACGGTCGGAACCGCAGGGTTGGTGAATGGGCGAACCGAGATCGGCAGGATGTTGCCCGTCGTCGCGCCGCTCAGAGCGATATCGGAAATGCCTGGCGCCTGGAACGCCTTGCCCCAGTTGCCGCGCAGGGTAAACCAGTCGGTCGGTTCAATGACTACGCCGATCTTCGGATTGAAGGTGCCGCCGAAATCGCTGTAATGGTCGTAGCGGGCCGAAGCGGAGATGTTGAAGGCGTGGAACGGACCGTGGCCCTCGCCCGTCACCGGAATGTTGAGTTCTCCGAACACCGAATAGACATTGCGGGCGGCGGTGCGATCCGCCAGCGTCGCAATACCAGCGAATGTGATATTGCGGGTGTTGTTGCCTTCATAACTCTCGCGGATATATTCCACGCCGAGTGCCGCCTTGACGTCGCCGGACGGCAAGGTGAACAGCGGGCCATCGACAATGGCTCGGGCGTTGATCAGGTCGTGCCTGGCACGGCCAAACACGAATTGATCCTGTGCCAGGTTCAAGGCCACCGCATTGTTCGGATCCGCAATGTTGAAAGGATTGAACGAACCATTGGCGATTGCCGTGGAGATCGGCGTGGCATTTACAATCTGGCCGACGTACCTTGCATTGCTCTTGCCATAGTTGAACATGGCATTGAGCTGCCAGCCCTTGGCGAAATCCCACTTCATCGTGGGCGTGATGCCCCAGCTTTCCATGTAGGTGTTCTGGAAGGCCGTATTGCCGAGCGCCGGCGAGAGATTGTAGGTATAAACGCCTGACGTCGGCGAGCCCGGAATGGCCGCGAGAATCGGCGCGGCAAAGCGATTTGCGCTCGTCACCGTCGAGCCGCCGGCTATCACCAGTGGTCCACCATCGGACTTGTTCACGCGATTGACGTAATAGGCCTTGACCTGGAAGCTGACCGGGCCGCCGGAGTCGATCGAAATACTGGCCAGCGCCGAGTGCTTTTCTTCCTTCGGATAGAAGGTCTGCAATTCGGTATTGTCGCAGCGATTGCCGATGCCGGCCGTCAGGCCGGGAAGCGCATAGATGGTGGAGCCGACCCGGATGGAGCCGACGTTGCAATCAAGTGCGGAACCTGCATTGTTGATCCAGTCGCGGCTCTGCGACCAATCGAGATCGCTGCCGTAAAGTTCGTCATGCTTGTTGTAATCATAGGTGAAATAAGCCGAAACGTTGCCGACAGTTCCACCCGCTGTCACACCCAAGTTATACTGCATGTAGTTGTGGGCAAAGCCGACGTTGGCCTTGGTCTCGATGGCGTCGAAACGCTTGCGCGTGATGAAGTTCATCACCCCGCCAATTGCGTCGGAACCATAGGTCGAAGAGCCACCATCGGTAATGATGTCTACCCGCTCGATCGCTCCGGCCGAGATCGCGTCGAGGTCGGCAGACGACTGGATGATGCCCATGCCGGGCATGCGATGGCCGTCGAGCAGCAGCAGGGTCGAGCCGCCGGAGGCCGAGGTGCTGCCGAGATAGCGCAGCGAAGGGCGGTTGACCGCGAGCGAGAAGTTTGAGCTGCCACGCACGCCAACGAAACCGAGGAAGTTGCCCGCCTGCGGCACGCTGGCGATCAGGTCCGAGGTGTTGGCAGCGCCAATCGCGGAGATCTTTTCCTGGCTGACACCGATCGACTGCGAACCGCCGGGCGCGATGCCGCGGATCAGGGTGCCGGTGACGATGATATCCTTGTCGTTGTCGGCATTCTCGTCGGCTGCATTGGCCGAAGGCGCCTCTTGCGCGAAAGCAGGCATCGGCAGCACCAGCAGGCTTGCGCTCGCGAGCGCGATTGTCCGAATGGTAAGCATAAAATCCGCCCCCCCAGCGCGGATGCCACTGCGTTGTGCAAATGGCTTTTCCGAAAATCCGTCCCAACCGATGCGCCTTGCGCGCGTCCGGCCCGCACCTGCCCAAGCAAGCGCTTGGGGCGAGGCACTAGCATAATCTGGCGCAGTTCCAAGTCAATTCATCGGTCCTGCCACGTCTGGAGGTCAAAATCGGCGCGCCATGTGGCAATTTGGCAACGGTGAAATGGGCTTCTAGGCCATCTTACTTAGCCAGCCCTGCCACTTCGTCCAGAACTTGTTGCGCGTGTTCCTTCCGGCAGATCAACAGATCCGGCATGTAAACATCGGCCTGGTTGTAAACCAGCGGTGAGCCGTCGATGCGCGAACAATGCAGGCCATGCGCCAGCGCCACTGCGGCAGGAGCGCAGCTGTCCCATTCGTATTGGCCGCCGGAATGCAGATAGATATCGGCTTGCCCCAGCACGATGGCCATGGCCTTGGCCCCGGCCGAGCCCATCGGCACCAGCTCGGCACCGATTTTTTCGGCGACTTCAGTGGCTTCGCGCGCCGGGCGAGTGCGGCTGACGACCATGCGGAGCTTGGACGGAGCGGGCGGCACTACTTGCGGCTTGTCGGTGCGCAAGACCACGCCCAGCCCCGGCAGCGCCACTGCGCCGATGCTGGCGACGCCGCCCACGGCGAGCGCAACATGCACCGCCCAGTCGGTCCGCGCTTCGCCATACTCGCGAGTGCCGTCGACCGGATCGACGATCCAGACGCGGCTTTGGGACAGGCGCTCGGCATTGTCCTTTTCCTCTTCGGACAGCAAGCCGTCGTCAGGCCGCTGTTCGCGCAGCGCGTGGACGAGGAACTGGTTGGCTGTGGCGTCCCCTGCCTTGCCCAGCGCCTTCAGCGACAACATGCCGGATTCGCGCACTTCGATCAGCAGCTTTCCCGCGACTTCGGCGAGGTGTGCGGCGAGCTCGGCGTCATTCAGCGCGTCCGGCACTACAGATCACCCAGCAACGTATCGACAATCACCGTCGCCGCCTCTTCCGCCGTCATAGCCGTCGTATCGACGCGGATTTCCGGATTGGCCGGGGCCTCATAGGGGCTGTCGATGCCGGTGAAGTTCTTGAGCGCGCCGGAGCGGGCCTTCTTGTAGAGCCCCTTCACGTCGCGCTCCTCGGCAACGCTGAGCGGCGTATCGACGAACACTTCGATGAATTCACCCTCGGGCAGCATCGCGCGCACCATGTCGCGGTCGGCCTTGAAGGGCGAGATGAAGGCGGTCATCACGATGAGGCCGGCATCGGTCATCAGCTTGGCAACCTCGCCGACCCGGCGGATGTTCTCGATGCGGTCGGCCTCGGTGAAGCCGAGGTCCTTGTTGAGCCCGTGGCGTACGTTGTCGCCATCGAGCAGGAAGGTGTGCCGGTTCATCCGGTGCAGCTTCTTTTCGACAAGGTTGGCGATGGTCGACTTGCCCGAACCACTGAGGCCAGTGAACCACAGCACTGCAGGTTTCTGGTTCTTGAGACCCGCGTGGGCCTCGCGGCTGATATCGAGCGCCTGCCAGTGGACATTCTGCGAACGGCGCAGCGAGAAGTTCAGCATGCCGGCAGCCACGGTCGAATTGGTCATCTTGTCGATCAGGATAAAGCCGCCCAGCGTGCGGTTGTCGGCATAGGGTTCGAAGACGATGGGTTTGTCGGTGACGATTTCCGCAACGCCGATCGCATTGAGCTCAAGTGTCTTGACCGCAACATGTTCCATCGTGTTGACATTAACAGCATATTTTGGCTGGTGGACCGTCGCCGAAACCATCTGCGTGCCAAGCTTGAGCCAATAGGCGCGGCCAACTTGCAGCGGATCGTCGTTGAGCCAGACGATGGTGCTTTCGAACTGGTCGGCAGCCTGCGGTGGACTGTCGGCGAGCGCAATGACATCGCCGCGCGAGCAATCGACTTCATCGGCAAAGCAGATCGTGACCGATTCCCCGGCTACCGCCTCGTCGATGCCGCTCACCAGCTCGAGATACTTCTCTGTGGTGATGTCGCTGCCGGTAACCACCGGGAGCGCGGCCTGGCCATCGGCGACAGCGATCTTGGCAACAGTCGAAGTCTTGCCAGAAGGCAGCACGCGGACGGCATCGCCGACCTTGACGCTGCCGGAGGCGATCAGCCCCGAAAAGCCCCGGAAATAGAGGTTCGGACGGTTGACCCATTGCACCGGCATGCGGAACGGCTTGGCCGCATCGCGCGCCGAATTGACTTCGACGCTTTCGAGATGCTCGACGAGGTTCGGGCCGGTGTACCACGGCGTGTTTTCCGAAGAGCCGATGATGTTGTCGCCCTTGAAGCCCGAGATCGGCATGGCCGTGAAGCTCTCGATGCCGATGCTCTTGGCAAACTCGCTATAGTCGGCGACAATCTGGTCGAACACCTTCTGGTCATAATCGACCAGATCCATCTTGTTGACCGCCAGCACCAGATTCTTGATGCCGATCAGGTGGCACAGGTACGAGTGGCGGCGGGTCTGAACCAGCACGCCCTTGCGCGCATCGATCAGGATCACTGCGAGATCGGCAGTAGAGGCACCGGTCACCATGTTGCGGGTATATTGCTCGTGCCCCGGGCAATCGGCGACGATGAATTTGCGCTTCTCGGTGTTGAAGAAGCGGTAGGCGACGTCGATGGTGATGCCCTGCTCGCGCTCGGCGGCAAGACCATCGACGAGGAGCGCGAAATCGATCTCCTGCCCTTGCGTGCCGACTTTCTTGGAATCGGCAGTCAGTGCATCGAGCTGATCTTCGAAGATCATCTTCGAATCATAGAGCAAGCGCCCGATAAGCGTCGATTTTCCGTCGTCGACCGAGCCGCAGGTGATGAAGCGCAGCATGGTCTTGTGCTGGTGTTGATCGAGGTATGCGTCGATATCCTCGGCAATGAGGGCCTCAGTGACGTAGATGGGGTCTGTTTTGGTCGAGGTCATCAGAAATACCCCTGCTGTTTCTTGACTTCCATGCCGGCACCGCCTGCATCCTTGTCGATCACGCGGCCCTGCCGCTCCGAAGTGGAGGTAAGCAGGGTTTCCTGGATAATTTCCGGCAGGGTCGAGGCTGTGCTCTCCACCGCGCCGGTCAGTGGGAAGCAGCCCAAGGTGCGGAAACGGATCGATTTTTCGGTAATCTCCGGCCTATACCCCAGCACTTTCTCCAGCCGTGGAATGTCATCTGCCATGAACAGCTGCCCCTCCCATTCGAAAGTCGGACGCTTGGCAGCATAGTAAAGCGGCACGATGGGAATGTCGTTGAGCTGCAGATACTGCCAGATATCGAGCTCGGTCCAGTTCGAGATCGGGAAGACGCGGATGCTTTCGCCCTTGTTCTTCTTGGCGTTGTAAATGTTCCACAGCTCAGGGCGCTGGTTCTTGGGATCCCAGCCGTGGCTGGCGGTGCGGAACGAAAAGATGCGCTCCTTGGCGCGGCTCTTTTCCTCGTCGCGCCGCGCGCCGCCAAAGGCTGCATCGAAGCCCCACTTGTCGAGCGCCTGCTTGAGGCCTTCGGTCTTCCACATATCAGTGTGCAAGGGGCCGTGGTCGAAGGGGTTGATGCCTTTTTCCTGGGCCTCGGGGTTGTGATAGACCAGCAGCTCCATGCCGCTATCTTTGGCCATCTTGTCGCGCAGCTTGTACATTTCCTGGAACTTCCAGGTGGTGTCGACATGCAGCAAAGGGAACGGCGGCGGCGAGGGATAGAAGGCCTTGCGCGCCAGATGCAGCATGACTGCGCTGTCCTTGCCGACAGAATACATCAACACCGGCTTTTCGCTTTCGGCCACCACTTCACGCATGATGTGGATGGCTTCGGCTTCAAGCCGTTCGAGGTGGGTAAGTGTGCGTGACATCGTTCGATATCTTCCAATAATGTGGGTGCGCCCTGCCCAAGGGCGCCCGCGGCTGCAAACAAGGAAATCTTGAGGCCGCTGTGGCCTCAGCTTCGCTTCATATGTGATCGGCCCAGCCGGGCTCGCCGGTATCGCTTTCGCCGACCCGGCAACCTTGCGAGCCCCCGTCGATCGGCAGAACAACGCCGGTGACATATTTGGCCTCGTCGGACGCCAGATAGATCGCGCCATAGGCAATGTCGTCCGGATCGCCGACAAAACCCACCGGAATGGTCGCCATGGTCGCCTTGGCGATTTCGGGGTTCGACAGCATCGCGGTGACCCCACCGCCGTTCTCGATCAGCCCCAGCGAGATCGCATTCACCCTGATGCCCGAGCGCGCATACTCGCCCGCCATCGAATGGGTGATGCCGTTCATCGCCGCCTTTGACGAGGTATAGACGTCCATGCCGATCCCGCCCGAGGCCGCGCCGGACGAAATGTTGACGATCGAGCAGCCCGGCCTGCCATGCGCCAGCATCTTGCGCAGGCCATAGCGGCACAGCCAGAAAAGGCCGTAGAGGTCGCTCTGCCACATGATGTCGAGCGTCTCGTTGGTCAAAAGGTGCATGCGCTTGTCGGCATGGGGATGCGATGTGCCGATCATGTGGGTCGCCGCGGCATTGTTGACCAATGTCGTCAGCGGCCCGAACTTTTCCTCGGCAACGTCCATCATCCGGCGGCAATCGTCTTCCACGCTGATATCGGCGCGCAGGAACATGGCATTGCCCCCGGCATCGCGGATTTCGCGTTCGACCGCGAGGCCCAGTTCCTCGGCTCGTCCGGTGAACAGGACCGACGAGCCTTGCTCGGCAAAGCGCTTGGCAATGCCGCGCCCCACGCCGCGCGTGCCGCCGGTGATGACAGCGACTTTGTCTTTCAGTCTCATTGGCGCATTTCCCTGGTCAGAGGCTGGATCAGTTCCCGGCCAGCTTTGCATCGATCTCCGCGATCTCGGAGCGCAGCCACATCGTTTCGCTGAGGTTGCCGCCGCCAGATGCTTCAAGCAGGGCCTGGCTGGCGGCCTTCTTGACCATCAGCGCATCCGCGTTCGCAGGCTCTGCCCCCAACGCGATGTCGAGCAGGTGTAGCGCCTCGAGCGGCCTCCCGCCATCGACATGGGCGCGGGCTCTAGCGGCAAGCGCCCCTGCCCCGCCGGCGAGTTCCGCGATGTCGGCGTGGACCGAGCTGCGCGGCACGCCATATAGCGCGGTGGTGCCGTCCTCATAATGGAACCAGCCGGAATATTCCTGCCAGATCGACCGTACCGCCCAGCTTGCCTTGCCGTGGAAATCGCCGATGGCAACATTGCCGGGGAACTGGAACTCGCGGACCAGCTGGTTCACGTCCTTGCCCGCCTTCATGCCGTCGAGGGTATAGTCGCGGACATAGGTTACCGCGGCTTCCATGCGGTCGAGGTCTTCACGGATCTTGTCCTTGCCGACGATTGGATCGCCGTGGCCGGTGATCAGGATCTCAGCGCCAAGATCGCGCACCTTGGCAAGCGACTTGAGGTAAGTCCGCACCAGCCGTGGCTTGTCGCCGCGCAGGGTGTTGAGGAAGGGCATCGACAGCCACACCGGGCCGAAGGTATTGCCGGTGAAGACGACTTTTTCCTTCGGCAGCCACACGAGGATGTTGTCGACAGTCTCGCCTTCGGGGGCATGGATCAGCTCGAATCTGCGGTCCCCGACCTCGAAGCTCATGCCGCTTTCCGGCACGAAAATGTCAGGCGTGACAGCCGGGATCGGCCGGGGCGGCGTGTCGCGTTTGAGCGCGGCGCCCCAAAGCTTGAAGGTGCGCGGGCCGAAAAAGGCTTGAAGCCCGAGCATATCGTCACGCGCCTCAAGGTAGCCGGGGCCGCCGATTACCTTGGTGCCTGCTTCCATGAATTCGGGCACGCCGCCGAAATGGTCGGCATGGCTTTGCGTCAGCACGATGTACTTGACCGGCCCGGTGCGGTGAGGCTTGAACAGCGCGACGCTGCGCTCGGCACCATCGGGCATGCCGGTGTTGACCACGACATCGCCGTCCGAAGTGGTCACCAGATAGGCGTTCGATATGTCGCGCGACATGAAGATGTAAGGCGTGATTGCCACTGCTTCGGTCTGGACATCGCCTGAGCGGACCAGGTTTTCCAGCGGCGTCGGCTTGTTGCTCTCGCTCATGCGCCTGCCTCCTCCATGTGGACCATGACCTTGGCCGATTCCGGCGTTCCGGCGATCTTGAGCCCGTCAAGCACCTGATCGAATGGCACGCGGTGGCTGATCATCGTCGCAATCTTGTCCTTCAGCCGCGCCATGGAGGCAACTACCTCATTCATTTCGGTCGGATAGCCAACGGCTGTTGTGATCGTCATTTCACTGGTAAGCATGGTGCCGAGCGGCACTTCGACCGGCTTGTAGTAGACCGCAGTCACCACCAGCGTGGACTGATATTTGCAGATATTGATCACATCCGTGGGAATGTTGGGCGCACCAGCTGCATCGAGGAAGGCATCGGTGCCCACCGCAGGCTTGTGCATGCACATTTCCTTGCCGTGCAGCTCACCCAGCGTCTCGTAGAGATCGACCTTGCGTGGATCAAAGGCGGCACGCGCGCCTAGCGCCATGGCGCGGTCAAGTCGCTCCTGCGCCAGATCGAAGGCGACCACATCAGTCACGCCCTTATCCACCAGCCACAGGATCATGCCGAGGCCGATCGGGCCGCAGCCGAACACGACAGCCTTGTCGCCTGCCTTCAGGTTCGCCCGGTTGACCCCGTGCAGCGCCACCGCCAGCGGTTCGCACATGGCGGCAACTTCATAGGAGACACCCGCCGGGATCGGCAGGATCGAATCGTCCAGCCGCGCATCGCGCACCAGCAATTCGTGGACGAACGCGCCTTCCGGCCCGCCGCTGCCGACATTGCTCGGCGTGTTCATCGGGTTGATGATGACAGCATCGCCAGGGCTGATGCCAGACACTTCGCTGCCGACCCGCAGCACTTCGCCCGCGCCTTCATGGCCGATTGGCGTCACGCCGCCGGGCTTGCGCATGATGCCGCCGTGCTTGATGTAGCTAAGGTCAGAGCCGCAGATGCCGACAGCCTTCATCTTGACCACAACGTCCTTGGGGCCAGCCTCGGGCAAGACATATTCGTCAAGCCGGACATCGCCGACTTCGTGAATGTTGAGAACCTTCATTGTCATTCTCCCAAAGCCGCGCCTCAAGGCCGGATCTTGTAACCACCATCGATGAACACGGTCTCGCCCGACATGAACGAGGATGCGTCACTGCACAGGTATGCGCCGATCCCCTCGAAGTCGGTGCCATAGCCAAGCCGGCGCATCGGCGTCTGCGGTGCGTAGATAGCGCTGAGCGCCTTGTCGGCGGCATCCGGGTTGGGGCCCATCATCGGGGTGATGATCAGGCCCGGGGCCACGACATTGGCGCGGATGCCATATTCGCCGAGTTCTACTGCAAGGCAGCGGATCACTGCCTCAGCGCCGCACTTGGAGGCGGCATATTCCATCTTGCCGGCGAGGCCCTGATAAAGCGAGCCCGATCCGCAGGCGACGAGGCTGCCGCCCGGCTCCCCGGCCTTGGCGCGCTCGACCATCAGCCGGGCGCCTTCGCGCAGGGTGTAGAAAGCGCCGTGCAGCGCCACGGCCTGGAAATCGTGCCAGTGCTTGGTCGGCATGTCGAACACCGAATCATAGCGCGGCGGCGGGCCGGAATTGGCGAAGACGCAGTCGAGGCGGCCGAAATCGGCCTTGAGCTGGGCATAGCCGTCGATCACGGCCTGTTCGCTTGAAACGTCGACGATGTAAGTTTCAACCCGGCCCGCACCTGCTTCAAGCAGCTCGGCCTTGGCGGCGGCGTTCTTTTCCGCATTGCGCGCCCAGATCGCGATATCGCCGCCCATCTGGGCGCAGCCCTTGGCGAAGCCGAGGCCGATCCCGCCATTGCCGCCGGTGACCATGGTGACCTTGCCGGTGCAGTCAAATAACTTGCTCATGCCTGAATTATCCTCCGAGAGATGCCGCATAGGGCGGAAAAATCACACTGCCGCCGTCGATGATGATCGTGTCGCCGGAATGGAAGCGCGAGGCGTCGCTGCACAGATAGGCAGCGATACCTTCAAAGTCTTCGGGATAGCCGGGGCGCGCGATCGGGGTGACCGAAGAGAACAGTCCGTCGATCTGTGCTGCCATTTCCTCAGGCATGCCTTCGGAAAATCCGGTCTTGATATAGCCGGGCGCCACGGTGTTGGCGCGGATGCCATATTTGCCAAGTTCGACTGCAATTCCGCGGATCACCGCGCCCATCGCGCCTTTTGAAGCGGCATAGTTGTAGATGCCGGGGACACCCTGAATCATCGACAATGAGCCGCAGAACACCAGGCTGCCGCCGGGCTCACCGGCCTCGGCGCGTTCGATCATCAGCCGCGCGCCCTCGCGCAGTGTGTAGAAAGCGCCGTGCTGACTAACGGCCAGCAGGTCATGCCATTCGGCCGAATCCATGTCGATGAAATTGCTGGTGCGGGCATTGCGGCCGGAATTGGCGAAAACGCAATCGAGCCGGCCGAAATCGGCCTTGAGCTGTTTGTAGCCCTCGGTGACCTGCTCTTCGGAAGTGACATCGACCTTGTAGGTCAGGACCCGGCCCGCACCAGCCGCCAGCAGCTTGTCCTTGGCCAGCGCATTCTTTTCCTCATTGCGCGCCCAGATCGCGACATCGCCGCCCATCTTGGCACAGCCCATGGCGAAGCCCAGCCCCAGCCCAGAGTTGCCGCCTGTGACCATGGTCACTTTGCCAGTGCAATCGAACAGGCCGCTGCCCATGAAAATCTCCTCAGCCCATGATTGATATGGCGCCCGCGCAGGCGCCGATCTTGTGTGCGGCGATGTTTGGCGCAAGCGGCTTGCGCCGCAAGTGTGCTCGCTATAGATTTCAGGCCATATCGTGCAATCGAGGACAATTAATGCCAGAGCCCGGCCCAGCAGTGTCCGAAACTGCAACGATTACCGTCGATGCCGAACTGACCGGCACCAGTCTGTCGGCGCAGCTGGTGCGGTTCGATATTCCCGCGCCGACCGATGCCCTGGTCGCCACCGAACCGCACTACCAGATCAACATGTGCCTCACCCCGCGCCCGCTCAATGCCCGCGCCTGCTATCGCCAGCGCTGGGGGCCGAACCGCTTCGAGCGGCTGGGCGATATATTCATGGTCCCGCCGGGCGAACATCTGCAATTTCGCGGCGGCAGCGGTAGGCAGCTGTCGATTGTCTGCCAGATCAGCCCCACCCTGATCACCACGATCATCGGGCAGGAGCCACAGTGGAGCGACGCGCAGCTCGCCGCAACGCTCGACATTACCAATGCCCGCATCCGCGCGCTGCTGTTTCGCCTGACCGAGGAGATTCGCTATCCGGGCCATGCAGCGGACGCGATGTTCGAGCATCTCGGCGGCGAACTGGCCATCGAGCTGGCCCGGCTCTATCTCGAAAAGGAAGAACAACCAGCAACTGGCGGCCTCGCCGGCTGGCGCTTGCGGCTGATCGACGAGCGGCTGAGCGAAGACCCCGCCGCGCCTTCGCTCAGCGAACTGGCGCGGCATTGCAACATGTCGGTGCGTCAGCTCACGAGGGGCTTCAAGGTCAGCCGGGGCTGTTCGATCGGCGACTATGTCGAGCAGCGCCGGATGGAACGGGCCAAGCGCTTGCTGGTCGATGGAGAAAGCGTCAAGACCATTGCCTTCACCATGGGCTTCTCCTCGCCATCGAGCTTCACCTATGCCTTCCGCCGCGCCGTCGGCATCAGCCCCAGCCAGTTCCGTCAGCGCCAGACACGGGGATTGCAGAGCGCCTGAGCGAGTATTGGCCTGAATTCGACTATCTGACCCGATTGGCCGCATGAAGCGCATTGCCAAGGATACATGCTTGCGGGTTAGCTGCCCGCTTCGAAGGCCATTGCAGGCCTCGCAGAATTTTACCGGGATTGAGGAGCTTTTCAGAATGGCAAATCCGCTCGACGCCAATGCGCTGATCGATCAGGCGCACAAGGATACTGGCGTCACTTCGTTCGATTGCGACAGTTATCGCGAGGGCCTCGATGTCTTCGTCGAGGATTTCAACGACGGTATCGCCAAAGGGCTTTACATGGATGCCGGGATCGAACGGGTCCGCGGCGATTGCCTCAAGTATCTGAGCGATCGCCTCAAGGTCTGGGGCTATCTGCAGGCCAACCCCGAATTGCTTGAACGGCCAATCGAAAAGCCGGTCTTCGTCATGGGCATACCGCGCACCGGAACCACCCTGATGTCAAACCTGCTCGCCGCCGATCCGGCGCGGCGCTCGCCGCTCGAGTGGGAAATCGAGGATCCGATCCCGCCCGTCTCCACCGCCGAACTGACCAACAACCCGCGCGTTCAGGCCAAGCTCGATGCCCATGCAGCCATGCTCAAGGCCCATCCCGAGGCCGGTGTGATCTATCGCAGCTCGCCGATCTATCCGCACGAATGCGTCTGGTTTCTGGCCCACGATTTCAAGACACTGATGATCGAGAGCAAGGGCATTCTGCCCAAGTATCGCGAGTACATTTTCCAGGCCGACATGACCAGCGCCTATGCCTGGCACAAGAAGTTCCTGCAGGCGCTGCAGCACAAGGCACCCGGCACCTGGAACCTCAAGATGCCGAGCCATGCGCTGCATCTGGATTATCTGATCAAGGAATATCCCGACGCGCGTCTCATCTGGACCCACCGCGATCCCTATGTCGCGACTGGCTCGCTGTGCTCGATCATCTCGATGAGCCACCGCATGCTGATGGGCCGGATCGACTATGACTGGCTGGGCGAACAGTATCCCTGGTATTGCGCCCAGCACGCCGAACGCGCGATGAACTTTCGCGACAAGCACGGCGAGGACCGGATCATCGACGTGCAATATGCCGACATGATGAACGATCCAATGGGCACCATGCGGGCGCTCTATGCCAAGCTTGGCGACGAGTTTACGCCACAGGCCGAGGCCGGCATCCAGGGTTGGGTCGACGACAATCCGCAGAACAAGTTCGGCAAGCATGGCTACAAGCTCGACCAGTACGGACTGAGCAAAGAGAAGCTTGAGCCCTTGTATGCGCGCTATCTGGCGCGTTATGACGTGGAGCTTGAGGGGCTATAGTTGCCATTAAATAGCGAGGTCATCCCCGCGCAGGCGGGGACCCATCTCCCCGGTTGTGTTTCCGCGCAAAGTGGGCTCAATCCGCAACGCAGCGAGATGGATCCCCGCCTTCGCGGGGATGACGAGGGTTTTTGAAGTTCGAAATTCCGGGAGAGCGAAATGATCGAAGGCAAATTCTACCAGCTCGGCTATGTCTGCGACAGTCTGGAAGAAGGCATCGCCCAGTTCCGCGGGCGCGGCATGACGCATGAGCCGCATATCATCGAGGTCGACCAGCCAGTCGATTCGCCGACCGGCGAGGTGATCAACAAGCTGCGGCTGTGCTTCATCTGGATCGGCGACGTGCAATACGAGCTGATCCAGCCTTTGACCGACCCGCTCGGCATCTATGCCAATGCGCCTTCAAACGGCGGCCCGATACGCTTCCACCAGGTCTGCATGCGGGTCGAAGGCTCCTGGGAAGATTTCCTCGCGCGCACCAAGGCGCAAGACCTGCCAGTGGTGATGTGGCGCGATACCGGCGGCGGCGACAGCCTCAAATTCCTCTACATCGATGCGCGCAGCACGATGGGGCACTATCTCGAATATGTCTGGTGCACCGATGCCGCATGGGAACAGACCCGCGCGATGTAGGCGGGGCTAGCTGCGCATGTGCTGCAGCCAGGCCATAATGTAGTCACGATTGTTGCGGTTTGCCTCGAAACGGGCGAGCTGCGCATCATGGCGCATGATCGCATCGATGATCAGTCGCCGCCCGCTTTTCCAGCGCTCCAGATCAAGTGCCCCGCGATAGGCGGAATCGTGCGGCGCGCTGGCTGAAAAGCGCAGGGTAACCCGCGTCAGCAATTCGAACAGCGGGCGGTCGACCATGCGGAACAGCAGGTCCTGGAAGGCGAGTTCGAGCTGTTGTACATCTTCTTCCCCCGCTGCCCGCGAGACTGACTGGGCGAAGCCGCGCAGTTCCTCCAGCAAAACCGGCTCGTGGCATTCGGCTGCTGCTGCCGCCAGTTCGTTGAACAGCAGCGAGGTCATGTCGAGCGCTTCTTCCCACGAGGCAGGCTGGCTGCGCATATAGGCGGCGAGCGAGCGCTCCAGCGTCGCCGCATCAGGCCGCCGCCCATAATAACCGCCGCCCGGCCCCCGGCGAACTTCCAGCAACCCCTCGTGTTCGAGAATCCGTGCGGCTTGCTGAATGGTGACGATGCCAACCCCGAGCGCCTTGGCCAGATCGGGCAGCGAGCCGATCAGCTCACCATCGGGCAATGCGAAAATCCGCTCGCGCAGGGCCTCGACTGCCGAGGCCACGACATTGCGCCGTCCGGCGGCAAGGTCACGCGTGCTGGATGCTGCAGAAACTTGCGTCATAGCGGTTAAATATACCGTTTAATCGTCACGACAACGTGAAAATTGCTCTCGCACCCCTCTATCAGAATAATAATATGCATATTATAGATTAGCCGACTCGACACGGCGCTTGCCAGTAGGCGCCGCTTGCGTCAGTCTCCAATCAACAATGCGGCGAGCGATTCTCATGCTCGCCCGGGAGTGGATAATATGGGTTTCCTGAATCCGGCAGTGGACAAGCTGCCCCGACATCCGATCATCATCGATGGCCTCGGCGAAGAAGCCGGCAGCGGCGATTTACTCGCGCATATCTATCCCGGCACCGGCACGGTCACCCGCGAAATCCGCATGGCCAATGCTGATGACGTCGACCGCGCTGTTCAGTCCGCCCGGAAGGCCTTCCCCGCCTGGCGCGCCATGCCAGGCGATCAGCGGCGCAATCTGTTCTTCAAGCTCGCCGCGCTGTTCGAAGCCAAGTCTGCCGAATTCGCCCCCAGCCTCGTCGCCGAAAACGGCTCGATCGGGGCCTATGCGCCGCACATGGGCCATGATGCAGCGCAGAAGTTTCGCTATTTCGGCGGCTGGTGCGACAAGATCCATGGCCGCACGGTTCCGATGTGGGGCGGCCCGGCGCATGACTATGTGACCTATGAGCCCTATGGCGTCGTCGGCGTGATCATTCCGTGGAACGGTCCGCTGTTTGCCGCGACGATGGTCATGGCCCCGGCCCTTGCTGCCGGCAACTGCGTGGTGCTCAAATCGCCCGACCTTGCCCCCTATTCGGCGATGATGCTGGCCGAGATCATCCGCGAGGCTGGCTTCCCGCCAGGCGTGGTCAACATGATCACCGGCGCGGCCGACGCGGGCGAGGCCATGGTGCTGCACTCCGGCATCGACAAGATCGAATTCATCGGCTCGGGAGGCACGGCGAAGAAAGTGCTGGCCAGCGCGGCGCAGTCGCTGAAGCCTGTCGGGCTGGAACTGGGCGGCAAGTCGGCAGTTATCGTGTTCGACGACGCAGACCTGATGAGCGCCGCCAAGTTCGGGCTTTCCGGTGCGGTCGCGGCCAATGGTCAGGGCTGTGTCAACGGCACCCGGTTGCTTGTCCAGCGCGGCATCTATGACGCCTATGTACAGACCCTTTCGGCGATGGCCGGACATATCGTCTGCGGCGACCCGCTCGATCCGCAGACCATGCTTGGCCCGGTCATTTCCGAGACGGCTATCAACCGCATCCTTGGCATGGTCGAACGCGGAACAGCCGAAGGCGGGCGAATTGTCGCAGGCGGCACGCGGCTCGGCGGCGATCATGCCGGAGGCTATTACCTGCCAGTCACTGTGCTCGCCGATGTGCCCAATTCCAGCGAAATCGCCCAGAACGAAGTGTTCGGGCCAGTGCTGGCAGTGACCCCGTTCGACACCGAGGACGAAGCCATCGCGCTTGCCAATGACACCGAATATGGCCTCGGCGCATACGTCCACACCCAGAACCTGCGCCGCGCGCATCATGTCACGGCGCAGCTTCAGGCGGGCATGATCCACGTCAACGGCTCAGGCGAGGCAATGCAGCCCAATTGTCCCTTTGGGGGCTGGAAGAAGAGCGGCCACGGGCGGCTCGGCGGCATCGAGGGGCTCAATGAATTCATGCAGCCCAAGAACATCTGGATGAGCCTGAAAGGACCCGACGCATGAGCAAGCTGCTTGACCCCAAGGAACGCAGCGCGCGCGGTGCGGCGTTGCAAGCCAAAGTCTATGGCGAGGCCCCCGCTGCCCCGCAGACGCCATGGGAAGAAAGCGTCCGCGATTTCATCTATGCCGAAGTGTGGAGCCGTCCGGGCCTCGATCTGCGCGCGCGCTTCCTGATCGGAATCGCGGGGGCCGCACTTTGCCGCTATCCCGAAAGCACCATCGAGGGTGTGGTAACCGCCGCTCTCCGCACTGGCAAGGTCAGCCTGGCCGAACTGCGCGAAGCAGCGCTGCACCTGGCGGTCTATGGCGGCTGGGGCACCGGCGACCTGATCGACAAGGCCGCGACCCGCGCCGCTGCGGCGCTTGGCCTGCCCCCTGCCCCGCGCCCGCCAATCCGGGCCGAGGCCTGGGATCCGGACGAGCGCACCGCGCATGGCGGGGAAGAATTCGTCAAGGCCATGACCTTCCCCGGCAGTCCCTCGATCACTCCCTATCTGGAAGCGATCAACAATTTCGTGTTCGGCGAAATGTGGGGCCGCGAAGGGCTGGATCAGCGCTCGCGCCGCTGGCTGACGCTGGTCGGCGTGGCGGAAAGCTGCGCGGTGATCCCGATCGGCAGCCACTTCCACGCGGCCATGGCCAGCGGCAACTGCACGGGCGCCGAATTGCAGGAATTCGTGCTGCAATATGGCACCATCGCTGGTTGGCCCAAGGCATCGGTGATCCAGGGGGTTGTCTTTGAAATGATCAAGAAGGTCGAAGCCGGCCTTCCGTGGAACGGCTGACATGGCAATGAAAGTGGACATGAGCGGCAAGGTCGCGCTGGTTACCGGCGCCGCCTCGGGGCTTGGCCGGGCCAGCGCGCGCAAACTGGCGGAAGCGGGCGCGGACCTGTGCATCGTCGACGTCAACGCGGAGCGGCTGGCCGAGACGGCGGGTATGCTGGGCACGGCCAAGGTGCTGACGCACGTCGCCAATCTCGCCGATCCCGATACCTGCACCGGCGCAGTCGCGGCGGCTGTGGCGCATTTCGGGCGGCTCGACGCACTGTGCAACATCGCCGGGATCATCCGCATGGCGCGGACCACCGATATGCCGCGCGACCATTACCTCCAGACCATAGCCATCAATCTCAACGCGCCGTGGTTCCTGAGCCAAGCGGCGATCCCGCATTTGCTGGAAACCAGCGGCGCTATCGTCAATTGCTGCTCCTCCGCCTCCTTCATCGGCGAGGCCTATGCTGCGGCCTATTGCGCCAGCAAGGCGGGGCTGATGAACATGACCAAGGCCATGGCGATGGAATATGCCCGCCAGCCGATCCGCATCAACGCGGTCGCGCCGGGCGGCATGATCACCAACATTTCCGACGGCATGACTTTCCCCGCCGAGGCAGAGATGGACCTGATCGCGCGCTATTCTGGCCTGCGCGGGCAGGTCGAGGTGGACGACGTCGCGGACCTCGTCACCATGCTGGCATCGCCTGCAGGGCGCTCGTATCACGGCGCTTGCATCTCGATTGATGCCGGTATAACAGCGGGTTAATTAGCATGTCTGAGAAAACAGGTTTCATCGGTGTGGGCAGCCAGGGCGGCCCGATGGCGCACCGGATCGTCGATGCGGGGCTAGACCTGACGGTCTGGGCGCGGCGTCCAGAGGCGCTGGAGGCCTATGTCGCGAAAGGGGCCAAGGCAGCGGCCAGCGTTGCCGAACTTGGCGCGGCCTGCGATCACGTCGGCATCTGCGTGGTTACTGATGCCGATGTTTTCCAGATCACCGACCAGCTGATCCCGGTGATGAAAAGCGGCAGCCGGATCGCGATCCATTCCACCATCCTGCCCGAAAGCTGCATCACACTCGAAGCGCAATGCGCCGCGCGCGGCATCCAGCTGATCGATGCCCCCGTCAGCGGTGGATTGCCCGCTGCCGAGGCGGGCACGCTGACCGTTATGTGCGGCGCTTCGGCGGAGGCTTTCGCAGCGGCAAAGCCGGTGTTCGAGACATTCGGCGGGCTGATCGTGCTGCTCGGCCCGCCCGGCGCAGGGCAAAAGGCCAAGATCGTCAATAACGCGCTGCTCTCGGCCCATCTCGGCATCGCCTACCATGCGCTGGCCGCTGCCGAAGCGCTGGGGATCGACCGCAAGGCGCTCGCCGAACTGGTCAGCCAGAGCAGCGGGCGCAGCATGGGCATGGAGATTTATAGCCGCATGCCGCAACCGCCCGTCCCCTGGCTGGGCGGGCCGCTGCTGGTCAAGGATATGAACCTGCTGCAAGCGATCCTGCCAAGCAGCGCCGACGCGAACAAATTGGCCGATGCGGCGAGCAGCTTTTTCGCCGCCACCGCCGACTGAACTCACGGAGCACCCCCAATGACCTTCACCCTCGATCAATTCCGCCTCGACGGCAAAGTCGCGATTGTCACCGGCGCGGGCGGGCGCGGCAATTCGATTGGGCGGGCCTATGCCTTTGGCCTTTCCAATGCTGGGGCCTCGGTGGTGGTGGCCGACCTCAATGGCGAAGGCGCGCAGAAGGTCGCCGACGAAATCAATGCGGCGGGCGGCAAGGCCGTCGCAGTTCAGGTCGATGTATCCGACGAGGCCTCGACGCTGGCCATGGCCGCCTCGGCAATAGCGGAGTTCGGCGGGATCGATATCCTTATCAACAACGCCGCCCTGATGGTCGATATCAGCTACGATTCGATCGACACTGTGCCGATCGAGGCCTGGAACAAGGCCTTCGCGGTCAACACCACCGGCGCCCTGCTCTGCGCCCGCGCCTGCGCGCCTTCGATGCGCACACGCGGCGGCGGGCGGATCATCAACCAAAGCTCGGGCGGCGCATACCCGGCAACCAGCCTCTACGGCATCACCAAGATCGCGCTGGTCGGCCTAACCACCAGCCTCGCCAAGCAATGGGGCCCGGACAACATCACCTGCAACGCCATCGCGCCGGGCAATGTCACATCGGACGCGGGCAAGATGCTGGTGCCAGACGATTCGCCGTTCATCCAGTTCCTGCAAATGGCTGTCGCCACCAAGCCGCGCGGAGAGCCGGAGGAGCTCGTCGGCGCGGCGGTGCTGCTGTGTTCGGAGGCCGGCAAGTGGATTACCGGGCAGGTGATTCACATTGACGGTGGCTGGATCATGCGGCCTTGAACATGGGCGCTTCCTTCCCGCACGTGCTTCACTCAAACGAAAGAGACACACATGCCGATCACGGAGTTTCATGACTCAACGGATGGACTGGCGCCGGGACAAAGACAGCGCGGTCACTTTGTCGCCAATCTCGATCTTGGCGACGATGCCCCCTGGATACCCTATGCCGAAGGCGTCTGGATCCAGCCTTGCCGTTTCAATGTCACTTCCGGCGGGTTTACGGTGATTCTCAAGGCCATGCCGGGCGCCTCGCTCGGAACGCACTATCATACCGGCATCGTCCAGGGATTCACCATGCAAGGTCACTGGCGCTATCTGGAGCACGACTGGATCGCCAAGGCTGGCACCTTCATTTACGAGCCCGCAGGCGAAGCACACACCTTGGTTATCCAAGAGGATTCCCCCGAACCGGCGATGATCCTGTTCATGATCGAGGGTGCACTGGTCTATCTCGATAACCCGGCTGACGGCTATTTCGCCGCTTACGAGGATGGCTTTTCCGCGCTTGCCCTGTGCCGCGATTATTACCGCCAGAACGGTCTCGATCCGGCAGCTCTCGATGTTCTCATTCGCTGAAGAGGTTCCGACCTGACCTCACGCGTCTTCGAAGGATGCTACATCCTTGTAGAGCGTAGTGCGCTGCCTGAGCCTGCGCCCGGCCGATGCCGCCGCGCTGCGCAGATCATCAACGCTGACTTCTTGCCCATGCTCCGCGCCCGCCGCCCGGCTGATGCTTTCGTTCATCAGGACACCGCCGAGATCGTTGACCCCCGCCGCCAGCGCCGCCGCCGCGCCGGGCATGCCGAGCTTGACCCATGAGCACTGGATCGAATCGATCTGCCGGTATAGCGCGATCCGAGCCACCGCGTGCATCATCAACGCCTCGCGCCAGGTCGGGCCTTTGCGCGACTGGCCGCGGCGATACATCGGAGCTTCCATGTGGACCAAAGGCAGGGGCACGAATTCGGTGAAGCCGCCGGTTTCGCCCTGAAGGTGTCGCAGGGCCAGGATGTGCCGCGCCCAGTGTTCAGGGCGTTCGATGTGCCCATACATGATCGTCGATGTGGTCGGAATGCCGACCAGATGCGCGTCACGCACCACGCCGAGCCATTCGGCCACGGTCTGCTTGTCAGGACAGATCACCGCGCGCACGTCATCGCAGAGGATTTCCGCCGATGTGCCGGGGAGCGAACCGAGGCCGTCGTCCTTGAGCCGCATCAGGTAATCGCGCGTCGTCATGCCCAAAGTCTGCGCGCCCTGCCAGATCTCGAGCGGCGAGAAGGCGTGGATGTGGAGGTCCGGGCAAGCCGCCTTCACTGCGCGCACGATGGCGGAATAGGTTTCGCCGGTGTAGCTCGGGTGGATGCCGCCTTGCAGGCAGACTTCGGTTGCGCCCCGCTCCACGGCCTCGCGGGCACGGCTTGCCACTTCTCCGGCGTCGATCATGTAGGGCTTGTCGCGGAAGCCCGCCTTGCTTGAGCTCTTGGAGAAGGCGCAGAAGGTGCAGGCGTAAGAGCAGATGTTGGTGTAATTGATGTTGCGGTTGACGACGTAAGTCACTGTGTCACCGCGCGTTTCCTGACGCAGTCCGTCCGCCACGTCGATCACGGCCTGTGCAGCCGCGCCGCGCGTGGCAAACAGCGAGACGATCTCGGCTTCGCTGAGCTCGGCGCCATTGGCGGCGCGATCGAGCGTGCGATGCAGCGAAGTGGCGACTGGCCCGGAATGGCGGCGGCCGAGCGGCGCGGAGGGGGTGCCGGGTGCCAGTTCGGACAGGCCGGGGCTCCAGCGACTGTCGCGGGCGAGGCCTTCGGCGTCGGACAGCTTGAGCACATGCGGGCGCAGTTTGGCGTCGATCCAAGAGTGATCGTCAGTGGCGACAAAACGCGGATAGATGGTCAGGCGTTCGACCAGCGGACGGCCCGCAGCGGCGCAGACTTCCTCGAGCATGGCCACTTCCGGCCAGGGCGCTTCGGGATTGACGTGATCGAGAGTGACCGGCGAAATTCCGCCCCAATCGTCGATACCTGCAGCAATCAGTTCATCCAGTCTCTCACCATTGAGATTGGGCGGTGCCTGGACCGAAACCTCGTCGGGCAGCACGATCCGCGCCGCCGCGATGACGCGCAGGAAGTCGTCCTCGCTGGCCTCGGGCGCGCCGGACATCTTGGTGCCGGGCTTGGGGCAGAAGTTCTGGACGATGACTTCCTGCAGGTGGCCGTGCGCCAGATGCAGATCGCGCAGCGCGAACAGCGCTTCGATGCGATCCTGGGGCGTCTCGCCGATGCCGATCAGCACGCCGCTGGTCATTGGCACGCGCGCGCGGCCTGCGGCTTCGAGCGAGGCCAGCCGCACCGCCGGAACCTTGTCCGGAGAGCCATAATGCGCCCCGCCCTTTTCGAGCAGCTTTTCGGAAGTGCTTTCCAGCATCAGGCCGCAGGAGGCCGCGAAAGGCCGCAACATCAGGTAGTCGGCCTCTTCGAGCACCCCGGCGTTGACGTGTGGCAAGAGGCCGGTCTCGTTCAGCACGAGCTCGGCGCAGTGGCGCACATAGTCGATAGTGCGCGCAAAACCGCGCGCTTCCAGCCATTCCTTCGCCACGGCATAACGCCGCTCGGGCGCATCGCCGAGCGTGAAAAGCGCTTCCTTGCACCCGGCAGCGGCGCCAGCGCGGGCGATGTCGAGCACTTCCTCAGGCGTCAGATAGGGTGCGGAAAGCCGCGAGGGAGTCGTGGCAAAAGTGCAGTAATGGCAAACGTCGGTGCACAATCGCGTCAGGGGTATGAAAACCTTGGGCGAATAGGTCATCCGCGCAGGGCCGCGCGCATCGCGGCGCGCGCGCGCCTCAGCCAGCAGTGCGTCCAGTGGTGTGTTCAACATACGCGCGAAAAGCGCGGAATCGTGCGAAGTCATGCCTCAACCCATTGCGTAGCCGGCCGCCAACAGTGCTTCGCGCGCCAGCCTTGCCCGGTCATCGGCTGTGCACATGACTGTTGCCGACACGCTTACTGCAACGCCGCGGGCCCTGACTTCGTGGGCTTGCGCGCCGTCGGCATGATCGACCAGCAAGTGATCGAGCAGGCCGGAGTAATGGTCGGCGATGGCGAGATTATTGCAGGCCATTCCGCGTTCGGCAAGCATCTTGGCAAGCGGGCCCTTGATCGCCTGTCCGCCGACCAATGGCGAGACAGCAACAAGCGGCACGCGGCGGCTTTCCAGCGCGGCGCGTACGCCTTCCAGCGCGAGGATCGGATCGACGCTGACGAAGGGGTTCGAGGGGCAGATCACGATGGCGGCAAGGTCTGGCCGCGCGAGCGCAGCTGCCAGCCCCGGCGAGGGCTTTGCAGGCAATCCGGCAAAGCGGATGCCGCGCACTTCGGGCTTGCATTGCTCGCCCACGAACCAGTGCTGGAAATCAAGCCATCCCTGCTCTGTCTCCACTTGCGTGCGCACCGGCGCGTCGCTCATCGGCACCACTTTGTGGGCAATCCCCAGCGCCCCGGTCAGCCGCGCCGTGACATCGGACAGGCTCTCGCCGGCGCGCAACCGCCACGAGCGCGCAATGTGCATGGCCATGTCGCGGTCGCCGAGGTTGAACCACTGGGCCTCGCCAAGAGCGCCCAGTCGCTCCATGGTCCGCCATGACTCGTCGGCGATGCCCCAGCCGCGCTTCTCGTCGTTGAGACCGGCGAGGGCATAGACTACCGAATCGATGTCCGGGCAGACTGTGAGGCCCAAGTGTTCGAAATCGTCGCCGGTATTGACGGCGATGGTGAGGTCCTGGGGCGGCAGGACGGCGGAAAGCCCGGCGGCGAGTTTGGCCCCGCCGACGCCGCCAGAAAGCGCGAGCACGTGGCTCATCGGAACATATCCTCCGCTTGAGGCCTGAGCGCGCTGGCCGCGCCCGGGCCATCGTCGTCAGTCACCCAGTGCCCGCCGCCGCGCACCAGCGCCACGGGCGTGCCTTCCGCCCCCTCGCCCATCGCCAGCACGGCCATGGCAGCCACGGCATCGGCAACGGCGATGACGGTTGCCTGCAAGGTCCGCCCGAACAGGTCCTGCCCCGTGCCGCGCCGGTCATCGAGCACGCATAGGCCAGCGCAGCCGATCGCTGCGCCGACTGTGCCGATCCGCCATGCCCGGCCGAGGCTGTCGGCAATAACGACGGCTGGGTGTTGGCCGGTCAATGCGGCCAATTCGGCGCGAATGGCGCGAGCGCTAGCATCAGGGTCTGTCGGCCAGAGCAGGACAGTTCCGCCATCGCCATGCTCGACGTTCGAGGCATCGATCCCGGCATTGGCGAGGACATGGCCGGTCTTGTGCCGGGCAATGATCGCGGCGAGGGTGGCGCGCAGGATCTCGCTCGACTCGTCGAGGATCAGTTGCGCCATTTCTGGCTCGCGCGCGGCCTTTGCGGCAAGTTCCCGCGCTGGCGCGCCGGGCTGGACATCGGCCAGCCGCACTATCCGCCCTTCAACCTTGGACACAATCTTTTGCGCCACCACCACAATATCGCCGCTGCGCACCACATCGCCGTCGCGCAGCATTGCAGCCACCACTTCGGCGGCAACCGACATGCCCGGAGCGAACAACGGCATGCCCTGCAGCGGCGAGACGCTTAAAGGTTTCTGCGCCTGCATGACTTCCCCATAGTTACCGCGACAATTGTGTTGCCTCACTCGTCCCTGCCGCTATCGGCTGGAGCCCAGCCAAGCAATCGCGAATTCCAAGGGAGAGACACAGACATGGCGACAATCGCAGTAGTCGGCGGCACCGGACATCTCGGCAAGGGCATTGCCCGCCGTCTAGCGCAGGGCGGACATCAGGTCACCATCGGCAGCCGCGCCGCCGACAAGGCCGACGCCATTGCCGCCGAAATGAACGCCGCACTGGGTCTGTCGCTGGCGTCGGGCGCCAATACCGAAGTGGTTCAGGGCAAGGACATCGTTATCGTCACAGTGCCCTATGAGAACCAGGAATCGACACTGAAGCAGATTGCGCCGCATGTAGGCAGCGCCATCGTGGTTGATACAACTGTGCCTCTGATGCCGCCCAAGGTGATGCGGGTGCAACTGCCCGCCGCCGGTTGCGCCGCGCTGGAGGCGCGCGAGCATCTTGGGCCGGATATTCTCTTCGTCACGGCATTTCATAATGTTGCCGCGCATATTCTTGATAGTGAAGCCAAAGTCGAATGCGATGTGCTGGTGTTCGGCGATGATGTCGAGGCCCGCAAGATGGTTGTCGCGCTGGTGAACGACATGGGGCTACGCGGTCTGGTCGGGGGAGCGCTTGCCAATTCGGCAGCGGCCGAGGCGCTGACATCGATCCTGATCTACATGAACAAGAATTATGCCGCCGATGGCGCGGGGATCCGCTTCACCAACCTGACCACTGCCCCAGCAATTCCGTGACTGGCGAAACCGTAACCCGCAGGCCATGACCTGCTGGGTCGTCATACCCTTCAAGCAGCCAGGACAGGCCAAGGGCAGGCTGGCCGGTGCGCTCAGCGAGGCTCAGCGCGCAGCGCTGGCCTCCGCGATGCTGCATCATGTGGTGAGTGTTGCCAGCGAGGCTTCCCATGTCCAGCAACTATGTCTGCTCGGCCCGACGCGGCTGGACTTGCCCGAGCACATCCGTTTGCTCGCCGATCCCGGCACGGGGCTCAACCCGGCGCTGCACGCGGCGCTTGTGCAGGCATTGCAAGGCGGAGCGACGCGCATGATCGTGCTGTTCGCCGATCTGCCGGTGCTGACCAGACAGGACATCGAACTACTCGCCGCTGCGCCAACAGGCACCATTGCAATGGCCCCCGATCGCCACGGAACCGGGACAAATGCACTTTCGCTGCCCCTGCCACAAGCAAGGGGCTTTACGTTCGCCTTCGGGCCTGACAGCTTTGCCAAGCATCATGCCGAGGCCAATCGGCTGGGAATCAGGATTGAGGAAGTGCACAGCCAGGGGCTGGCGCGCGATATTGATATGCCGGAGGATTTGCCCGATGCAGCGGGGCTGATGAGTCCGTAGAAGTAAGATTGGGAGAGAAAAAAATGGATGCCAGCGATATTGATCTGACCGGGCAAGTGGCTTTTGTCACGGGCGGCGGCGGCGGCATTGGGCGCTCATGCGCGCTGTGCTTTGCAGACATGGGCGCAGATGTCGCCATCGTCGACGTGATCCCCGATCGCTGTGCCGAGACGGCCGCAGAGGTGGAAAAACGCGGGCGCCGGGCGTTGCAGTTTCCGATCAACGTGATGGAAGTGGAGCCGCTGCAGGCCGCGGTGGCCGAGACAGCAAAGCAGTTCGGGCGGCTCGATATTCTGGTCAACAATGCCGGCGGGGTCACCCGGCGAGCATTCGTCGACCTGCAGCCCAAGAACTGGGCCCGCCACATCGATCTCAACCTGATCAGCAATCTTGCCGCAACCCAGGCATCCATCCCGATCATGATCGCAGGTGGACGCGGCGGCGCGATCATCAATGTGACCTCGATCGAAGGCAGCCGCGCAGCGCCGGGCTATGCTGTCTATGCGGCCTGCAAGGCCGGGATCAATAACCTGACCCGCACTCTGGCGGTTGAACTGGCGGAGCACGGCATCCGGATTAATGCGATTGCTCCGGATTATACGATAACTCCCGGTGTTACTGGTAATTTTACCGGTCCGGTATCCGACACGGCCAATCTGAAAATGCCGCCCGAGCAGCTCGAGATCATCCGCCGCCGCATCCCCTGGGGCCGCGCCGGGATCGATGAGGAATGCGGCCAGCTCGCCGTTTTCCTCGCCTCGCGCATGTCGACCTATATCACCGGCGCTCTGATCCCGGTTGATGGCGGTTCCTGGGCTTCAAGCGGCTGGATCCGGGACAAGACCAACAACTGGATTCTCCCGCCCGAAGTCAATTGATCAAATTTTCAAGCAGGAACCAACGCATGTCTTTCCATGTCAGCATCACTTTTCCCTTCGACCAGATCGAACATCCCGAGGCCTTCGTTTCGCAGGATGCCGTAGTCGAATGCGCCCGCGCGGCCGAGGAAGCCGGTTTCACCGCCGGCAGCGTCACCGATCATCCCGTCCCTTCCTATCGCTGGCTCGATAACGGCGGGCACTATGCGCAGGATCCCTTCGTCATGCTGTCAATGGTGGCGGCTGTGACGACCAAGCTGAAACTGCTGACCAACATTGTGGTGCTGCCTTATCGCAATCCATTCGTGACCGCGCGGGCAGTCTCCTCGCTCGACCGGTTCAGCGGTGGGCGCTTCATTTTCGGCATGGGGGCTGGCTACCTCAAGCCCGAATTCAAGGCGCTGGGCGTCGATTTCGACAACCGCAACGACCTGATGGACGAATATATCCGGGCGATGAAGCTGGCCTGGACCGGCGAGGATTTCAGCTTCGAGGGCACCGGCTACACTGCCGTCGGCAACCGCGTGCTGCCGACCCCTGTGCAAAAACCCCATCCGCCGCTGCTGGTCGGCGGCAACTCCAAGCGCGCGCTGCGGCGGGCGGCGGAATTCGGCGATGCCTGGCATCCCTTCTTTGTGCCCAAGGCGGTCACTGACACCGCGCGCACTGCCAATATCGAAACCGACGAGGAAATTCTCGCCGCCATCGCCTATATCCGCGAGCATTGCGCCAAGATCGGCCGCGAGGTGCCGCCGGAAGTGATCTGTTCGGGAACCTTCAGCATGAAGGGCGAATGGAACGCACAGGAAGCGATCGACAACTTCATGCACCTCAAGGGGCTGGGCATCTCCGGCTCAGGCACCAGCGTCTGGACCGATTCGCGGAGCGAATGGTGCGATAATGCCCGGCGCTTTGGCGAAGAGGTCATTGCCAAGCTGGACTGACAGCAAACTGGACTGGCGCCAAATTATGGCGCAGCATGGGGGAGGGGGAGACAAGCGCATGAGCGAAGTGACCACTGCCACCAGCGCAGAGTGGAAAGCCTATTGGCCGGTTGTCCTGTCGGCCATGTTCGGCATGTCGTTCTATGCCATGGTCACTTACTCGTTCGATCAGTTTGCCGCTCCGATCGAGCACGAGTTCGGGCTTTCGCGTTCACAGGTCTACCTCGGGCTGATGATTTTCAGTCTTCTGCCGGTGCTGTTCGGCCCGGCAGTCGGGGCCCTGATAGACCGCTTCGGTACGCGCCGGGTGGCCGTGCCCGGAATGCTCCTGTCGAGCGCCGGATTTGCAGCGATCGGCTTGGCCAACGGTTCGTTGGTGCAGTGGTGCCTGCTTTGGCTGGCCTTGGGGTTTGCGAGCCTGCTGATCAAGTCGACGGTGTGGACCGTCGCCGTAACCCGGCTGTTCACTGTCGGTCGGGGCTTTGCCCTGTCGGTGATGCTGTGCGGCACGGCTCTCGCCGAGGCGACTGCCAAGCTGCTCCCCAACTGGCTGGTCATTCATTACGGCTGGCGCATGGCTTACCTGGGAGTCGCTGTATTCTGGGGCGGACTGGCGACACTGCTGGTGCTGCTGATGTTTCGCGAAAAACCGCCCGAGGGATCCAGTTCGCAACTGACGAGCCTGGCGGCTGCGGCTGAGTTGCCGGGATTGACCATGCATGAAGCGCTGCGCAGCCCCCCGCTCATCCGCATTGGCCTCACCAATTTCCTCTTCACGCTCATCGGTGGCTGGGTCGCCGCACATCTCGCCCTGGTGCTCATGGAGAGCGGGCTCGACCGGACTGGCGCTGCCGAGGTTGCTGCCACGGCTGGAGTCGCCGGGATCGCGGGGAAACTGGTCGCAGGTTGGCTGTGCGATCGCGTGCGCAGCCCTCTGTTTCCTTTCGCCGCCTTTGCCCTCGGAGCTGTTGGCGATGCATTGCTTGTCAATCCGTTCCATTCGACCGCAATGTTGACTGTTGCGGTCATGATCCTGGGCTTTGCCGGAGGCGCATCGTTTCAGGTGACCGCCTATTTGTGCGGGCGATACGGCGGCCTTCGCAATTTCGGCAAGATCTACTCTATTGTCGCCAGCTTGCTGATGTTCGGAGCCGCAGTCGGACCGCCGATCGCAGGGCTGTTGCACGACATGCTGGGTACCTATCGCCCCTTGCTGTTGGCCGCAGCACCGACAGTCCTGCTGGCAGCGTTTCTGTTGATTGGGCTGGGGCCCTATCCCGAATTCGGTTCGCGGTCTGACCCGGCCGCTGACCCGGATGGCAAACCGGCAACCTGATCCAGCCAATTCGGGAGTGAACACAAGCAATGGCTTCAGCACCGCTTACTGCCCGACAGGAATGGCAACGGTATGGGCCGCTGGCCTTTGCGGGAATGCTTGGAATGTCATACGTTTCGCTGGCATCGACTTCGCTCGGCGTGTTCATGGTGCCACTGCAGCATGAGTTCGGCTGGAGCCGCGCGCAAATATCCGCCGCCCTGACAATCAGCGCGATAGTAAGCACGCCGCTGGCTCCGTTTTCCGGCGCTTTGGCAGATCGCTATGGCGCGCGGCGGATCGCAATTCCTGGGCTGGTTCTCGCCATCATGGCTCTCGCAGCGATCAGCCTGGTCAATTCATCGATCTACAGCTGGCTGTTTGCCTGGTTTTGCCTGTCGTTGGTGACCTTGCTGACCAAGACGCCAGTTTGGGCCACCGCCGTGTCCGGGGCCTTCTCGGCGAGCCGCGGGCTGGCAATCGCCATTGTGCTTAGCGGGCTTGGTCTGGCGCAGACCCTGTCGCCGATCATCGCGCGCCTGCTGATCGACGACTTCGGCTGGCGGGGCGGCTATATCGGGCTTGCCTTCGGCTGGGGCAGTGTCACCTTGCTGATGGTCTGGCTGTTCTTTTACGACATGTTCGGCAGACGGGCCAAAGCCCCCCCTGGCAGCCCTGACCGCCTGCTTCCCGGCGGTCTGACCCTGCGCCAGGCCCTGCGCGACAGCCGCATTCAGCGGATAACTTTCGCCATTATGATTCAAGCAGTGATGGCCGCTGCGGCCATGTCGCATTTGGTGCCGATCCTTGAATGGTCGCAAATGTCGCGTGCTGGTGCAGCAGGGATTGCCGCGATTCTTGGCATTGCTTCGATCAGCGGCAAGTTGGTGGTTGGCTGGTTGGCAGATCTGGTCAGGCGCAGTTTTCTGCCAGCCGCATGTTTTGCGCTGCCGGGGATCGGATATGTCTTGCTGCTCCAAGGCGCAGCTTCCGCTTCGCTGCTGTCTGCAGGAGTTTTTCTTGTCGGCCTTGGCTCGGGAGCAGCCTACCACATGACTACATTCCTGACCGTCCAATACGGAGGCGTGCGCCACAACGGCAAGATTTTCGGGGTGATGACCGGGCTTCTGGGGCTGGCCGGAGGTATCGGTCCGCTCATCGCAGGCCTGATTTTCGACGCTACGGACAGCTACTATGTTCTGCTCATCGCGGGCCTTCCGCTATCGATTACTGCCGGGGCGGCGGTCTTGACGCTTGGCCCATACCCGGTGTTCGAAGCCAGTGCAGAGAACGAAACTCCAATCGAAGGCCCTGCCAGTACGACCTGATCGTGACGAGACGAAGAATCAAAAGGGAGCAGAATGGGAATGGAAGCCGGGCAAAAGACCGCGATGGATGAGTGGAAGGCCAATTGGCCACTGGTGCTGACCTGCATGCTCGCGGTCACATGGTTGACAGCGCCGAGTTCCTCGCTCGGACTGTTTATGGAGCCGCTGCAGAAGGAATTCGGCTGGGGCCGCGCCCAGATTTCCTATGGGCCGGCAATCTATGCGATGATCAGCATCGTGCTGGTGCCGTTTTATGGCGCGGCTGTCGATAAATTTGGCACGCGCACCATCGGCCTGCCGGGCCTCGCGCTCAACGGCCTCGCCTTCGCCGCCTTCGGCCTGCTCACCGGATCGATCGCCCACTGGCTTGGCGCCTGGGTGCTTTACACGCTGACCCAGCTGATGATCGGCACCTTTCTTTGGAACGGGGCGATCTCGGCGACCTTTGCCAAGAGCCGCGGACTGGCGATCGGTGTGGTCATGGGCGGCACCGCGATTGGCCAGATCGTCACGCCACTGGCCTCAAGATGGCTGATCGATGCCTATGGCTGGCGCATGGCCTATGTGTTCCTGGGGATCGGCTGGGCCGGGCTGGCACTGGTAATCTGCCTGTTGTTTTTCCACGATCCGCGCGCGCGCCGGAAAGGCGAAACCAGCGCCGCCCAGCAGAATCGCCAGGGCACGCCGCAGGGCGGCCTGACCTTTGGCGAAGCGCTGCGCACCCCCCGCTTCCTGCGACTGGCATGCGCGATCCTGCTGCAGAGTACGCTGGCGACCGGGCTCATTCTCCATCTGGTCCCGATGCTGAGCCATTCGGGGATAAGCCGCGCTGAGGCGGCGTCGATTGCTGCGGCAACCGGAGTGATGGCCATGCTGGGCCAATTGGTCACTGGCTGGCTGGCTGACCGCACGACAACGACGTTGCTGCCGGTAAGTTGTTTCTTATGGACGGGACTTGGCTATCTGCTGCTGCGTCAGGGCGAAGGTTCCGAGTTGGTGCTGTGGCTTGGCGCGCTGAGCGCCGGCTATGCGCTTGGCGCGACAATCAATATCACCACCTACCTTACCTCGCGCTACGTTGGCGTGCTGCATTTCGGCAAAATCTATGGCGTCATATCGAGCGCCATGCGGCTGGGCGCCGGGCTGGGGCCGGTTATTGCAGGGACAATTTTCGACAAGTCGGGCAGCTATGACGGCTATCTGCTGTTGGGCATGGGCGCTTCCTGCGCCGCTGCGCTGCTGGTCTTTGCGCTGGGAAGCTATCCCAGCTTCACGGCCATTCAGCCAGAGGACAGCCCAGAGGAAATAAACGCTGAGGCAATGGGCAAACCGGCCACTTGACCCGTTTGCCTTTTGAACCAATAGTCTCGGGAATCCGCGCAAGTTTCTACAAACTGGAGCAAACATGAACCGCCTGCACACCACTGCGGCTCTCGCCGCCCTTACCTTGGCCATCGTCGCCGCGCCGCTTGTGGCAAGCGGGACCGGACGGACTGCGCGCGTTCCGGCAACCGCGCGCGCACCGGCAATGGTGCCTGCCGAAATCATCCGCACGCGCCAGGCCGGGTTCAAGGAAATGGGGACAGCCTTCAAGAATGCGATGGACGCCCTTCGCGCCAGCGAGCCGCAGATCATCATGATTCAGCAATCGGCCCGGACAATAAAGAACGATTCGGTGGCATTGCGCGGCTGGTTCCCGGCGGGCAGCGGGCCGGCGCCGGGGCTGAAAACCGCAGCCAAGCCGGAAATCTGGACCAAGCCGGTCGAATTCCGCGCCGCGCAGGATCAGTTGGGCCGCGCTGCCGATGCCTTCCAGGCTGCCACAGCGGGCGGCAATGTCGATGCCATCCGCGCCGCCGCGCGCGGGCTTGGCGGGGCATGCAAAAATTGCCACGACCAGTTCCGTGTGCCCGAACAGCGCTAGGGCTATGCGCTGGCTCCTGATGACACTGGCAGCATCGCTGGGCACGCCTGCGCTGGCAGCGGAGCTCGCACCAACCGCGCCGACCACGCCGACCACGCTGGCACAGGGATCGAGCTTCATCGGCACGGCGCTCAATGTCGTCGATCTCGACCGCGAGATTGCCTTCTATACCCAGGCGCTCGGCCTTAAGGTCGCAGCGACCCTGCCGGCTGGCACCCGCACCGAAACCATCCTCCAGTTCCCCGGTAATCCTGGCCAGGCGTCGTTGTTGCTGATGCACGACACGTCGCCAAATGCTCCAAAAAGCCTGACCCACGGCAATGACTTTTCGCGGCTGGTGATCCGGGTGACCGATCTGGCGGCGCTGGCCGTGCGGCTGACCCAGCTTGGCTATGCCCACGGCGAAGTCCGCGCCGGGGGTCAAGGCTATCAGGTGCTGATGATGAGTGACCCCGAAGGCTATCGGCTGGAACTGGTCCAGCCGGGGCCTCCCCGCGCAGGAGCCTGACGCCATGACATCCCACATTTCATTGGCCCCAAATTCATTGGCTCGCCGCAATTTCCTCACCCTTGCCGCCGGCGCACCGCTGGCCCTGCTCGCCGCTGGCCGCACTCGCGCCGCTGATACCCCGGCCTGCTATGATCCCGCAACCTTGCCGTTCAGCCAGAAGGGCCGGCGGCGCTCACTCGGCTATGTCGAAGTGTCCGCCGATCCAAAGAAGCACTGCGGCGGTTGCTCTTTCTTCTCGGCAGCAGCGCAAGGTGGCTGCGGCACCTGCCAGTTGCTGGGCGGCGGACCTGTGCGGGCAGATGCTTTGTGCAACTCTTTCGCAGCAAAGGCCCACGCATGAGCCTGACGTCGCCCGTTCGTGTCTGGGACATGCCCACCCGATTGTTTCACTGGCTGGTCGTCGGGCTGGTCGGCTTTTCCTGGGGCGCAGCCGAATATGGCAAGATGGACCTGCACCGGCTCTCTGGCTCGGTGCTGCTCGGGCTGGTGGCGTTCCGTCTGATCTGGGGCCTGATCGGCAGCAATACCGCGCGCTTTGGCAGCTTCCTGCGCTCGCCCTCAGCGGTCATCGCCTATCTGCGCAGCAATAGGACTGGCCACAAGCCGGGCCACAATCCGGTCGGCGGTTATAGCGTGCTCGCCATGCTGCTGCTGTTGATCCTGCAAATCGGCACAGGGCTGTTTGCGGTCGATATCGACGGGCTGGAATCGGGGCCGCTTTCCTATCTTGTCAGCTTCGATCAGGGCCGCACGGCTGCTGAATTTCATGAGCTGAGCTTTACTGTTCTGCAGATTGTCGTGGCGATCCATATGCTTGCGGTGCTGTTCTATCTGGTAGTGCGCAAGCGCAATCTGGTGCGACCGATGGTCACCGGATATGACCGGCAGATCGATAATCCGGCTGGCGCGCTGGTGCCGGCGGGCTGGGGGCGGTTCCTGATTGCCGCCGTCATCGGGATTGGCCTTGCCTGGTGGACGGCAATTGGCATGCCTGTTTGACCGAGGCCCAGCCATTGCCAGACAAAACGCCATTGGCAGACAGTTCGAAAAGCGTCGACGCCCTCACCTGGGAAGAGCTGAGCCACGTGCTGGAAGGACTCGCCTTTGCGCATCGGCCACTGCGCGCAGCGACGCTCAAGGTCACCCGGCAATATGACCTCGGTCCGCGTGGCGCCTTCATTCTCAGCCTGATCTCCGGCGGCAAAATCTACCCGCTCGATCTCAGCGAAATGTTGAAAGCCGGACGCAGCCTGATCACCGCCGAGCTGTCGCGCCTGACCGAGGCCGGCCTCGTCACCGCCAGCCCCGGCCGCCACGACCGTCGCCGCAGCGAACTGTCCCTGACCCCGCTCGGGCAGAAAGCCTGCCAGCGGGTGCGCGAGGAAATGGCCCGCATTGTCCAGCGCAATCTGGCTGGCTATTCGATTGACGAGCTGATGCTGTTCGCCCGCATGTTGCGCGATGTCCGCCAGCTGGAAGAAGACGAAACACCGGTGGTCTGCTGATCCGGCAAGGAGAGAATAATGGACCGGCTGGCCCTTGAATTCATCAGCGCGCTGGGCATGCCGCCGGTGCAATATGTCGAACTGGCGGCGAGGCTGGGCATGGGCAAGGTCGGCTTTGCCCCCAGCCCGATTGCCGCCAATCCACATGGTTATCCCGCCTGGGATCTACGCAGTGATCCAGCACTGCTGCGTGACACCAAAGCGGCGTTGAGCGCTAACAATGTCGCAGTCTCGCTGGGAGAAGGGTTCCTGATCCTGCCCGGCATGGAAATCGCCGATATGGCCACGACCATGGACGTGATGGCCGAACTGGGCGCGCCGATGGTCAATTGCATCGTCATGGAACAAGACCGCCCTCGCGCCTTCGACCAGTTCGCGCTCTATGCCCAGATGGCAGCGGCGCGCGGCATGCTCGCGGCGCTCGAATATATGCCGATGATGTGGCCGATAAATGTGCACGAGGCAGCGGACTTTGTGGCGGAGAGCGGCGCGGCCAATGCGAGGGTGCTGATCGATGCAATGCATTTCTATCGCGGCGGATCGCAGGCAGCAGATCTGGCCCATGTCGATCCGGCTGTGATCGGCTATTTCCAGATCTGCGACGTGCCAATGCCCGCGACCAATCCTGATTATGGCATGGAAGCCCGCGACAACCGGCTTACGCCGGGCGAAGGAGATTTGCCGCTGGACGAATTGCTGGCGGCCCTGCCCCGCGAAGTAACGATCGGGCTGGAATTGCCAATGGCAGCGAAGGCGGAAGCTGGCATGGGGCCGGAAGAACGCCTCGTCCCGGCGATTGCCGCGGTGCGGGCCTTTCTTTCCTGATTTAGGGCTTTCCTGAATTAGGCCGCAGCTTCCGCCGGGACATGACGGCGGATGCGCAGGCCCTTGAGCCACAGCCGCAAGGCCTGCCAGTGAATCGCCGCAACCGTGGTCAGCGTCTGCGCCGGAATGGTCAGGAACAGCCGTAGCAGCGCCCGGTCATCAAGCACGCGCCGCTCGCCCGCAAGCACCGCCACCAGCAGCGTCTCTCCCTTCTGGCGCAGGCGGATAGCCAGATTGAGCCGTTCGGCAGGCATGGAGACAGCGAATTCATAGCGCAGTTCCATGTCCATGAAGGGCGAGACGTAGAACGCCTTATCGCAGGCCTGCAGCTGGCGCCCCTGCCCCCGCGCCGGCAGAACATAGGAGTGGCGCTCGCCGAAAGTGTTGTGCACCTGATAGACAAGCGCCGCCGGGCGCCCATCGGCATGGTCACAGAAGTAGACGCTGAGCGGATTGAAGCAGTGCCCCAGCGAGCGCGGCATGAAGAGCAAGCGGATGCTGCCACCGGACCAATCGATGCCCGCCTCGTCAAGCTGTGCTTCGATCTGCGCACGCAGCGGCGTGGCACTGCCATCGCCATGGTCCCGATTGAAGAAGCTGAACAGGTTGAAGCGATTGTACGAGAACAGCCACAGCCGCGAATCCAGCCAGTCCAGCTGGTCCAGATCGAGCAGCAGCCAGAAGCCTCGATAGCGGAAGCGGTGGCGGCGCGGCGCCAGGCGGCGATGCATCACCGCGCCGACGTAGATCGCCGAACTGGTGCTCACGGCGCGAATTCAGTGGCGCTCCGGCTGGCGGGCCTCGGCCCCAGCGCGATGCGACCCGAGGGATCGGCGACCTGCCAGGGCCGCTCCACCCCGCCAAGCTGTTCGGCAACAGCCAGCCCGGCCTGCAGGCCATCCTCATGGAACCCAGCGCCGAAATAGGCCCCGCAGAACCAGGTGCGCTGACTTCCCTGCAATTGCCAAAGCTGGCTCTGTGCCGCGATTGCTTCGGCATCGAACAGCGGATGGTCGTAGATTTCGCTGTGGTGCATCGCGTCCGGCCGCACCGGGTGCTTGGGATTGAGCGTGACGAAAAACTGCTTCTTGCCGGGCAGGTTTTGCAGTCGGTTCATCCAGTAGGTGAAGCTGGCGTCGCTGCCATCGCTGTGCTCGCCGCCGATATAGTTCCAGCAGGCCCAGGCCGCTTGCCTGCGGGGCATAAACGAAGGATCGGAATGGAGCACGGCATGATTGCGCTGATAGCGGAATTTGCCGAGCAGCGCGCACTCCAGCTCGCTGGGCGCGGCGAGCATGGCGAGGGCCTGATTGGCGTGAGCCGCGATTACGACGTGGTCGAAGAGCTCGCAGTTGCCCTGCGAATCAAAAATCCGCACGCCGTCAGTATCGCGCTCGATGCGCACGACCGCCCGGCCCAGCCGGATCCGGCCCGAGTATTCGTCCAGCAGGCGCTGCACATAGACCGCGCTGCCGCCGGTAACGGTCTCCCATGCCGGTCGCCCGGCGATCTGCAGCAGGCCATGGTTGGAATGAAAGCGGATGTAGGCCAGCGCCGGGAACGCCAGCATTTCCGCCTTGCTGGCTGACCAGATCGCACTACCCATCGGCAGCAGGTGATCATCGCGGAAGGCATCGCTGTAGTTGCCGCGCGCGACATATTCGCCGAGCGACAACTTTTCAAAGCCCGGCTCAGCGGAATCGATGACGGCATTGCGATAAAATCTGCGCACCCCCGCCAGCATCGAGAGGAAGCGCGGGCGCAGCGCATTGGCCTTCTGCGCAAACAGCCCGCCAAGGCCGGAGCCCCCGGCATATTCCATGCCGCCATGATCGAGCGAAGCGGCGAACGACATACGGGTAAGCTCGGTCGGGACCTGCAGGTGATCAAACAGTGCGGTGAGATTGGGATAGGTCATGCGGTTGAACACGATGAAGCCGGTATCGACCGGGATATCCTGCCCGCCGCTTTCCACCGTAACCGTATTGGCATGGCCGCCCGCACGGTCTGCCGCTTCGTAAATCGTCACATTGTGGCGCTTGCCGAGCAGCCAGGCAGCGGAAAGGCCGGAGACGCCCGAGCCGATGACGGCAATTTTGAGCGTGCCATCGGGCGATGCGGGTTGGAACATAGACACTGATGAGGCGTTACGCAGCCGCCGCAAGATTGGATCACCACCGAGTGATCCAAATTGCATTTTGCTGCGTTTGAGCAGCCATGGAGGTCCTATGCCCAACCCAGATGGCCGTTTGGCCCTCGCCGATCGCGGGGATTTGTGCCATGCGGGCTGCGCGCGTCGTGCATAAGGGACAGGCGCAAGAGGGGCAGGCAATGTCGGATGGCAATGCAGAAGTCCGCCCGCCCCAGCAATGGTCCGCGCTGATCCTCGCGATTGCCCGGAAGCAGGACAAGGCCGCCTTTGGCCAGTTGTTTGGCCATTTCGCGCCACGCATCAAAGCCTTCCTGCGCCGCTCTGGTCTCGACGAGCATATGGCCGAGGAGCTGGCCCAGGAGGCTTTGCTGCGCGTCTGGCGCAAAGCGGAAAAATTCGATCCCGGCGCCGGCGACGCCGCAGCCTGGATCTTTACCATCGCGCGCAATTTGCGGATTGATGCGCTGCGCCGCACGCGCGGCGATGCGACGCAAGGCGCAAGCGATATTGACGACGAATACCTTTGCGATGATGCTCCGCTGCCCGACGCGGCGCTAGTGCAGCGCCAGTCGGGCGAGCAGGTCCGCCGGGCGCTGGCAAGTCTGCCGCCCGATCAGCGGCGGGTGATCGAACTGTCATTCTATCAGGAGGAGGCCCATGGCCGCATTGCCGAACTGCTGGAAATCCCCTTGGGCACGGTCAAATCGCGCATGCGGCTTGCCGCCGCAAAACTGCGCAGCTTGCTGTAAGGCGTGACATGAGCATCACCTGTCATCCTACCGAAGACCTGCTGCTTGGCTATGCGGCGGGCACGCTTGATCCCGGCGAGCAGATCGCACTCGCCACCCATTTGCTGGCTTGCAGCCAGTGTCGCGGCTTCGTCGGCGCGATGGAGCACGCCGGTGGAGCGCTGCTCGGCGCGCTTACGGGCGAGGCGATGACCGATGGCGCACTGGAGCGGATTACGGCGCGGCTGGATGAGGCTGCGCCAGTGCAGACCGCTCCCCCGCCGCCCAGCAAACACTTGCGCGAACTTGGCGGCCTTCCAGCCTTCGTGCGCCGCCTGCACACCGAGCCATGGCGCTGGGTTGCGCCGGGGCTTAAGATCCAACGCCTGAAGCCTGCGGCGGAGAGCCCGACGCGGGTGTTCCTGCTCAAGGCAAAACCGGGCATCCGGCTGTTGCCGCATGGTCACCAGGAGGCGGAAATGACCTGCGTGCTGACCGGCAGTTTCAGCCACGATGGCCAGCGCTATGGCCCGGGTGATTTCGATTGCGGTGATCATGCGAGTGATCATGAGATCACGATTGGCAACGAAGGCCCCTGCATCAGCCTGGTCGCCATGCGCGGTCGGCTGACCTTGCACGGGTTCGTCGGGCGGCTGATCCAGCCGCTGATTGCGATCTAGATGGGGCTGCTCACAGGCCTGTTCGTCGCGGCGCTGGCGCTGGCGATCATAATGGCTGGCGCGTGGCAGGTGCAACGTATGACCAGAAATTCGGGCTGGATCGACACGATCTGGACCTTCGGCACCGGCGCCGTGGCCTGCGCGCTGGCGCTGGCGCCGCTGCAAGGCGGGGCAGCGCCCGATTGGCGGCAGTGGCTGGCTGCGGCACTGGCTGCTTGCTGGTCGGTGAGGCTGGGCGGCCACATCTTCAGCCGCACCCGCAAGGTGCCCGACGATCCGCGCTATCGCGCCAAAATGGAGAGCTGGGGGCCGAAAGCGGCCTTGCGGCTGTTCTGGTTCCTGCAGGCGCAGGCGGCGATCGCACTGTTGCTGGTCGGCGCGGTGATGCTGGCGGCGCATCATCCCGACCCGCATTTTCGCTGGCTGGACGGGCTGGCGATTGTGATCTTTGCGCTGGGCATCATGGGCGAAGCTCTCGCCGATTCGCAATTGCACAATTTCAAGCGGAACGCAGCCCCCCATACCATTTGCGACAAAGGCCTGTGGTCCTGGTCACGTCACCCCAACTATTTCTGCGAGTGGCTGTGCTGGTACGCATTTCCCCTGCTGGCAATCGGCGGCACCTTTACGCCGGGCTGGCTGGCCTTGCTGGCGCCGCTGTTTATGTATTGGACGCTGGTTTACGCCTCCGGCATTCCGCCGCTCGAAGCGCACATGCGGCGCACCCGGCCCGAGGCTTTCGCCGCCTATGCGCGGCGGACCAACGCCTTTTTCCCGGCCCCTCCGCGCCGCGATTAGGCGGCGAAGCGGCTGACAATCCAGAAAGTGCTGGCGGCGGTCACCGCGCCAAGGAACGAACCCCACGCTATATCGACGACGGTCAGCAAACTCGACCAGTTGCGCAGCGTGACCTGATTGGTCAGATCATAGGTCGCGTAAGTGAAGAAGCCGAACAGCGCGCCATAAAGCAGCGCGGTCGAAACACCGCCGGCCTTGAGCGCAGGATTGATCGCAAAAATCACCAGCCCGATCGGGTAAAGCAGATAGAAAGCGGCAGCGGCAGCCATATTGAACTGCGGCGCCAGAATGTCGCCAAGGATCGGCTTGTACAACCGGCCCGACATTGTGCCGAGCCAGACCATATCGACGGCGACAAACACCACCAGCGCGGCAACATAGGAAATCAGGTTGGTCATCATGGCGCTCTCACTGCTGGTGCTGCGGCCAGACTTGTGCCGCTGAACCCTAAACGCAGGCAAGCGCCAAATGGTTCACAGGGAGGTGCTATTTTCCGGCTATCGCCGCGTGGAAGGCCGCCACTACCGCTGCTTCATCGCCATTCCATACCGCACCCGACACCGCCAGAAAATCGGCCCCGGCAAGGGCCAGCTCGCGTGCATTTTCCGGCGCGATCCCGCCAATGGCAACGCAGGGCAGCTCGAACAGCCCTTGCCACCAGGTCAGGATTTCGGGCTCGGCGAAGTGTTCGACCTGCTTGGTCGTGGTCGCAAAAAATGCCCCGAAGGCGACATAGTCCGCCCCGGCCTCACCGGCTTCCATCGCCAGATGACGGCTGGCATGGCAGGTCACCCCGATCTGCGCATCTCGCCCCAACCGCTCCCGCGCCTCGGTGATCGTGCCGTCCGTCTGGCCAAGATGCACACCATCCGCGCCAAGCCGCTTGGCCAGGCTGATCGAATCGTTGACGATGAAGGAGACCTCGCGGTCGGCGCAGATGCGCTGCAAGGGTTCGGCCAGCGCGGCTGCGGAATGTTCGTCAAGATCCTTGACGCGGAACTGGAAGGCGGCGACTTGCCCTGCGTCAAGCGCCCGGACCAGCCGTTCGGGAAACATGCCGCCGACGTTGAGGGGCGAGATCAGATAGAGTTGGCAAAGGCTCATTGCCAAGCCCATATCGTCTGAACCACCATTCGGAAACCGTTCATCGGCAATAGCGATAATGGGGCCATGAAAATGATTTTCCCCCTTTACGCAGTCGTACTGCTTGCCGCCTGCGCCACTTTGCCGGCCGAGGCCGCATCCGACGGCACAACCATAGCCAGATTCGGGCAGACCGTGCGTGTCGGCGGCCCTCGAGTGACACCACTCCGCCTTCTCTCAGACAGCCGCTGCCCGATGGAGGCGCGTTGCGTCTGGGCCGGTGAAGTGCGGATCCTTGCTAGAATCGGGACGGGCCGGGAGACCGCCACCCGTGAACTTACACTCGGCAAGAGTGTCGCAGTGGCCGATGGCCAACTCGAACTGGATTCAGTCATGCCGCCCCGATCCATTCAGCGGCAACTCAGGATGCGCGACTATCGGTTTGGTTTCCGGTTTTCGGGCTGACTGTGAACTTGCGCACTCACATCAATCGGCTGTCATAGGCCCACTGCAACAGCGCCTGTCGCTGCTTCGGGCGGCAAAACGGATCGCCCGGCTCGCAATTCTTGCGGACCTGCGCGGCGTGACGCGCGAAATTGCGCCAACGGCCGATCTGCCGGGCATCGTCTTCGTGCCTGCGTCCCATGAAATAGCGGCAATACCATTGGAACCAGCCGCGCGGATCGTCAGGGTGAATCCAGCCTTTGCGCCGCCATTCGGCAAGCGGCTGGCTGGCAATCACCCCGAAATGGTTGCAGGTCCTGTCAGCCCGCGCTGGCGAGAAGCGCGCGTTAGTGAACCACTTTGCCGGAAATTCCGCCTGGCAGTCAGTCAGATACTTGCCGCCGAACACGCCCAGTTCCAACATTTCGGCCGGGGTTAACTCGGGCGTGAAGCCCGGATCGTCATTTACGGCTTCCGGCTCGACCAGTGCATAGCGATATCCGCGCTGCATCCTGTCATTTACTGTAATCCAGCGCGGGCCCGCCATATCAAACCTTCTGGGTCGAGCCCTTGAAGATATCGTCAATTGCACCGCCAAGCGATGCATCGAATTCGGCGTCGCTCATCTGGAAGCGCAAATCTTCGAGCAGCGCCCGGCTGAAGCTTGCGATGATGCCGCGGTTCTTCGAAAGCTCGACGCAAGCCTCGGGACGCTTGTAGCCGCCCGACAGCGCCACGACGCGCAGCACCTTGGGGTGATCAACCAGGGGACCAAACAGGCCCGGCTGCACCGGCAGGCTGAGCTTTAGCATGACCTGCTCGCTCATCGCATCGAGGTTCTTGAGAATTTCCTTGAGCATGATCGCGTCGCACTCGGCCCGCGTCTCACTCTTGATGTTTATTTCTGGCTCGAGCATCGGCATCATCCCCGCCTTGAGCACCTGACGGCCGATCTCGAACTGCTGGGCAACCACGGCGGCAATGCCTTCCGCATTGGCCGAATTGATCACGGAACGCTCCTTGGTGCCATAGACGTCCAGCGCGCTTGCCTTGGCCAGCAGCGCATCAAGCTCCGGCATCGGCTTCATCAGTTGGACGCCGTTGACTTCGTCCTCAAGCCCCTTGTCGATCTTGATGAAGGGTACCACGCCCTTGGCGATCAGCGCGGCCGGGGTCGAAAAGCCACCGACCGTACCGTCCATGGTCCGCTCGAACAGAATCGCGCCGATGACCTTTTCGCCGGTGAAGGCGGGCGAGGAAATAATGCGGCTGCGCATCTGGTGGATAAGGCCGAACATTTCCTCGTCGTTGCCCCAAGCCCCCGCCTCGATGCCATAGCCTGCCAGGGCCTTGGGGGTCGAGCCGCCGCTCTGGTCGAGTGCGGCGATGAAACCGTTGCCGGCGGCCATCTTGGCCGCCATGTCCGAAGTCTGCATGGGGTCCTGTCCTGTATCTGTGGTTTTGCTGGAGGCGCGACTAGCGTGCCGCGCGCTTTGCCTCAAGGTGCTTAAGCAATTGTGTGGAAAAACGTTGTCTGCATCAGGCTGGTTTTGCTTCAGCCGGAGCAAACATGCCTCGCGCGAGCCAGGAAATTCCAGCTGCGGCAAAGGCAGCCAGCGCAATCCCCAGCACAGCGCCCATCGGCCCGCTGCGCCGCAGCACCAGTTCGAGCACGAATTGCGCGACCAGCGGCCCGGCATAGAAGCCCGCGCGCACGAAGCCGATGAAGCGCGGCCGCAGTTCCGGCCCGGTCGCGGCGCCGACGGCCGCGAACAGGTTGGGGGTCACTACGCCGAACCCGCCCCCAAAAATTGCGGCTGACACCAGCAGCACCGGGTAGCTTGTGGTTGCCAAGGCCAGCAACAGCCCCGCCCCGGTGGTGGCAAAGCCAGCCATGAAAACTGCCAGAACCGACAGGTATTTGCGGATCCAGCCAAATCCGAAAGCACCCAGAGAGCCGAACAGCATCGAAACCATGATCAGCGGCGCGACCTTGGCGGGATCGCCCAGGCCGATCTTGGCGAGATGGAACGGCAGGAAGACGAATGTCGAAGTGCCCACACCGCCGCACAGGAGGCCGAAAAGGGTCCAGCCCCAGGGAATGCCGCCCTGCTTGACTGCCCCGGCATCAGCTTCTCGAGCCGCCGCAGGCTGCCCGGTAAAAGTCAGCCCGATGAACAGCGCGACTGGCAGAGCAATCAGATGCAACAAGAACACCAGCCGCCAGTCGATATGGCCGAGCGCGCCCGCAGCCGTGACGAAAACCAGCGAACCGATGTTGCCGGTGACAATATAGAACCCCATCCAGCGATCGCGCGCGCTTTCGGCAACGCAAGTCGTCACCAGCGCCATGGCGAGAACGCCGGCAGTGGCATTAGCCACCCCCAGCATGATCCGGCTTGCAACCATCAGATAGAGGTTATCGAGCACGAAACCCGCCGCACCACCAATCGCGAACAGCGCCAACATGGCATAAAGCAGGCGCAATTGCCCGATGCGTTCGGCCAAAGGACCGCTGATCAGCGCGCCGAAAATCATCGCCGCGCTGAGCCCGGTCGCCATCAGACGGACCAGCACCCCTGCATTGGGCACTGCGGCAAAGTGGGCCGTGATTTGCGGCATGATCGGCGAAATGCCGCTGTGCGCGAGGCCGCTCAAGGGGGCGAGCATGCACAGCGCAATGCAGGCGATGAGCGGGAGGTTCTGCCCCCGCTCCGAAGATTTGTCCGCCGTCATTCCATCATCCCCAAATTCGGCTTTGGCAGCCGTTAGGGGCAAACTGGAACGTTTCGCCTTGCAGATCAACCGATAAGGTCAGGCAAGTTCGAGCACAGCCACCCCCGGCAGCTCGCGCCCTTCCATCCATTCGAGGAAAGCGCCGCCTGCGGTTGAAACATAGCTGAAATCGCCCGCCACGGCGGCATGATTGAGCGCCGAGACCGTGTCTCCGCCGCCGGCAACCGAGATCAGCGAGCCCTCGCGGGTGAGCGCGGCGGCGGTCTTGGCGAGCGCCACGGTGGCCTTATCGAAGGGCGGGAGTTCGAATGCTCCCAAGGGACCGTTCCACACCAGTGTACGGCAGGTCTTGAGGACATCGGCCAGCGCTTCAGTCGCTGCCGGGCCGATATCGAGGATCATCTCGTCAGCAGCAACTTCATGGACGTTGCAGGTGCGCAGGCTTGGCGGATTGGCGGTGAATTCCTTCGAGACAACAACGTCATAGGGCAGATGGACGGTGCAGCCCGACTTGTCCGCCGCAGCCAGAATTTCGGTCACGGTGCCCGCCAGCTCGTGCTCGCACAATGATTTGCCGACATCGACGCCCTTGGCAGCGAGGAACGTGTTGGCCATGCCGCCGCCGATGATCAGGTGATCGACCTGGCTTACCAGGTGGGTCAACACATCGAGCTTGGAGGAAACTTTCGCGCCGCCAACCACGGCCGCAACCGGCCGCTCGGGATTGCCCAGCGCCTTTTCCAGCGCCTCCAACTCAGCCTGCATCGAGCGCCCGGCATAGGCGGGGAGCAAGTGCGCGAGACCTTCGGTGGTGGCATGGGCGCGGTGCGCGGCGGAGAAGGCGTCGTTGACGTAGAAATCGCCATTGGCGGCGATGGCCTTGGCCAGTTCCGGATCGTTCTTTTCCTCGCCCGGCCAGAAGCGGGTGTTTTCGAGGATCGCCACGTCGCCGGGGCGCAGGATGCCGACGGTCTGCGCGACGACAGGCCCCGCAATTTCGGGGCAGAACATCACTTCGCGGCCCAGGACTGTGCTGACCGCGCCGACCACCATGGACAGCGACTGCTCGGAATTGCGCGCGCCCTTGGGGCGACCGAAATGGGCAAGTAGCAGCACTTTCGCGCCCTTGTCGGCCAGTTCATTGATGGTCGGCAGGGCAGCGCGGATGCGAGTGTCGTCAGTGACCGCGCCGTCCTGCATCGGCAGGTTGAGATCGACGCGGACGAGGGCGACCTTGCCGGTGACATCACCGAGATCGTCGAGCGTGCGGAATTTGGTCATTGTCAGCTCCACAGTCCCCCTCCCGCCTGCGGGAGGGGTGTCAGGTTCAGATCAGCTTGCCCATCGCTCCGGCGGTGTCGACCATCCGGTTCGAGAAGCCCCACTCGTTGTCATACCAGCTGAGCACGCGGACCAGCTTGCCTTCGAGCACCGCGGTTTCGAGGCTGTCGATCGTCGAGCTGTGCGCATCGTGGTTGAAGTCGATCGAGACCAGCGGCTCGTCGGTATAGCCCAGCACGCCCTTGAGCGCGCCTTCCGAGGCGGCCTTGAGCAGACCGTTGACTTCCTCGACCGTGGTATCGCGCCTGGGTGTGAAAGTCAGATCGACCACCGAGACATTGGGCGTCGGCACCCGGATCGACGTGCCATCGAGCTTACCCTTGAGTTCCGGCAGCACTTCGCCGACCGCGCGGGCAGCGCCGGTGGTGGTCGGGATCATCGACATGGCGGCAGCTCGGGCGCGGCGCGGGTCTTCGTGGATCTGGTCGAGGATCCTCTGGTCGTTGGTATAGGAATGGATCGTGGTCATCAGCCCGCGCTCGATGCCGATGGCATCGTTGAGCACCTTGGCTAATGGCGCGAGGCAATTGGTGGTGCAACTGGCGTTGGAAACGATGGCATGCGCCGTTGTCAGCTTTTCATGATTGACCCCGAAGACCACCATCAAATCGACGTCTTTGGCCGGAGCCGAGATCAGCACGCGTTTTGCCCCGGCATCGAGATGCTTCTGGCCGCCCGCGCGACTGGCGAAAAAGCCGGTGCATTCGAGCGCGATGTCGATGCCGTTGGCCGCATGCGGCAGATTGGCCGGATCGCGCTCGGCGGTAACATGCACCCGCTTGCCATTGATGATCAGATCATTGCCATCGACTGCGACCGTCCCGCTGAATGGCCCGTGCACCGAATCGCGCTGAAACAGCCGGGCGTTGGCCTGGGCATCGGCGAGATCGTTAATCGAGACCAGCTCGAGCCCACAGTCCGGACGCTCAATGATCGCGCGCGCGACATTGCGCCCGATGCGCCCGAAACCGTTGATTGCAACCTTGATCGCCATGTCAAATACTCCTGCTAGGTGCTTATTTTTGCTTTGATTTGTGGAATGATCGCTTCGGCGGTGAAGCCGAAATGCTTGAACAGAACATTGTCCGGAGCCGAGGCTCCGAAAGTGTCAATGCCAATCGTCAGGCCTTGGCGCCCGGTATATTTGTGCCAGCCCATAGTGCTGCCGGCCTCGATCGAGACGACCAGCACGTCATCGGGGATCAGGCTTTCGCGATAATCGGCATCCTGCAGGTCGAACAGTTCCCAGCAGGGCATCGAAATGACGTCGGTGCCGATGTCTTCAGCTTCGAGCGACTCGGCGATCTGGCAGGCGATCTGCACTTCCGAACCCGTCGCCAGCAACACGACCTTGAGCTCGGCCTCGCATGAGATCAGCCGGTATGCGCCGCGCAGGCACAGGTTTTCGTCGGCATCCTCGCGCACCGCGGGCAGGTTCTGGCGGGACAGTGCCAGCGCCGAGGGACCGTCCTTGCGGCGCAGCGCCAGTTCCCAGCACTCGGCGGTCTCCATCGCATCGGCCGGGCGCATCACCCACAGACCGGGGATCGCGCGCAGCGAGGCCAGATGCTCAATTGGCTGATGGGTCGGACCATCTTCGCCAAGCCCGATCGAATCGTGGGTCAGCACATAGACCACGCGGGCCTGCTGGATGGCTGAAAGGCGGATGGCATTTCGGCAATAGTCCGAAAAGACCATGAATGTTCCGCCATAGGGTAGCACGCCGCCGTGCAGCGCCATGCCGTTCATCGCGGCGGCCATGCCGAATTCGCGGATGCCATAATAGACATAGCGGCCCGAATAGTCCTCGGCGCTGTAGGGCAGGGTCGAGGCGGTCTTGGTGTTGTTCGATCCAGTGAGGTCCGCCGAGCCACCAACCATCGCGGGCACGGCTGCGGTCAGCACGCCCAGCGCGTTCTCGCTCGACTTGCGAGTTGCGAGCTTTGGCATGTCTACTGCCAGGCCCTCGCAATAATCCTTCCAGCCCTTGAGCGGCGGAATTTCGCCTGCCATCTGTGAAGAAAAGTGCTTGGCATTCGAATCGCTTGCGAGCCGCTTTGCCCAATCCGCATGAGTTTTTGCACCCTTGGCGCCCAGCGAGCGCCAGTCGGCGAGGATCTGGGCGGGGATTTCGAAGGCAGGCGCGGTCCATCCCAGTGCAGTGCGGGTCGCCGCGACTTCATCAGCCCCCAGTGCGGCGCCGTGGACATTGTGCGTGCCCTGCTTGTTCGGCGAGCCCTTGCCAATGACCGTGCGGCAGGCAACCAGCGACGGCCGCGGATCGGCCATGGCGGCGGCCAGGGCGCGAGCGATATCGGCGGGGTCGTGGCCGTCGCAGGCCTCGGTGTGCCAGCCGGTCGCCTGATAGCGTGCGGGAATATCCTCGCTGGTCGAGAGGTTTGTGCCGCCATCGATGGTGATGCGGTTGTCGTCCCACAGCACGATCAGCCGGCCGAGCTGCAAATGCCCGGCAAGCCCGATAGCTTCGTGGTTGATGCCTTCCATCAGGCAGCCATCGCCTGCCACCACCCAGGTGCGGTGATCTACCAGCGCATCGCCGAAAGTGGCATTGAGGTGGCGTTCGGCCATGGCCATACCGACGCCCATTGCCAGACCTTGTCCCAGCGGACCGGTAGTGCATTCGGCGCCTTCGAGGTGAACATTTTCGGGGTGCCCGGCGCAGGGGCTGCCCAGTGTGCGGAAGCCGCGGATCTCATCCATCGTAGGATGGGCGTAGCCGCTGAGATGAAGCAGCGAATAGAGCAGCATCGAGCCGTGCCCGGCGGAAAGCACGAAGCGATCGCGGTCTGGCCACTTGGGCGCGGCGGGATCAAACTTGAGGAACTGCGAATAGAGCACTGCAGCGACATCGGCCATGCCCATCGGCATGCCAGGATGGCCGGAGTTGGCAGCCTGCACCGCATCCATCGACAGGGCGCGGATGGCATTGGCCATGGGCCCCAGGCGGGCAGGATCGAGACTCATCGGGAAAGCTCCGGAAATCGGCAAGAAAGGGACGATTCGATGCCGCTCCCTTTAGGCAGAGGCCGCGCGAGGTCAAGCGCAGGTCCCTTCTCCGTCACTGCGAACCAGGTGAATATCCGCGAAGTGGTGGAAGATTATGCCGTCAACTCTATGCAGTCACCCGCTTTTACGCTAGCGAGCACCATATGGAAGGGTCCTCCCCCGAAAGCGCGCTGGCGCGGATTGACGCGGCAATTGCCCGGCTTGAGGCAGTTGCATCGCGCGCTCCCGCCACATCCGGTCATACCGATGGCGATCTTGCGGCGCGGCATCAGGCGCTACGCACGGCCGTGACGCAGGCGCTCGGCCAGCTTGACGGATTGATTGCCGGGCAAGACGGAGCGACGGGCGCCAAATGAGCAATGTCACTCTTTCAATTGGCGGTCGCAGCTACACGGTCGCCTGCGCCGAAGGCGAAGAACGCCATGTTCTGGGCCTCGGCACGCTAATCGACAAAAAATTGGCTGCCATGGGCGACATGTCGGGCCAGGCTGAAACCCGCACACTGCTGTTCGCTGCGCTGTTGCTGGCTGACGAATTGCATGAAGCGGGCGGCGCAAAGGCGGCTGAGCCTGAAGCCACACCGGCACAAATCGCGCCCGCCATGGCACTTCGGCTTGATGATCTGGCGACAACCCTGGAAAATCTCGCCTCATCCCTTGAGGGTTGAGGCCGGACACCCTAGATAGGGTATGACGGGTTCTGCCCGGCACGAGCCGCTCGAACATCCCTGAGGCTATAAGCAATCCTATGGGGGCTGTCTCTGGTTGGACCCTGGTCCGGCACATATGGTCCCCACCTGACGTCAACGCGTCAGTGGATTTCCCGGCAACGACCCAAGGTGGGCCCGTCACCCTCCCAGATGGTCGGAATTTGGCCCATATCGGCCTGCAAAGCGCGATTTTTTGCGCTTCGGTGCTCACGTACTGAAGTACGCTGCGCTCCGATGCTCGAAAGTCTCGCCTTTCGGCTCGATCTGGACCAAATTCCGACTCATCTGGTCCACTTCGCGAGGACCTGAGTGAACGAAAAGCCTTTGCTGCGTGCCCGCTTTCGCAAGGCCCGGCGCGCGCATGTTGCCGCTTTGTCCGATGTGACGCGCAGGCTGTTGTTCCTGCGGCCACCCGCCCCGATTGCGGCAATGGCTGGCGATGGGGCGACAGTTGGGCTCTATCACGCGACCGCCGAAGAAGCGCCGACCCGTGCCTATGCGCAGTGGTTTTTCGAGAACGGCCGCACGATTGCCCTGCCATGGTTTGCGGCAAGGGACGAGCCGATGCGATTTCGCCAGTGGCTTGATCCGTTCGAGGACGCCGGACTGGAGCCCGGTCCTTATGGCGCGCTGCAACCCGGCGATGATGCGCCGGAATTGATCCCAGCCCTCGCCTTTGTCCCCCTGCTGGCATTCACCGCACGGGGCGAGCGACTGGGCCAGGGCGGCGGACACTATGATCGCTGGCTGGCGGCAAACGGCGATACCATTCCCATCGGGCTTGCCTGGGATTGCCAACTGGCCGATGATCTGCCCTGCGAGCCGCACGACCGGGCCCTGCAAGCCGTGGTCACGCCGACCCGCTTTTATGAAGGAGCCATATGATGCGCACTGAGCCGACCTGGCGGATACCTGTCGGGGTTCTCACCCTGATGGCCGTGCTGGCGCTCTATGGCGCTGCTGTTGCCCATTTCGTTGGCCCTTTGATCGCGAACTGGTCGGCGCTGGCGCAATTTCCTGCCTATGTGGTGCTCGGCGTGGTCTGGCTGTGGCTCATGCCAGTCAGGCGATTCCTCAAGTGGATGGAAACCGGCAGCTGGAGCTGAGCTTTTTGAGTGGTTTGTTCCCGCGCGGGGGCCCGCTGGACAATGGCGAAAAGGCATCCATTTCGATAAATGGCGCGAGTGACGGGACTTGAACCCGCGACCTCCGGCGTGACAGGCCGGCGCTCTAACCAACTGAGCTACACCCGCGCATTCCCGTGGGAGAGGCGCCACTAAGCTAGCGGCCTTGGGCTGTCAACTGCGTCAGGATTTTTCGGCGGCCGGCGATGATGGAAACGTGAAATCGCTGACGAGCCGTCGCCTCTGGCGCAACGCAGCCAAGTCGCCAGAAAGATCAAGTTCGTCGACCAACTGGTGCATTCGCGCTTTAAAGGCCTCAATTCGAGCCTGCTCATGCTCCGCGCCCAAGAAGCCCAGCAGCGGCACATTGAGCTCCGGATCCTTTGCCATCTGAAGGCCAAAATCTTCCAGTATGTCCCGCGCCGTGGTGTGGCGGATGCAAATGCCGAGGTGGAGCGATTGGCCCAGTGCCCGGCAAAAATGGCGCTGCCCGACCGGCAGAAACATGACATCGCCGGCTGCCAGAGTCAGCTTCCTCTCGGTTTCGGCCGCTTCGCAGGGACCATTGCCGCACCATCCAAGCGGGACAGGATTCCCAAGCAAAGTCCACTCCTTGCCGCCTTCAAGCTGAACGATGAAGACATTTTCATGATCATGGTGCGCAGAAATTCCCGATTGTTCGCCAAACGACATAACCGCAACGACCTCGATCGATTCGCGCAACCACATGGTCAGCGTGTTGACCATATCCGAAATTGCGGGAAAGCTCCGGTCTACACGGTTGACTACCGCCGTGACACCTTGGGCAAACAATTGCGCCAAACGCTGAAGATCGATCCTGTCGTTGTGCTTGACCTTCATGAGCTCCAGATCGACTTCACGGCGTCCGGCATAGAGTCTGAGTTTGTCCGGTCGGATGAACTGGCGACCAAAGGCGTGTTCGAGATCGGCGCTGGTCAGGATCAGATGCTCAATCCCTTGCATCAGCCCTGGCAGATGTTCGACCTGTCTTGATGCGATCAATCGCTCCAGCAGCCCTTCGCCAAATGCCTCGCAAAGGCGCTCGCCCGGCACGCTGCGCTGAAAATCGGTTAGAGCCTGATCCGAAATTAAGTTGAGTAGTATCAGCGGGTTGGCTTGACGCCAGCCCAAGTCATTGATTCAGGGGTTTTTGCGAAAACTTCCGGAGATCAACGATGTGGACCGATACCACTCGAGCGCCTTATGCCCATGCGGAACT
>CANJCQ010000006.1 GCA_947473355.1 Sphingomonadaceae bacterium | reverse complement strand
CAGCAATGTGTGCTCCCAATCTTCCTCGCTCATCTTCGTAGACATCGTTCCGACCCTCTCGTTCAGTCGGAACCCTATGAATCACCCCAGATTCATCTTGGGAATCGCAAAATCTCATCTATCCACAATTCGTCCACACGGCCTAGATCCAACCAATGCCGGCTTTGGCGCCTATAGTCTCACCGGAACGAGTGCGTTGACTATTGTGGCTCCGTCGGGCCAGCTCGGCAAGCCGCTGACCTATTCGCCCGAGAACAAGATCACGATCAATGCGAACTACACATTGCCGCTTGATGAGCATGTTGGCAAAATCACGTTGGGGGCAACCTTCACCCACACCGACAGCCAGCACACCACGTTCAACGATGTCGGCATTCCGGCCCAGATCTTCCTGCAAGACGGGTCAGTTGGAACTACGACTGACGCGGGCCTGATTCAGGCGACCAACCTGCTGGACCTTTATGCCAGCTGGACGAACGTGCTGGGCTCTCCGGTGGATCTGTCGGCATTCGTGACCAATGTCACGAACCAGCATTATTACACGCAGATCAACGGCTTGCTGGGTCTCGGCGTCGAGACGGGTTCGCTCGGCGCGCCCCGGATATTCGGTTTCCGAGCGAAGGTGCACTTCTGATGCGAATAGTCGGCGCACCGACCCGTCAGTAAAGTCAGGGCCCTTTCCCCGACTGGGAAAGGGCCCTCCTCGTCCGAAGGGCAGGCTTAAAAATACCGCGTCAATATTGGCCCGCCATGGCGTTCCTTCGTGAAGCACCCCGAATGCGGTTGACAGTGTGGCCATGCTTGCCGCGCTGCTTCGCGCATGACAGCGTGCCCTTCACCGGCGAATGCATCGATTCCCTCAGCGGTCATCTCAGCCGCATCTAACTGGCCCCACACGCACGGGTTTGACGATCCCCGCATGACAATTGAAACTGTCGCGGAGCGTTGGCAGGTTATCATGGCCGACACAGCAGACGGGCTTTCCCTCCACACCGAGGCCGATCCCAGGGACTGGAGCCCAAAGCAATATATCCCATCCGCTTGATCCAGGTCGGCGAAACGCCCATCAACAACGGCTACGGACTTGCGTTCCAGCTCATTCCACTCGGGGTCGTAGTCGTATTTCGCTGGGATTGGCTTGCTGCCAAGCACCAGCGGATCGTCGTGGGTTTCGATCTTGCCTGCGTAGACTCTCATTATGCCAACCCGAGCGCATGGCCGTATTGTCCGGCACTGTAGGTCAATCTAAAGTCAGGCGGCGGGTATTTCCGCCTTGTAGGCCTCGATGTCCTCTTCGACCACTTTCATCAGGTGGCGGCAGAGCACTTCCTTCTCCATGAAGTGAATGTGCTCCAGAGCCCCGCTGGAAAGGCCGCGCTGGCCGGCCTGGATCACGGCGACGTCCTCAGAATGGACATCGCGCGTGGTCGCCATGGTAAACTCACGGGCATAGCGCACGCCTGCCGTATCGTCCTCGCCTATCCAGTAGAGGCGGATCACCCCGCGCGATTTCTCGGCGCTGATCGGGTAGACGTTGTGCAGGAAGTGATTGCCCGGGCTGCACAGCAGGAAGAACGCCGGGAAAAGCGCCAGGTATTCGCGGCCCATCGGGTGATCGAGAATGCCGTCCTGCGCAAGCCGCGCCCCGCCCTTGGTAAAGGCGGTCAGCATCGACGGTGAAACCTGCCCATCGGGATTGACCCAGATCGTCTGTGTGCGGTGCTTGCCGTTCAGGCTGAAACTGCTGGGATAGCCGAACGGGTTATCCGGCCCGACACCCGGCCCGACGGTGTTCGGGTGGATGAAACGCAGATGGTAGTTCTCCTGGAAATTGTCATAGGTCAGCTTCCAGTTGGCATCGATGTCATAGACATATTCGTGGAAGGTGGTCGCCCGCGCAACCGGCAGTTGGTCGAGCATCCCGGCCATGTCGCCCAGAAACTCGCGGAGGCTCTCCTGCGGTTCAAAACTGATGAAGATCAGCCCGCCGCAGACATCTACTGCCACCTGCTTCAGCGAGACCGATTCCTTGCTGGTATAGAACCGCTCGAAATCGGGAGCGGAAATCAGCGCGCCGTCGCTGCCGAATGTCCACATGTGATAGGGGCAGCTGAAGGTGTTCTTCTTGCCGCAGGGCTCGTCTGTCAGCTGGGTTCCACGATGGGTGCAGGCGTTGTGCATCGCGCGGATCTGCCCGTCCTTGCCGCGGGTGATCAGCAGCGAGGCGCGGGCGAATTCCAGCTCGCGGCGGATGAAGCTGCCGTTTTCAGGAAGCTCGCAGACATGACCGATGTTGATCCAGCTGCGCATCCATACGGCCTTGCGCTCCAGCTCATACCAATCGGGGTCGTAGTAATATTTCGTGGGTATCGGATCTGTGCCGAGCGCCAGCGGTTCGTCGCGGGCTTCGATCTTTCCGGAAAAGATGTTCATGATCCTATTCCCTTTGCTGCGGCAAAGCGCCTGTCAGTCGCGAACAGGCTAGCGCAGTTTAAATGAGATTTGGAATTTTTACAACACACCTGTCGAAAAAATGGGCCCCAATTTCCAGGGTCACCTTACATTTCGTTTGAGGATGTGCTTGAAAGCGTTGGAAACCCATGTGGTCTGCAGTTTGCAAGGAAATTGCAGACTACATGCGTTGGCAGAGAGAAGAGCGCGAAACCAAGCTCCCTTAGGGCTCAGGGAACGCGACAGAGCCGGTCTCGGAATTGCGGGAGAATTCATGGAATTGAATAAAGCGAGACATGCCTTCGTCACCGGTGGCGCCAGCGGCATTGGTTTTGCCATCGCCGATGCATTGGCGGCGAAGGGCGTTCCGGTCACCATTGCTGACAATGACACAGAAGCGCTGGCACATGTAATTGCCGATAGGAGCGGCAAATTTCGGGGCCAGGCGCTCGACGTCCGGGACCGCGATGGCTGGATAGCCGCCAGGGCAGCTTCCGAAGCTGCGTTCGGACCGGTCGATATACTTGTCAACAACGCCGGAATCGGCCCCGATGGGCGGGGATTCGCCGATATGGATCCCAAATCCTTCGATCGCATGATTGCCATCAACCTCGTCGGCGTCTTCAACGGCGTTTCGACCTTCGCCGCCGCGCTGCGCGAACAGGGGCGAGGTCATATCGTCAATGTTTCATCGACCGCCGGACTGACTTTCAGCCCGCAAGGCGCCGGGGCCTATACGGTTGCCAAGCATGGCGTGGTCTCCATGAGCGAAACGCTTCGCACCGAACTGGCGCCATATGGAGTCGGCGTTTCGGTGCTGTGCCCGGGGCTGGTAGATACTAATCTGCCGCGCTCGACTGCGCGGATCAGCGGCGATCCGACAGGAGCAGCCGCGCGCATGCCTGAAGGATCGATCGATCCTGCAATTGCTGGAAAGTTGGTCGCAAGGGCAATAGAAAGAAACGAGCCTTATGTCCTCACACACCCGGAATACTGGCCGGGCGTTGAAATGCGGCTGCGCGCCATCGAAGCCGCATTTCATGCTCAATCGGAGAATTAAACCTTGAATTATTTTCGAGCCTTGCGCACCCACTTCATGGCTGTCGCCAAATGTGCTGAGAATGTTGGCGCGAGCCTCTTCCCGTGTTCTGGCGCGGCCTGAATCATGAATGCGATCCGATCAGAAGCGCGCCGCAACAAAGGATTCGAAGAAACCCATCAGGAGCTGATCGAAACTGCCGTGAGGCTGATCTCGGAGAAGGGAACTGACGCGCTGTCGATCGCTGCGCTTTCTCGGGCGATGGGGATAAACCGCACCACGGTTTACTATCATTTCGACAGCCGCGAGGCGCTGCTTGCGGCGGTCAAGCAATCGGCGAAAGATCAGCTCGCCAGGGGCATGGATATTGGGGCCTCTGCACCCGAACGCATCAGTCTGATAAATCGCTTCGTGCTGGATAATCCCGAGCTCATCAAGTTGTGGATCGACGACTTTGTCTCCGGCAAAAATATCCGCGATTCCTATCCACCTTGGGACGAACTTGTCGAAGGAATCCGCGATCGCTTCACGTCCGAACATCCGGGCGTCGAATTCGATGCCGAAGTCTATTGCGTAATGTTGCTCGCCGGAGCGATCATAGGTCCTCGCGTTTTCGCCAACAGCGTGCAGCCCGAAGCTTCAATTCAATCGATCGCAGAACGCTTTCTGAGGGAGGAGCAACGGACGGTCGAACGCGATCAACTCTTGCCATGACAACTTTCGACACATGTGTTGAAAAAATGATCGTGAATGGCTACGAAGATGGCTCGAAACGAGGAAGCATAAATCCCATGTCCAACGCTCTACCTGCCGGTTTTGGTTCACTCGAACAATTTGTCACGCGCTTTGCCCTATCCGGAACGGCCAATCGCGCGAAACTGCGCGGCGATGCCACGCCGGCGGAACGGCAAAGCTTTTACGCCGCTGCAAAAGACCTGATCGCACCCGCACTCGATCTGCTGGACAAGAAGAAAGTGAATGAGCTTGATGACGCAGAACAGCGCCTGATGAATCTTTGCCTTTCCTTCGCACACATCGCACTTGCCATAGAGATACAGGGGCCGGATGAAGCGCGTCATGCCGCTTTGAGGCAGCATATGCGCATTACCCGTTCCACCGCTGATGCCGCCGCTTAGGGATTGTCCGTCGTCACAAAGACAAGGCGGTGCCAGTTTTCGCCTAACCTGACTTTCGCGTAATTTCGCCTCAAGCTATTCCGAAGGCCCTGGGGTGAAGGCTTGGCAACCTAGCGAAGCCCGTATTCGGATTATCGCAGTCCATGGAAGGCTACGTTGACCACCAAGCAATGCAGCCAGTTCCCGGGTTCTTTCGTCACTTCAACGAGCAAGAACACGACCGGGTCGGCCGTGTGTACCGACGTCACACCTATGAGATCTTGCTTTATTGGGACGAAGAGCGGCTCGACTAGCCTGCTGCTTGGTTCATGATAGGGCAGATCGAGCCAAGCTTTTTGAGCGAAGGCCAAAGTATTGCAGAGGCTGCGCATCAAATCGTCTTGCCGACAGCAGGTCAGATCAGTCATTCAGCCTAACCCGGCTTATTCATCAGGGGGTGCCTGAGGGGTTGGCAGGAGTAGCGTAAGGTTCTGTTCTGAAGTAGGAAATTGGTTGTCGAAGCCATCTCCTGTTCGGGACATAAAATGCCACAAGCCACACCTGCCGAAGGCAACGATAGCGCGGCTCCATTTGGATTCCCAGCGGTTGGACGCAAGAAAGTCACAGCCGCCTTTGATGGCGGTCGGCTGACCTCGGATGGCGGGGTTTTGCTGGTGGCACAGGCAGAACGTGCGATGGGGATTTGCGCGCAACTTGCCACCTGCATCGCCGATCCACGAGATCCTTCCCGCGTGATTCATGCGCTGGACGATATCCTGCGCGCACGGATATTTGCGATCACCTGCGGGTACGAAGATGCCGACGACCTTGATGCCCTGCGCGATGATCCTGGCTTCCGCCTGGCGCTTGGCAAGCTGCCGGGTTCGGGTGCAGGTCTGGCGAGCCAACCGACGATGAGCCGGTGGGAGAACGCGCCGACGACCCGCGAACTGGCGAAGCTGATGGCCGCGATGATCGCCATCTACTGCGCCAGCTATCCGGCCGAACCTGCGACGGTGACGCTCGACATCGACGACACGTGCGACGTGGTGCATGGCTACCAGCAACTGTCCTTCTGGAACGGTCACTATGGAGAGCGCTGCTTTCTGCCGATCCATGTCTACGACACGGCGACAGGCCGGCCGGTTGCCATGCTGTTGCGCACCGGCAAAACGCCATCGGGTGCCGAGGCGGCCAGCCACATCCGGCGCTTGGTGCGCCATATTCGCAGCCACTGGCCCACGACCCACATCACGATCCGGGGCGATGGTCACTATGGCCGCCACGAGGTGATGGACTGGTGCGAGGCGGGCGGCGTCGATTACGTCCTTGGTCTTCCCACCAACGCGGTATTGCGCGCCGATCCGGAAATCGTGACGGCCGCCGATGCCTGCGCGACGAAGCGGGCGATCAAACAGTACCCGGTGCTGCGAAACTATGCTGAAACCCGCTACGGGGCGAAGAGCTGGAAGTGCCAGCGCCGCGTTGCCGCCCGGATCGAGGCCAGCACGATGGGCATGGACATCCGCTATGTCGTCACCTCGCTGACCGAAGGTTCGCCCGAGCACATCTACGACACACTCTATTGTGCCCGTGGCCGCGCCGAAAACCTGATCAAGATGCACAAATCCCAACTCGCCAGCGACCGCACCTCGTGCCGCTCGGCCAATGCCAACCAAATGCGCCTCATCCTGCACACCGCCGCATTCTGGCTGATGTGGCGCATCCAGCAGGAAGTCCCCAAAGCAACAGCGCTCGCTACCGCCGAGTTTGCAACACTGCGTCTGCGGCTGCTCAAGATCGCCGCCCGCGTCATCGAAAGCGCATCTCGCATCCGGATCGCCTTCGCCTCGGCATGCCCCGATGCCGCAGCCTTCCAGACAATCGCAACCGCGCTCAGGCCCGCCCCGACATAGCCAGCGCGGCCGTGCCGCCGAACGCCCGAGACCCTTCCTTCAATCCCGCAAGCCCCTCGAACCTCCGCGATGGAAAAGGCGCAACGGAAACGCTCGTCCTGTTCACGCCGCCAGTGCCGTCGCCCACCAATCCAAGCGAACTACGCCGCTGTCATGAATAAGCCGGGCTAAACTGCAGAGGCTTCCGCGCATTGGGACAGGAAACTCTGAATGAGCAACTGCACTTCCTTGTGACCATTGTTGATACCAAGCGCGGCCTCGCGTTGCAGGCCAAGCGCAAGCCACGTCGCGATGACCGCCAGCGCCTGGAAGGGCACTTCGACTTTTGGCAGGCCCCTGCCATTCAGCGTCTTTTCTAGCGCTGCGACCTGAAGGTTCCTTGCAACTTCTGCATATTCCACCATCGCCTGGCGAACCTGCTCGCTGCGGTTGGCAAGCGCCATGAACTCCAGGATGAGTGACTGATCGAAGGTTTCGATGCCTATCTGCCAAGTTTCGCTGAGCGGATTGGGGGAATCGAGCGCAGTCTTCAGATGATCGAGTGCGCGATCCGCAATCCGGTGGAATAGCTGGACATAGAGATCATCGACATCGCAGAAGTAATAATAGACCAGCTGACGCTTGATGCCGATGCGCTCGGCAATCTGTTTTGCATTGAGCGCGGCATAACCTTCTTCCCGCAGGATGTTCTCGGCTCCGTCAAGAATGGCATGCCAGGCCAGCGAACCCGCTGTGCCCATTCGGCGCGCAGTGGCTCTGCGGGGGCTGTGCGCCTCTATCGTGGCTGATCCGCTCAAGCTGGATTCTCCGGAATTTGCATCAGTCCGCTGTACCGCAAAGTCTCGCTGAACCCGAATTCGCCGGTACGTGATCGCACTTCAGTCATGATCCAGCCTTCTGTCTTCACTAACCTTTCAGTGACATATCGCCCGAACAGCATGCCGAGCAACCCCCCCGGGGATAGTTCCAGTGTCCGCTTTGATGATTTGTAATTGCCCCTTCACTGCCTCAGTGCTAGCACATGTGCAAACAAGCCGTGAAGTCACAAAAGGGAGATACAGGATGGGCAATCTCGAAAGGGCCAATATGTTTGCCGATCAGGCGCTGGCCGATGATCCTTTCCCCTACTACGAATACCTGCGCAGCATGGGCAACGTCGTCCGCCTGTCCCAGAACGGTGTGGTCGCAACGCTTGGATATGACGAGACATTGAGCGTCTTCCGCGATGACGAACGCTTTTCAGCGGTGAACTCCACGGCAGGGCCAATTACCCTACCCTTTACCCCTGTAGGCGATGATATCACCGCCCAGATCGAAAGACACCGCGGCGAAATCCCCTTTGCTGGTCTGGTCGCCACCCAGGATCCACCGCTGCATACGAAAACACGATCCCTGATGGCAGGCATGCTGACACCCAAGCGGCTGCGGGAGAACGAGGCGTTCATCTGGGAGCTTACCGACCGCCAGATAGATGTATTCGCCGATCGCGGCAGATTTGAAGTGAGCCAGGACTTTGGACTGCCAATCGCCACCCGAACCATCGCCGATCTGCTGGGTGTGCCCGAGGCTGATCATGGCACCTTCACGCAGCTGATGAATGGGCCGCCCATCTTGCCGGGGCAGTTTCAGGGGACCGAGCAGGCTGCCAACAACCCGCTCGAACGGGTAGGCATGTTCTTCTACCAGTATCTTAGCGAGCGGCGGCAGGCGCCGCGCGGGGACGTGCTGACTGAACTGGCGCTGGCTACCTATCAGGATGGCACCTTGCCTGATATCGGCGAAGTTATCGGTATCGCCTCATTCCTGTTTGCCGCGGGGCAGGACACTACAGTCAGTCTGATCACGGCATCGCTGCGCATCCTCGCCGAAAACCCGGAATTGCAGCACCAGTTGCGCCGGGATCGCAGCCTCATCCCCAATTTCCTCGAAGAAGTGCTGCGTCTTGAAGGCACGGTAAAGGCAGTCTTCCGGCTGTCGAAAGTGCCGGTGCGGATTGGCGAGATTGATATTGCACCGGCCACGACGGTGATGCTGATCATGGCTGCTGCCAATCGCGACCCACGTCGGTTCGAACGTCCCGACGAATTCATGCTCGACCGCACGAACGCCCGTGAACACTTGTCCTTCGGCCGCGGCGTACATGCCTGCATCGGCTCGCCGCTTGCTCGCGCAGAGGCGAAAGCTTCGCTGGAACGGCTGTTCGAACGGCTAGGTGAATTCCGCATAGACGAACAATTCCACGGTCCCAGGGAAGCCAGGCGCTTCAACTACGCGCCATCCTCGATGTTCCGTGTGATCAGTGCGCTGCACCTCGAATTTGAACCATTGCGCTGAAACCCAAAGACCCTTGAAGTTCGGGAACGGAGGCCGGTATTCATGGCAAGAATTACCTTCATTGAGGCCGATGGCGGACTAACCGTGGTTGAAGCGCGCTCCGGTCAGACCGTAATGGAGGCAGCCGTCAAGAACGACGTCCGCGGGATTGCTGCCGACTGCGGCGGCAATTGCGCCTGCGGAACCTGCCGCATCTATCCGGAGCCCGCTTGGCAGGATCGCCTGGGCGAGATTACCAAGATTGAGGCGGAGATGCTGGATTTCAGCGAGGACCCGGAAGTGGGCGTGCGGCTTTCGTGCCGCATCATGGTGACCGAGGAACTCGACGGGCTGGTCGTTCGCATGCCGGAGACGCAACATTAATCCGGTTCGCGGAAGCGTCTGGCAGCGGCACAATCGCACCGCGCAATAGGGAGAGAAATGATGCAGAAACTCGACGGTCGGATTGCGCTTGTTACTGGGGGATCGTCCGGAATGGGGGCGGCGCACGCCCGCATCCTGGCGGGAAATGGCGCAAAAGTAGTGGTCTGCGACATTGATGTCGATGCAGGTGAAGCGCTTGCCCACGAAATCGGCGGTACCTTCCACAGGCTCGACGTTTGCGACGAAGTCCAATGGTCGCAAGTGCTGAACGATGTTGCCCGCACCCTCGGGGCGGTGACCATTCTGGTGAACAACGCTGGCAAAGGGCATGTCGCCAAAATTCAGGATACGACGACTGAAAACTGGAACCAGATCATGCGGATCAATGTAACTGGGCCGTTCTTCGGGATCCGCGCTGTAACACCGCAGATGGAGGCGGCTGGCGGCGGAGTGATCGTAAATGTCTCGTCTTCGGCGGCGCTTGGCGGCATGCCGCATCTGGCCGCCTATACGACAAGCAAATGGGCGGTGCGGGGGCTGACCAAAGCCGCAGCGATGGACCTTGCCCCGTTTAACATTCGCGTGCTTTCGCTGCTTCCCGCACTGGTGCGCACACCCATGAGCGCCCATCTCGATTTGACGGCGCAAACCGCCAGTTATCCCATTCCGCGCGCCGGAGAACCGGATGAACTTGCCCGCATGCTGCTTTTCATGGTGGCCGATGCAACCTATTCGACCGGCAGCGAATTCATCGCAGATGGCGGATCGGAAATCTAGAGAAGATCCCGTTGGCGCGCATCCTGTCCCGCCAATCAAGCGACAATCTTAAAGGATAATATCATGGGTGAACTTGAAGGCAAGGTTGCGTTCCTGACGGGCGCTGGGAGTGGCGTGGGTGTTGGCATTGCCCTGGCGTTGGCCAAGGCTGGAGCCGGGGTTGGCCTGATGGGCCGCACACGGGAAACGCTTGAGGCAACCCATGCTAAACTGCAGGCCTTGGGCGCGAAGTCGCTGGTTTGCGTTGGCGATGCGACCGTGCGAGACGATGTCAACCGGGCGGTTGCCGATGTCGAAAAGCAACTGGGACCGATCTGGGCGCTAGTCACCAACGCCTATTCGGCCTTTCGCTCGCCAGTCGAGGATATTACCGACGAGATTCTCGATATGTCGCTCCGCGGCTGCATCCATAACACGCTGTACTGCATGCAGGCGGTGTTCCCGACGATGAAGGAGCGCGGCGGGCGCATCATCAATTTCGGTTCCGGCGGATCGACGCAGGGCCTGCCCGATCTGGGCGCCTACAACATCGCAAAGGAAGGCATCCGCGGCCTGACCAAGACGGCGGCCATGGGCTGGGGCCAGTACGGCATCACTGTCAACAATGTCTGCCCTTTGGCCTTTTCAGACTCCTATCGTTTCTGGTTCGAGGAAATGATCGACGACGAAGGCCGCCGCAAGCATCTGGAAAATATCCCTATGCGCCGGGTGGGCGATCCCGAAAAGGACATCGCGCCAATAGTCGTGTTCCTCGCGAGCGAAGCCTCGGGCTATGTCACCAGCCGGACATTCCATGTCGATGGCGGGAATTGCTACTATGACAGGTAGGTAAAGCGGAGGAGCATCGAGGGTGGTGTAGGTCGGATGCGAACTCGTCTCCAATGGACAGATTGGTCCCTCATAGCGGTAATCCTCAGGCAATGAGGTTCTGCTACTCAGCCAGAGCATCCGAGCGACGAGCTTTGAAAGTTTGTCGATCAACGTGGTGGCGTTCGGAAACTCCGCGCACTTAGATCACCCTGTTACCTGCGACGTCGACGACGTCGCCGCAGGCAACGATACAGACCCGGCAATAGCTGCGGGGGATTCGCGTTTCGGCGGATGGCATGATCTGTTTCACTCGCCTGATTTTGGTTGTTGTCGCCAACTGTTTTATCGAATCCAGCCTGCACTTTGACTCAGCGTAAAGCAGGCCCATTCAGCGCAACTACCGGCAATGTCCCCCATCGCCGCCGACAGCAGCTTCCAAGCGCCGCCGCGACTGGCAAGGGCAGGTCCCCGGCGAATAGTTCGATGCGGGTGTTCATGCCGTGAAGGCGGCTCTCCGTCAGGCCGACAATCTCGGAGGTGACCGCAACCGCCAGCGCGAAGCTGATTTTGTCGAGCCTGCCCCGGCCGCGGCGGTGAAGCCCGCCGACAAGCTCATCGGCGGCGCGCTGCATGTTCGGCAAGTGGCGGGTGGCAATGGCCTTTGGCGTGAAGATGCTGATGATCGCGGCGCGGCAGGATCGGTGTGCCTGCCCATCGAGCCAGAAGATCGAGGCGGTCATCGGATCGTCGGAATTCTTGACCGATTCCTGCACGCCACTTTGATGCAGCGTCTCATTGCGCAGCAAGGTGGAAGGGCAGCAAAGGAGCGGACGAGGTGCGAGCCCGCCTCGGGTCTGACGTGGCGGCCGGCCATGGCCGCAGTCTTGCTGTCGGTGAATACGTCGGCGCTGGTCAGCTATTCCGCTGCTTGCCGAACCATTGTCCATCTCCCCCTGCCGGCCGGCTGCCGGCGCTACTCAGCAAGCACGCCCATGGTCATCAGTTCGAACAGAAAGTCGACGAATCCTGCAGCGCCCGGGTTGTCGGCCGGTGGCGCCTCTGCGGGCGGATAGATTGTAAAATGCACCAGGATTCCGCCGATCATGATGACTGCCAGATCCTTCACGGGAATGTCCCTGATCACACCAGCCGCGCGCGCGTCGCCCAGGATAGTCACGACCTCATCGAACAGCACGCCGGTATAGTTCACCTGCAACCAGTCGAAACGATCCGAATCCGCGCGGGCTTCGGCCACGATCATCGAGAAGTGATCGGGACACCGCGCCGCGAATTCGGCATAGGCCTGAAGCAACGCGCGCAACCGGTCCAGCGGTGCGAGCGAGCGGGTCGCGCCGAGCACCGCCGAGGCTTCCACTCGCAGGCCGCCCAGCGAATGTTCAACGGTCTCGCGCCAGAGCCGTTCCTTGGTTTCGAAATAATAGTGGATGAGCGGCGGGGCAACTGACGCCAGCCTGGCGATGGCCGGCATCGATGCACCATCATAGCCAGCGCGGGCAAAGGTCCTGAGTGCGGCATCGAGGATCGCCTGCCGCGAATCGACACCTGACGGCTGGGCTTGCCGTCCCGTTTTTCTGCTAGCCTGGGCCAATTCGACGATACCTTTACTCTAAGCCCGATCGCATTCGATAACGGCGTTCACAAACTGATAGCTCTGCAACATGGGCGGTGTCCATTCCATGTCGGGATAGCGGGTGAGGCGAAGGCCCGGCACGCGGAACAGGCGATCGAGCAGAACCCGCGTTTCGGTGAGCGCGACCTGCCACCCGGGGCAGAAATGGGCGCCGTCCCCGAAGCTCATCCAGGCACCGTTGTTCTTCATCTTGCGCGCTCGGTCGGGATCGATTTTCTCAGGTTCCGGCCCGACAATGGCTTCGTCCAGATTGGCGGCGCGAATTCCCAGCGAAACCCTTTCGCCCGCACGGATCGACTCTCCGCCGACATCTTCGATCGCTTCCGACGCCGATCGATAGATCATCGAGGCCTGCGGTTCGAGCCTCAGGATTTCCTTGAGCACTTCCATCTTCTCGTTGTCGTCGCCATCGAGGAACTGGCGGCGCAGGGCATCGCATTCGAACAGATGAAGCGCCGCCACGACGATGAATTCACGCGTGGTGCCCATGCCGGCCAGGCCGAACGTGGTGCATTCGACGAAAATCTCCAGATCCGAGCGCCCCTCGTCGAGCAGCTTCGAGATCAGATCGTCCTGTCGCTGCCTGCGGCGGGCCGCGATGGCCGGTTTCACATCGCGAATGAAGAACGACAGCCCGAAGAAGCGCGATTTCAACGGGGCGAGCAGCTTGCGAATGCCGCCGCGCCAGACATCGGGCGTGCCGTTCGCCCTTTCGATGCGCCGCATCATCGGCCGCAGGGGGCGTTCCGACAGGCCGATGATCTCGGCCACGACCGTCGAGGTCAGCATGAAGCTCATGTCGTCAAGCCGGGTCCGGCCCTTTCGCCGGAATGCGGCGATCAATTCGTCGGCCGCCTGGTTGATGTTCGGCATGTGCCGGGTGGCAATCGCCTTGGGGGTGAACAGGCCAATGATTGCGCCGCGCCGACGCTTGTGTGCCTCGCCATGGAGAAAGAAGATCGAGGCCAGGGTGGGGTCCTGCTTTTCGGTCGGGGATTCGGAGGCACCGCCTTGCCGGGTGCCCTCGTTGCGCAGCACCGTGCGCAATTCGTCGAAGCGCTGGAGATGCCGGCTGCCGGGTTCCGGCTCGACATATTGCGCGGCCAGCCGTGCCGTGATGCTGTCGCCTGTGGCGGCATCATGGCCTTGCGGCACCTTCGTCATATCGTTCATTCGGATCACTCCAGTTGGAATGTGCATTGGGCGCCTGGACGCGGCTCATGCGAAGGCAGGCATGACCTTGTTTGCAACGATATCGGCATAGTGGACAAAGCGTTCGGCAGGCAGTCCGGCAGGCATTGAGAAGATGTATTGTTCCAGCGGCATTTTGCTCTGCAGCCGCTGGAACATCGCGATGGCATCGTCAGGCGTCAGGACCTGCAGCGTGCCGCTGGCCTTGAACTCCGCGATGGTCATTGGCCTGAATCCGTGTTCAGCGCTGTGAACCTTGTCCTCGCAGAACCACTCGCCGTAGCTGTTGTTGACGTGGTGGAAATAGGGCGCAAGCTCCTCGAAGGCTGCCTCGGGGTCTTCAGCCACAACAGTCGTGACTCCGGTAATCCGCACCTTGGCAGCGGCGTGATCCTGCCCGCTTTCCCTCAGCTTTTCGACATAGGCATGGCAAACTTCTTCGCTGCCAATGTAGCCTTCTCCATAGCGCAGAACACGTTCGACCGACTTGTCGGCAAAGCCCCCGATATAAAGCGGGATGCGTCCGCGCGGAGCAGGCGGCATGACCCTGGCTCCGCTGATCTGGAAATACTGGCCATTGAAATCGACCTGCTCACCGGCAAGGAGGCGGGAGACAATCTGGAGCCATTCGTCGAAGATCCTGCCGCGCTTGGTGAAATCGACACCGAATGCCGCAGTCTCGCGCCGACGATAGCCGATCGCCAGGCCCAGATCGATCCGGCCTCCCGCGATTATGTCGAGCACGGCGCAATCGGTAGCGAAGCGCACAGGATTGTAGAGCGGCGCCAGCGCTATGCCGGAGCCGATGCGGATCTTGCTGGTGCGGGCGGCGATTGCCGCCATGGCGATCAGCGGTGATGGCATGTAGCCATCTGACGCTATGTGGTGTTCGGGTATCCATGCCTCGGCAAAGCCGGCGCTTTCGCTCCAGGCGATCAGGTCAAGCATCTCGGCATAGAGCTGCTCCGAAGGCCGATGCCACTGGGGCGGGTTACGGAAGTCGTAGATATAGCCGAAGGTCAATTTTCCGGACATGGCCGCTTCCTTGCAGTTGTTATATTCCCGGTCCGTCCGCCGGTGCCCCGTGATTCTCGGCAATTGTCAGGCCAGACTTCCCAGATAGCGGGTCAAGGCATCGTACCAGTGAGCGTTCATCATCGGCCATTGCGTGGCATAGGCCAGGCTGAACCAGCCAAATGCCAGCGGCAGAGGCCAGCTCAGGCGGCCGATCTTCCGGTCTGACAGGATGGCAAAGCCGAGCACGCCAAGGATCAGCAGATAGGTCGGGTGCATGGCATGGTAGAGCCCTTCGAAGCTGCGCCAGACCAGGATGTTGAACATCCGCGCCAGCGCCGGCACGATCGAAGTGAGCACTGTGACGGCCATCAGCCGGGAATGCATGTGGCGGTCCTTGCGCCAATAGATTGCGGCGCCGAAGGAGAAGAGCAGCAGCGGCATATCGACGATGTCGCTATAGCCGAAGAACTTCGCCGCTTCGAATGGCAGGCCCGATTTGCCGGACAGCATCAGCACCAGCACCTGACAACTGGTGATGACCATTGCCGCGAACAGGGCAAGCGAACACCAGCCCAGAAAGCGATGGTACTTGTACAGGCGCGAGCGGATCAGCGTCGCCTGAACCAGCACGAGAACGATCCACCCGGTCATCGTCCAGCCGTGCGTCAGGTGAATGGCATCCACCTTGGCAAGCCGCGAGAAAAAGGTGGGCAGGAAACCGATAATGGTCGCCACAAGGCCAATCACGCCAATCGGTATGCTGCCGCCAAACGGCGAAGCCGGCTTCTTGCGCGGCCGATTGGAGGCTGCCTGTGGTTCTGCCTGTGTTGCCATGATCCCGATCCCCTCATTTTGACTGCGCAATAGCATGCCACTGCGAGCCATTTGATGTAAACGACAGTATATTTGACAGATCAGTCAGGCCAGTGCAAGTCCATTCCGGGAAACACGGCGATGGATAACCAAGGCGGAGGCCAAATGAACTGCGAACTGACCGAGCTGCGCCCGCTGCAGGAACTCGATATCCCTGCACTGCGCGAGAAATATCGCAAAGAGCGTGACAAGCGCCTGCGTCCCGAACTGACCGAGCAATATGTCCGGCCGGTCGACGATTTCGCTGCAGCTTACGAAGTCGATCCGCATATGCCGATAGGGCCAAGGGCCCCCGTCAGCGAAGAGCTCGATGTCGCCATCCTGGGCGGGGGATTTACCGGGCTGCTGGCCGGATATCATCTGCGCATGGCCGGAGTTACCGGCTTCCGCCACATCGAACATGGCGGCGATTTCGGCGGTGTCTGGTATTGGAACCGCTATCCCGGCATCCAGTGCGACAACGAAAGCTATTGCTACCTGCCGCTCCTCGAAGAAATGGGCTTCATGCCGTCCAAGCGCTTCGCGGACGGCGATGAAATCCAGGGCTATTGCCGCCTGATCGGCGAGAAGTTCGGCTTCTATGACCAAGCGCTGTTCCATACGCGCGTAACCGGATTGCGCTGGGATGGCACCACAAGCCGCTGGCGCATTGCCACCGACCGGGGCGACGAGATCCGGGCGCGGCATGTCATCATGGCCGGCGGGCTGATGAACATGCCAAAGCTTCCCGGCATTCCCGGCATCCACCACTTCCGCGGCAAGACCTTCCACTCGGCGCGCTGGGACTATACCTATACCGGCGGCGCCTATGGCAACCCCGTGCTCGATCGACTGGCCGACAAACGGGTAGCCATCATCGGCACTGGAGCGACCTCCATCCAGGCGGTGCCCTTTCTCGCCAAGTATGCCCGGCAGCTCTATGTGCTGCAACGCACTCCATCAACGGTCGATGAGCGGCCAAATCCGCCGACCGATCCGGAATGGGCCAAAGCGCTGAAACCCGGCTGGCAGAAGGAGCGGCAGGCCAATTTCCATCGCGGCGCACAGGAAGTGTTCCTGCCTCACGATCCCGATCTTGTCTGCGACCTGTGGACCGAAATCAGCCGCCATCTGCAAGCCCAGCTGAAGGCGGAAGGCTGGCCTGTGCTGTCGATGGAGGAATTGGCGGCCAGGCGCGAGGCAATCGACTATCAGGTCATGGACCGGCTGCGCGCGCGCGTCGATGCCCTGATCGAGGACCCGGAAACGGCGGAAAAGCTGAAGCCATGGTTCCGCTTTCCCTGCAAGCGGCCACTCTCGAACAACGACTACTATCCCAGCTTCAACCAGCCGAACGTGACCCTGATCGATGTTTCCGAAACGCAAGGGGTGGAGCGGCTGACGGAGAGTGGATTTGTGGCTGGCGGCGTGGAATATCCGGTCGATTGCGTGATCTTCGCCAGCGGTTTCGAAGTCTCCAGTGAGCTGGAGCGTCGCTGGAGAATTCCGGTGATCGAAGGACGCGATGGCATTTCGATCTATCGGCACTGGGAAGAAGGGCCGGAATCACTGCATGGCTTGATGACACACCGTTTCCCGAACATGTACTTCACCGGTTATATCCAGGGCGGACTCAATTCGAGCACCACCGAGCAGTTCAACCGGCAGACCGAAAATATCGCCTACATCGTCTCCGAATGCCAGAAGCGCGGCATCGAAGCCGCCGAACCGACCCAGGAGGCGCAGGACGCCTATGTGCGGCATTTCCGCGAGATCGAAGTCGATACATCAAGCCTGATCCGCGAGTGCACGCCGAGCTATTACAGCAATGAAGGCGATGCCAGGCCAAAGTGGCTGCTTTTGCGCGGCTATGGCCACGGCTGGAATGCATTCATGCAACTGCTGGCCCACTGGCGCTCGGGAGGCGAACTGGCCGGGCTGGAACTGAAATGATGTCCGGAGTTCAATGACGCAGAGGCCGTTTTCTGGAATCGATGCCTGAGAGCATCCATTCGAGAGAGAAAGGGATTCGAACTCTCGGTACCAATTTAAAATAACTTCTGGAAATGTCAGAAAAAAATGGCGAATTGTAAGGGTGGAGATAAACTATCGCCCTTGCCGCCCAAATTTCGATGAAAAACAATGGTCGAACTGCGGATTTGATTGGCGTCCGTTCTCGGAGCGCAATAACTGTGCCCATAGCGATGTCTCGGTAGTAAGGCTGCGTCTCGACTTTCCGGCTTGGCAAGCCTGTGTGTCGCAATGCGAAGTGACCACGAACCCGACCGCCACCAGTTGCTCACCAACATGCTGCTCGAAGCAGGCCAACTGATGGAAGATGCGAGCCCCGAGTTCGCCATGCAATTGCCCGAACGCGCTGCTGGCGTCGCAGCGAGGATCGATATCCTGGAGCTGACAGTCGGTAACTTGGTGGCGCTCACCACTGCAGCCCGAGCCTTGCTCCGGGGCACCTCCGATTGATCGGCTCGATATCCGAAGTTTCTTGTCCGTCTGCCCATATTCCATTCGACTTCGTGCGCACAGCGAGCATTGCTGTTGTTACTGAATCGCGGCCGGTTTGACTGGCCGCCGCCCCGACCGGCGTGACCGGCGGGGCTTGGGGTGGTGGGAGCGGCGCTGGTGCCGCTCTGATTGGAGACCACCCATGACCAAGACCACCCGCCTCAATGCACTCCAGCTTGTCCTGCTCGCCGGCGCAGCCGGACGCGAGAACGGCAACCTGATTCCGCTACCCGAGAGCTGCCGGCTAGAGACCACGCGTATTGGCAAGGCTATTTCTTCGCTCCTGCGCCGGGGTCTGATCGATGAGATCGCGGTGACCGACCGGACCTTTGCCTGGCGCAGTGAGGATCACGACATGGTCGGCCTGTTCATCACCAAATCCGGGCGCGACGCCATCGAAGTCGGCACCGAAGAACCGGTGGGGGATGAGGTCGCGATGGATCCTGCGACTCGCCCCACCAGCAAGATCGGCACGGTGTTGTCCCTCCTGCAGCGTGATGAAGGCGCAACGCTCGATGAGATGGTCGCGGCCACCGGCTGGCTGCCGCACACTACCCGGGCCGCGCTGACCGGCCTGCGCAAGAAAGGTCACGCGATCGAGAAGAGCACGCGTGAAACTGCGACCTGCTACAGCGTGGCGGCGGAGGCCTGATCGTGGCGAAGATCGATACGCAGCTGCGCGAGATTGCCGACATGTCGCGCACCAATCTGCAGCACCGGTGGGCCAAGCTCACCGGTCGCCCCGTCCCCCGGCTCAGTGTCAGCATGCTGCGTCTGGCACTGGGTTATGAGGTCCAGGTAAAAGCCATGGGCGGCAGGTCGCGCGCTGTCCGTGAGCGGCTGGAAGGTTCGGGTGGTGCTCGCCCGCGCGTGACGCCGCTGACGCCTGGCATGCGCCTGGTGCGCGAATGGCATGGCACCGTGCACGTCGTCACCATCGACGAAACCGGCGCGCCGTTATGGAATGGCCGGAGCTGGAAGAGCCTCAGCGAGATCGCACGCACCATCACTGGCACACGCTGGTCGGGGCCCGCCTTCTTCGGCCTCAGGCAGAGAAAGGCCGCCGCATGAAAAAGATCCGCTGCGCGATCTACACGCGCAAATCGAGCGAGGAAGGCCTCGAACAAGACTTCAACTCGCTCCATGCCCAGCGCGAAGCCTGTGCCGCCTATATCCTCAGCCAGGCATCGGAAGGCTGGTCGGCAGTACCGACCCCATACGATGATGGCGGCCTGTCGGGCGGGACACTGGAGCGCCCGGCGCTCCAGCGCCTGCTCGCCGATATCGAGGCCGGTAGGGTCGACATCGTGGTGGTCTACAAGGTTGACCGCCTCAGTCGCTCGCTGCTCGACTTCGCCAGGTTGGTCGAGGCCTTCGACAAGGCAGGCACCAGCTTCGTTTCGGTGACCCAGTCGTTCAACACGACCAATTCGATGGGCCGCCTGACGCTCAACATGTTGCTCTCCTTCGCTCAGTTCGAGCGCGAAGTCACCGCCGAGCGCATCCGCGACAAGATCGCCGCATCCAAGGCCCGCGGCATGTGGATGGGCGGCAACCCGCCACTGGGCTACCAGCCCGATGGCAGGACCCTGGCCATTGTCGACGAGCATGCCGAGATCGTCCGACATATCTTCGCGCGCTACCTTGTGCTCAGCAATGTCCGCTTGGTCGCCGGCGAACTGACTGAGCAGGGTATCATCGCACCGCAACGCACTGCCACGACGGGCAGGACGACGGGCGGAATTCCCTTCTCCCGCGGACAGATCTACAAGCTGCTCACCAATCCCATCTATATCGGCGAGATCCATCACAAGGACCAGATCTACGCCGGCAAGCACCAGGCAATCATCGATCGCGCGACATGGGATGATGTTCAGCGCAAGCTTGCCGACAACCTGCAAGGCGAGAGAGCAGCCAGCAGAGCCAAATCGCCGAGCCTGCTTGCGGGCCGTATCGTCGATCAGGAAGGCGAACCGTTGGTCGCCGCGCACGCGTGCAAGAACAAGGTTCGCTATCGTTACTATGTGAGCCGGTCGCTCCAGCACGAACCGGATGCAAAACCGACAGAAGGCCTGCGAATCCCGGCGCTCGAGATCGAGGCAGCCGTGATCCAGGCTGTGGCCGACGCGCTCGATGATCCGCTGGACCTACTCACCAGGGCGGGGATACCGCTCGCAAGTGATCGCCTGCGCACGATTTTCCGGCAGGCGGAGCAACTCGCCTCCGCCATCCGCCGCAAACAGCGCGATACGATTCGTGACCTTGTTTCCAAGGTGACGGCCGATCGGGGCGCCATATCCATCGAACTCTCTCTCGAAGCGCTGTGCAGGACCTTCGCCATCGAGCCGGCACCAAGCACAACGCCTACGATCTCCATCATCTCGCCGGTCCGCCTGACCCGGACCGGCCGCGCCGTCCGGCTAATCCAGCGCGATGGCCGGCCGGTCACACAGGGCAAACCCGATCCTGGTCTCATCGAACTGCTGCGCAAGGGTCAGGGTTGGTGGCGACAAATCCAGACCGGCGAGATCGACATCGCCACCATCGCACGCGACGAGAAGGTCAACGATTCCTGGGTGTCGCGCCTCGTCCGATTGAATTTCCTCGCGCCGGCACTGGTCGAGGCGATTCTCGCTGGAACCCAGCCGGCCTCGATCAGCGCCGCATCCTTGCGCACGGCCGACCTCCCGATTGATTGGAACGACCAGATCGCACTGTTCAGGATCTGACCGACCCGCCAACCAAATGAGTAATATGTCAAAGCGGCGCTTCGGCGCCGCTTTACTTTCCGGGCCGAAATCAGCACTCCATGCAGCCACGTCACTCCGTACTGCGAAAATAGCCGACGGAGAAAAACCCGCCGACAGCGCACATTGTTGCCCCTCACCTGCTCTCCGCAGACCGGACCATCGGCCTCAAAGGCGCAGAAGCGGGCGCTTTACGCGGATCATAAATTCTCTCTATATCAATGACTTATGTGTGGCGGAGCGGGAGGGATTCGAACCCTCGATACGCTTTTGGCGTATACTCACTTTCCAGGCGAGCGCCTTCGACCACTCGGCCACCGCTCCGCATGCTCTGGAAGGAGTGCGCCCTAGCGGGACATTCCGCCTTCCGCAAGGCGCGCGCATTTGCCATGCTGGCGCGATGAGCAGGCTTGAACATTGCGCAACGTTGTGGCGCTGGTCCAGCCCATCAGCACCGTCCGTATGGTTTTTCCTGACCATCGATGGCGCAGCGGGCGAGGCGCTGTCCGCGCTGGCGTTGATGCGGCGGCTCGAGTTGGGGCAGGCGAGCGGCTTCGGTTCGTTGAAAGTGGCCGCCCGGATTGGCACAAGCACCTGGAAAACTTCGGTGTTCCCGCAAAGGGGCGAAGGCTGGATGCTGCCGATCAAAGCGGCGGTGCGGCGAGCCGAGCATATTGGCGAGGGCGACGAGGTCGTGCTGGAGCTGGAAGTCTTGTGACTACATGCGTTCCGCTTCCGCCACGGCATCGCTGGCGCGCAGCGAGCTGACAATGCGAGTCAGATGTGCGACATCGCTCACTTCGAGATCAACTTCATAAGTACCGAACAATTCGTCGCGATTGATCAGGTTGAGATGGACGATGTTGGCCTTGTTGCCGGCGAATATGCCGGTGACTTCAGCCAGAGTGCCGGGCCGGTTATAAAGCACAGTGCGCACCCGCCCGATCGCACCGGTTGAAGTTTCGCCCCATGATAGATCGAGCCAGTCGGCATCGACCCCGCTCGCCAGGGCCATGCAATCGATGGTGTGGACTTCGACGCCGAGCCCCGGCTGCTTGAGTCCGACGATCCGGTCGCCGGGAACCGGATGGCAGCAATCGGCGAGATGGAAAGCCATTCCAGGTGTCAGGCCCCGGATGGAAATCGCGCGCTCCTGCCTGGGCCAGTCCTCGGAATCGGCAAGCCCGCGTGCGCTGCCCGGGACAAGCGCTTCCAACACGTCGCGATCACTCAGCTTGGCCGCACCTATCGCGGCCATGAGTTCGTGGTCGCTGGCAAGACCAAGCCGTTTGACAGCCGCCGCAGTGGCCTTTTTGCCGATCCTGGTGGGCAGGCGGCTGGCGATTTCATCGAACAGTTTGGCGCCGATGGCGGCGACTTCTTCGCGCTCCTTGGCCCGCACCGCCCGCCGGATCGCCGCGCGCGCCTTGCCGCTAACGACAAACCCCAGCCAAGACAGCTGCGGGCTGGCCTTTCGGCTGCGGATGATCTCAACGACATCGCCATTATTCAGCGGCGTGCGCAAGGGTGTGTGGCGCCCGTTGATCTTCGCGCCGACTGCCGAATCACCAAGATCGGTGTGTACCGAATAGGCGAAATCGACTGGCGTTGCGCCCTTGGGCAGCTGGTGCAACGCACCCTTGGGGGTGAAAGCAAAGATGCGGTCCTGATAGATCGCGAGGCGGGTATGTTCGAGCAGCTCCTCGGCATCGTGGCTGGCGTCGACGATCTCGATGAGATCGCGCAGCCAGCCGACCTGGCCATCGGGCCGCTCGCCCTGCTTGTAGGCCCAGTGCGCCGCAAGGCCGAATTCATTGGTGCGATGCATGTCGCGAGTGCGGATCTGCACTTCCATGCGCATCGAATTTTCATAGATCAGCGCCGTGTGCAGCGAGCGATAGCCATTGGCCTTCGGCGTCGAGATATAGTCCTTGAAACGCCCCGGGATCATCTGCCAGGTGGTGTGCAGGATGCCCATCGCCCGGTAGCAATCGGCCGGACTCTCCGTCAGCACCCGAAAGGCCATGATATCGGTGATCTGTTCGAAGGAGACATGACGTTCCTCCATCTTCTTCCAGATCGAATAGGGGTGCTTCTCGCGCCCCCAGACCTCGACCTTGAGCCCGGCTTCAGCGAGCGCCTGCTTGATCGCGAGCGCAATGGCATCGACCTGGCCGCCCGCCGAATCGCGGATCTGGCCGAGCCGCTCGGCAATGGTGGCATAGGCTTCTGGCTCGAGCTGTTCGAAGGCAAGCAGCTGCATCTCCCGCATATATTCATACATGCCCACCCGCTCGGCGAGCGGGGCATAGATATCCATGGTCTCGCGCGCGATGCGGCGGCGCTTGTCGGCGCTCTTGATGAAATGCAGTGTGCGCATGTTGTGCAGCCGGTCGGCCAGCTTGACCAGCAGCACGCGCAGGTCCTCGCTCATCGCCAGGAAAAACTTGCGCAGGTTCTCCGCCGCCCGCTCGTTGTCGGTCAGTGTTTCGATCTTCGAGAGCTTGGTGACACCATCGACCAACCGGGCGATATCCGGCCCGAAATTTGCCTCGACTTCCTCAATGGTGGCGAGCGTATCCTCGATCGTGTCGTGGAGCAGCGCGGTGACGATGGTTTCCTGATCGAGCTTGAGGTCAGTCATCAGCCCGGCGACTTCGATCGGATGGCTGAAATAGGGATCGCCCGAGGCGCGCTTCTGGGTACCGTGCTTTACCACCGAATAGACATAGGCACGGTTGAGCAATGCCTCGTCGGCATCAGGATCATACGCTTTGACGCGTTCGACAAGTTCGTACTGGCGCAGCATTGCCGTGACAGGTTGGGGATTTGCGCCTGAAGGGCAAGCGGAAAGCGAATGGTGCAGCTCAGGATTGGCGCAAGGCGCCTATTCCGGCTTGCCCGCAACGGCGCGATGCTACAGACTTGGCCCGATAAGGCGCGGATCGAAACGCGCCGCCGGGAGAGTGCCATGACTGATCAGGCGAGCCTTGCCTTGCCCCACTTCGTTGCCGATCCTGTGCCGCCGGTGCGCCTGCCGCCGGGGCGCACCACCGGCTCGATCACCGGGGTTGCGGTTACGCCCGATGGCCACATCTGGATGCTGCATATCGCCAGCAACATGGCCTGGGGGCCGGCGGGCCAGAGCGACGATCCTGCCGCGCGCTTGGGGGCAGTCGTCGAGTTCGACGCGGATGGAAACTACCTACAGGACTGGGGCGGGCCGGATCATCTGCCGCGCGTGGACGACCTGCAACAATGGCCGATGCAGGAAGAGACGATTGCCTTCGACGATGAAAACACCGTCTGGGTCTTCGGCGCGGATACAAGCTATGACCATGCCGTCCAGCGCTTCACCCGCGATGGGGAATTGCTGCTGCGCATCGGCAGGTTCGGCGAGACTGGCGGCGATGCGAGCGAGTCCCTGCTCGGCTGCCCGACTGACGCATGGCACGATGTCGCACGGCGCGAGGTTTTCATCACCGACGGCTACGTCAACCACCGCGTCGCTGTGTTCAATTCGGATACCGGGCAATTCATCCGCAGCTTTGGAGCCTATGGCAAAGTGCCCGATGGCCAGCTGCCGCTGGCCGACCGCTTCAACAACCCGGTCCACGCAGTCAGCGTCGGGCCGGACGGGCTGATGTACATTTCGGACCGCAAGAACGACCGGCTTCAGGTGTTCGATGCGGTCGGCAAGGCCGAGCCGGTGTTTATCCGCGAGATGGAGTTCAAATACCCCTCTCCCTTCGGCACGGTCTTCAATCTCGCCTTCACGCCGGACGGCAAGTTCTTGGCTGTCAACGATGGCACCAACAGCCGCATCTGGATCGTCGATCTGGCTGCGTGGCAATGTCTCGGCCATGTCATGGCGCCCGACGGTGTGCTCGGCGACATGCTGTTGACCCTGCACAAGTTCTGCACCGACGCGGCGGGCAACCTGTTGCTGGCGCGTACCAGCCGGGGCGTCGAACGCATGCTCTACACACCCGGGAAGGATTGAGCCTTTGCCTTTCAATTGCGAAACGCGGATGGAACAAGTGCTGGGTAGCCCGCCCCGGATCGATCCGCTGCCCGATGGCGAAATCGCCGAGGCAGCTATGGTAGCGATCGACAAGATCCGCACGATGAATGACATCGCGCTCGACACGCCTGTGCCAGAATTCTTCGCCACGGTCGGCAAGCACCCCGAATTGCTCGCGGCCTTCCTCGATTTCGGCATTCGGTTTCTGGGGGACACCGCGCTGGCCGATCGCCAGCGCGAGCTCGCCATCCTGCGCACCGGCTGGCTGTGCGGCGCGCCGTTCGAATGGGGAGAACACGTGCTGATCGCCCGGGAAGATGCCGGGGTGAGCGGCGAGGAGATCGAATGGATCGTGCAGGGCTCTGCCGCGCCGGGCTGGGGCGAACTTGACCGGGCCGTGCTGAAAGCCTGCGAAGAACTGCACGCCGAAGCGATGATTTCGGATGCCACCTGGGAAGTGCTCGCCCGCCACCTCAGCGATCAGCAGCTGATCGAGCTGCCGATGCTCGCAGGGCAATATCATAAGGTCGCTTTCGTCCAGAACTCGCTGCGCTTCCGCCTGCGCGAGGGCAATCCGGGGCTTTCGGCGCGGTGACTGCCCCCGTTCCCTCCTGCACTCTCGACGTCGACGGCCACGAATTCGCCCCACCGCGCGTCTGGGGCGAGATATTCGGCCCCACTGCCGAACGCCTCGCCGAAGTCTGCGGGCCGTTCATTGCCGCCATGGGCGAGGACTATATCCTGCGCCCGGACCAGGCCGACGACGACGCCGCCATGACGTCAGAGAACGTCTGGACCATGCGCCATACTGGCGCACCCGGCGCCTTCGACATGGTGCGGCGGCTGGAGGCCCTGGACCTGATGGGCGTTTCGCGCCAGCTGGTCTTCCCGAGCTTCGGCCTGTGGGGGCAGATCCTCTCGACCCCCGATGGCGGCGGGCCGATTGCCGCGGGCCTGCGCCACTTCCTCGGCGGCCTGTCGCATGACGAAGCGACCAAAATCGGTTTTGCCGCCACCGACGAATGGAACGACTGGGCCGTGCGCACCACTGCGCTTGACCCGGACCGCCTGCGCGGCGTCGGCATGCTGCGAGCCCCGCGCGACGCGGGCGACCTGATCGAACAGACGCAAGAGCTGATCCGCCGGGGCATCCGCGCCCTGCTGATCAACACCGGCTCGCCGCTCGCCGGGCTATCTCCAGCCGTGCCCGAGCTCGACCCTTTCTGGGCGCTCGCTGCGGCAAACGATATGCCGGTCATGGCCCATGTCGGCAGCGACCTTGGCTTGTTCGCCAGCGCCGCCTGGGCCGACGCCCCGGCCTTCGCGCCCGAGAAGCTCTCGTTCGAACTCGGCTTCGAGCCCTATTCGCTGGCCTCGACGCATCTCGCCGCCGAACATTTCCTGATGTTAATGGTGTTGGGCGGCGTGTTCGAGCGCCACCCGATGTTGCGCTTCGGCGCGATCGAACTGGGCGCGCACTGGCTGGGGCCGCTCGCCGAGAACCTCGACATGTGGGCGGAAAAAGTCTTCGCGCGGCGGCTGGCGGGCAAGCTGTCACTGCGCCCGTCAGAATACCTCGCGCGCAATGTCCGCGTGACCCCGCACAACATCGTCGAACCACTGGCGCTCTTCTTCGAGCGCTATCCGCAGGTCGCCGACTGCTATTGCTACTCGACCGACTACCCGCACCTCGAGGGAGGGCGGCATATCAAGGACAAAGTCAAAGAGATGCTGGCACCCCTGGGGGGCGAGGTGGCCGCACGGTATTTCGCCGGGAATGGGGCGTGGCTTTTGCCCTAGCCCGTCACCCGGCTCCGATCGATCTTGAGTGGCCGCATATACGATACATCCCCCGCGTCCCGCTTGGCCTCAACATAGGCAGAGTTGACCTCCATCCCTTCCGGCCCCCAGTTATCATCGCGCGCCTCGACCAGGCAAATCCGTTCCGCAATCGCCCATTTCCCGTCCCGCCGTTCGAACCGGTCGATATAGCGCCCGCTCGAATGGCAATAGAAGGGCACCTCGCGGTTGAGGCAGCGGAACAGGTAATAGCTCTCGCAATGGGCGATATCGCCGTCCAGCTCGCAGCGATGGTTGGTGATGTGGTGCTGGGTAAAGTGCTGCATGCCGAAATGCAGTGCGAAGACATGGTCGGCGAAGCCTTCCACTCCGCCGACATAGGTGCCGTGATCGTCCACCGCGTCCGGATGATAGGCCGACAGCAGCATCGCGCGATCAAGCCGGTCGATGCCCCGGCAATAGCGCATGATGCAATCGTAGATTTCCTGGCGGTCCTTGAGTTCGCGCACCATCGCGGCCAGTCCAGCGTCCATTTCCCACTCTCCCGTAATTTGCAGTTGCGGGGATGAGACAACCGGGGATAGTCCTGCAGGTCAAGCAAAAGCGGGAGAGGACAGATGGCGACATCGGCGGAATATGGCCTGGGCGAGTTCGCCTTCCCACGCGGCTGGTTCGCGGTGGCGAACGGCAGCGAAGTCGGCAGGAAGCCGATGGGCGTTCACTATTTCGGGCAAGACATGGTGCTCTATCGCGGCGAGAGCGGCCGTGTCGTCATGCTCGATGCCTATTGTCCGCACATGGGCACGCACCTCGCCAGCGGGCCCAGCTCCGCCACTTCGAAACGGCCGAGCCACATGGAGGGCGACAACATCCGGTGCCCCTTCCACGCCTGGCGCTTCGGGCCGGACGGGGTCTGCAACAACATTCCCTACCACGACGGAGCGATCCCAGCCGCCGCAAGGGTCAAGAGCTGGACCGTGGAGGAACGCTACGGCATTGTTTTCGCCTGGCACGATCCCGAAGAACAGGCGCCCGATTTCGCGCTGATCGATTTTCCCGAATGGGACGATGGCGAATGGGTGCGCTGGCAGGGGCTCGAATATCTTGCCGATCTCAACCACCCGATCGAAATCTTCGACAACATGTCCGATGTCGCCCACCTCGGCCTGCTGCACGGCGGCGACGCCATTGCCTATGAGAACGAATATGACGGCCACCTGCTGCACCAGCGCCAGCGTTCCGCAGTCGAAGCCGGCGGGGTTTTCGACGATACCTATTCGACGCTGGCGGGCTATGTCGGCCCCGGCATCGCGTTTGGCAAGTTTCAGGAAATGTACGCCCGCGAGATCATCTGCGTCACGCCGATTGACGATGGCAGCTGCCGCTTGTGGCAAACCGCGATGCTGAAACGCCGCGAGGGCCAGAGCGCCGACGAAGCCAAGGCGATGCGCGATCAGGTTTCAGCGATGTTCGGCAATGGCCTGATGACCGATGGCGAAGTCTGGGCAGCGAAGAAGCCTGCGCTGAGGCCCATGCAGCTGACATCGGACGGTCCCTTCGGACAGTCGCGCATCTGGCTCAGCCAGTTCTATAACCCCCGCTCCCAGGCCGCGCAGATCGTCGCGCGAGTGGCGGGCACGCATTATGCCCGGGGCTGGCCGCCGTTTACGCAGGCGGAGGCGGCGGAATAGCCATGCAATATCGCAAGCTTGGCCACAGCGGCTTTGAAGTCAGCGCCTATGGCCTGGGCGTCATGACCTTCGGCGGGCAGACCGCCGAGGCTGACGCATTCCGCCAGATGGACATGGCCCTGGAGGCAGGAATCACCCTGTTTGATACGGCAGAGAACTATCCCACCCCGACTGGCCCCGAAACCCAAGGCCGCTCGGAAGAGCTGCTTGGCAAATGGGTCAATTCAAGAAAAGTGCGGGACAAGGTGGTGATTGCCACAAAGGTCGCAGGACCGGGCAATGCGGCGGGAGACATGACGCATATCAGGGGACCAATGCGACACCTAGACGCCGCCAACATCGCCCTGGCGGTCGATGCCAGTCTGAAACGCCTCGGCACCGATGCCATCGATCATTATCAGGTCCACTGGCCAGAGCGGGCTGTTTCGACACATGGCCGCCAGCGCTTCTCGCAGCTTGCCGATTCGCCGGAGCAAGTCAGCATCGAGGAGACTCTGGCGGCATTGGCGCAGCAGGTCTCGCTCGGCAAGATCCGCGCAGTCGGCGTCTGCAACGAAACGCCCTGGGGGGTGATGCGCTATCTCTTCATGGCCGATTTGATGACCGTGCCCCGCGTCGCCTCGATCCAGAACGGCTACTCGCTGCTCGACCGCCAGTTCGAGATCGGACTTGCCGAAGTGGCAATGCGAGAAGGGCTGGGCCTGATCGGCTATTCACCGCTGGCTTCGGGCACGCTGACCGGAAAATATGGCGGGACCCCCGCGCCGATTTCCGGCAGCCGCTCGGAAGGCTCGCCCAGCTTCGTCGCGCGCCTGCTTTCGCCCGTCCGCCAGCAGGCGATTTCCGCCTATGGCGTTGTGGCGCGCGCCCATGGGCTTGATATGGCCCACATGGCGCTGGCCTTCGCCGCGCAGCAGCCTTTCATGGCCTCGGTGCTGATGGCGGCGAGCAATGCGGAGCAACTCGCCAGCAATCTCGGCGCAATCGATCTGACGCTGTCCAAGGAAGTGGTTTCGGCGATAAACCAGATCCACGATGCGCATCCCAATCCCAAGTGAGATGGTGAAACAATGAACCTCGGCCTCAATGAAGACCAGCAAATGCTGCGCGACACTTTCGCGCGTTTCCTCGACGGTGCGAGTTCCATGGCCAAGGTCCGCAAGGCGCAGGAAGCAGGCGGCTTTGATCCCGCGCTGTGGCAGGGGCTGGCAGAGCTCGGCACATTCGGCATGCGCGTGCCCGAGGCGGCGGGCGGACTTGCCATGGGCACAATCGACGCGGCGCTGGTGATGGAAGAAGCCGGGCGCACGCTCGCATCCGGGCCGATTGCCGAAGCGATCCTTGCGGCGCGCCTGCTGGGCCAACTGGGCGGTGACATGCTGGACGAGGTTACCAGCGGCGCGAAAGTGGCGACTCTGGCCTTCCATGACATAGCCAGCCAGCCAGTGCAGTGGCTGCCCGGCGGGGCTCATGCCGATCTGGTTATCGCGCGCCGCGGTGGCGACGTGGTGGTGGTCTCCCTCACCGCAACCGAGCGCATGGCCGAAGACAACCTCGCCTCGAACGGCATCGGGGAAGTCGATCTCGGCAAAGCCGCGCAGACCGTGCTTGCAAGCGGGCCCGCCGCGACTGACATGTTCGCCGCCGCGCTCGAGGAATGGAAATTGCTCAGCGCCGCCGCGCTGAATGGCCTGGGGCGCGAAGCTGTCCGCCTTGCCGCCGCCTATGCCTGCGAGCGCCATGCTTTCGGCGTTCCTATCGGCACCTATCAGGCGCTGTCGCACCCGCTCGCCAATTTCATCACCGAGCTGGAAGGCGGCCGCTTGTTCGTTTGGAAGGTGATCCACGAGATTGCCAGCGGTGATCCCGGAGCCGCTGCGCATGTCCCCATGGCGCTTTGGTGGAACGCGCGCTGCGCCAACATTGCGGCGATCCAGAGCCTGCGCACCTTCGGCGGCTATGGCCTGACCACCGAATACGACATCCACTTCTACAATCTTCGCGCCAAGGCCTGGATGCTGATCCACGGCGATCCCCAGCGCCTGCTGCAGCAGGCCGGACGGCGGCTCTATGCCAGCGAGAGCGCGGCGCTGCCCGAAGTCGGCGGCGTCGCAATCGATTTCGATCTGGGCGAGGATGCGCGCGCGCTGGCGGCGGAAGTCGATGCCTTCTTCGAAGCAACACTCACTCCCGAACTCAAGGCCCATGCCCACCATTCGTGGGATGGGCACCATCCGCTGGTGCACAAGAAGCTGGCCGAGGCAGGACTGCTGTTCCCCGAACTGACAAGGGAAAAGGGCGGGCGCGGGGCGACGCCCTATGCCAGCTTCGCCGCCGGATCGGTCTGGGAAAAACACGGCTGGAGCGGCCACGCCAAGGGCACGACGATGATGGTCGCAGCGATGATCGACAAGTTCGGCAGCGACGAATTGAAGGCGGACGTGCTGAAGCCGATCCTCGCTGGCGAAGTCGTCTGCTCGCTCGGCTATAGCGAACCGGGCTCGGGCTCGGATGTCTTCGCGGCGCAAACCAAGGCAACGCGCGACGGAAACGGCTGGCGGATCGACGGCACCAAGATGTTTACCAGCGGCGCCAACCTCTCCGACTATGTCATCATGCTGACCCGCACCAACAGCGAAGTGGCCAAGCACAAGGGCCTCACCATGTTCATCGTGCCGCTCAAAAGCGAAGGCGTCGCGGTGCAGCCGGTCTTCACCTTTCAGGACGAGCGCACCAACATCACTTTCTACGACGGGGTGAGAATTCCCGATTCTTACCGGCTCGGCGAAGTCGATGGCGGAGTGCGCACGATGAGCGCGGCGCTGGAACTGGAACACAGCGGCGGCTTCTCGCAGGCGCAGATGACCATGGTCCGCGCCGCCGAAGAACTGTGCCGCGAGATCGCGCTGGACGGCAGGCCGCTGATCGATGACCAGCTCGCCCAGATGCTGCTGGCCCAGGCCTGGACGCACTGCTTCGTATCGGAAATGCTGGGCCTGCGCTCGCTGTGGTCTGCCGAGGAAAAGCTGGGTCTGCCCGCCGCCGGGCCGATGGCAAAAATGTTCTCGACCGAGAAATTTCTCGCCGACGGCAATGACCTGATGGACCTGACCGCGCCGCTTTCCCTCTCAAAACGCGAAGGCGCCCCGGCGCACATCAATATGGCCTACCGCTACGCGCATGGCTCGACGATCTGGGCCGGGACCAGCGAAGTCCATCGCAGCATGATCGCCGAACGCGCGCTGGGCCTGCCGCGCAGCCGGGGGTGAGGGCTCTAGGAAAGCCCCAAAACTCGCCGCGCATTCCCGCCCAGGATTGCCGCCCGCTCACTCTCGCTGAGCCCCGCCTCCAGGGTCACATCGAGCGCCGAAATCCGCGCGACGCGGCTCATTGAATAGAAGTTACTGCCGAACACCAGCCGCTCCGCGCCTACCCGCTCGACTGCATGGGCCACCCCGCGCGGGCCGCATAGCGAGGAGGTGAGATCAATGGTGACATTGTCCAGTTTGTCCGCGATGGCCAGCAACTGGTCGAGGTTTTCCGGGCTGGTCATGGCATCGAGCGCGACGAAGGGCATGGCGGGAAACCGCTCGGCCAGCCGCCGCAGCCGCCACGGCGCCTCGAAATCGCCCTGGGCATAGCAATGCGCCATGAACACCATGCCACCGGCGGCCATGCGCTCGGCAATGGCGAACATCACAGGGTGATCCATCGGCAGGCCCTGCATGCGGTGATGCCATGACAGGCCCCGGAAGCCCATGGCGGCCAGCCGTTCGACCTCGGCGTAATTGACTGATCCATGGCGCGGATCAAGCGTGCCGAAGACAGCGGGGAAGCGCTCCGGGGCAAGGTCGGCATAGACATGCAGCCCATCGTTGATCGCGCGGATATCGGCGAAGCCACGCGGCGCGGCGTAGCTGTGGCCCGGCATCAGCGCCGCCTGGTCAATGCCGAAGCTGTCGAGGAATTCTATGCGATTGGCGCAGTCTTCCTGCGGCGTGGTCACCCGCCCGCCGCTGCCGGGCACGCCGATCAGCGCGCCATAGTGCTGGTGAATATCGAACATTTCCGCGCTCATGCCAGCAGCCCCGCGGCATTGCCCGACAGGATCGCGTCCCTGGCCGGTGCCGCCAGATCGCTGCGCTCAACGATGTCCAATGTGCGTTCCACGAGATCGAGGCCGCCGCTGCCAAACAGCAGACGATCCGATCCCAGGCTGCCGACCAGAGCATCGAGATCCCAGCTCTCGCTGAGTAGCGACAGATCGTAAAACAGGTTCTCGCCGCCGCCCTGATGCTCGCGTACAAACTGGATGTTCTCCCAACTCTCGAAAGCGCCAATCAGCACCAGCGGCACGCCGGGACATTGTTTGGCCAATGCCCAGAGCCGCCACAGACCCTCGTTGACCGAATAGGGCGCCGAGCGAATCATCGAAACCAGCCCGCATTTGTCGGCATGGATGCACAGCTGCGCCAGCGAATGGTCATTGCCGAAAATGCCCTGCGCGCGCGGCGACCACACCACGCCCGCCGCGCCCAGCGAGCCGAGCCGCTCGATCTCGGCCGTGGCCGCGTCGCCATATTTGGGCTCGGCCAAGCCGAACATGCGCCAGCCGGGGCGCTTTGCCGCCGAGGTAAGCAGCGCATCGTTGATCGCGCGGTTATCGGCAATCCCGTTCTCGAGGCTGTAATAGACCGGCGGGGTGAGCATGCAGCGCATGTCGGTTGGCACGGAAGCCAGCCCCGGCTCGATCCGCGCGGCGATCGAGGGGCTCTCGATCAGCTCATACTCGTCGGCTGGGCGAAGCACGCGGGTGTTGATGTCGATAATCACCGCAATCCTCCACTCGCTCCAGTTAGCGCTTGAGAGCCCCGCGCTTTCGCGGCAACGTCTCGCAAAGCGCGCGGGCAGTCAATGCACGCGATACAGGCAGAGGAAGCGGACACCGGCATGGCCGATCAAGACCTTGCGATCATTCGCGGCATTCCGCTGGAGGAAGAGCCCGGTCTCGGCGCGCTGACCCTGCCTGCCTTCCTCGCCGAGGTGCGCGAGCGCTATGGCCCGCGCGAAGCGCTGGTTATGCACCAAGTCGGCGGCGAAGCGATCCGTTGGTCTTATGACGAGGTCTGGGAGCGCAGCCAAGAGGTTGCCCGCGCGCTGGTCGCCTGCGGCGTGGCCAAAGGCGAGCGCATCGGCATTTTGATGACCAACCGGCCCGAATGGGTATCGAGCTTCTTCGGGATTGCGCTGGCGGGCGGGGTTGCCGTGGGGCTTTCGACCTTCTCGACGCCGAGCGAGCTGGAAGCATTGCTGGGGGCCAGCGATATCTCGATCCTGCTGTTCGAGCGCGAGGTGATCACCAAGGATTTCGCTGCGATCCTGCAGGACCTTGAACCTGGCATTGCCATTACTGCACCAGGCAATTTGGCTTCCAGCAAGTTCCCTTTTTTGCGCCGTCTGGTCCAGCTGGAGGAAGGCGAGGTCGGCGGGGCAACCCAAAGCTGGGCCAGCTTCCTCGCACTCGGCCATGCGGTCGATCCCGCCCAGGTCGATGCTCGCAGCCAGGCAGTCAGAGCCGCCGATCCGGCGGTGCTGTTCTTCTCCTCGGGCTCGACCGGCAAGCCCAAGGGCATCCTCAACGCCCACCGCGGCGTCAACATCCAGTCATGGCGCTGGGTGCGGATCTATGATTTCAAGCCGGATGTGCCGGTGCGGACATGGGCGCCCAACGGCCTGTTCTGGTCGGGCAATTTCTCCATCGCGCTGGGCGGGACATTCGCGGCGGGGGGATCGCTGATCCTGCAACGCATGTTCGATCCCGCCGAGGCGATTCCGCTGATGACGGCCGAAAAAGTGACCTTTGCCTATTGCTGGCCGCACCAGTGGGCGCAGCTTGAAGAAGCACCCGGCTGGGACGAGGCCGACCTCTCGAGCCTCTACTACTTCGAACCCGGCCAGAACCTGCGCCGACCCCAGAAGAGTATCTCCACCCCCTGGATCGAACCCCACGGGACCTATGGCGCAACCGAAACCTTCACCATCTCCGCCGCCTATCCATGCGGTTCGCCAGAGGAGCTTTGGAAAGGCTGCAATGGCGGGGCTTTGCCGGGCAACACGATAAAGATCGTCGATCCCGTCACCGGCAAGGTCCTGAAACGCGGCGAAACCGGCGAGATTGCCGTCAAGGGCCCGACCCTGATGCTCGGCTACATCGGCATTCCCGGCGATGAGGCGCTCGACGAACATGGCTTCTACCACGCCGGCGACGGCGGCTTCATCGATGAGCGTGATCGGCTCGTGTTTCAGGGCCGAATCAACGACATCATCAAGACCGGTGGAGCTAACGTGTCGCCCGTCGAGATCGACTGGACGCTGTGCAATTGCCCGGGGGTGAAAGTCTGCAAGACCACCGGCGTGCCGCACGACACGCTCGGCGAGATGGTGGTAAGTTGCGTGGTGCGCAGCGAAGGCCACGATCTGAGCGAGGCGGAAGTGATCCAGTTCCTGAAAGCGCGGTTGGCTTCCTACAAGGTGCCGCGCAAAGTGCTGTTCATTGAGCAAGGCGATATGGATTTTACCGATACGGCGAAGATCAAACCAGCGGAGGCCAAGGCCTTTGCGCAAAGGAAATTGGCAGAGGAGACTATATGCTGACAGGAGCCCGCTTCGGCACGCGCGACATCAAGCGCGCCGTCGCCTTCTATGACGCGGTCACCGCCGAGATCGGCGCCGCGCGGGTGATCGAACGGCATGGCATGGCCGGTTATCGCGGAGCCGACGGCGGGATATTCCTGGTCGGCACGCCGCGCGAGGGCGATGCCACGGTGGGCAATGGCAGCCAGGTCATGTGGGCCGCGCCGAGCCGCGCGGCGGTGGATAGAGCACATGCCAAAGCGCTGGAGCTGGGCGGTATGTGCGAAGGCGCGCCGGGTCCGCGAGGGAGCCCGGAGACCAATATGTATGCCGCCTATTTTCGCGATCCGGACGGGAACAAGGTGATGGTGATGCGGGTGGGGGATTGAAACCCCGCCCTAACCCAGACCGTCATCCTGAACTTGTTTCAGGATCCATCCCGCAGCATAGCCTGCGCGCGCCGGATTGGCGCAAGCTTCGCGGTTGGCTTCTCATTGGCAAGCACCGGGCTTGTGGCACAATGGATGCTGAAACAAGTTCAACATGACGAGCTAAAATCTGGACCGCTGTTCTATTCCACCCCGTAAACCAGCAACACATTCCCAGGCAGCTTCGAGGCAAAGCCATAGCCCGAGGGCACGATCACGTTGCCCTTGTAAACCAGCGGCGCGACGCCGCCGCTGATTGAGCCGCCCTTGCCGGGCACGCCGTTGACCGTTGTGAAGTTCCGCGCGGTCTGGTCTTCCCACAGCAATCCACCGGTCGCCGCCTGGAAGATGCGCAAGTGGCCATCGTCCGCGCCGGCCAGCACCACGCCGCCGGTCGCGGTGACCGAACCGCCATAGCCAGCGAGGCAACGTGGGCTGCCCTTGCAATCGGTGGGATCGCGCGCTTCCCATACCATTTCACCGCTGGCGACATCGAGTGCATAGAGCCCGGGGCTCAGGGGGAAAGGGTCCTGGTCCATGGCAAAGCGATCGCTGATCGGCACGAATAGCCGCCCGCCTTCGGCTGCCATGCCGAAGTGGACGCCGCCCGAAGCGCTGCCGTGGCCGATCCGTTTCTTCCAAACCAATGCGCCAGTGGCGGGATCAAGCGCATAGACCGCGCCGCTCTTCTGCCCGGCCAGCACATATTCGCGGCCGTTCAGCCCCTTGGCCAGCACCGTACCCGCGCCGAAATCGAAATCGGGCGCGTTTTCATCGGGGCAACTGCCGCTCACGCCCTTGAAAGCGCAGGCGACATTCCAGGCATCGCCTGCTGTCGCCTGATAATGCCAGCGGATGCGGCCCGTCGCGAGATCGAGCGCGACAACGGCATCGCTGAGCCCCGTTGCGGGCAGCGAATAGTTGTCACCCGTCGCCACGATCAACTGGCCACGCCGGACGTCAATCGCCGGGCTGTTCCACACTGCCACGCCCGAGGGTCCCAGCTTGTCGAGCCCTTCCTTGCTCGGCCCTTGCCGAACTGGCGGGCCGACCAGCCAGGTCCGCCACTTCTGCCTGCCCGTCCGCGCATCGAGCGCGAGCACCGAGCCGCGGAAATTGCAGCACGAATAGGCCGGGCTGGTAGCGAAGGCCTCCTCGTTCGAGGAGACCGGCACATAGAGCGTGCCCGCATGCAGCGTCGGCGTGCCGGTCAGCACAGTCGCCGGATGGAGATCGGCCTTGATCCGCCAGGCGAGCTTGCCGTCGAGCAGCGAGACCGCATAGGCATTGCCGGCAACATCGCCGAAATAGACCAGAGGGCGTGCCGCGCGGTTTCCGGCAACCCAGGGGCTGACGACGATGCCGGTGCGCACTTCGGCCTGGGCCGGGAAGGACCAGCGCACGCAGCCGGTCTCGCGATCAAGCGCATAGACCGTGCCGTTATGATTGCCGACCAGGATCGCCCCGCCCGCCAGCGCGGGCTGCGAACGCGCGCGCTGCGAGCCAGGGAAAGCGAAGGCCCATTTGAGCTTGAGGCGCGGCGCATTGCCCGTGCCGAGGCCGGATATGGCCGAGGGGATCGCATGAGTGCTGGCAGCATCGAGCCCCCAGCCGCTGAACACTGGCGGTTCGCTGAGATCGAAGCGCGCTGCGGCGCCTGTGCACATGTTGAGCGCTGTGGCCGTGCTGGTGGTGCCCAGCTTGCGGCCCGAAAGGTATTCGGCAACTGCAGTCTTCTGCTCGGCCGAAAGCGCTGCCGCCTGCACCCGCATCGCCCCTTGCGCGAGCGCCGTGTGAATCGCCTCGGGAGTCATGTCCTGGAGGATGAAGCGCTGCGGCGCGCGGCCGACGCCGGCATTGTGGCAGGCGGCGCAGGTATCGCGATAGACCTGCGCGCCGAGGCTCTTTTCGGCCGCCGGATCACGCCCCGTCCAGTCTTCGGCTGGTGCAGCTGCACTAAGAATGGCTGCGGGCATGGCCAGGGCGGCCAATGCGATCAGCCAGTTGCGCCAGTTCATCATGCGGCTCCCTTTGCAATTTTCGCGCGCAGCGCGTTGATATAGCCGACGCGGCCTGCTGCCGCTTCTTCGGCGAATGAATTGACTGCCACTGGGCAATCGCCATCCTCGGCAAATGTCCCGCGCCACCAGAAATTGCGCGCCTTGCGGCTGACAATGCGCCAGCCCGCCGGGCTACGCACCAGTTCGTCATCATACCAGGCGCCGCCTTCGGTCATATCACCGAATTTCTCGACCTTGCGGGCGCGCAGCAGGCGGTAGGTGCCATAGGTGAGCGTCCAGGCGCGATTCCCGTCGACCACCACTTGCGGCATGCCGAGATGATGCTGGTGGCTGATCACCGGCTCGTGCATCGCGGTGAAATCGGCCTTGAAGCTGGCGAGATCGCGCCAGAACAGCCCGCCCGGATAGTCCGAGACGACATTGGGCGCGAAGACCGCGTCGAACAGGTCCCAGCTGTGCGAATCGAGCGCGACCGAATAGAGGCCGACGGTCTGGATAATCTCATGCTCGCTCATCCCATCCCCTCCCAGGGTTATTGATTATTGCGGCGCGACAACCACGCCCGGCAGCCGCCCCGTCAGCTCGCCATTGAGCACGATTGGCTGCCCGTTGACAATGGTGGCGTAGACCCCTTTGCCATACGCCTTGTAGCGCCCCGCCCCGCCCGGCAGATCGCGCACGAACTCTTTGCGCACCGGGCCGATTTCGTGCTCGTCGAAAATCATCATGTCGGCCCAGGCACCGACCCGCAAGGTGCCGCGATCAAGAAAGCCGAGCAGGTCGGCCGGCATCTGGGTGATCTGGCGCACGCCTTCTTCGAGCGTCCAGACCTTGTCCTCACGCACCCAGCGGGCGAGGAAATATGAGCTCCAGTCCGCCTGATCGTCTTTGGCGAGATGCGCGCCGCCGTCGGACGTGCCGATGATGATGCGCGGATCGGTCTGTGATTTGCGCACCGCGTCGGACCATTCGGGCCCATCCATCCGCCAGCGCAGCTTGGTAGCGAAATCATCGGCCAGCGCCAGATCGAGCGCGAAATCACCGGGCGCCATTTGCCGCTCTTCGGCCAGCATCTGGATGCTTTTGCCCTGATGCTCCTCGGGCGACATGCTCGGCGAGACATCGATGAACACCACCGGCCACTGCGGCGGCGACAAGGTGGTGCCCTTGGCCGGATCCCTGTTCGAATTCTCGATGCCGAAGCGCAGTTCCTCGCGCGTTGCCGGATCGCGCAGCAAAGCCCTGCGTTCCTCGATCGGCAACCGGGTCATGGCATGCCAGCCGAAAGCACCGCGCCAGTGATGATTGGTATCATCGAAAGCCACCGCCCGGTCGAACGGCCGCGCGATCAGCATCGAATAGAACGGGGCGCCTTCTGCCTGCGCCTTGTCGAGGCTGACCACGGCATCATCCCAGCCCGTCCCCGGCACATCGACCTTGCTGCGTGCGCCAAGCCCCTGGATAATCACCGGCAGCCCCGAGCGCCGCCCGATCTCGATGATGAATTCGTGGTCGTCGGCGGTCAGACCGCGCGTCGTGCCGAGCGGCAGGAAGCAGATCGAGCCTGCGCCATGCCGCCCCGCCTCCTCGGCGAGCGCCAGCACTTCCTCGTCCGTGGCAAAGCGCGAGGGCACCGGACGGTCCTGCAGATCGTTGTGGGTGGGCGACAGCGAGGTCGAGAGCCCCGCCGCGCCTGCCTGCATCGCCTCGGCCACCATGCTGCGCATTTCGGCAAGCTCTTCCGCCGTTGCCGCGCGCTCGCTCGCCGCATCGCCCATCACCCAGCGGCGCAAGTTGGAGTGGCCGACATAGCAGGCGAAATTGATGCCGAGCTTGCCTCCGAGGTAAGCCATGAATTCCGGGAAGGTCTCGAACTGATCCCAGCGCACCCCGCCCAGCGCCGCCAGGTCCATATCCTCGACCCGGGCGAAAACGCCCTTGAGGAATTCGAGGTCCTGCGCCTTCACCGGCGCAGCGGAAAAGCCGCAATTGCCCGCCAGCACCGTGGTGACCCCGTGGAAGCACGACATGGTGGCATAGGGATCGAACGTGATCTGCGGATCATAGTGGGTATGAGCATCGACAATGCCGGGCGCGACGATTCGTCCGGTGGCGTCGATTTCTTCCCTGGCCGTGGCATCGTCCAGTCGGGCGATGCGCGCGATTCTGCCGTCCTTGACCCCGACATCGACCCGGCGGCGCGGCAATCCCGTGCCATCCACCAGCATGCCGCCCCGCACGATCAGATCGTATTCCATCGGCTCACTCCCACACGTTTTTGCTTGGCCGCATTCTAGACAGGTTTTTCACGATTGCGGAAGTCTGTTCGCAAGATTGACTCAGCAGCGGGCGCTATGTGACAAAGCGTAAGGGAAAAGGAATGCTGAAATGCCTGCCACACTCGAACTCTTCGACGCCGACGCGCACGTCAACCCCGCACCCACTTTCTGGGACAACTATCTGCCCACGAAGTTCGTCGGACGCGCCCCCAAATGGGAGGCGGGCGGACCGGATGACAAGCATGACTGGCTGGTTTTCGAGGGCACGCGCAAGCCGCTCAACCTGCAATCAGCCACATCAGGGCAGGGCAAAAGCTTCCAGACCACCGGCAAGAAGGAGCTGCTGCGCGCAGGTAACTGGGAGCCTGCCGCCCGGCTCAAGGACATGGACCAGGATGGCGTTGCCAGCGCGGTGCTTTATGGCGGCGGGCCGCTGGGCACGGCGGACAACGAGCTCTATCTCGCAAGTTTCGATGCCTATAACCGCTGGCTCGCCGATTTCTGCGCCTATGCACCCAAGCGCCTGATCGGAGCTGCCTATCTGCCGATGCAGGATATTGCCCGGTCCACCGCCATGGTGAAAGACGCGGCACTCTGCGGCCTGCGCGCGGTAAACATACCCGCCTTCCCGCAGAGCAAGGCCATCACCAGCGGCGGCTTCGGCGCACAGGTGCTGGCGCTGACCGGCGATCCCGACGGGCCGCTGCAATATGATGATCCCGCCTTCGATCCATTCTGGCAGGCCTGCGTCGATCACAACATGGCCATCACCATCCACCTCGGCGCGCGCATCGCCCGGCCGGGGCAGTTCAAATTCCTGCCCAACATGGTGATGAGCAAGCTGTGCATGGCCGAACCCATCGCCATCCTGGTGTTCGGCGGGGTGTTCGACCGGTTTCCGGACCTGCGTTATGGCGCGATCGAAAGCGGTTCGGGCTGGGTGGCTTTCGTCGGCGAATATATGGACGGGATCTACGACAGCCAGCGGCATTGGTTGAAACTTGAACTGGCGATGCGTCCGTCGGAATATTTCGACCGCAACATCTACACCAGCTTCATCCGCGACCGCGAAGGCATCCGCAACCGGGGCCTGCCGGGCGGCAAGAACATGATGTGGTCGACCGACTATCCGCATTCGGAGACGACATGGCCCGAATCGAAGAAAGTGATGGACTGGCAGTTTGCCGGGCTGAGCGAAGATGAAATCCGCCCGATCGTGTATGACAATGCGCGGCGGTTTTACGGGCTGGACTGAGGGAGAGCAGAATGACACTCGAAAGTGAAACCACCGCCGTTCTGGAAACTCTGCCGCGCGGCCCCGGCATGATCATCACCCGCGCCAGCGATGCCCACCACCACACCGGTCGCAAGCAGCGCGGATCGGACGCGGAGGGCTTCGAGCTTCATCCGGCCATCGTGCGCGGCATGAAGAAGATCTATGAAGGCGGTAACAGCGGCGGGGCCATGGCGGTGACCCTGTTCTCCTCGCCGACGATGCATGTCAGCTATGTCTGGTTCAAAAGCGGCTATCCGCTGCCGATCCACAGCCACGATGTCGATTGCTTTTACCAGATATTCGCCGGATCGATGCGGGTTGGCAATGATGTGCTGGAAAAGGGCGACGGGGTGATGATCCCCGGCGGCGTGCCCTACACAGTCACGCCGGGCGATGAAGGCGTCGAATTCTTCGAATTCCGCACCGGCGAGGATTATGACACGCATTACCGCGCAAAGTCAGATACCTATTGGGATCGGGTCGCCGCGACTCATGCCGAGCGCAAGCCAATCTGGGCAGAAGAGAAAGCGCCTTACGGGTTGTTCGACTGAGGCTTGCTGTTGTCGCGTCGTTTGTCGCGAAAACCGGTTCCCACTTTTCGCACGGCGCTTACCGCATCGGCCCCACAAACAGTAGCGCATCAAGCTTGGCGCTGCGCCACTTCATGGACCAGTGCAGATGCGGCCCTGTCGCGCGGCCGGTCATGCCGATCCGGCCAATCACCTGACCCTGTTTCACACGGTCGCCCACCCGCACCAGGATTTGCGACGAGTGCAGGAAGGCGCTGTTGAGCCCCATGCCGTGGTCGATCATCAGGAGATTGCCTTCGAGCGAAAACGGGCTGGAGGCCGCCAGCACCACCACGCCATCGGCAGGCGCAACATAGGGTGTGCCGCTGGCACCCGTCGCGATATCGGTGCCCGAATGATAGGCGGCGGGCCCAGCGGGATAGATCCGCTGCGAGCCGAAGCGCCCCGAAATCCGGCCTCTGGCAGGCCAGATAAAATGCTGCCGCCAACCGTCGCTCTGCGCATTCACGGCTCGCGCGGCGTTGATCTGCGCCAGTTCACCGGCGCGGCGGCGCAGGAATACGGGATCGGGGGCCGTGCCGGGGCGCGGCCCGAGCGGGATGCGTTCGATCTGCCAGGCACGCGGGCTAATCCCGAGCGAGCGAGTCACCGCCCGGCCATCCGCCAGCCGCGCCACCAGTGATGACGCCGCACCGGCATCGCGGTCGAAGGCAGCAAAAAAACGCCCATCGGCTTCGAATGGCACCGTCTGCCCATCAAGCGTCAGGCTGCGGGCAGCAATGGGCGCTAGGCCGGTGATCCAGCCGCCTTGAGTCAGCTCGCCGATGACGAAAAGTTCTCCGCTGCGCGGCGGCATGGCCGGTAAACCCGGCGGCGGCGGCGGCAAGGGAGCCGGGCGGGGTAGCCCCGGCATGGTCTGAATGCGGCCCGGTGAGCGCATCTGCGTGCCATCGTTGCAGCTGCCGCTGGCGGTCAGCAGCAAGGCCGACAAGACAGCAAGGCCGAAGGAAAGTTTGCGCATCACCGGAGGCCGTCAGGCCGCGCCCGTCAGCCGCCTGGTCGCCAGTTCCGCGCTGGCATAGGCTTCCTGCCGTGCCACGCTCCAATAGCGCAGCGCCTCGAGCGGCACCCGCTCGCCAGACACCGCGCAGAGCACGAAGCCGCCGGCAGAGAGCACACGAAAGCCATTGGCCTGATATTGCAGCGTCGCCGGACGCTCGTTCGCTGACATCAACATGGGCGGCGGCCTAACAAATCGCGGGGCTTAAAGCAATTTGCCCTGAACCGGCGAAGGCTCGGGCGCGGCGGGGCGAGGGCTGGGCGCGGTGCGGGATGGCCGGACGCCCTGCGGCGCGACCTCCAGCTTGCCATCGCGGAAATGCAGCGCAAGGCTGAGCTCCTTGCCGGCCAAGGCCGCGCTGACCAGGGTGCGGCCATCGGCGGCAGTGACCCGGACATAGCCGCGCTGGAGCACGTTGTCTGGATTGAGCGAAACCATCAGCCGCGACACGGCTTCCAGCCGCTCGCGCGCACGGCCAATGTAGGAAAGCAGCAGAGGCGCCGAAAGCCGCGCCCGATCGCTCTGCAAAGCCCCGCGCGCAATGGCGACGCGGTCCGCCAGCCCCCGGCGCAGGCGCTCGCCCTGATCGTCGAGCCGCTGGGCATAGACCGTGAGCAGCGCTTCGGGCCGGGGCAGCCGCTGCAAGCGCGCATCAAGCCGCTCCTTGCCCAAGGCCAAGGGACGCACGGCGGCGCGGCGCAGGCGCAGGCCCAGTTCGCCAACCTGCCCCAGCAGCTCCTCGCGCACCGGCACGGCGCGTTCGGCAGCAGCCGTCGGCGTCGGCGCGCGCCAGTCGGCGGCGAAATCGGCCAGCGTGGTGTCAGTCTCGTGGCCCACCGCCGAAATCACCGGGATCGTCGATTCGGCAATGGCGCGGACGACAATTTCCTCGTTGAAAGACCACAGGTCCTCGATTGATCCGCCGCCGCGCGCGACGATCACCAGATCAGGCCGGTCTTCCCCCACCATCTGCGAAAACCCGCGCACCGCCGCCGCCACTTGCTCGGCAGAGCCCTGCCCTTGCACCAGCACCGGCCAGACCAGCACGCGGCTGGGGAAGCGGTCGGCCAGCCGGTGGAGGATATCGCGGATCACCGCGCCGGTCGGCGAAGTCACCACGCCGATAATGCGCGGCAGATAGGGCAGCGCCCGCTTGCGCTCGGGCGCAAACAACCCCTCCGCCTCCAGCCGCGCCTTGGTCTTGGCCAGCAAGGCCAGCAGCGCGCCTTCCCCGGCGATTTCCATCCGCTCGATGACGATCTGGTAGTTCGAGCGCCCGGGATAGGTGGTCAGCTTGCCGCTGGCGATAACCTCGATGCCGTCCTCGGGCTGGAAGCCGAGCCGGGCGACCTGGCCCTTCCACATCACCCCATCAATCCGCGCGCCTTCGTCCTTGAGGCTGCAATAAAGGTGGCCGGAAGCAGCGCGCTTGACGCCAGAAAGCTCGCCGCGCAGCCGCACGAAGCCGAAGCGTTCCTCCACCGTGCGCTTGAGCAGCGCGGATATCTCGGTGATCGACAAAGGCTCCGCGTTGCTGCCCGGTGCATCCTTCGCTACCAGCCCTGCTTCACTGTCATCATCGAAGGGCATTTGCGGCGACATGAATATCCTGCTGATCGGCGGCGGTGGACGCGAACATGCGCTGGCCTGGAAGCTGGCGCAATCCCCGCTGTGCGCAAAGCTGTTCGCCGCGCCCGGAAATCCGGGGATCGGCGAGCATGCCGAACTGGTCTCACTCGATGTGACGACGCATGCCGCAGTGGTTCAATTCTGCGCCGCGCAGCAGATCGGCCTCGTCGTCGTCGGCCCGGAAGCGCCGCTCGTCGATGGCCTCGCCGATAGCTTGCGCGCTGCTGGAATCCCGACTTTCGGCCCCGGCAAGGCCGCCGCCCAGCTCGAAGGTAGCAAGGGCTTCACCAAAGACCTGTGTGAGCGCGCCGGAATCCCGACCGGGGCCTATGTCCGGGTGACCAGTGAAGCAGACGGCCTCGCCGCGCTGGCTAATTTCACCATTCCCGTCGTCATCAAGGCCGATGGCCTTGCCGCAGGCAAGGGCGTGACCGTCGCGATGACCCGTGATGAAGCCGAAAAGGCGATCCGCGACATTTTCGCCGGGCGCTTCGGAGAAGCGGGCGCAGAGGCGGTGATCGAGGAATTCCTCGAAGGCGAGGAGGCCAGTTTCTTCGCGCTGACTGATGGCACGTCCATAGTCCCCTTCGGCTCGGCGCAGGATCACAAGCGCCTGGGCGATGGCGACACCGGCCCCAACACCGGCGGAATGGGCGCCTACAGCCCGGCGCGGGTGCTCACGCCATCGCTCGAAGCCGAAGCGATGGAGCGCATCATTGCACGGACGGTCAGGACGCTGGCAACCGAGGGCATGCCCTATTCGGGCGTGCTATTCCTGGGCCTGATGCTGACCCCCACAGGCCCGCAGCTGATCGAATACAACTGCCGCTTCGGCGACCCTGAATGCCAGGTTATGCTGATGCGGCTGGAGAGCGATCTTGTCGAACTGCTGCTGGCCTGCGCCAAGGAACGCCTCGCCGAAGTGGCCCCGCCGCGCTTCTCGCCCGACACCGCGCTGACCGTGGTCATGGCCTCGCAAGGCTATCCGGACACGCCGAAGAAAGGCGGGAGGATCAAAGGGATCGCCGCAGCCGAATCAGCTGGAGCCAAAGTATTTCACGCAGGCACCGCGCTGGGGGCCGATGGCACGCTGACCGCAAATGGTGGCCGTGTGCTCAACGTGACCGCGCGCGGCGGCTCGGTCCGCGAGGCGCAGACGCTGGCCTATGCCGCCGTGGCCGCGCTCGATTTCCCGGACGGCTTCTGCCGCAGCGATATCGGCTGGCGCGAAGTGGAGCGTGAGGCGCGCGGTTAGAGCAAGTTGCGCAAGACCTGAACCAACCCCCGCTCGCCCTGAGCCTGTCGAAGGGCTGCCCTTGACTACGTGCCGATCGCCCCGCCGCTTGAAGAGAAAACAGTCCTTCGACAAGCTCAGGACAAACGGAGTTGGGTTGGGGGTGATTCAGATATTTCAATCGCCGCTCTAGGACAGCTTCTCGGCCACCAGCGCCTGCAAGTCGGCCTCGGGCCTTGCGCCGAAATGCGAGATCACTTCCGCTGCGCAGATCGCGCCCATGTGCAGGCTCTGCTGCAGCGACTTGCCCCGGACATGGCCGAACAGGAACCCGGCAGCAAACAGATCGCCCGCGCCAGTTGTGTCAACGACATGCTCGATCGGCTCGGCGGCAACCGCCGCGCGTTCGCCGCCGGCCACGGCCACGGCGCCATGCTCGCTGCGGGTAACGACCAGCACCTGAACTTTGCCCGCCAACGCGGCAAGGCCTGCCTCGAAGTCAGCCTCGCCGGTCAGCGCGACCAGCTCATGTTCGTTGGCGAACAGGATGTCGATTTCGCCCGCTGCGATCAGCGCGTTGAAATCGACGCCATGGCGATCGATGACGAAGCCGTCGGAGAGCGTGAATGCGACCTTGCGGCCCGCACCCTTCGCCGCCCCAATCGCCCGGCGCATCGCGGCGCGCGGCTCTTCCGGGTCCCACAGATAGCCTTCGAGATAGAGCACCGCAGCATCCGCGATCAGGCTTTCATCCAGCGCTGCGGCGGGCAGGAACTGCGAGGCGCCGAGGTAAGTGTTCATCGTGCGCTGGCCATCGGGGGTGACGAAAATCAGGCAGCGTGCGGTCGGCGGATCTGCAGGTCGGGCAGGGGTGGCGAAGGCGATGCCTCCGGCGCGGATATCATGCGCGAAGACTTCCCCGAGTTGATCGTCGGCGACCTGGCCGATGAAGGCGCATTTCGCGCCAAGCTGGGCGAGCCCCGCGAGCGTATTGGCCGCCGAACCGCCCGAAATCTCGCGCGCCGGGCCCATCGCGTCATAGAGCGCGCCGGCCTGCTCGGTATCGATCAACATCATGCCGCCGCGGGTCATGCCCAGCCGCTCGATAGTCGCATCGTCGCAGGGCGCCATCACATCGACGATGGCATTGCCGATGGCGATTACGTCGTAGGCTGGTTGGGTCATCGGGTATCCTGAAAGTTGCAGCAGGGAACTCTCGGCGCGACTAGCGGGCAGATCAAGCCGCGACAAGGGGCGAGGCAGTCACGGACCGTTGACAGCAGCGGCCGGGAAGGCAATGCGGCGGCACCTGGCTGACGTCACCGCCAATGGAGCCCCCCGCATGAGGACCCCAATGCTGATCTTGCTGGCGCTGCTGCCCATGCTCGCCGCTTGCGGGGCCGACAAGCGCCCGGTGCAGAGCGTCAGCGCACCTGCCGCCGCCACGCCGCGCGCGCAATCGCGCCAGCATTCGCGCGTGCCCGCAGTGCGCCCGCCGGTTCAGCAGCATGTGGCCGCCCCGCGCGCCTTGACCGCGCCGGGGCTCGAAGGCGTGGTCGGCGCGAGCCAGGCCGAGCTTACCCGTCAGTTCGGCGCTCCCCGGCTGGAAGTGTGGGAAGGCGATGCCCGCAAGCTGCAATTCACCGGCACGGCCTGCGTGCTCGATGTCTATCTCTATCCCGCCGCGCCGGGCCGTGAGCCGCAGGCGACTTATGTCGATGCCCGCCGCGCCAGCGACGGCAAGGATGTCGACCGCGCCACCTGCATCGCGGCATTGCGCCAGCGCAGCGGGGCATCGGCGGGCAAGCCCGGCGGGTAACCGGGGATTAAACATATTCCGGGATAAGCGGGGCGTAGATTTTGGGGAGCCCCGCACGATGTCGATGCAATTCCGAGGCCTTGCCGAGCAGGCAATGGCCGATGGCGCAATCACTGCCGATGAAATTCTCAGCCTGCGCCAGGGTGGCTGGGCCAATGCCGCGATCGATGCCGACGAGGCCGATGCGATTTTCGTGCTCAACGATCATCTTGCCGAAGCGACCAACGAATGGTCGGATTTCTTCGTCGAAGCACTCAGCGAATATATCGTCCATACAGTCCAGCCGAAGGGATATGTCAGTCCGGATCAGGCCGAATGGCTGATCGAGCGGATCGACAGCAACGGTCGGCTGGACAGCCTGACCGAGCTTGAGCTGCTGGTGGAAGTGCTCGAAAAAGCGATCCATACACCTGAAAGCCTGCGCCCTTATGCGCGCAGCCAGATCGAAAAGGCAGTTCTGTCGGGCGAAGGTCCCACCCGTGATGGCGGCATGCTCGAAAAGGGCAATGTCACCGAGGGCGAGGCCCGACTTCTGAGGCAAATCATCTTCGCCTCGGGCAGTGATCGCCCGGCGGCGGTCAGCCAGAACGAGGCGGAAATGCTGTTTCGCCTCAAGGACGCAACCTTGGGTGCGGACAATGCGCCCGAGTGGAAGCGGCTGTTTGTGCAGGGCGTCGGCAACTACCTGCAAGGCTTCGGTGGTCAGGAACCGCTGAGCCGCGAACGCGCTGCCGAGCTCGAAAATTTCATGAACAATTCGGCGCCCAGCATCGGCGGATTCTTCGGACGCATGTTCGATTCGATCGGTAACAGCGGCGTAGGCGAAGGCTTCGCCGCGATGAGCGAAGAAGCCGCGCCGCCACGGCACATCGAACTGGAAGTGGCCGATGCCGCTGAAGTCACCACAATGGAGCAGGCCTGGCTGCAAGGCCAGATCCAGGCAAATGGCCAGATCGACGAATTTGATCAGGCGCTGCTCGATTTCCTCGCCGAAGAGGAAGGCTTGGGGTTCTAGACCGTAAAACTTTCGCCGCAGCCGCAGGACCCCTTGGCGTTGGGGTTCTCGAATGTGAACCCCGCGGCGAAATCGTCTTCGACCCAGTCCATCGTGCTGCCAACCAGATAGAGCACTGAAGCACCATCAATGAAAAACAGCCCGCCCGGGGTTTCTATGCGCTCGTCAAACTTGTCCGCCTCGCTGATATAGTCGACCGAATAGGCCAGCCCCGAACAGCCCCGGCGCGGGGTTGAGAGCTTGACACCGATCGCGCCCTCTGGGGCTTCGGACATCAGCTTGGCAATCCGCGCTTCGGCAGCGGGCGTCAGAATGACGGCGGCGGGGCGGGCCCGAGGGCTGGCCGCTGTTTTGACTTCACTCATCACAGCATCCCCAGCTCGAGCTTCGCTTCATCCGACATCTTGGCCATATCCCACGGCGGATCCCAGACCAGATTTACCTCGGCATCGCGCACGCCAGGTACGGCGCTGACCCTGAGCTCGACCTCGCCCGGCATCGATTCGGCGACCGGGCAATGCGGCGTGGTCAGGGTCATGGCAACGGTGACCGAACCTTCGTCCGTCACATCGACCCCATAGATCAGCCCCAGCTCATAAATGTTCACCGGGATTTCCGGGTCGAAAATCTCCTTGAGCGCCGCGATCACACCCTCATAGATATCCCCGCCCGGCGCGCCGGGAGACAGGCCTTCGGGCTTCTCTGCGAGAAAGCCTTCGAGATAATCGCGCTTGCGCTCCAGCTTCTCGGCCGGGGTTTCTGGCGAAGTCTCGTCAAGCTCGACACGAGCTCTGGGCGGCGTCGGAACGCTGTCAACTTCCTCGACCGCGAATTTGGGCTGCTCACTACTTGCCTGGGTCATTAGGCGAAAATCCTCCTGGTCCGCTCGATCCCGCGCAGCAGCGCGGCAATGTCGCTTTCATCGCTATACAATCCGAATGATGCCCGCGCCGTAGCGGGCACTCCAAGGTGGTCCATCAAGGGCTGGGCGCAATGGTGCCCGGCGCGGATGGCGACGCCTTCCTCGTCCAAAATGGTGCCGAGATCATGCGGATGCACCCCGTCCAGCGCAAAGCTGACGATACCCGCCGAGTCCTTTGGGCCGAAAACCGTAACGCAATTGAGCGCAGCCAATGCGGCACCTAACTGCCGCACGAGCGCCGCTTCATGAGCCTGGATCGCCGGAATTCCGATCCTGGCGACATAATCGATCGCCGCGCCCAGCCCGATCGCCTCGACAATCGCCGGCGTCCCCGCCTCAAAGCGCTGCGGCGCGGGGGCATAGGTAGTCTTGGCAAAGGTCACCCGGTCGATCATCGCACCCCCGCCATGCCATGGCGGCATCGCGTCCAGAATCTCGGCCCGTGCCCACAGCGCCCCGATCCCGGTCGGGCCATAGAGCTTGTGCGCGGAGAATACATAAAAGTCGCAGTTTAGAGCAGCCACGTCGACCGGCAATCTTGCCACGGCCTGGCAACCGTCGAGCAGCAGCTTCGCGCCAACCGAATGCGCGAGCATCGCGGCTCGGCGGGCATCGAGAGTTGAGCCCAGCACGTTGGAAACATGGGCAAAGGCGACGAGTTTGTGCGCCGGGGTGAGGATCCGCTCGGCGGCATCAAGGTCGATCTGGCCGTCGTCAGTCAGCGGGCAGACATCGATTTCGATCCCCGTCCGGTCACGCAGCAATTGCCAGGGCACGATATTGGAGTGGTGCTCGAGCACGGAGAGCAGAATGCGATCCCCGGCTTTGAGGCTAGCGCCGCCCCAGCTCTGCGCCACCAGATTAATCGCCTCGGTCGCGCCGCGGGTGAAGACCACTTCGTCCTCACGCCCGCCAATGAACGCGGCCACCTTGCGCCGCGCCGCCTCGAAGGCGAGCGTCATTTCGGCCGAACGGGCATAGACGCCCCGATGGACGGTGGCGTAATCACGGCCCAGCGCGTTGACAGTCGCATCGATCACCGCCTGCGGCTTCTGCGCGGTGGCGGCAGTATCGAGGTAGTGCCAGTTGTTCGCCAGGCCGGGGAAATCGGCGCGCAAGTCTGTGCGGATGAGTGTCGAGGTGTTCACACCAGTTCCCCCAGCCGCGCCAGCGCCAGGGCCTGCAAGCGCTCCTCATCGGCCGCGCCGCTAAAGGCCTCGGCGATGAACGCCTGCAACATCAGCTGCTTGGCAAGCTCCGGAGGCAGTCCGCGCGATTCGAGATAGAACAGGCCTTGCGCGTCCAGTTCGCCCACCGCGCAGCCATGCGCGCACTTCACGTCGTCGGCATAAATTTCGAGTTCGGGCTTGGCATTAGCAGTCGCGGTGCGGCTGAGCAGCATGGCGCGGACTGATTGCTCGGAGTCGGTGCCCAAGGCCCCGCGCGCGACCGCAACCTTGCCGAGATAGGTGCCGGTCGCCTGCCCTGCGAGGACCGAACGAATGGTCTGGCGGCTGACGGCATTAGGGGCGAGGTGGCTGACTTCGGTGACGATCTCCAGCACTTGCACACCCGAGCCCAGCTGCGCCGCGCCCAGCGTGAAACTTGCGCCCTCGCCGAGCTGGGCATCCACCGCGATCCGGCCAAAGGCGGCGCCACAGTTGAGAATGCGCAGGTCGAAGCTCGCGCCCGCCTCCAGCTCAATCACCAGATGCCGCGCAACCGCGCCTTCGCTGTCCTCGACCACGCTGAGCGATGTGCTCTGCCCCGATGGCACCAGAATTTCCTCACGCGCCACCGGCCAGACACCAGCCAGCGCGTCGAGATCCGCGTAGCGGAAGGCCTCGTCCTTGCGAGTGGGGAGGGCGGCGACAGTCATGTCAGCACAGCCTCTCTGCGGTCTCTGCTTCCTTTGCGCCCTCTGCGTGAAATAAAGGGTTCGCGCAGAGATCGCGGAGGAAGCAGAGATCGCAGAGATGAATTGAGGCTTCGCCGATCATGCCGCCACCGCCTCATAGCCTTCTTCTTCCAGCTGCAAGGCCAGCTCCGCTCCGCCGCTTTTGACGATCCGGCCTCCGGCCAGCACATGGACAAAGTCCGGCTTCACGTAATCCAGCAGCCGCTGGTAATGCGTGATCAGCAGCACCGCCTTGTCGGGCTTGCGCATGATCGCATTGATACCCTCGCCGACAATCCGCAGCGCATCGATATCGAGGCCCGAATCGGTCTCGTCGAGCACGGCAAACGAGGGATCGAGAATGCCCATCTGCACCATCTCGGCGCGCTTCTTCTCGCCGCCGGAAAAGCCGACATTCACCGGGCGCTTGAGCATGTCCATGTCCATCTTGAGCAGCCCCGCCTTCTCGCGCGCCAGCTTGAGGAACTCAGCCCCCGACAGCGGCGGTTCACCGCGCGCGGTGCGCTGGGCATTGGCCGCCTCGCGCAGGAACTGGACGAAGGAGACGCCGGGGATTTCGACCGGATACTGGAAGCCGAGGAACAGGCCCGCGGCGGCGCGCTCGTGTGGGGCGAGGGTGAGAAGGTCGATCCCCAACACACTTTCGTCATTCCCGCGAAAGCGGGAACCCAGCTCCTGACCTTGCGTATTACCAACCGCCGGAGATGGGTCCCCGCCTTCGCGGGGATGACGAGTTGGGGGAGTGAAAGTAACACTTCCCCCCGTCACTTCATATCCGGGCCGCCCGCCGAGCGTATAGGCCAGCGTCGACTTGCCCGCCCCATTTGGCCCCATGATCGCGTGGATCTCGCCCGCATTGATGCTGAGCGAGAGGCCCTTGAGGATCGGCTTGTCGGCGACCGTGGCGGAGAGGTTATTGATTTGGAGCATCGGGCTCAGTCCTGCTTTTCAATTCTGGTCTACCGCCCATGATACACCTCATCCGGATGCCATTCGGCCCAGATTCCGGCGGTCTGTTCGAGAATGGTTATATCGAGGAAAGCCTGCGCGGCGCTCTCAGGGGTGTCGCCGCCGGAGTTCATGTTGCGGGTGATCGTATGCTGGATAACATCGACTGCTGCCAGACGCAGGTTGCCGCATTGTGATTTGGCGAGGTCCTGCGCTGCGTCGAATGTCGCGCCCTTCTCCGCGCCGGGGTGGCGGAAATTTTCGAGGACGCAGCCTGTGTATATCCGTACCACGCGCGGCGGCTTTTTCGGCGCACTTGTGCCCGCAAACAGCAGGGGTAGGGCCGCAAGGATCAGCAGGCGGCACATCAGCCGACCGACCCCTCAAGCGAAATCCCCAGCAGCTTCTGCGCTTCCACCGCAAATTCCATCGGCAGTTGCTGCAGTACTTCCTTGGCGAAGCCATTGACGATCAGCGCCACCGCCTCTTCCTGCGCGAGGCCGCGCTGCATGGCGTAGAACAGCTGATCATCGGAAATCTTGCTGGTGGTCGCTTCGTGCTCGATCTGCGCGCTGGGATTGCGCACTTCGATATAGGGCACGGTATGCGCGCCGCAGTCCGCGCCCAGCAGCAGCGAATCGCACTGGGTGAAATTGCGCACGCCCTCGGCCCCCGCCGCGACGCGAACCAGACCGCGATAGGTGTTGTTGCTTTTGCCCGCCGAAATGCCCTTGGAAATGATCGTCGAGCGGCTGCCCTTGCCGTTGTGGATCATCTTGGTGCCGGTATCGGCCTGCTGGTAATTGTTGGTCACCGCAACCGAGTAGAATTCGCCGACCGAGTCCTCGCCGTTGAGCACGCACGATGGGTATTTCCAGGTGATCGCGCTGCCGGTCTCGACTTGCGTCCAGCTCACCTTGCTGCGCTTGCCCTGGCACAGCGCGCGCTTGGTGACGAAATTGTAGATCCCGCCCAGCCCCTCGGCGTTGCCCGGATACCAGTTCTGCACGGTCGAATACTTGATCTCGGCATCGTCGAGCGCGACCAGTTCGACCACGGCGGCATGCAGCTGGTTCTCGTCGCGCATCGGCGCGGTGCAGCCTTCGAGGTAGCTGACATAGCTTCCCTTGTCGGCGACGATCAGCGTGCGTTCGAACTGGCCGGTGTTTTCGGCATTGATGCGGAAATAGGTAGAAAGCTCCATCGGGCAGCGGGTGCCCTCGGGGATGTAGACGAAGGTGCCATCGGAAAAGACCGCGCAGTTGAGCGCGCTGAAATAGTTGTCGTGCATCGGCACGACCTTGCCGAGCCACTTCTTCACCATTTCGGGATATTCGCGGATCGCCTCGGAGATGCTGCGGAATATGACGCCAGCGGCTTCCAGCTCGGCGCGGAAAGTAGTGGCGACGCTGACGCTGTCGAACACCGCATCGACCGCCACCTTGCGCGCGCCTTCGACCCCGGCGAGCACTTTCTGCTCGGCGATCGGAATGCCGAGCTTTTCGTAAACTCGCAGAATCTCCGGATCGACCTCGTCCAGTGAGCCAAGCTTCGGCTTGGCGCGTGGCGCGGCGTAATAATAGGCGTCCTGATAATCGATCGGCGGGACATTGAGCTTGGCCCAATCGGGCGGGGTCATGGTCAGCCAGTGGCGATAGGCCTTGAGACGCCATTCGAGCATCCAGAGGGGCTCGTTCTTCTTTGCGCTGATGAAACGGACAGTATCTTCGCTGAGGCCCTTGGGGGCAAAATCAGTCTCGATGTCGCTCGACCAGCCGTGTTCGTAATCCGCAACGCTGGCGGCGGCATCGCGGGCAGCCTGATCCTTGAGGCCGGGTTCACTGAGTGACGCATTATCGGTCATGCTGCAATCTCGGCCAACTGGGTAAGGCTCACGCCAGCCAGGGCTCCGCGCATCGCCGCATTGACGACGGGCCAGTGCGGCTTCACCGAACAGGCCTGTTCCAGACCGCAATCATGCTTGCCCTGATCAACGCAGGCGGTCAGCGCGATCGGGCCTTCGACGGCTTCGACAATATCCGCCAGGTTAATCGCCGCTGCCGGGCGGGCCAGCTTGAGGCCGCCACCGATTCCGCGCGATGATCGCAGCAGGCCCGCAGCAGTCAGGCGGCTGACCAGCTTTTGCACCGTCGGCGCAGGCAGCCCGGTCTCCTCGGCCAATTGCGCCGCATTGACCCGCGCGCCGCCACAGTGCCGCGCGGCGGCGGCCATGGTGACAACGGCATAATCGGCCATACTGGAGAGGCGCATCGTGGTGTTCCGGCTAAATCAGAGTGATTCGTTCCGGTTTCAGCTAGGCCTGACTGCCCGACATTTCAAGGCGCTTTGCGTTGAACGCAAAAATGGGGAAGCAAAAAAAGGGCGGCTCCCCGGATGACCGGAAAGCCGCCTTTGAAGTCAAGAACTCGCTGCAAATGCTACGAGCCCTTCGGGTCGCACCACTCACCTAGGCCGAGGCAGAAAGGAAGAATTGTATGGAATCGCCAATTTTCACGATCTGTTGAATTGAGGCATGAAAATTCGATGCGCGGCTACCATGCGCGTCGACACGGGGCATGCGCTGCCATAGACAGCGGCACCATGTTCTATCGCATGATCCGTCCAGCCCTGTTCTCACTCGACGCCGAACGGGCGCATGGCTTGGCCCTGACCATGCTCAAGCTGATGCCGGCCGGATCGCCGCCGCAGCCGGGCGGGCCGCTGCAAGTGCAGGTGGCAGAGCTGACTTTCCCCAATCCGCTGGGCATGGCGGCAGGGTTCGACAAGGACGGCGAAGTGCCCGATGCCCTGCTGGGGCTGGGTTTCGGCTTTGCCGAGGTTGGTTCAATCACGCCGCTGGCGCAGGCGGGAAATCCGAAGCCGCGCCTGTTCCGGCTGGCCGAGGACCAGGCTGTGATCAACCGCATGGGCTTCAACAATGGCGGCGGCGCGGCGGCAGAGGCACGGCTGCAGGCGCGGATGGGCCGACCGGGGATTGTCGGCATCAATATCGGCGCCAACAAGGATTCACCTGACCGGATTGCCGATTATGCCGCGATGGCAAGGGTTATGGCGCCGCTGGCTTCTTATCTTGCGGTCAATGTCTCCAGCCCCAACACGCCCGGCCTGCGCGCCTTGCAAGACAAGGCCGCGCTTACCGCACTGCTTGAGTCGGTGCTGACGGCGCGCGGGGAAGCGGGCCCGCCGGTGTTTCTGAAGGTCGCGCCTGATCTGGAGAGTGCCGATATCGACGACATCGCGCAGATCGGCCTCGACATGCAGCTGGGCGGTCTGATCGTTTCCAACACCACCATTTCGCGCCCAAGGCTGCATTCTCCGCATGCAGGAGAAGCGGGCGGCCTCTCGGGCGCACCTTTGCGCGATCTCGCCCAGCAACGCCTGCGCGATTTCCGGAAAGCAACTGGCGGCGCCCTGCCGCTGATCGGCGTCGGCGGCATTGTCAGCGCGGAAGACGCCTGGGCCCGCATCCGCGCAGGGGCCAGCCTGGTCCAGCTCTACAGCGCCATGGTCTATGAAGGCCCCGGTATCGCCCGGCGAATTACGCGCGGGCTTGAAGAGCTGATGCGGCGCGATGGATTTTCCACAATCGCCGAAGCAGTCGGAAGCGAACAGGATGTCAGCCATGCATAAAGCTCTGTTCGGCCTGTTGCTGCTCGCCGCGCCGCCCGCTCTGGCGAAGGGCGCAGCCCCGCAGGCCCAGTTCGAGCGCGGCATGGTCAGCGCGGCCGATCCGCGCGCGGCCGAGGCGGGGACGGAAATGCTGCGCACCGGCGGCAGCGCCACCGATGCGGCTCTGGCCACTCTGCTGGCGCTGAATGTGGTTGAACCGCAAAGTTCGGGGATCGGCGGCGGCGGCTTTCTGATCGTGGCCGATGGCAACGGCAAAGTCGAAACCATCGACGGGCGCGAGACTGCTCCTGCCACCGCCACGCCGGACTGGTTCAGGATGGGCGGCCAGTATCTCTCGACGCCCCAGGCGATACCCGGCGGGCTCAGCGTCGGCGTGCCCGGCAATGTGGCGCTGATGGCCGCGGCGCATCGTCGCCACGGCCGCCTCGCCTGGCGGCGGCTGTTTGCCCCGGCGATCCGGCTGGCCCGCGATGGCTTCGCCATGACCCCCCGGTTTGTCCAGTTCCTCGACCATTATCGGGTCGATGCAAAACTGCCGCCCGAACAACGCAATCTGCAATTCATCGCAACTGGCGGCAGCGCCCTTTCCGCCGAATCGCGCGCGCTCTATTATGGCGCCGACGGATCGCCGCTGCCTGTGGGCAGCGTGATCCGCAATCCGGCGCTCGCCGCCATGCTGGAGACGCTGGCGGCAAAGGGCCCGCGCGCCTTCTACACCGGCGCCAATGCCGCCGCGATCGCCCGTACCGTATCGACCGCGCCGCGCAACCCGGCGCCGATGACTGTCGCCGATCTCGCCGCCTACAAGGCCCCGCTGCGCGCGGCGATCTGCGCGAAATACCGGGGCTATCGCCTGTGCGGCATGGGGCCGCCAAGCTCGGGCGCGACCACGGTATTCGGTATCCTCGGCCTGCTTGAACGCTTCGATATGGCCGCGCTGGGCAAGGATTCGCCGGTGGCATGGCATCTCATCGCCGAGGCCGAACGGCTCGCCTATGCCGACCGCGAACGCTATCTGGCGGATAGTGATTTCGTCTTCGTACCCGTGGCCGGCCTGCTCGCCCCGGACTATCTCGCTTCCCGCTCGCAGCTGATTGCTGCCGATCATGCCATGGCGGGCGTCGCAGCTGGCACACCGCCGGGCGCACCAATTGCCCAATCCGATACGATGACCCCCGATGTGCCTTCGACATCGCATTTCGTCGCGGTCGACCGGCGCGGGCAGGTGGTCAGCATGACCTCGACGGTGGAAAGCGCTTTCGGTTCGGGGCTGATGGTCTCCGGCTATTTCCTCAACAACGAGCTCACCGATTTCAGCCTGGTGCCCGATCGCGAGGGCAAGCCGGTGGCCAACCGGGTCGAGCCCGGCAAGCGCCCGCGCAGTTCGATGAGCCCGACGCTGGTGTTTGCGCCGGACGGCAAGCTGCGCCTGGCCATCGGCGCGGCGGGCGGGTCAACCATTCCGGTGCAGGTGGTCAAGGCGATCATCGGCGTGATCGACTGGAAGTTGAGCGCGCAGGATGCCATTGCCCTGCCGGTGATCTATGCACCCGGCGGCGATCCGGTGTTCGTCGAGCAGGGCAGCAGTCTCGAGGCGATGGCGCCGGCATTGCGCGCGCTCGGCCACGCCACGGTGACCGCACGCACAATGCCGCTGAAAGCCAATGCCATCGAAGTGAGTGGCGGCAGGCTTGAAGGCGCCGCCGATCCACGCAGCGAAGGGCGCGCCGTATCCGAATAGGCCATCAGCGAATAGTTTGGCGCTGAATTGCGCATGACTTGCCGCAAGACCCATCGCAGCCTAAACTCTTTGCCAAGGGCATGTTGAGGGGCGAGGCAAGGCAAGTGAAGCTTTCGGATTTCGATGCCAGCAGCAATCTCGTGGCGCTGTTTTTCACCCGCGCCGCTGAGCAGGGTGACAAGCCGTTCCTGTGGGCCAAGCGCGAGGGCAAGTGGCAATCAATCAGTTGGAACGAAGCGGCGCGGCAGCTCTGCCTTATCGCCGAAGCTTTGCGCGATCTTGGACTTAATGACGGCGACCGGGTGATGCTGGTATCCGAAAACCGCCCCGAATGGTGCATTTCAGATCTCGCAATCATGGCCGCAGGATGCATCACCGTGCCGGCCTATACTACCAACACCGAGCGTGACCACACTCATATCTTGGAGAACTCGGGCGCCCGCGCGGTGATCGTTTCCGACGCGAAGCTAGCCAGGCCTCTGCTTCCCGCCATGCTGCGTTCGGACATCGCCGAACATGTCATCACCTTTGAACCGCTGCGCCAGATGCAGGCCGGAACCACCGCGATGCACGATTGGGCTGAACTGCTGACCGGCGATGCCGCTGCCGCGCGGCTGGCAGTCGAGGCCCGGATCGCCGCGATCGGCCGCGAAGACATGGCCTGCATCATCTACACCAGTGGCACTGGCGGTAGCCCGCGCGGTGTGATGCAGCATCACGGCATGATCCTGCGCAACGTTGATGGCGCAGCGCGCATTCTGGCCGACGATTTCGGCTGGGGTGACGAAGTTTTCCTCTCGTTCCTGCCGCTCAGCCATGCCTATGAGCACACCGGCGGCCAGTTCCTGCCCATCGGCATGGGCGGACAGATCTATTATGCCGAAGGGCTCGAAAAGCTCGCCAGCAATATCGAGGAAGTGCGACCGACGATCCTGGTAGTCGTCCCCCGCCTGTTCGAAGTGCTGCGCACGCGGATCATGAAACAGATCGAGAAGCAGGGCCGCCTCGCCACCTATCTGATGGAGCGTGCCCTGGCGATCGGCGCGCGCGAAGTGCGGGGCCGCAAGCGGCGGCGCGACCGGCCGATGAATTTCATCCTCGAACGGGCATTGCGTCCCAAGATTCGTGCGAAGTTCGGCGGGCGGATCAAGGCCATGGTGGCAGGCGGCGCACCGCTCAATCCCGATGTCGGCATCTTCTTCGATTCGCTGGGGCTGACCCTGCTGCAAGGTTATGGCCAGACCGAAGCCGGGCCGGTGATCAGCTGCAATCGGCCGAGCGTCGGGCTCAAGATGGACACAGTCGGACCGCCGCTGGCCGGGGTCGAAGTGCGCATTGCCGAAGACGGCGAACTGCTGGTCAGGGGTGAACAGGTCATGCAGGGCTATTGGCGCAACAAGGCGGAAAGTGCGCGGACGGTCATCGATGGCTGGCTGCACACCGGCGACATCGGCCACTTGGACGACAAGGGCCGCATCGTCATCACTGATCGCAAGAAAGACATGATTGTCAACGACAAGGGCGACAATATCTCACCGCAGCGGGTCGAAGGCATGCTGACTCTGCAGCCCGAGATCGCCCAGGCGATGGTCGCGGGCGACAAGCGGCCCTATCTGGTCGCGCTGATCGTGCCAGATGCGGAATGGGCGCTGGCCTGGGCCCGCAAGGAGGGCAAGAATTTCAACCTCACCGCCCTGCAAGACCTGCCCGCCTTCCGCACCGCCATTCGCGCGGCGATCGACCGGGTCAATCAGGACGTGTCGGTGATCGAAAAGGTCCGCCAGTTCGCCTTTGCAGACGAGGCCTTCGGAATCGACAATGAAGAAATGACGCCCAGTCTGAAGATCCGGCGGCACAAGCTGAAGGAGCGTTATGGTGAGAGGCTAGACGCCCTCTACAAGAGTTGAGCCCGGCCAGGCCTCAAGCCGCTTCCTTCTCCACCCACTCCGGATAGAAACTCGGCGCCCGCGTCGACCAGCCCGGCGCGGTGGCAGCGGCTTCGCTGATCGATTGCAGCAGGCCCTTGCGACGGTCGGGGCGGATCTGGGGCAAGGCGGCGGCGGCGCAGAAGGCACTGGGCAGCCAGGGCCGCACTTCGGGGCCGAGCAGGCGTTCGTAAAGGAAGCGGAAGGCGGAGAAGCTGTTGATCCGCTCCTGCGCCAGATCGAAAGCAGCGACGCGCACCAGCTTGCCAATGAAGCTTTCGGTACTTTCGAAGCCAGTCTCCTCGGGCATGGCACCGCGCAGCGTCTTCAATTCCTGATAGACGACATACTGGCTGCGAATCGAGGCAACTTCCTGGGCATCGCGCGCCCAGAGCTTGCGGGCATCCTGACGGCCAAGGCCGATATCGAGGCTGCGCTTGATATAGCGCTGCTCACATGACGTAAAACTGGCGAATTCGCGCAGTTCGGCGATGGTCAGCGTGGCGGTGCCGGTCGTGGACATGATGCATTGATCCCTGTTCGCCTGGCCTCGAAGCCGGGCAAACCGATATCACCAGATTTTGGTTATCATCACGTTAACCACAATGCTCAAATAAGCCCTGCGAGCGGGCTAGAGGGATCTGCGTATTTGCGCAGGCCCATACGGCCGGAGAGATAGGCATGTCGCCCGGCTTCGACCGCGAGCTTCATAGCTCGGGCCATGCGGATCGGGTCTTTGGCTTCAGCGATGGCCGTGTTCATCAACACGCCGTCGCAGCCCAATTCCATCGCCACTGCCGCGTCTGAGGCAGTGCCGACCCCGGCATCGACCAGCACCGGCACCGAGGCGCCCTCCACAATCAGGCGGATCGTCACCCTGTTCTGGATGCCCAACCCGGAGCCGATCGGCGCGCCCAGCGGCATGACTGCGACGGCGCCAGCTTCCTCAAGCTGCTTCGCGGCGATCGGATCGTCGACGCAGTAGACCATCGGCAGGAAGCCTTCCTTGGCCAGCACTTCGGTCGCCTTCAGCGTCTCGCGCATGTCCGGGTAGAGCGTGCGCGCCTCGCCCAGCACTTCCAGCTTGACCAGATCCCAGCCGCCCGCCTCGCGCGCCAGCCTAAGCGTGCGGATGGCATCATCGGCGGTGAAGCAGCCGGCGGTGTTGGGCAAGTAAGTGATTTTCTTGGGGTCGATGAAATCCGTCAGCATCGGCGCCTTGGGATCGGAAATATTGACCCGGCGAACAGCAACCGTGACGATCTCCGCCCCCGATGCAGCGACTGCGGCGGCGTTTTCGGCAAAGTCCTCGTATTTGCCGGTGCCGACGATCAACCGCGAGCGGAAGGTGCGACCCGCGACGGTCCAGGTGTCTTCATCATTACCGCCGCCCACGAAATGGACGATTTCCAGCACATCGCCGTCGCTGAGAATCACCTCGGCGAGCGCCGAACGCGGAGCGATCGCGCCATTGCGTTCGACCGCGACTTTTTGCGGATTGAGCTCGAGGCTGCGAACGAGGTCGGCAATCGATGCGCCGGACATGATCCGGCGCGGTTCGCCGTTCACGGTGAGGGAGAGTTGTGTGGTCATGCCTGAAGCACTTAACGTTCAGGCGTGGTGACGCAAGTTCCGGATGTGGGCCGTGGCAACCAGCGCCACCCCGGCGACGGTCAGCAAGGCCTCCAACGGGCCATGCTGGGCCAGGATCCCGGCGCTCATCAGGGCTATGCCGCAGCCGCCGATCACCAGCGGCGCGAGCTTGCCATGGCGCAGCACGCCCAAGCCGAGAGTGATGAGCCCGACCAGGACCGCCAAAGCCAGCCCGACCCGGTGGATCGATGGCGAAAGCAGCGCCTCGCCGCCCAAGCCAAGCAACGAGACCAGCACAATACCCAGCAGGCAATGCACCGCGCACAGTCCGGAGAGCAATATGCCGACCCGGTCGAGCCGGTGGCGAATCGGGAGCAGGGCAGCGTGCATGAGCCCCAATCTATGTAATGTTGTAACATCATGCAAGGTGCAGCTGTCTTACCTGCCGTATTGACTGCCGTTTCGCTTGAAAAGGCGGCCGCACCGGCGCAGGGAATTGGCCATGCACGGATCCGCCAGCCTCCATTCCACCGCCAGGCCGCTCGCCATTGCCCGTTGGCTGCTCGCTGTGGCTGTGATGGTCGTGTTGATCGTGGTGATCGGCGGGATTACGCGGCTGACCGAATCGGGCGTTTCGATAACCGAGTGGAAGCCCGTCACCGGCGTGATCCCGCCGCTGACCGAGGCGCAGTGGCAGGCCGAATTCGATGCCTATAGCCAGACGCCGCAATACATCCAGATCAATGGCCCCGCCGGCATGACGCTCGCGACCTACAAATTCATCTTCTTTTGGGAATGGGTGCATCGCCTTCTCGCCAGACTGATCGGCTTTGCCTTTGCCCTGCCGCTTGTCTGGTTCTGGGTGAAGAACCAGATTCCCCATGGTTTCAAACCGCGCCTGCTGGTGCTGCTGGGCCTTGGCGGCTTGCAAGGCGCTGTTGGCTGGTGGATGGTCAAGTCCGGCATCCAGTATGACGTCAAGGTCAGCCATTTGCGGCTGGCGACCCATTTGATGGTAGCGCTGGTGACTTTGTCTGCGCTGGTCTGGACCGCGCTTGATATGCGCGCACTGGCGAGGGGCGAAGGCGCGGCGCGACTGACCCGGTTTTCCGCCGTTGTGCTCATTATGCTTGCGGTTCAGCTGGTCTATGGCGCGCTGATGGCAGGCCTGCGTGCCGGCCATGTTGCGGCAGATTGGCCGCTGATGCAGGGCAAGCTGTTTCCCGCCGGGATCGACCTGTCAGGCGGCCTCGGCCATGCGCTGATCAGCGACCCGTTCCTGGTTCATTTCATACATCGCTGGTGGGGCTGGGCTGTGGCGGCAGTGTTGATCATCATGGCGAGGCGCTTGCGTCGGATGGGGAATCGCCCCCCCTCGCTGGCGATCCATTCGGCGTTTGGCGTGCAGATTTTGCTGGGCATTGCCACCGTGATGAGCGGCATGGCAATATGGCTAGCCGTGCTGCACCAACTAACCGGAGCGCTGTTGCTGGCAGCCACGGTTTGGGGCGCGTATGGGCTCGGAAGCAATAATAATCGCCAAGTCATCGCTTGACGGATGACAAATTGCCTGCGTCAATATACCTAGGGTGATGCCCATGGGTTCCGTGTGAATTCGGTGGAGGGGCAATACAGGGGACGCGCAATGTCGGTCATGATCGATGCTGCTAGGCTAGCAAAGCCAGTTTCCTTCCCGACTGGAGCATGTCACCCATGAGGTTGCGCGTTAGTAAGAAGCGAGCTGACTGGCGCATCGGCACGGCTGCTCTGCTGGCGATTGCGGCGCAGGCCAGTCCGGGCATGGCAGCAACACCCCAGCTTTCCGCCTTTTCGCCGCCACACTCCCCTTTGCTGCTGACCCGGACGCTGCATCGGCCTCTGCCTGACGGCAAGGCGATTATCACCCGGCGCAGCTATTCTGTGCGGATCGTGCCTGATGGCGCGGGATACCGGGTTGAAGGCGAGCTGGTTCAGGCCACGGTCGAGGCCCCGCCATTGCTCGGCGCACTTGCGGAAATCGAGCGACGGCGGCCGGACACCGGCATGTTCCCAATTCTGCTTGACGCACAAGGGCAAATTCGGGGCGGCGGGAATGTAATGTCGGAAGGTTCGTTGGGCCGGGCTGCGGTGATTGCCGCTGAAGCCATTGGCGGCTCGGGTCTGCTTGCGATCGACATGTTGCAGGCCCAGGCCTTTGTGAAACATCTCTCCAGCCGCAGTCCGCGCAGCCAATGGCCTGCGGATGTGTTCAATCCGGTGCCGGGCAAGCGGGATGAAGCCCGGGTGATCGCCTTGCCGGGCGGCGAAGAAGGCCATGTGATCATTGAAATTGCCTCGCAGAGCGCAAACCGGGCAGGCCAGGTTACACTTCTGGAGCGGGTCGTGACAACCGATCTTGCCGGTGACATCCGGGTCACTCGCGAGCAATGGCAGCTCAGCAAGCCACCAAGCGACGCGTCACGGTAATATATTACCTCTCGGCAAAAGCCCGGTTTTGCTTGACTTTAGTGGCTATCGCGGCAAATGGCGCCACTTCCCGGCGGCAGACTACCCGCTCGCTGGAACGAATCAAGGGATAATGACCTGCCATGAAGGCACTCAGCACACAGACCCGGTCGATCAAACCGGCCGAGGTCGAAAAGCAATGGCATCTGATCGATGCCGATGGATTGGTTCTTGGCCGCTTGGCGGTGATCATCGCCAATATTCTGCGCGGCAAGCACAAGCCAAGCTTCACTCCGCATGTCGATTGCGGCGATCACGTTGTCGTGATCAATGCAGGCAAAGTGCGGCTGACCGGCAACAAGCGCGCCAACAAGGTCTATTACAAGCACACCGGCTACATCGGCGGCATCAAGGAAATTACTGCTGCCAAGGTGCTCGATGGCCGCTTCCCTGAGCGCGTGCTCGAAAAGGCGGTTGAACGCATGGTACCGCGCGGTCCGCTTGGTCGTGATCAGATGCGGGCGCTTCATCTCTATGCCGGCTCCGAGCATCCGCATGGCGGCACCCAGCCGCAGCCGCTCGATGTCGCCTCGCGCAATCGCAAGAACAAGGTGGGCGCATAATGCCAGATACTTCAAACACTAACACTGTAACCGATCTCGCCGACCTCGGCGCCCTCGCCGCTGGCGCTCCTCCCGTTGTTGTTGCAGCTGACGAAGCACCGATCGCTCCGCCGGTTCGCACCGGGCCTCCGGCCCCGATCCGCGAAAAGGAAATCGACGCCCAGGGGCGTTCCTATGCCACCGGCCGCCGCAAGGATGCAGTCGCTCGCGTCTGGATCAAGCCCGGCTCGGGCAAGATCACGGTCAATGGTCGCGATCAGGAAGTCTATTTCGCCCGCCCGACCTTGCGTCTCGTCATCAACCAGGTGTTCGACGTCTCTGACCGCACTGGCCAGTATGACGTTGTCTGCACCGTCAAGGGCGGTGGTCTTTCCGGCCAGGCCGGCGCGGTAAAACACGGCATCGCTCAGGCCCTTTCCAAGTTCGAGCCGCTGTTGCGCAGCTCGGTCAAGAGCGCCGGCTTCCTCACCCGCGACAGCCGCGTGGTCGAGCGCAAGAAGTATGGCAAGGCCAAGGCGCGCAAGAGCTTCCAGTTCTCGAAACGCTGATTCTGGGCTGCTGATTCGCCCTTACCCGGGCATCGCACAATTTCGAAAAGGGGTCGCGGGCAACCGCGGCCCCTTTTTTCACGCCCGATCTCAAGGAAATTCCCCAGGAAATTCCAGACATTGCAAGCTACCTTCCTTTGCATGTAACCTTTTTTAACATGGTACCTTGTTACGCATGATACCTTGTGATAGATAATAACCTATCGCCGGAGATTGATTCGCGCCGCAACCCGAATCAATCCCGGCACCAAGCCATCACGCTGGCCACGCTCAAGGCAGGACCAGCGCAACCCAATTGTTTGTATCTTGAGGAGAAAGATCATGTTCAAACACCCACTCGTCCCAGTCATCGCTCTTGCAGCAACAGTCGGTATTTTCGCACTTCCGGATGCGGCCTCTGCCAATTCGGACGGTCAGTCCGTGATGGTGAGATATGCCGACCTCGACTTGTCCACTGTGGCAGGTCAGCAGAAGCTGGAGCGGCGCATCGCGCGCGCCGCAAGCCAGGTCTGCGGACTTGACGAGGTGACGACCGGAAGCCGGGTTCCCTCGACAGAGGCTAGTGCCTGCTATCGTCAGGCCCTTCGCAGTGTCCGCTCCAGCGTGGCCAATGCGGTTGCGGGCAATCATCCGGCTGGCTGATTGACTGCGGACCGGCAGCGAATCCACACTGCCGGTCCGGCGGCCTGTTTGGCCAGGGAGAACATGCGTGCCTGAGGCAATCGAAATTCAGCTCAAGAAAGGCGTGCTGGGCCTGTGCGTCCTGGCATTGCTCTCACGCGCAGACAGCTATTCCTATGAAATCGCAAGCAAGCTCGCGCGGGCTGTCGATATGGGCGAAGGGACGATCTACCCGCTGATGCGCCGCATGCAGAGCGACGGGCTGGTTGAGACCTATTTCGAAGAAAGCTCCACTGGCCCTGCCCGCAAATATTACCGGCTGACCGACCAGGGCCGCGCCAGTCTGGAAACCCAGCTCGCCGAATGGCGCAGCTTCACCTCCGCCGTCGAAGCGGTGGTCGGCAAAATCGGCGTACCATTGGAGAGCGCGGGGGAGACAGAACATGACGCGTGACGAATTTCTGAAACGGCTGGGCCGCGGCCTCGCCGGCATGCAACCAGACGCCATTGCCGAGATCACCAGCGACTACACCGACCATTTCATCGCAGCCAGTGCTGATGGCAGGTCCGAGGCGGAAGTCGCCGAAGCGCTGGGTGACCCGGGACGGCTTGCGCGCGAACTGAAGCTGGAAGCCGGGATCAAACGCTGGGAGGAGGGCCGCTCGCCGTCCGCAGCCTGGAGCGCGGTGATCGCCTTTCTCGGGCTTGGCGCGATCGACATATTGATCCTGTTGCCGGTGCTGCTGCCGATGATCGGCGTGATCATCGGATTCTATGCGGCGATGTTCGGCCTGTTCGTTGCCGGCGGCGCAATCATGATTACCTGGCCTTTCAACGCCTTTCCCGGCGGCCCGGCGGCAGCGCTACTTTGCGGCTTAGGCATGATGGTCGCGGCGATCGCCATTGCCGCGCTGATTACCATTGTCTCGATTGTGTTGGTCAATGCCCTGATGTGGTTCGGGCGGTTGCATTACAAAGTGCTCCAGCCCGCCATCGAGCCCGAAACTGCAAGGAGTGCAATGTCATGATCCGCAAACTCGCAATCGTTTTTGCCAGCGGCATGGTCTTTGCCATCATTTTGCTCAGCTCGGCCTGGGTGATTGGCGGAGCCGAATTGCTGGCGCACATCAAGAAGGATGGCGGCCATCATTTCTCATTCGACACCGACAAGGATTCCGGGCCGCGTGTTTCGCGCAGTTTTGCCTTCGAGGGCATCGAAACCATGACCATTGCCGCGCCGGTATCGCTCAAATACCACAAGGGCCCCGCTGCAGGCATGGTGGTGGAGGGCCCCGAGAAGCTGATGAAAGCGCTACGCTGGGAAAATGGCCGCCTGTCGCTGGACGGGAGTTTCGCCATACACCGGAGCAGAGTCGAAGTGACCATCACCGCGCCGCAGCTTCCAGACCTGGTGCTGCAAGGGGCGGGCAAAGCGGAACTAACTGGGCTCGATCAACCAAAGCTCTCGATTGATACCGCAGGCGCGCTCGACCTTGAAGGCACGGGCAAAGTCACGGCGCTGACAGTTGATGCCAAAGGCGCAAGCGACATCGATCTCTCCGAAGTCGAAGCCAGGGATGCTACGGTCCGCATAGCCGGTGCCGGCGATGTCGATATCAATGCGTCGGGCAAAGTCGATGCCACGATTGCGGGTGCGGGAGATATCACGTTGCACCGCAAGCCAGAGGTGCTGAACAGCCAGATCCACGGGGTCGGCTCAATCGAACATTCCTATTGAAGGCGCTGGCCTATTGAATGCGCTGGAAAGCCATCCTTATCGACGCAGCCACTCCGCCCCGTCGCCCGGCCCGGTATCATATGTATCGCAGCGGACCAGGCGGGTTTCGCTACTGTCGAGAAAATGGGTCTCGTCTTCAAGAAATATCGGCCCGATCACCGGGTCGGCCATGATCCGGTAGATCTCGTCAACCGCCACCGCATTTGGCATTTCCCAGATGGTGACACAGTCATAGTCCGAAGCACGGTCCCCGCCGCCGTCCTTGGCGCGGCCGGTGTTGTAATTGCGCTGATATGACTGGATCAGATGGCCGAAATATTTCTGTCCGAGCACCGAATGGCTGGTCTCGTAATGATTGCGAAAATGCTCGTGAGTCGTGCCCGGCTTGCGTTTGAGCAGCCACATGATCTTGTACATCGGCCTGTTTCTCCTGTCCCTGACCGAAGTCTATGCAGCCCGAGCGGGCCTGTCCAGCGCCCGCAGAGCTTGACGCCCGCACTTGACGACTGCCCCGACAGTCGGGTCATTGTCAGGTGACTGGCGGCTCGCTGACGTGTCGCGCGGCGCGAATCGGGCATAGGTCCCGGCCCGAATGAAGGAGGACTGGCATGATTGTTCAGGAGATGCGGCTTAAAAAGGGATGGTCCCAGCAACAACTGGCCGACCTTAGCGGCCTCAATGTCCGCACGATCCAGCGGATCGAGCAGGGGCAATCGGCAAGTCTCGAATCATTCAAGGCATTGGGCGCTGCGTTCGATGTCGATTTCTCACACCTCCAGGAGGAAGCCGTGCGTGATATTGCCAGAAGTCCCGAACAAACCGAAGTTGCCCTTGCATTCAGCCACGTCCGCGAGGTCAGGCGCTTTTACTATGGCCTGATCGCCTACGTCGTGGTGATGAGCGGGCTGGTTGCCCTCAACCTGATGACCACGCCAAAGCACATCTGGTTCATTTACCCTTTGCTTGGCTGGGGCCTTGGCCTGACCCTGCGTGGCCTGCGTGTCTTTGATGTGCTGCCCTGGTTCGGCCCTGAATGGGAACGCCAGCAGGTCGAGAAGAAGCTGGGCCGCAGGCTCTGAAGTCTTTGTTTGCGGAAGGGGCGGTGCGAAAGTGCCGCCCCTCTGATTCACACCATGACCTGCGGCGAAACCTGCAATCCTGTGTCAGCCGACCATTCGAGCCGATTGTAACCCGGCCTGGTCGCCCGCAACCGCTGCGACAATGTCCCCGCGCCGATCATCCGGATCGGTCCGCCTTCCGTCTGGACTAACAAATCGAAAGCATCGTGGACATGGCCCGAAAGCACGGCATTTGCCCCGGCCTTTGCCAGCTGCGCCAGCGCCAGTTTGCCGCCGCGGGTAGAACCACTGCTTTTGGTGTCGGCATCGACCAGCGGGTGATGGCAGGCGACCAGCCGCAGCCCGGCGCCGGGCGCTTTCGCCAGTCCCGCCAGTGCCGCATCCAGCCCGGCCTGCCTGACGCGGCCCTTCGACCAGTTCAACCGCCGCTGCGCCGGGGTTACAGTCTGCAACGAGACCAGCGCCACCCCGTCCACCGCAAGATCGCTGTGCACACCCTTTCGCATCGCCTGAAACCGCGCGAAGGGTCGGCGCAGGCGGGTGAATATTTCCCAGTAGTAGGGCATGTCGTGATTGCCGGCCTCGATGCTAACCGGCGCCGCTAGCGATCGCAGCCATTCAGCCGCGCGGGCGAATTCGCGGGTGGTGCCGCGCATGGTAAGATCGCCGGTGCAGATTACGGCATCGGGCCGGAGCATGGCCACTTCGGCGGCAAACCAGTCGAGCGCGGCCCGGTCTTCCTGCCCGAAATGCAGATCGCTGACATGGAACAGGCGGACCGGCGCGGCCTGCTCCGGCGTCATATCCGTCCCGACAGGATTAGCCACATCGACACTCCATTGACCCCGCTATAGGCCGCATAGCCCCAAGCCCATCCCTCGGAACCCTGCGACACCATCAACATTGCGCCGAGCAACATGAAAAACTCGACCACCAGGCTGAATCGCCCACCCAGCAGATGGAAGAACCATGGCACTTGCCCCAGCAACGGATGCCCGCTTTCGAGCACCGCCTTGTGCATCGCGAAATTGCCTATGCCGAGGAAGAAGATGAGGAAGATGGCCATGTCGGGCCTCAATGTAGGCCCAGGCGGGCGATTAGGCCAGCAGCCCTTCCTTCGCGATCTTCTCACGCCACACCAGCGGCGCAAGCTGATGGACATTGTTGCCTTCCGAATCGACCGCCACGGTCACCGGCATGTCCTCAACGGTGAATTCATAGATCGCCTCCATGCCGAGATCTTCGAAGCCGACCACCTTGGCCTCGCGGATCGCCCGTGCCACAAGATAGGCCGCGCCGCCGACCGCCATCAGATAGGCGACCTTGTGCTTGGCGATGACTTCGGTTGCGCCCTGACCGCGCTCTGCCTTACCGATCATGGCCAGCAGGCCGAGATCGAGCATCATGTCAGTGAACTTGTCCATGCGGGTGGCGGTTGTCGGCCCGGCTGGCCCCATGACTTCGCCCATCACCGGATCGACCGGCCCGACATAGTAGATCGCCCGGTTTTTGAAGCTGACTGGCAGCTCCTCTCCTTTGGCCAGCATATCCTGGATGCGCTTGTGCGCGGCATCGCGGCCGGTGAGCATCTTACCATTGAGCAATAGCCGGTCGCCCTGCTTCCAGCTGCACACTTCGGCTTGCGTCAGCGTATCGAGATTGACGCGCTTCGCCGCCTTATCCGGCACCCAGTGAACATCGGGCCACTCATCGAGCTTCGGCGTCTCGAGGAAAGTCGGCCCCGAGCCATCGAGCGTGAAATGGGCATGGCGGGTGGCGGCGCAATTGGGGATCATTGCCACTGGCTTGCCTGCAGCATGGCACGGCCAGTCGAGGATCTTGACGTCAAGTATGGTCGAAAGCCCGCCCAACCCCTGCGCCCCGATGCCGAGAGCGTTGACCTTGTCGAAAATCTCGATCCGCATCGCCTCGATGTCATTTTGCGCACCGCGCAGCTTGAGCTGGGCCATGTCGATCGGCTCCATCAGGCTCTGCTTCGCAAGCTGCATGCAATATTCCGCCGTTCCGCCGATGCCGATGCCAAGCATGCCCGGCGGACACCAGCCAGCGCCCATCTGCGGCAGCATTTCGAGCACCCAATCAACGATGTTGTCGCTGGGGTTCATCATCTTGAACTTACTCTTGTTCTCGCTACCGCCGCCCTTTGCCGCGACATCGACCGACACCTTGGTTCCAGGCACCATAGTGACATTGAGCACGCAGGGAGTGTTGTCGCGGGTGTTGCGGCGGGTGAAGGCCGGATCGGCGAGGATCGAGGCGCGCAGCTTGTTCTGCGGGTTAAGGTAGCCCCGGCGCACACCTTCATCGACGACCTCTTGCAGGCTCTTGGCGGATTCAAGCCGGCAATCCTGGCCCCATTCGATGAAGACATTCACGATGCCGGTGTCCTGGCAGATCGGGCGGTGGCCTTCGGCGCACATCCGGCTGTTGGTCAGGATCTGGGCGATGGCATCCTTGGCAGCCGGGCCCTGTTCGGCCTTGTAGGCCTCGCCCAGCGCACGGATATAGTCCATCGGATGATAGAAGCTGATGAATTGCAGCGCATCGGCCACGCTTTCGATCAGGTCGAGCTCGCGGATGGTCACCATATCGGCCATATTATTCGCTCCTTCTTCACCGGGTTCTTGCTCCCATAAGCACCGGCGCAGGCCAAGGTCAAAGGCGCTTTCGCTGAACGCTGCGACATCTTCCGACACAATTGGCAATTGCGGGGCAGCGCAGCCAATGCAATAGGCTTGCCCACAAAGGATTTGCGAATGACCATGACCGGACAGCAGCCCGCCGCTGCCTCAGTTGAGGCCCGCCGGGCGATGATCGACAGCCAGCTGCGCACCAGCGGAGTCAACGAGCCCTGGGTGCTCGCCGCCATGTCCCGCGTGCCGCGCGAGGACTTCGTGCCCGAACAGGCAAAAGCGGCGGCCTATACCGACCGCACCGTGGCGCTGGGCCAAGGCCGCTTCCTCGCGGCACCACTGGTTCACGGCAAAATGCTGACCGAGGCTGCGCCAATGGCGAGCGACAATGCGCTGCTGGTCGGCGACGGACATGGCTATCTTGCGGCTTTGCTGCGCCCGCTGGTCGGCGCCCTCGATTGTGTCGGGCCGGATGCGGCTTCCAAAGGCCCAGTCGCTGGCAAAGCCAGCTACACGCTGATCATTATCGATGGAGCGATCGAACAACTGCCGGACTGGGTTGCGGCCCGGCTGGCTGACAACGGCCGAGTGGTCACTGGACTGGTTGAGCGCGGCGTCACCCGGCTGGCCGCCGGGCGCAAGGCTGGCGGAACGGTGGCTCTGATTCCGCTGGCCGATCTCGGTATTCCCATTCTGCCCCAATTCGCCGCTCCGAAGCGCTGGAGCTTCTAGCTATGGCGCGATTCGCGCGACACTTGCTCCTGCTCGCCGGGATATGCACCGCCGCTGCGCCTGCCCTGGCCGACGACATGCGCGATGCATTGCTGCAGGCCTATCAGACCAATCCAACGCTCGACGCCGCCCGCGCCAGCCAGCGCGCGACCGACGAGACCGTGCCGATCGCCCGGGCAGCCGGCCTGCCCTCGCTGAGCGGCGTGGTCAGCTACACCGAATTCCTCAAGAAGAGCGCCAACAACTTCACCTCGCCAGATCGCAATTTCGACGCCCAGGCCAATCTTTCAGTCCCGATCTATTCGGGCGGCGCTGTGCGCAATTCACTCCTCGCGGCTGAAACCCGGGTCGAAGCAGGGCAAGCCGATCTGCGCGGCTCGGAGTCGGGCCTGTTCAGCCAGGTGGTGGCGGCCTATATGGACGTGATCCTGGGTGAAGCCGTGGTTGGCCTCAACCGCAGCAATGTGGAGGTGCTCAGCGTCAATGTGCAGGCGACCACTGACCGCTTCACCATCGGCGATCTCACCCGCACTGATGTCGCCCAGTCGCAATCGCGGCTGGCCACTGCCAAGAGCGACTTGCGCACGGCCCAGTCCAATCTGATCGGCAGCCGCGAGCGTTATGTCCAGGTGGTCGGCAAGGCCCCGGTCGATCTGGAACCGCCGCCGCCGCTGCCCGGCCTGCCGGGGGCGCCTGAAGAGGCTGTGCAGATCGCGCTCGACAGCAACCCCGATCTGATCGCGGCGCGAACCCGCAGCAAGGCCTCAGGCTATGACGTACGCACAGCCGGTGCGGCCCGGCTGCCGAAAGTCTCTGTCTTCACCGGCGCTGACTACACCGATTATCTGGGGACGCTCGGCGGCAGTTCCGGGGCGGCTGGGGCCTTCAGCCAGCGCCAGACCACTGCCCAGGCCGGAATTCGCGCCACGATACCGATATTCCAGGGCGGACTGCCCGCAGCCCAGCGCCGTCAGGCCCAGGCACGCGAGAATGCCGCCATGGAGCAGGAAATTGCCGCCGAGCGCGCGGTCATCGCCCAGGTGCGCACTTCGTTTGCCTCGTGGCAGGCGGCGGGCGAGATCATCGGCTCGAGCCAGACTGCAGTGGACGCCGCAACGCTCAGCCTCGAAGGCGTGCGCGCCGAAAACAGCGTGGGCAACCGCACGATCCTCGATATTCTCAATGCCGAGCAGGAATTGCTGCAGGCGCGCACCCGCCTGGTCACCGCACGTCGCAACGCTTACGTCGCCGGTTTCTCGCTGCTGGCCGCGATGGGCAAGGCCGAAGCGCGCGATCTCGGGCTTGATGGCGGGGTGCTCTATGACCCGCAGACCAATTATGCGCGGGTTCGCCGCAGCTGGTCAGACTGGTCGAGCGACCCGCCACCGACTGCCAAAGCCACGCGAACAGTTGACATACCAGCCCAGAATGGGTCAATTCAGGGCAAGTAATTTGGCTCTGCCAGGGGATTTTTATGCGTCAGGAAAGTGAACCTTCGGTCGAGGAAATCCTCGAATCGATCAAACAGGTCATCGCCCGCGACAACCGTGCCGAGGCCGCCGAAGAACGCCAGCGGCGCGAGAAAATCGGCAGGCCTGAGCAGATCGAGGCCGAAGTGCTGGAGGAAGAGGAAGTGCTCGATCTCGCCGCCGAATCCGAGCTCACCGAATTTTTCGATGCCGAGCCTGAAACCTTGGCCGAACTGGAGCCGGAAGCACCGCTAGTGTCCGACGATGCTCGCATGTCGATGCAGGATTCGCTGGCGGCGCTGGCCTTGCTTGCCGAGCCGGGCGCGCGGCCGCAGATTGTGCGGAGCGGCGAAACCTCGCTTGAAGGCCTGACCCGCGAACTGCTGCGCCCGGCGCTGGCCGAGTGGCTGGAGCAAAACCTTCCGGCCATAGTCGAGCGTCTGGTCGCTGCCGAAGTCGCCCGGATCGTCGGCAAGCGCGGCTAATTGCCGGCAGGGATGGACGTGACAGCGCTGGCGATCTAGCCATATCGGATGGCCAAACCCGATCCTGCGCTGCTTGATCCTGCGCGTTACCCGTTCACCTGTTCAATCGAGACGCGCTACCGCGATCTCGACAGCAACCTGCACATCAACAACGGCGTCATGGCCAGTCTGCTCGAAGAGGGCCGGGTGCGTTTTCACCGCGCCAGCCAGTTTGGCGGCGTATCGGGCGAAATGACCGCGATGGTGGTCAGCGCCGCAATCGAATATCTCGGCGAAAGCCATCATCCCGATCCGCTCGACATGCATGTCGGCGCCGCACGGATCGGCACCACAAGCTATGATCTTTATCAGCTGGTCATGCAGGGTAGCGATGTAATCACTTTCGCGCGGGTGACGCTGGTCTGCATGAAAGGCGGCAAGCCTTTCGCAATTCCCGCCGACGACCGGGAAAAAGCCCAAGCCTGGTTGATGGCGCCCGGAACCATGTCATCATGACCGAAGATAGCCCGCGCCTTTCCGCCGCCCGCGCCAATTTCGGCGAGGAAGGCTATGCGCACACAAAGCGGCACATCTTCCTGTGCGCCGAAGCCGCCAAGGCCAAATGCTGTCCGCGCAGCCAGGGCCTCGCCTCGTGGCAGTTCCTCAAGCGGCGACTGCGCGAACTGGGGCTTGATCGCGATGGTGGCATTGCCCGCACCAAGGCCGATTGCCTGAAGGTCTGTGCCGCAGGTCCGGTGGCTGTGGTCTGGCCTGATGGGGTCTGGTATCACAGTTGCAACGAGGCCGCGCTGGAACGGATCATTCAGGAACATCTCGTCGGCGGCGTGCCAGTCGAGGAATTCAGGCTCGGTGGGCCAAGCTAATCGTCTTCGTCGGGTGAAGTCGGATCGCTGATCGCCTCATCATGACCGGTGCTGCTGGAGAGGAACACCAGCCCCATCAACGCAGACATCAGCAACATGGCAAAGCCGACCATGAGCGCGGTTGCGACATAGATGTGGGCGGAAGATAGACCGTTCTCGCGATAGAGCGCGATAAATGACGCGCCGACCATCAGCAGCGTGATCACCATCATGAAACGCATCAGCCGCTTGTAGCGGGCCCAGGCTTGGGCGGCCGTATCCGGATCGTCGAGGGGAGAGCGGGGAATCATCGCCAGCGCCATGCGCTCCGGCAGGGCGTGCAGCAAGTGGTTTGGTGGGATTATACCAAACTGCGCTGTGGGTGACTCACATGGGGGGATTCCCTGTCGGCTGAAAGTCTGAATCTATGAGGTTGTGCTTTGGAGGGCGCGATCATGGGTTCAGCGATTGGCTTGCGTGATGATTTTGACGGCCCTGCATTGAGGCGGT
>CANJCQ010000005.1 GCA_947473355.1 Sphingomonadaceae bacterium | reverse complement strand
CACTTGATCGAAAACCTGTTCGCCAAAATCAAGGACTGGCGGCGCATTCACACCCGATATGATCGCTGCGCCCACACCTTCATGTCCGCCATCGCAATCGCCGCTACCGTCATCTTCTGGTTGTGATCAATGAGTCCTGACCCTAGATGGGTTGGTGGAGAACCTGCAGCTGCTGTTTGAAGATCGCGACTTCTGCCGTGAGACATTGCATTGGTGCCTGCTCGTTGTCGCTCGTATTGGAATACATGCCGCCGACGGTGGACAAAACGACTGGTTCGTTCATCACTGGACGGGCCTTGCTGACACCAATGCCAGCCTTTCCGACGCGCTCGGCATTCCGCCGGATGGTAAATAAGCCTGCAACGATCACATGAACATTCACGCCGCCACCGCCAACCTCACCCCCAGAGCCCGCGTCACCTTGAGCAACGTATCCAGCGTCGGATTCCCGTTCTCGCCAAACGCCTTGTAAAGCGCCTCGCGTGAAATTCCGCTCTCTCGGGCCAGCGCAGTCATGCCGCGCGCGCGGGCTACGGTGTTGAAGGCATGGCGGATCAGCGCCGGATCAGCCTCTTCAAAAGCCGCCTCAAGGTAGTGGCGGATGTCGTCGCCGGTCGCGAGGAATTCAGCTGCGTCCCAGGGCTTGGTTGCGATAGTCATAAGCATCACTCCAGTTCGGAAACCATGCGAATTGCTGCGGCAATATCGGCATTCTGGCTCTTCTTGTCACCGCCGCACAGGAGGATAACAATCTCGCCCGCCCGCTCGGTGAAATAGACCCGGTAGCCCGGACCATAATCGATTTTCATCTCGCGCACACCGCCGGTCAGATTGCGACAGTGGCCGGGATTGCCCAAGGCGAGCCGGTCAATCCGGATGGCAATGCGCGCAACAGCAGCACGATCCCGCAGGCCTTTAAGCCATGCGGCAAACTGATCGGTGCGGATGACCGTCTTCACAGCAGATGTGTATTATAGATCACAACCATTGTCAACTATGGTACACAAGACGATGCGTACGCGACTTGATTTCCAGCCCATTCTGCTATGCTCGACATGTATTGCAGCAAACTTTCGTGCCACAGAGAAATTGTCAGAATAGCTCCTCAAAAAGCACTCGCCATCCCCCGCCAAAACGTGCACCATCCCTCCACCAGCCCACTGTGAGAGGAGTGCTGAAATGACAGTCAAGGAATTGGTGAGAAAAGAAGGCCAGTCCGCAAAGGCCCATTCCACAAACGAAAGCCGTTACCGTATCGTCGACGCGGATCAGCATGTCGATCCGCCGCATACCTTCTGGCAGGAATACCTGCCCGCGCATTTGCGTGAACTTGCCCCGACAATCGAGGAAGGCGACGAGCATGACTGGGTCGTGTTCGAAGGCGGCAAGCGCCCGCTGAACATGCTGTCGTTCCTGGCCGGCAAGGAAGAAATCAATTTCAAGCAGAAGGGCAAACTCGCCGATCTGCGCAGCGCCATGTCCGCCTCCAAGCGCCTCAGCGACATGGACGACGACAATATCGATTGCGCCGTGCTGTTCGGCGGCGGGCCGCTGCCGACGCGCAATAGCGAGCTGCTGATCGAGAGCTACCGCGCTTATAACCGCTGGCTCGCCGATTTCTGCGCCGAAGCGCCGGACCGGTTCCGCGGCGTCGCTTATCTGCCGATGCGCGATGTCCAGGAGTCGATTGGTTTCCTGCGCGAGATTGCCAAGCAGGGCTTCCGCTCGATCAACCTGCCCGCCTATCCGCAGGCGGCGGACCTGAGCTCCACCTCGGCCGGCATCAAGAACATGGCCGATTCGCAGGTCGCCGCGCTGACCGGCGATCCGAGCTCCAAGCGTGCCTACTGGCAGCCGGAATTCGAACCGTTCTGGGCCGAGGTCAGCGATCTCGACATCACCGTGACCATGCATCTCGGTGGCCGCATCACCCGCTTCGGCGAGAACGATCACTTTCTGCCCGATCATCTGATGAGCAAGATATCCATGGCCGAGCCGGTCTGCGTGGCGATCTATGGCGGCCTGTTCGAACGCTTCCCCAAGCTCAAGTGGGCGATGATCGAAAGCGGTGTGGGCTGGATGGCTTTCGCCGCGCAATATATGGACCATAGTTGGGGCAAGCACCGCCACTGGGTCGGCAACAAGAACCCGCATCCGCCGAGCCATTACATGGACCAGAACATCTGGGGCTCGTTCCTCCGCGATCGCATCGGCATCGAGATGCGCCACATGCCGGGCGGCAAGAACATCATGTGGTCATCGGACTTCCCGCATTCCGAAACAACCTATCCGCATTCGCGCGACTGGATCGCCAGCGACTTCGAAGGCATCCCCGATGCGGATATGCGAGAGATTGTCGGCGGGATAGCCGGGAGGCTGTTCCACTTCGATTGATGCGAAAGGCCGCAAGGCCGATGCCTGCTGCGCCGGGGCCGGTTTCGACCGGTTCCGGCGTTGGCGTATGCGGTAACGGCCAAGCCCTCTTGCCCCCGTGCGCTTGAGGCCGCTAGGGACAGCCCGCAAGGCGGAGCGCCGATTCCGCCCATGCGCCAGAGGACCGACCCATGACCCAGACCCCCAGCGCCCTTCAGGGCATCCGCGTGATCGACATGAGCCGCGTTTTCGCCGCACCCGTCGGCGCGCAGATCCTTGGCGATCTTGGCGCCGATGTCATCAAGATCGAACGCCCCGGCGTGGGCGACGACGGGCGCGGCTATGGCACGGCCTGGGTCAAGGGCAAGAACGGGCTGGATACGAAGCAGAGCAGCTTCTTCACTGTTTCCAACCGCAACAAGCGCTCAATCACGGTCAACCATTCCAAGCCCGAAGGCCAGGAAATCATCCGCGCGCTGGTCAAGGATGCCGACGTGCTGATCGAGAACTACAAGGTCGGCGATCTCGCACGTTTCGGGCTGGACTATGAAAGCCTCAAGGCCATCAACCCGCGCCTGATCTATTGCTCGGTGACGGGCTATGGCCAGACCGGGCCGATGGCCGCCAAGCCCGGCTATGACGGGCTGTTTCAGGCGACCGGTGGAATGATGGCCGTCACTGGCATTCCCGATGGCTTGCCCGGCGCCGGGCCGCTGAAGGCCGGGCCCAGCCTCGTCGATTTCGTCACCGGCCACAACACCGCGCTCGCCATCATGGCCGCGCTGATGCACCGCGCCAATTCGGGCCTCGGCCAGTTCATCGACATCGCCCTGCTCGATACCTCGGTCGCGATGATCAGCCACATCATGCAGGACTACCTGATCAGCGGCTTTCCCCCGCCGCGCCTCGGCAATGGCGGCAATGGCGGCGGCCCGGCCGATCTGCTCAACTGCAGCGACGGCATCGTCTATCTGACTGCGGGCACCGACGAGCACTATCGCCGCCTCACTGTGCTGATGGGCCAGCCCGAACTCAACACCGACCCGCGCTTCGATTCCAACTTCAAGCGCGCCCGCAGCGGCCAGGCCGAGCTGATCGCGATCATCGACACGTGGAGCCGGGGCTTCACTGTCAGCCAGTTGCTCGACATGTTCGAGGAAGCCGGCATCCCGGCCGCCAAGTATAACACCCTCCCCGAAGTCTGGGAGGAGGAGCAGGTCAAGTTCCGCCAGCTGCGCGCCACCACCCCGCATCCCCACGCCGAGGCCGGATCGGTCGACCTCATCGCCAGCCCGCTCGCGCAGATGTCGGCCAGCCCCGCGACTATCCGCATGGCCCCGCCGCTGCTCGGCGAACATACCGACGAAGTGCTGCAAGGCCTGCTGGGTTACAGCGCTGAGCGGATTGCGGAGCTGCGCGAGCTCAATATCCTGTGAGGCCCTCCAGCGCCCCCACTTGACGCCCCCGCCCCGTGGCCCTAACCCCGGCTAATTCGAAATAGCGAAACGGGGTCCATGTCGCGTTCATCTCCCGGGGTCTGGCGCGTTGCTGCCATTCTCAACTTCATTGCCGATCATCCGGGCCAGGCCTTTGCGCTGACCGATCTCGTCCGCGCGCTCAAGCTCAGCCGCGCGACCTGCCATGCCTTGCTCACTGGCCTCGTCGAAGTCGGCTATCTCTATCGCACCAGCGACAAGACCTATGTGCTCGGGCCAGCCCTGACAGCAATCGGGCGCACTGCGGCGGACCACTATTCGCCGCTGCAGGTCGCCAAGCCCGAGATGCGCGCCCTTGCCGACATGTATGACGTGGTCTGCGGCGCCTATTTCCTCGAGGGCGACATGATGCAATTGCGCGACCGTGCGGCTTCGGCCAGCCATGTCGCCTATCCGGTGCCGCTGGGCATCAAGATGAAGCTGCGCTCGGCGCAGGCGGTAATCTATTACGCATGGTCGCAAAGTGATGCCGAGGCCTGGCTCGCCCGCGCCGAACCGCCCCCCTCGCCCGACAAGACCCAGCTGATGTTCGACAGCATGGAATTCGCCCGCGAGCATGGCTTCACCGTGCTGGTGCGCAACCCCGGCGTCGTCTTCGGCGAGCCCAATGACGAATTGCTTTCCAGCGCCGACACCGACGAATTGCCGGTCGTGCCCGTCGCCGCGATCGATCCCGCCAGCGCCTATCCGGTCGCTGCGCTGATGGCACCGGTGTTCGATGCCAAGGGCAAGGTCGTGTTCACCCTGGTCATGGCCGGATTCCACACCGCGATGACCGGGGCCCAGGCGCTGGAGGCCGGCAAGACCCTGCATGCCGCCTGCGAGCGCATTTCCGGCTTTGTCGCCGGACGCGGCCTGAATGGCGCTGCCACTGCTTGACGCAGCTCTGTCGCTCGCCTAATCTTTATGTGAATTACAATTCGAAATAACGAATTATAGCGCCCGGGAGAATCAGCTTGTCCGATCAGATCGTAGCCCCAAACACCCGCGACCTGGACGAGCTCGCCGGCACGCTCGCCGCATGGCTGTCGCAGCAGATGCCCGAGGCGGCAGACATCCGCATCGACAATCTCGACTATCCGCGCGGCGCCGGGATGAGCCATGAAACCGTGCTGTTCGATGCCCACTGGCAGGAACTCGGCAAGCAGCGCTCGCAAGGCATGGTCGTGCGGATCAAGCCGAAGAGCTTCACTGTCTTCCCCGACAACCTGTTCGAAGAGCAATACCAGCTGATGAAGCTGCTGCATGATGGCAACTATGTCCGCGTCGCCCGGGTGCTGTGGCTGGAGCCGGATGCAACGGTGCTCGGCAACCCCTTCTTCGTCATGGAAAAGATGCGCGGCCGGGTGCCGGTCTCCTATCCGCCCTATGCCCAGACCGGCTGGATGTCCGAAGCCACGCCCCAGCAGCGCCGCAAGCTGTGGGAGGGCGCCGTGCGCCAGCTCGCCGCGCTGCAGCTGGTGCCGGTCAGCGATGCCCGCTTCCTCGAAGGCCCCGCGAATGCCCGCGAAGGTCTGGCGCAGGAATGGGACAAGTATGAGCGCTTCGTCGCCTGGGTGCAGGAAGCAGGCCCGCAGCCGGTGCTGCAAGCCGCGCTAGATCGCCTCAAATCACTGTGGCCGGCCAACCAGCCCGAAGGTATCGTCTGGGGCGATGCCCGCATCGGCAACATGATGTTCGACGACAAGTTCAATGTCGTTTGCGTGATGGACTGGGAACAGCCATCACTCGGCGGCGCGCTGCACGACCTCGCCTGGTTCCTGGTGCTCTCCGAAACCATGCACGGCAAGACCGCAGCCCACGGCGCGGAGCTCGAAGGCATGGGAAGCCGCGAGGAAACCATCGCGCTGTGGGAACAGGTCTGCGGCAAGAGCGCGGCGGACATCGAATGGTACGAGGATTTCACCCAGCTCAAGATGGCCTGCACCGGCGTCCGCATCGGCCAGATGCGCGGGACCACGATGCAGGATGAGGAAACGCTGCGGAAACGGCTGAAGGTGGGGTGAGGTTGGGGAATAATGGGGCTTATTGCACTCGGCACCACAGCTCTGGCTGCGCGCAATCAAGCAGTCCACCAAACTCGCTCAAACCAGACTGATTGCGTCCCTGCCGATCTCCTGAAAGTATCTGGCCATTGCATCCGCGGTTGAGTCAGTGAGTGCGACGAAGGCGCGCCGACGATCCAGATCGTCTTCGACGCGCTCAAGCATGCCTGCTTCGGTCATCTGGCTAATCCATCGCAGGGCTGTTGTCGGCGGAACCTGTGAGGCAATGCAAAGCGAAGTAACCGAAACACGCGTGTGCTCAGCGCGTGCTGCGGTCAGATCCAGCAGCATGTCCCAGGCTGGATCGGCAAACAGCTCACTGTCGAAAAATCGCGCCCTGAGCTGCCTATGCCGGATCATTCTTCGCACCAGTCGGGGGTCGGGAAGCGATGGTCGCGTGGCGCGCATGAGCCGGTCAATGCTGGTGTCAGGCTTTCCGGAAAACCGGAATGCGCTTGGGCTAGCAGGTTCCGGAAGACCAGGTTCGGACTGCTCGACCTTCAAGGTACTCAGCAAGTCCGACAATTGCCGGGAAAGATTCTGCAATTGCTCGACGATTTCGGGCGAGGAAACACTCATTGAAGTGCTCCGCCGACTGCAAAATCAGGGAGTTTCTTCAGTCCAGTCGCCAGTCCGGATATGGCCCACGGGCAGCCACTCTGTTTGAGTGGGCGTATATCCCGACAAGCAATACTCCGAGCTGAAGATAGAGCGGCAGAGTGGTCATGCCCCAATAGACTTCGGGCAATCCCCTGATCTGTAGTGCTTTTGCGATATGACCGATCAGAACGATCAGCTGCAAGGCTGTTGCGCATAGTGGCCACCACCTGTTTGCTCGGAGAGCAACCCACAATTCGACGCCAAAAATGCCGGCGTCGATTACGAAAAGCAGGGGGTCGAACGCCCAAAATTCTGCTGGTCCTCTGGCGACAATAAGCATTGCGCCCAGGAAGAATAACAGAGTGATGGTGCTGGCGATCCATTTCTCAGGCTGACCGCCTCGCCGTAAGGCGAGGACAAGCAGCAGCAGCAGCAGTGCTGCTTCGGTCAACCAGAAACGCATTCAGAAGTTCAAGGCCCCCTGTTTGGCGAAGTCAAGCGGCCAGCGACTCGTCTGCAAGCAACTGTCCATGAGTTGGGCAATCTTCGCTCAGGACGCCAACCTCACGCCCGATGTCGAGCAGTCGCCCGTGCACTCGTGCAAGGCCGCCGCCCGAGGACAGCAATTCCTGCTGCGCCTTGTTTAGCCGCATCAGAACATCTTGGCCGGTGAATTGGTCGACCTCGACATCCCGCCGGGCGACAATCATTGAAGTGAACAGCTGCGACTGCCTGATCAGCGCTTCATTGAGCGCGGTTTCTGCATCGGTGAGCTCGCGTGCCAGACGGGCACTTGCGGCAGAGGTTGTCATAGTCATTCAAGTTTCTCCTTACGGCATGGCCGGATTGGGGTTGAACCAGGAGATACTCGCCAAACCTATTTGCTAAGGACCTCCGTCATCGTAACGAAGATGGAAATCCCGCCCAGCACGGCCACCACCAGCAGGACTGCCAGGATGGCGATCGCTGCAAGACGGTAAATCGTGCCCATAGGCCCGAAGAACATCTCATGAACTACCTGATAGCTCTTCGGATGCCAGATTGGCTCGTATCGTCCGGACCAATTTGGATCTAACATCGTTTGGAGTGGCTCAGGTTCGTCCAGAGCAGAGGTTTCCCCTACAAGCGCCTGCTCGGCGATATGGGAATTTTGATATGTCAGTCGTTCACCCATCGGGTAGGCAGCCAGATAGGCCTGCGCGAGTTGCCCTCGCGTGGTTGCGCCAAACTTTTTCTTGGCGGTCTCGATTCGCTGATCGACTGTATGCGGGGAAATTCCCAGAATGCGGGATATTTTCTTCGAGGTCTTGTGTTGAATCAAAAGGTTGACAGCCTCATGCTGCTTTGCAGTAAGGTCTGGCGTTGCCGCGCAGATTTGATCTTGAGGCCCCATGTAACTAGCAATATGGGCTTAAAAACTGCTTTGCCAATCTTTCCCGCATAAACGGCTAGGGCCAATTGGCAAATTCAGAGCAAACTCAGGACTTATGGTTTAGATGAGGATACGGCACCAGTCGCAATAACCGGCAATCAAAGACAAGTTCAGGGGTATTTGCGCTCTGATGACAGGTTACCGCTCGATGCGATTCGCCATCATGTCGATTTGTCTATATCAAGCATGACACTGTAGGAAAGCTATTTTTAACCGTTATGGTTACTATGATGCTCAAGCCTTGGCTTTGGATCGCAGTGACGGGAATTATGTAGGAAATACGATGGCGCGCTGAATAACCTCGAAGCGCCAACCTTTCCTACATCCCCCCATCCATGCCAAAGTCCCGCCACCAAGGCCCGTCACCGGCCCCGCGCTCCCTTCGACAAGCTCTGGACATGCTTTGATCCCGTGAACGCCACGTCCGAACCCGTGCCCCCCAAGGCGCGGGTTTTGCTGCATCTGGGCCTCGGAACTTTCGCCAAATCATTATGGCGACGGCGCCTTGGCCTAAACTTCGTAAGGTTCCATATTGTGAATTCTTGTTATCGACGCAGAATCAATAGCTTGATGGCCACACTTCCACGCAGCAGCGGCGCGGACATGCAGGCTTGCCCCCACTACCCATCAACTTTCGCCGCACAGAGCCTGCACTTTGCGCGGCAAAGCCGCACTATTTCAGTAAAAATTGCGCCGCAACACTGTCACTGTCCGGTCCGTCCGCGCCATGGCCATGACATGGGCGCCGGGATAGGCGATCTTCTCGACTTCGCTCAGCGGGATGCGCGGCCAGGGGTTCATGTCGCGGATCAGGGTATCCTTGGTGAGATGGACGGTGACCAGTTCATCCTCCTTGGTGCGGATGGTCACGTCGCTGCCATCAACCCCTTCCACCGCGCCGATCACCGGTTGCGGCGCCCAGGAGGGGATGGCGCGCACATCGAGCGACATGCGGATTTCGTCCGATGGATTAGGCAGGCCGGTGTGTGCGGTGAGGTAGTTGAAAATCAGCACGTCGCCGACCCTGAAATTGGCCGAGCGCCAAGCAGAATCGGGGATGGCGTCGCGCGGGATGGCCATGCCCTTGACGGAGGTATCATGCAGGCTGCCGCGCTTGTGGGTGCCCGGCGCGACGGCGAAGCTGCCGCGATCCATGGCCACATCGCGGACCGGCATCCAGCAGATCGTGAACAGCATGCCTTCGTTGTAGAAGCCATCCTGATGGCGGCCGGCGAACACATCCTGATCCTCCTTGAGCGGCCCGGTGGGCAGGCCCGAGCGATGCGCGGCAATCGGCGTCCACACCGGATCGGAGTCGAAAACATCGCGGAGGATGGCGTTGAGGCCGGGCTGCTTGACGACTTCGTGCCAGACAGTGGTGCCGATGGCATCGCAGGGGCGCCATGTCTCGGTGGTCTTGCCGGTCCATTTGGGCGCCTCGACCGCGGGATCGATCAGGCCTTCATTGGCCAGCGCCTCGCGGTATTTTTCCTGGGCCCAGGCCATCAGTTCAGGGTCGATGACGCCGCGCAGATAGAGCACGCCGTCCTCTTCAAAGCGCTGGCGAAGGTCCATGGCGTCGCCGATCAGCGGGGTGCTGTCGGTCAGGGGAGTGAGGTCAAGCATTGGGCAAATCCTTAAAGCGAGTTTCCGGCGCCCGACGCATGCTTGGCAGCGACATAGCCGAAGACAAAAGAAGGCCCGACGCTCGATCCCGCGCCAGGGTAAATCCGCCCCATCACCGAAGCGGTGCTGATGCCGGTGGCATAGAGCCCGTCGATAACCGAGCCATCGGCGCGCAGCACGCGGGCGTTCACATCGGTGACCACGCCGCCATAGGTGCCAACGTCGCCGGGCACCATCGGCGCGGCATAGAACGGGCCTTGCTCAATGGGGCCGAGGGTGTGGCTGCCATCCTCGCGGTAGAAGTCGCCGAGCCAGTTGTCATAAGCGCGGTTGCCGCGGCCGAAGAGGCTATCCTTGCCGGCCTTGGCATCGGCGTTGAAGCGTTCGACTGTCGCCTTCATCACGGCAGGATCTATGTCGATCTGGGCGGCGAGACCTTCAAGGGTGTCGGCGCGCTTGAGGAAGCCCGCGTCATACCATTCCTGCGGCTTCTTCGAGCCGGGCATGGTGCCGGTGTACATGTATTTCTGCATGTACTTCTCGTCGACGATCCACCAGCTCGGGATCGCAGGCACGGTCTGGTTGCGCGCGATCATGTTCTGGCAGAATTCCATGTAGGAGCCAGACTCGTTCATGTAGCGGACGCCCGATTGATCGACGATAATCGAGTGCGGCTTGGTGATGTTCATCTGCCCGCCGACTGCGCTCAGGTTGACGCCGTCGCCCTGGTTTTCGCTGCCGGGTGGGATCGACATCTGGTTGCCGACCATCTCATTCATCTGGGCGAGCTGGGCGCCCAGTTTTTCCATCTCGAGGATCATTTCGCCGGTGTTGCCCGGCGGGGTTGCAGTCCATTTGGCCGAAGTGCCCGGCTGATACTTCTCGCGCATTTCCTGATTGTGCGAAAAGCCGCCGGCATTAACCAGAACGCCAAGCCGCGCGACGATCCGCCAGGGCTTGCCGTCCTTCGTTGTGACCACGCCTTTGACCGTGCCCGTGTCGTCCTGAATGAAGCTGGTGACGCCGCTGTTGACGCGCATATCCACCCCGGCCTTGAGGCTCGCCTGCAGCATCCGCCCCTGCAGCGCGCCGCCCGCCGTGGTCCAGCGCTTGCCGGTGAGCTTGGCCATGACGATGCGCATGCCGACCTTCAGCATCGCCAGCCGCCCCTGGATCGAGCTCTTCATCAGGCCGATCTTGAAGCCTTCGGAATGATAGGCCGGGATCACCATGAAATTGGGCTCGAGCCGCTCGCGCCATTCGCCGAGCTCGTTGGTGTCGAACAGATCGGCGATGATCGTGCGGCCGGGGACAGAGCCACCGGGGCGATCATCGTAATAGTCGGGCCACGAAGCGACGCGCTGCAGCTTGATGCCGTTCTTGACGAGGAATTCGACCATGCGAGGGCCTTCGGTGACATAAGCGCTGCGGCGTTCCTTGGTGGTGCCCGGGGCATCCACGGACTGCCCGGCTGTCGCCTCCATGTAGGTCATCGATTTTTCGTAACTGTCATCGACCCCCTCCGCTTTCATGAAGGGATTGTTGGGGATCCACATAACCCCGCCCGAGCGGGACGTGGTACCGCCGATGCGCGGCATTTTTTCGAGCACGACAACGCTCTTGTCCATCGCCCGCATGACCAACGCCGAAACCATCGAGCCGCCGCCGCTGCCGACCGAAATGAAATCGAACTCTTCGTCGAACTGAATTTGGCTCATCGTCCCTCTCCTCTTATGCTTTTCAGAAATGTGCCGCGATCAACCTTGCCCGACGCAGTGCGCGGCAGGGGCTCGGTGATCAGAGCCACTTCCCTTGGAACCTTGTATATCGCCAGGTGCTCGCGGCAATGGGCCTTTATGCCTTCATCGCTGACATCGGCTTCGGGCGCAACGACCAGAGTCGCAGCCAGCTTCTCGCCCATGCGGGGATCGGGCAGGCCATAGGCGATGGCCTCTCGCACGCCGGGATATGTCGCCAGCACCCGCTCGACCTCAGCGCAATAGATGTTCTCGCCGCCCGAAATGACCATGTTCTTCTTGCGGTCAACAATGGTGAAAATGCCGCGTTCATCGACCGTGGCAATGTCGCCCGAGGCGAGCCAGCCATCGACGAGGGTTTCGGCAGTCGCTTTGGGATCGCCGACATATTCGTTCATCATCATCGGGCTGGAATACCAGAGCTCGCCCGGCTCTCCGATCGCCGGCTCACTGCCGTCGTCGCGGCGCAACTGCACCTGCACCGATGGCGCGGCCCAGCCGCAGGCGGCGGGGTGTTCGAGATAGACATTGCCACTGATCCCGCAGGTCCAGGCCGTGCCCTCGGTCTGGCCATAGCCGTTGGAGAGCTGACAGTGCGGCATGCGGGCCTTGATCTGTTCGACCAGGGCAAGATCGAGCGGCGCGGCGCCATTGGCCATATAGCGCACCTGGGCAAGCAGTTCGGGCGTGGCGCGCGGGCTCGCGAACATGTCGAACAGCATGGCAGGAACAAAATTGAGCCGGGTCATGCCGATCTGTTCGATCATGTCGAAGGCAATCTCCGCGTTCCATTTGCCCATGATGTGCAAGGTGGTACCAAGGCTTAGCGCGCGAAGACTGGGCATGATGCCCCCAAGGTGGAACATCGGCCCGAGGATTACTGCTGGCGTCGCCATGGCACGCTGGTGATCAGGCAGTTTCTCGCCGCTCTCTTCCTCGTAGCGTGTATCATAGAGCACGCCCATGAAGGTCGCGACGGCAATCGAGGCGGCAAGCGCCCCGTGGCTGAGCAGCGCGCCCTTGGGAAAGCCGGTGGTGCCCGAGGTGAACAGGATTACGGCGCCCTCGTCAGGGTCAATGTCAATGGGCTCGAACTTGAGGCCCGGGACAGGCGCGGTCAGCGCGGCAAAATCAGCATCGCGGCCGGTGCGCAGCGGACATTTGGGTTCGCCAATGACGATGCGCTGCCAGGCGGGATCTGGGCGCGCGGCGGACAGGCTATCGTCGCGCACTGCATCGGCGATAACCACCGAGCAGCCCACTCGTTCGATCGCCAGAAGCATTTCCTCGGCAACGCCCCGGCTGTGAACCAGCGCAGCAATGCCGCCGATCGAGGTCACTGCGATCAGGCTGAGGATCCATTCCGGGCTGTTGCTGGCGATTACCGCAACTTTCGTCCCGGGCTGCACGCCGAAATCAACGCGCAGCGCGCGCCCCAGCGCGGCGGCACGGGCGAAGCCTTCGGCATAGGTGAAGCTTTCGCCCTGATGCACGATCATCTGCCGGTCGGCGAAGGCAAGGCTGCGGCGGAATATCCCCGCCAGATTGCGCGGCAATCCCTTGAACACCTGCTGCGCCCGGCCACGAACCATGACCGGTTCCAGTTCCCACGCCTTGCCCGGCCCGATCATCTGCATGGCCAGCGGATCGCGGAGGTTGGCACGGAATGCGGCAGGACTGGCGGAGGACAACGGGCACTCTCCCTTTTGTGCGAGACAAGCGGCGTTCAGCACAATATGCAACGCCGGAGAAACATTTTGTTAGAGGGGGGAAGCTTTGTCGGCAAGGCTTGAAGGGAATGCCATAGAGGAATGGCGGCAGCACTGGACAGTGGTCCTGGCTGCTAGCGCCGGCATGGGCATGGCGGCGGTGATTAGCTTTGCCGGTGGCCTGTTTATCGCACCGCTGGAGAAGGAGTTCGGCTGGAGCCGGACCGAGATTTCTTCGGCGCACATGATCTCGGCCGTGACCATTATCCTTTTTGCACCATTTGTCGGCTACCTCGTCGACCGGCTAGGACCGCGCCGCCTTGGAATCGTCGCGGTCATTGCCGTCGCGGCGGGGCTTTCACTGTTCAGCCTGACCGGTCCCAACATCTGGTCGTGGCGATTGCTTTGGGTCGTCATGGCCGCAGCAACCGTGATCATTCAGCCGCTGGTCTGGACCTCGGCCATCACAGGCTTGTTTTCTGCCGGGCGCGGGTTGGCTCTGGCATTCGTGCTGTGCGGTTCGAGCATCTGTTCGATCGTTACGCCGCCGCTGACCTATTGGTTGATCGAGAGTTACGGCTGGCGGCTGGCCTTTGTCGGGATCGGAGTTTGCTGGGGCCTGGTCGTCCTGCCGCTGGTCCTTCTTTTTTTCACAAGCGCGCAGGACTCCGCGCGGCGCGACACACCGCTCGCGCCACTCGCCTCCCGGCCCAGTTTCCTGACAAGTTTTCGCGGCGACGTATTGACTTGGCGGTTCATGCAGCTGGCCATGGCGGGCTTTTGCATCGCAATCGCGGTGGTTTCGGTGTCGGTGACAATCGTCCCAATCCTGTCATCGAACGGCATCTCACGCGGTGAGGCAGCGGGGATTGCATCGTTGCTGGGCTTTTCGGCAATCGCCGGAAGGCTGACGATTGGCCATCTTCTCGATCGCTTTCCGGGCCGCCTCATCGCTGCAGTGGTGGTCTGCATGCCGATCATCGGCAGCCTGATCCTGATCGAGTTACCGGGCTCGGCAACCGCAGCCTCGGCGGCAGTGCTGATTTTCGGCCTGTCGATGGGCGCAGAACTCGATATTCTGGCCTATCTCACCTCGCGCTATTTCAAGGCGGAGAGTTTTGGAATGATGTTTGGCACGATCGGCGGTTTCGTTGCACTGGCAGGCGCGGGTGGACCGGTGATCCTCAACCGGGTCTATGACCTGACCCATAGCTATGTCCCGGCGCTGTGGGGCATTCTGCCGGTTTGCTTGCTATCCGCGACGCTGTTTATGCTGATGGGCCCCTATCCCGAGCAGGCAGCGAAGCAGGACTAACGTAGCAAAACCGGCAGCCCCGACGGCCCTTGCTGCTCCAGCCCGCCGGTAATGAACGGCGCTGGCGCATCCGGATCCAGCCGCAGATTGGGAAAAGCATCGAGCAGCGCGTTGATCCCGGTTTCGATCTCGACCCGCGCGACATTCATGCCGAGGCAGCGGTGAGTGCCGAGGCCCAAGGCCATGTTGGTCAGCTTCTCGCGGTGCATGTCGAATGTGTCGGGATTGGACCAGCGCGAAGGATCGCGGTTGGCTGGACCGAGGCACAGTTCGAGAACCGAGCCTTCAGGCATGTCGATGCCATAGAAAGTCGTGTCCTTCATCACCATGCGATAGAAATAGGGCGCAGTGGGGTTCCAGCGCAGCGCTTCCTCAATGGCGTCGCCGATCAGGCTGCGGTCTTCCTTGACCTGTTCGAACTGGTCGACATGCGTCAACAGCGCGAACAGAGTGATCCCCATCTGGCGCCAGCTGGTGCCGCCGCCCGCGACCATGACCAGCTTGACGTGGGCCATGATCTCACGATCGGTCAGCGGACGCGGCTCTTCGCCGGGCAGCATCAGCCTGGTCTTGAGCAGGAAGGAAACGAGATCATCCTGCGGCTTTGCCCGGCGCGCGGCGATCAGGCCAAGCACTGTTTCCTCGACGATCCTGCCGTTGGCAATGCGATCTTCCATCGTCACATTGCGGCTGGAGCTGGTCGAATTCATATAGGCATGGCGGAAGCGCAGCGCGTCGTCGCCATCGAGGCCGATGGCCGTGGTGATGGTATAGACCGGGATGCGGGCGCAGTAATCGATGTTGAGGTCGGCGCGCTCCCCCTTGGCCAGACGTTCGATCAGCCGGTGGACGATGTTGTCGATAGTCCGCTTGCGCCACCAGCCCATCGCCTCGGGCATGAGGAATTTGGGCTGGATGGTGCGGCGATAGGCGCGGTGCATCGGCGGATCCATTTCGAGGATGCCCATCGAATATTTGTCCAGATCGCTGGCATGGCCCTGCACCGAATTGGAAAAGGTCTGCGGATCGCGGAATGCCGCCTCGCAGGCCTCATAGGTCAGCGCGGTAAAATGCTGCCGCCCTGCCGACCGGATGTGCCGGTCGTGGTGCGGCAAGCCCAGCAGTTCGCGCACCCGGCCTTTGTGAACCGGAGCAACCGCGCGCAATTTGTGAAGCTGCGGCATGATTGAATTGACATCGACCCAGTTGCCGATCGCCATGGCCTCGTTAGTGACGTCGTAAAGCTCGTCATAGAGCGGATCATCAGCAGTGAGGACGTCTTGTACGGCGGCTTCCATAGTGCACGTTCCTGTCAAGTTGGCCTGTCAGACTGGTTCACCCGCCGCCCGGGCTATCGCCAGCCGGGCCTCGGGAGTTTGAGTGGGCAGCCGCCGCGAGGTCAGCCACAGCAGCAGCAGCGAGACCGGGGCAAGCACCAGAATAGAGAGCAGCCCGGAATTGAGCGATCCGGTCATCTTGGAGACCTTGCCCGCCCAATAGGGGCCAAAGCCCGAGCCAACGACAATCGCGATCAGCGAATAGGCTGCCGCCGCAGCGCCGCGCATGCGGGGCAGCACCAGATCCTGCACCATGGCGGCGGTCGAACCGCTCCAGAACGACAGGAACAAGGCGAGGATGAAGCTGCCGGTAAAGAACAGCGCGGGCGTTTTCGCATTCAGCATGAAGATGATCGCAGGAACCATGCCAAGCACCGCAATGGCGCCGATGCCGACCGGGGCGCGGGCGTCGCGGCGCTTCCACATGTCAGTCAGAAAGCCGCCTGAAACGACCCCGATGATCGACCCGCAGATGTTGACCGTGGCCAGCATCGCGCCAAGCTTGCCCGGAGCGATGCCGAAAGTGCGGATGGCATAAGGCGCGGCCCAGACCGCGACCGTGCCGCCCATCGTACCCATAAGGGCGGCGGCGGAGACGGCGGTCTGGAAAGTGCGATCGCCAAAGGTCAGTTTGAAGAGCGGCGCGTCGCGATAGCTTTGCACCTGTGCCCAGGTGACGATGGCATAGAAACCGAGGCCAGTTGCCGCCCACTGCGCCCGGTCGCCGGTCCAATGCATCAGCGCCCCTGCGACCACGATGGTAGCGGCAGCAAGCATCAGATTGCGGATCAGCGCCCGCTGGCCGCCTTCGCGCCCGATCATCAGCAGGGTGAACGGCGGCAGGGCAGCGGCAAACTCAGTAAACAGGATAGAAAAGGTGCCGCCCCGGTCCTTCTGGACGCGAGCAGGCTCGCGCAGGGTGAGCAGCAACAGCGCCACTGGCAGGCCGGGTAGGCCGACCGCGAACAGAGCCGCCTTCCAGCCTGGTATTGCGCAGGCTCCCGCATAGGGAACAGACGCGCAAACATCCTTCCAGTTCTGGAGGAACCAGCCGCCGATCACTAGTGCCGCAACCTGGCCGATGAACACACCGGTCATCAGCAGGCTGAGCGCCACGGCGCGGTTGCGCTGCGGAAAGATGTCGGCGACCAGCGAATGACCGCAAGGGTTGGCCACGGCTTCACCGACGCCGACGCCGAGCCGCGCCGCGCCCAGCATTGTAAAATTGGTCGAGGCCCCGCCCAGCGCGGTCATCGTCGACCACAGCGCGGTGCCGAAAGCCATCACCTTCTTGCGCGGCAGCATGTCGGAAATCCGCCCCATGGCGATGCCGACGACTGAATAGAACACGGCAAAGGCAGTGCCGAGGATAAAGCCGAGATCGGCGTCGTCGAGGTGCAGGTCGGCCTTGATCGCCTGGGCCAGGATCGAGACGATCTGCCGGTCGGCATAGTTCAGGGCGTTGGCGGCAGTGAGGATGAACAGCGCATACCAGGCCGCAGCCGGGATGCTGCTGGCAGCGGTGGAGGGAATTGACCCTTCGCTAGCACTGGTCGCCAAAAGGTATCCTCCCGATTGTCACGCAAAATTACTCAACCATCGTCACCCTGAACTTGTTTCAGGGTCAATTTATCAGCACGAACGGAGCGCGCATTTGCAAGCAAACCGAGGGGCTTGATCCTTAGCGGATAGCACCACGTTTGAGACTTGATGGACCCTGAAACAAGTTCAGGGTGACGGGATTAGTAGAGCCGGGATGGCTTGCGCCCCTCAGCTGATCCGCAGGAACTGCTTGGCGTTATTGCAGATGATGTCGCGGATATCTGCCTCAGGCACACCGGCGAAATCGCGCCGGATAATGGCGTGGCTGTTCGGGAAAGTCGTTTCCGAATGCGGATAGTCGCTCGACCACATGATGTTCTTACCGCCCGGCAGATCGCGCATCAGAATGCCCGGGCGGTCCTGAATGAACGAGCCCCAGATATTCTGGTCCATGTAGTAGCTTGGCGGGTTCTTGAGCACGCTTTCAGTCCAGAAGCGCTGCTTTTCCCAGGTGCGATCATTGTATTCGGCAAACCAGGCGAACCAGCCCACGCCGCTTTCCATGCTACCGATACGCAGATCGGGGAACCGATCAAAGATGCCGTTATGGATGAAGATGCCAATCGGTTCCGCCATGGCCAGTTTGCTCATCGGCATGTCGGCGAGGAAGAACTCCTTCTGACCGAACCGCGGCACGCGGCCACCCAGATGGAAGGTGATGACCATGCCATAGTCGCACAGCACTTTCCACAAGCGGTCAAACTCCGGATCGGAATATTGCAGTGCGCCCTTGGGATCACCGGTCTGCGCAGAGACCTGACCGTCCTTCATGTTCTTGATGCTGGAAGAGGTCCGCCAAGCTTCCGGGTTCTGCGGGAATGCCGGAAGCTGGAGCATCTTGAAGCCCATCTTGGCGAGCCGGTGGACATGTTCGATGGTCTCATCGATGTCGCGCATCGGACAATGGCCGACCGGGAACAGGCGGTGCGGCGCATTGGACGCCCAGTCCATCACCCAGCGGCTGTAGGCCTCGAAGCTGGCGAGATAGAGATCGTTGTCAAAGCTGCCCAGCGGGCCGCCGCCGAAGCAGATCGCCTGGTCGATGCCATCGAGGTCCATGTCGGCGAGGCGCTTGGCCGGGTCATAGGTGTTGCGCTGATCGGACAGGCGTCCGACCATCTTGAACTCCTTGCCGGTGCGCCCGGCCTGGTTGTTGATCATCATCACCGGGCGGCGATTGCCCTCGAAGCAGATGTAGTCGCAATCATCGGCGTGCTCGATAACCGGCGCCTTGGCCTTCTGCGATTCGGGCAGATAATCCTTCCACATGTCATGCGGGGGATCGATATGGACGTCGGCGTCGAAAATCGGGCCCCAGGTCCAGTCTTCCTTGAGTGCACTGCCGAACAGTGGGTCTGCTTCGCTCATCGCTTACTCTCCCGTTATTGAGTTCAGAATATTGAATTCGCAATATCGAACCCATCATCGCCATTGAGAATATAACCAGACGCGCGCCGCGTCAATCGTTGCAGGCCAATTGCATTTTCAGGCCAATTGCATTTTTAGGTGACCCCGCGCACATAGGCGTCGATCGTGCCCGAGCAGGCGATCTTGTCACCACTGGCAAGGTCGGCAAAGCGCTGGATATCATCAGCGACCGAGGGGCTGGCACGACCGCATTCACACTTGGCCCAGGTCGCGCGGATCTTGTCGCCCGAAATCACCCCGCCCCAGCGGCCTTGCATCGACATGTCGAAGAAGGCGGCGCGGCCTTCCACTTCGCCGTCGAAGCAGGGCTCGATCAGGTTCTCGCCGCTCTCGTCGAGCAGCATCAGCACAGTCCACGGCGCCATGTGATAGCGCCCGGCCGAACAACGCGGCGCATTGGTGCTGAGCTCCTGCATACCATAGCTTTGCAGCGCGCGGTCCTGACTGATGTTGAGCGTCTCGAAGACGAACTCCTTGTAGTTGTCGGGCAGGGCCACCCGCTTCAACCCGCCACTGATGAAGGTGGTATTCTCCTGAAAATCCTTGCCGCTAAAGCCCAGCTCGCGCACCCGCTTGGACACCTGATAGAGCGGCACGAACAGCCCCATGATATGCAGCGGCCAGTCGCGGTTGGCGATCAGCGCCTGCGCGGCTTGCTCGATCGACGATTCGATCGAGGCTTCGCGCACTTTTGCCTGCGCTTCAAAGTATTCGAGCTCGCTCGGCTGGGCGACACCCTCGGCGATGCGCTTGCGCAGCACCACCATCTCGGTGATCCCGCCAATCGTGATCGGCGGCACGTTCGGCGCGAAGGGTGGGAAATCGGGCGGACTGAAGGCCTGGACCATTGGCGCGCCGGTCGCGCGGTTGCGCGGGGTGGCAGCGACCTGACCCAAGCTGATCATCCGCCGGTCATGGTTGGGCGCGAGCCCGCCCCAGCGGATCGCCTGCAGCAGGCTCTTGCCGGCAAAATCGAGATCCGCCTGAGTCGCATTCATCATCGCGCATTTGCCGGTGGTGCCGCTGGAACAGGAGACGAAATGCTGGCGCTCCTCCAGCATGGTCAGCCAGTCGTCGAGGCCTTGGACCTGGCTGGTGTCCATCGGTTCGACGCGTTCGGTCGAGACTGTGTCGAGCCACTTGCTGAGCCGGTCCCACTTGCCTTCGAGCAGCCAACTCTCCGGATAGCTCTTGTAGGCGGTATGCGCGAAAAGCAGCGGCACGACATCGTGCAGCGATCGCACCGTGCTGATCCCACCCTCTTCGGCGCGATTGCCGAGCAATTTGATCTTGCCGAGCCGGTCCTGGAAAATCTCGCCTATAGCCTCAAGCTGGCTCTCGATGAGATCGGCATGGCCCAGCACGAAGGGATCATCGTGATCGACCATGCTGACCAGGTGCTCGGCCTCGGAATGGGTATGCAGCGCAGTGGCCATGGGCGTCTCCTCTCGCCTTGCGGGCGACCTTGAGGACGCTCCGATCAGGCGCGCACCATCGGACCCGGCATGGCCAGAGTCAACCAGTCAGGTCAACCAGTCAGAGCGCTTTGAGCGCCCCGATCAGCACCGGATCATTGGTGGCCTCCGGATGGGCCCGGATGTCTGCTTCCTGCCGCCCGATTTCGCCCCAGATCGCCTCATCGGCACGCGATGACAGCGAGCGGGCAACAGTCCCCACATCGACCCCGGTCAGCGCCGCAATCGCCTGGCCGACAATCGGATCACTGGCCAACCGCATGCCTTCGCCCAATTCCGGCACCATCGCCTCAATCAGGCTTACCCCCATCGACTGGCGCAAAAAGCCGGTCGCAGCGGTAGGCCCACCCCGGATGAGGTCGCGCGCGTTATCGATTCCGATCATGCGCACGGCATCGGCAACCAGCGGCGCGGCGCGGCGGGCACCGCGTTCGGCGATATGGTTGAATTCGCGCTGCAGCCGGGTCTTGAACACGGCCGAAGTCAGGATGTTCTGCAAGACACCGCCGCGGCTGCCGAACACATCCGGCAGATCGAGTCGGGAAAGCTCGCTGTCATAGAACCCGCCCGGCGCCGTCAGCCGCGCGAAGGCAGCACGGCTGGCCCGGGTGAGCAGACGGCGGATGGCCTCGGTCAGGCTGAGTGCCGGCAGGGAATCGCATGCCGAAAGTGCCAGCACCCCCGTTGCGGCGGCGCCTGCGAGGAATGTCCTGCGCCCAACTGTGTTCAATTCATATGCGACCATGTCCAACTCCTTCCCGAGAGCAAAAACAACTGACTATATGCAACAAGATGAACCGCGCCCGACTCCTCGTTTTCAACGCCGTCCTCAGCGTGCTGGACTATCGCGTCCCAGCGGACATGGAAATCGAAATCGGCTCGGTCGTGCTCGCCCCGCTGGGGCCGCGCCAGATCGTCGGAATTGTCTGGGAGGCGGACCGGCTGCCGGGCGAACAGGTCGCCGACAGCAGATTGCGCCCGCTGATCGAAGTCCTGCCCGTGCCGCCGCTCTCCGCGCCGCTGCGCCGCCTGATCGAATGGACCGCTGACTATTATTGCGCGCCCATCCAGTCGGTCGCGCGGATGGCGCTCTCGAGCAGTGCAGCGCTCAAAGGCGGCGGCACGACCAGCGAATATCGCCTGAGCGGGCTGGAGCCGGAGCGCCTCACTCCCCAGCGCGCCGTCGCCATGGACGCGCTGCAAGGCGAGCAAGCCTCGATTCGCGAGCTGGCCGAGATCGCAGGCGTCTCAGACGGCGTGCTGCGCGGCATGCTGAATGCAGGAATTCTGGAGGCGGTGACTGTCGATCTCGATCGGCCCTACCCGCGCGCGCGCGCCCAGTTCGCCGTGCCTGAACTGACCGTCGACCAGCAAGCCGCTGCCGACATTTTCGTCGCCGCAGTAAATGGCGGCAAGTTCGCCCCCTTCCTGCTCGATGGCGTCACCGGCTCAGGCAAGACCGAGTGCTATTTTGAAGCCATTGCTGCCGCGATCGAGGCCGACAAACAGGTCCTCGTCCTGCTCCCGGAAATAGCACTGACCGAACACTTCCTGCGCCGCTTCGAGACCCGCTTCGGCGTGGCTCCGGTGCTGTGGCACAGCTCGATCAAGGCCAGCGAGCGGCGGCGGGCGTGGCGGGCAATTGCGAGCGGAGAAGCGCAGGTGGTGGTCGGCGCGCGCTCAGCGCTGTTCCTGCCCTATGCCCGGCTCGGCCTGCTGGTGGTCGACGAGGCACATGAAGTCTCGTTCAAGCAGGACGATGGGGTGCGTTATAATGCGCGCGATGTCGCGGTGATCCGCGCGCGGTTCGAGGCCTGCCCGGTGATACTCGCCAGTGCTACCCCGGCGCTCGAATCGATGCAGCTGGCCGAGGCCGGGGTCTATCGCAAGATCGACCTTCCCGCCCGCTTTGGCGGGGCGACCTTGCCCGAAATATCCATCGTCAACCTCTGCAAGGAAGAACCCGAGCGCGGCCGCTGGCTCGCCCCGCGCCTTGTCGCAGAGATGCGCGAGCGGCTTGCGCGCGGCGAGCAGTCACTGCTGTTCCTCAACCGGCGCGGTTATGCCCCGCTCACCCTGTGCCGTCACTGCGGCTATCGCTTCCAGTGTCCCAATTGCTCAGCCTGGCTGGTCGAACACCGCTTCTCGCAGCGCCTCGCCTGCCACCACTGTGGCCACGATACGCCGGTGCCCAATGCCTGCCCTGAATGCGCCACTCAGGACTGCCTCGTCGCCTGCGGCCCAGGGGTGGAGCGTATCGCCGATGAGGTGGCCGAGCTGATGCCCGAAGCCCGTGTCGCCATGGCCACATCCGACACCCTCAACACCCCCGAGCGCATCGCCGACTTCGTCGCCATGGCCGAGGAAGGCCTGATCGACGTGATCATCGGCACCCAGCTGGTGACCAAGGGCTATCACTTCCCCGAACTGACACTGGTCGGCGTGGTCGATGCCGATCTCGGCCTCGAAGGCGGCGACTTGCGCGCGGGCGAGCGCAGCTATCAGCAGATCGCCCAGGTCGCAGGCCGCGCCGGGCGCGGGGCCAAGCAGGGCGAAGTGCTGATCCAGACGCGCCACCCCGATGCCCCGGTCATCGCCGCGCTTGCCGCCGGCGACCGCGATGCATTCTATGCCGCCGAAGCCGAAGCCCGCCGCGATGCCGGCGCTCCGCCCTTCGGCCGCTGGGCCGCGATCATCGTCTCATCCGAAGACGAAGCGGAGGCGCGCGACGCCGCCCGCGCCATCGGCGGTGTCCGCCCCCGCCTGCCCGACATAGCCATCCACGGCCCCGCGCCTGCGCCGATGTCGCTGCTGCGCGGAAGGTATCGCTACCGCCTACTGATCAACGCGCGGCGGAGCAGCGAATTGCAACGGGTGATCCGGGGTTGGCTGGACCCGCTGAGGTTTCCGCAAGGAGTAAGGGTGGCGGTGGATATTGATCCTTATAGTTTTGTCTGACTGCCTCGCTCCCGCGCCAGCAGCTTCTCCTTGATTTCCGTCCCATAGGCATAGCCGCCCAGCGCCCCATCGGAGCGCACCACCCGGTGGCACGGAATCAGCACCGCGACATTGTTCGCGCCATTGGCACTACCCGCAGCGCGAACTGCCTTGGGCTTGCCGACCGCGGCGGCGATTTCGGCATAGGAGCGCGTCTCGCCCGGCGGGATCTTGCGCAGTTCCTGCCAGACTGCTTCCTGAAAGGCCGTGCCCTGGACATCGAGCGGCACGGCGTGGGGCCTGCCGGGCTGTTCGACTGCTGCAACGACCTCGGCCAGCAGCGCGGCAAATTCCTCCCCGCCCGCGACCAGCACGGCATGAGGGAAGCGGCTCTCCAACGCCTCGCGCCCTTCGCCGAATGACAGGCGGCACACGCCCTTGTCCGTCGCTGCGACCAGCATCTCGCCAAGGCTGGTCGTCACCACCGCCCAGCGGATCGTCGCGCCCTTGCCGCCATGTTTCCAGGCCGATGGTGTCATCCCGAGCCTCCCTTCGCTTGCTTCGTAGAATCGCGAGGGCGCGCTGAATCCCGAATCGTATATTGCATCGGTCACCCGGTTCGCCCCGCTCAGGGCATCGGCGGCGCGCTCCAGCCGCAGGGCGCGAGCGAAGGCAGCGGGAGAAAGGCCAACCGCGCGCTTGAACAGGCGCTGGAAATGGGCAGGCGAATAGCCGGTCACCGCAGCCAACCGTTCCAGCGGCACCACGCCCTCGGCATCGCGCAAGATCCTGATCGCTTCCGCCACCGCCGCCTCGTCCCGCGCAATCGCATCCGGCCGACACCGCAAACAGGCCCGCAGCCCCGCCGACTCGGCATCAGCCGGGGTCGCATAGAAGGCAACGTTCTCGCGCTTGGGCGGCCGCGCCGGGCAGGAGGGACGGCAATAGATCCCGGTGGAATGCACGCCAGTTACGAAAGCGCCATCAAAGCGCCGGTCCTTGGCCAGCGCGATGCGCCAGCGTGCTTCATCGTCAGTGGGTGGCTCGGTCATGGCTGGACTGATCATGGCATGGCTCCTTCAAGACACAAGCCATGCTCCCATTTTGTCGCGTGGGCTTCCCGCCACTTGCGGTCAAACTTGCCGGACAACCCGCCGAAAGGGAGAAGTTTCGATTAGCCTGCCCCGCCGCCTTGCATCGCAGCAAAACCGATGCTAGGCGCGCCCCCGTCTGGCGGGTGCAGCGCTTTCTAGCGATGCAATCCACTCGTCAGCTAATCCGGTATGAGGGAAGCGACGCGCGTGGAGAATTCCGGCGGTATCAAGGCGAGTTTGCAGGGGCGTTATGCCGCTGCCCTGTTTGAACTTGCCAGCGACAAGAAGGCTGTCACCGCAGTCGAGACCGATCTCGACACGCTGGGTGAAGCGCTGGTCAAGGCGCCCGATCTCGCCGCGCTGATTCGCAACCCGCTGGTCAGCCGCAGCGACGCCGCCAAGGCGATGAGCGCAGTGGCCAGTGTGCTCAAGCTGTCGGATACGACAAAGAGCTTCATCGGCGTGCTTGCTGCCAATGGCCGACTCGCTGCGCTCCCCGAAGTGATCCGCGCTTTTGCCACCATCGCTGCTGCCGCGCGCGGCGAGATGACTGCCGAAGTTACCAGCGCCCATCCGCTTGATGCCGCACAGCTCAAGTCACTCGCCGAAAAGCTCAAGGCCCGCGAAGGCCGCGACATCAAGATCAAAACTTCGGTCGATCCAGAGCTGCTGGGCGGACTCGTTGTCCGCATCGGCAGCCGCCAGATCGACTCATCCATCCGCACACGTTTGAATTCACTCGCCCAGGCAATGAAGGGCTAAAAGCCCGACAAAGACTCTGATGAAAGGCTGAAAGGCTCAATAATGGAAATCCGCGCCGCAGAAATCTCGAAGGTCATCAAGGACCAGATCGCCAATTTCGGCACCGAGGCCCAGGTCTCGGAAGTCGGTTCGGTGCTCTCGGTGGGTGACGGTATCGCCCGCATCCACGGCCTCGACAATGTCCAGGCCGGCGAGATGGTCGAATTCTCGAACGGGGTTAAGGGCATGGCGCTCAACCTCGAAGCCGATAACGTCGGCGTCGTGATCTTCGGCTCCGACTCGGAGATCAAGGAAGGCGATGTCGTCAAGCGGACCGGCACCATCGTCGACGTTCCCGTCGGCAAGGGCCTGCTCGGCCGCGTGGTCGATGGCCTCGGCAATCCGATTGACGGCAAGGGCCCGATCGTTTCCGACCAGCGCATGCGCGTTGAAAAGAAGGCCCCGGGCATCATCCCGCGCCAGTCGGTGAATGAGCCCGTGCAGACCGGGCTCAAGGCCATTGACGCGCTCGTTCCCATCGGCCGCGGCCAGCGCGAGCTGATCATCGGCGATCGCCAGACCGGCAAGACCGCCGTCGCGATCGATACCTTCATCAACCAGAAGGGCGCCAACGTCGGCGACGACGAGAAGAAGAAGCTTTACTGCATCTATGTCGCGATCGGCCAGAAGCGCTCGACTGTCGCCCAGATCGTCCGCCAGCTCGAAGAGAACGGCGCGATGGAATATTCCATCGTTGTGGCCGCGACCGCTTCCGAGCCCGCTCCGCTGCAGTATCTCGCGCCTTACACCGCTGTGACCATGGGCGAATATTTCCGCGACAACGGCATGCACGCGCTGATCGTTTATGACGATCTTTCCAAGCAGGCTGTCGCCTATCGCCAGATGTCGCTGCTGCTGCGCCGCCCGCCGGGCCGCGAAGCCTATCCGGGTGACGTGTTCTATCTCCACTCACGCCTGCTCGAGCGTGCGGCCAAGATGAACGACGACAATGGTGGTGGCTCGCTCACCGCGCTGCCGATCATCGAAACCCAGGCTGGCGACGTGTCCGCCTACATCCCGACCAACGTGATTTCGATCACCGACGGCCAGATCTTCCTCGAAACCGGCCTGTTTTATCAGGGCGTGCGCCCGGCGATCAACGTCGGTCTCTCGGTGTCTCGCGTGGGTTCCGCCGCGCAGACCAAGGCGATGAAGAAGGTTTCGGGCTCGATCAAGCTGGAGCTGGCGCAATACCGCGAAATGGCGGCCTTCGCCCAGTTCGGTTCGGACCTCGACGCATCGACCCAGAAGCTGCTCAATCGCGGCGCCCGTCTGACCGAGCTGCTCAAGCAGGCGCAGTTCAGCCCGCTGGCTTTCGAAGAGCAGACCGTGTCGATCTTCGCCGGCACCAACGGCTATCTCGACGGCATCGCGGCGAACCGGGTCACTGACTACGAAGCCAAGATGCTCAGCTGGATGCATGCCGAGCACGAAGACGTGTTCAAGGCCATCCGCGACAGCAAGGATCTGGGCGACGACGCCAAGGCCGCGCTGGTCAAGGCGCTGGATGCCTTTGGCAAGACATACGCGTAAGTAACTCCATCCGCCGTCACCCCGGGCTTGACCCGGGGTCCCGCTTAGCAGCGGCGGCGAACACAGCTGGACCCCGGATCAAGTCCGGGGTGACGATACAGAGGAACCGATAGAGTGGCTTCACTCAAGGAACTCAAAGGGCGGATCAACTCGGTCAAATCGACCCAGAAGATCACCAAGGCCAAGCAGATGGTCGCCGCTGCCAAGCTGCGCAAGGCGCAGGCTGGTGCCGAGGCCGCGCGGCCCTATGCCACGCGCATGGCCTCCGTGATGGCCAGCATCGCCGGCAAGGTCGCGGGCAACGACGGCGCGCCGAAGCTGTTCACCGGCACCGGCAAGGATCAGGTCTACCTGCTGGTCGTCGCCACTTCCGACAAGGGTCTGTGCGGCGCGTTCAATTCGAACATCGTCAAGGCCGCCAAGCTCAAGGCCGCCTCGCTTGCCGCTGAAGGCAAGACCGTGCTGTTCTATCTAGTCGGCCGCAAGGGCCGCGCGCCGCTGATCCGCGAGTGGCCCAAGGCGATCCTGCACTACTATGATACCAGCGAAGTGCGCGAGCCCGGCTATGCCGAGGCCGAAAAGATCGCTGGCGAACTGGTCGGTTACTATGACGAAGGCAAGTTCGACGTCGCCCACCTGTTCTTCTCGACCTTCAAGAACGCGCTGACGCAGGATCCAACCGAACAGCAGATCATCCCCGTCCCCGCGCCCAAGGTGGAAGTGACGGCAACTGCCGGGGCCGCTGTGGAATATGAGCCGGACGAGGACGAAATCCTCGCCGAGCTGCTCCCGCGTTACCTCAAGACCCAGCTGTTCGGCGCGCTGCTTGAGAATCAGGCTTCGGAGCAAGGCGCTTCGATGACCGCGATGGACAATGCTACCCGCAACGCCGGTGAGCTGATCCAGAAGCTTACCATCCAGTACAACCGCAGCCGACAGGCCGCGATCACTACTGAGCTGATCGAAATTATTGCTGGCGCGGAAGCGCTGTAGATTTGGTGATTGGATTAAACATAGACGAAGAACGACCTTGGCAGATCAAAAAGGAGAACAGCAGTATTCTGCTTTTAAGCGGAATTTTGATGTTCAACTCACTGATCTGGTGTGGACGAATTTATTTTGGCTTTGGCGATGAGGAAGAAGCGATCATTCCGGCTCTGACTTGTCTGCTGGCATTGATTTTAGTTTCAATACAATTCGCTCGAAACGAACGATAGGAAGATAGACATGGCAACCGCAGCCGCAAAGAAGACCCCCGCCAAGGCCCTGGCAGCCCCCAAGGCTCCCGTCAAGAAGGCCGCTCCCAAGGCCACTGTCGCCAACGTCGCCGCCGGCAAGATCAGCCAGGTGATCGGCGCCGTCGTCGACGTGATGTTCGAAGGCGATCTCCCGGCCATTCTCTCGGCTCTGGAGACCGATAACAACGGCCAGCGGCTGGTGCTCGAAGTTGCCCAGCATCTCGGCGAGAACACTGTGCGCACCATCGCCATGGACGCAACCGACGGCCTGACCCGCGGCCAGCCGGTCACTGCCACTGGTTCGCAGATCACCGTGCCGGTCGGCCCGATGACGCTTGGCCGCATTGTCAACGTCATCGGCGAGCCGATTGATGAGCGCGGTCCGATCAATTCGGCCAAGCGCAACCCGATCCATGCTGAAGCCCCTGCCTTCGTCGATCAATCGACCGAAGCGGCGATCCTGGTCACTGGGATCAAGGTCGTCGATCTGCTCGCGCCTTATGCGCGCGGCGGCAAGATCGGCCTGTTCGGCGGCGCAGGCGTCGGCAAGACCGTGCTGATCCAGGAACTGATCAACAACATCGCGAAGGGCCATGGCGGCGTTTCGGTGTTCGCAGGCGTGGGTGAACGCACCCGCGAGGGCAACGATCTCTATCACGAATTCCTCGAAGCAGGCGTCATCGCCTCGGACGCGGACGGCAACCCGACTCCCGAAGGTTCCAAGGTGGCGCTGGTGTTCGGCCAGATGAACGAGCCCCCGGGTGCCCGCGCCCGCGTCGCGCTTTCAGGCCTGACCATGGCCGAGTATTTCCGCGACGAAGAAGGCCAGGACGTGCTGTTCTTCATCGACAACATTTTCCGCTTCACTCAGGCGGGCTCGGAAGTGTCGGCGCTGCTCGGCCGTATTCCTTCGGCGGTGGGCTATCAGCCAACCCTGGCCACTGACATGGGGCAGCTGCAAGAGCGCATCACCTCGACCAACAAGGGCTCGATCACTTCTGTGCAGGCGATCTACGTTCCGGCGGACGATTTGACCGACCCTGCTCCGGCAACCTCATTCGCTCACCTTGACGCCACCACCACGCTGAACCGCGCGATTTCGGAGCTGGGCATCTACCCGGCGGTCGATCCGCTCGATTCGACGTCGCGCGTTCTGACCCCTGCCGTCGTCGGCCAGGAGCACTACGACACCGCCCGCCGCGTTCAGGAAACCCTGCAGAAGTACAAGTCGCTGCAGGACATCATCGCCATTCTCGGCATGGATGAGCTATCGGAAGAGGACAAGATCACTGTCGCCCGCGCGCGCAAGATCCAGAAGTTCCTCAGCCAGCCGTTCCACGTCGCCGAAGTGTTCACCGGCATCCCCGGCAAGTTCGTCCAGGTCGAAGACACTGTGAAAAGCTTCAAGGCTGTGGTTGACGGCGAATACGATCACCTGCCCGAGAACGCCTTCTACATGGTCGGCGGCATCGACGAGGCGATCGAAAAGGCCAAGAAGCTGGCCGAGGACGCCTGAGCCGATGTCCCTCCACTTCGAACTCGTCACCCCCGCCCGTCTGGTCCGCTCAGAAGACGTCTACATGGTCGTCGTTCCCGGCGGCGAAGGCGATTTCGGTGTGCTGGTCGGCCATGCTCCGGTCATGTCGACCATCCGCGACGATGGCGCGCTGATGGTCTACAAGACCGAAGGTGCCGCGCCGGAAGAGATCCGCGTGCGCGGCGGGTTTGCTGAGGTCGGTGACAAGGGTTTGACGGTTCTGGCGGAGCACGTCGAAGGCTAGAGCGAACATCTCGCATTTCCCTCCCCATTTTTGCGCAGCACAAATGGGGAGGTGGCAGACGCGAAGCGGCTGACGGAGGGGTATTCCGCCAGCGCCAAACCTCCTCCGTCACGCCTTTCAGGCGCGACACCTCCCCATTTGCACTCCGTGAAAATGGAGAGGGACTTTTACTTCAGACTGTCGCTGAAACGACTTACCGCTCCCCCATGGCCACCGGGCGATAGTTCCACCGCTGCGCATCGCTGCCATCGAGCTTCGAGGTTTCGGCCATCAGCAACTGACCTTGCCGCCAATAGCGGATGCGCTGCGGATAATCGTGCGCCCCGTTGGCGAATTCGACCGCGTCGTCGCTCATCGTTGCCATCGGGAATTCGACTGGCGGGGCGCCTTTCGGCTGGGCGTAGAGTATCAGCTTGCCCTCGCGGTTCACTGCAATGTGCATCGATTCCCAGAACCTGATCGCGGATCCGAAGCCCTCGCGGCCGGTGCCCAGCATGATCCCGCCGCGCGGGCTCGTCCAGTATTCCTCCGCCCAGCTCGCGCCATCCTCCATCGCCCAGGAACCGGACAGCCAGTCTGGCAGGGCAGGCCCGGCGGCCGCCAATGGCGCAGATAGCGGCGATGCGACGAGCGCCAGTGCCCACAAAAACTTTCTCATGATGTACCTGCCCGGTTCCTGGTCGAATATGCTGCGGCCTATCACAAAATGCCCTGCGCCGATATGAACGAGCCCCACATGAACGAGCGAAGTGGGTGACAAGCGGCTGAGACTTCTCGCGCAGCAAGCCCAAGGCTGATAATCCCACCAAGGCAAACGGCAGAGGAGTGCGGAATTTGGAAGTGCCTGCCGGACCCGCCAGAACCCCATTCGATCCGGGCGCTGCCATGGGCGCGCTGTTTGCCTCGCGCGCTGCGCAGATTGGCTGGTTCCTGATCCTGGCCTTGATCAGCCGCATTTCGGTGTTCGGCGACAGCAATTATTTCAACGACGAGTATTTCTACTGGCAGGTGGGCCTGCGCATGCATGATGGTGCCCTGCCTTATGTCGATGTTTGGGACCGCAAGGGGCCAGGGCTGTTCCTGACCTATTGGCTGCCCGGCTTTTTCTCGCGTTCGGTCTATGCCTATCAAACGGCAGCGCTGCTGGCGGCAGCCGCCACCGCATACCTCGCGGGCTGCATCGCCGCGCATTTCACCAACCGTGTCGGCGCCATGCTGGGCGGTTCGCTCTATCTGGTGCTGCTGGTGTTCTTCGGCGGCGGCGGCGGGCAATCGCCGGTATTCTACAATCTGCCGATGGCGCTTGCCGCTCTGCTGGTTGTAAATGCCCTGCCGCGTTTGCGCCAGGGATCTGTGCCAGCCAGTCTCTTCGCGGCAATGGCCGCAGCCGGCTTCGCCATCACATTCAAGCAGACCGCAATCTGCGAGGCTGCGTTTCTGGGAATCTACGTGATCTGGCAGTTGGGACGGGCGAAAGTTCCTGCCATCCGCCTCGCCGGAATTACCCTGGCCCTCATACTGGCGGGCGCTGCGCCGATGGCGATGTTCGCTGCCTGCTATGCCCTGGCAGGCCACTTGCCCGAATTCTGGCACGCCATGGTTACAGCCAATCTCGCAAAGGCCTATAATCCGGCAGGCGACATGTGGCTGCGGATCGGCACACTGACCATGCTGCTCAGCCCGGCCTGGCTGCCGGCACTGGCCGGCTTGCTGATCCGCGACACCTCGCCAGATGGCCCGCGCGCATTCCTCGCCGGCTGGCTGATCGCGGGCGTGGCAGGAGTCGCTCTGGTCCCGAATTTCTATGAGCACTATCTGCTGCCGCTGTGCCTGCCGGTAAGCGTGGCAGCGGCGCGCGCCTTGGGCTTTCGCAAGATCGGCCCGCTCTATGGTTATGCGGCAGTGCTGTTCATACTGCTGCTTGGCCCCGGCTTCGATTTCACCAATCGGCAGGCCTCCCGCGAGGCCATGGCCATGGCGGTAGCAGATATCCGCGCCAGCGCCGCCCATCCGCGCCTGCTGGTCTATGAAGGTCCAGTCGATCTCTATCGCCAGATCGGCACTTATCCGCCCAACCCCCTCTATTACCCGCTGCATCTCTATTTCCCGGCCGAGCACAATGTCAGCCATGTGACCACTGCCGAAGCCATGCGCGCCATCATTGCGTGGCGCCCGACTGCCGTGGTCACCTACCACGCCTATCCAGCCTCCGAAGAGAACCCAGCCACTGCCGGGATGGTCCATGGCTACATCAAGGACCATTGCCAGCTGAAGGCCACGCGGCAGTTCCCGGAAGTCTATTCTTCACATTTGGCGGATATCTGGATCTGTCCGGAAAGCCTGCGCTGATTTCCGCGGCATTTGGCTCCCTGGATTTCTCTGAGCCCGCATTAGTAAGTTATCAAAGTTTCAACCCTATCATTCAATCACGATTACGGCTGCGATCACTTGGTCCTGGCCGGTAAAGATAGGAAAATGGTGTATCAATGAGTGCATTCGGGCGACGCACTGGAGCGGGCGGCATGCAGCCGGCTCGTCCAGCATTTGGCGTCGCACGCCCGATGTCGACCGGCTCTGAAGCCGGGCAAGGCGCACCTATGCCAGGCCAGGCACCCGTGCCTGGCGGCGATCAGTTCCCGCCGCTGCCCAAGGATGATCCGCTTACCCGGCCGGTCGATTCGCAGACCCTCAAGTCCGATGCGATGACCCGCCTGACCGATCGCGCCAATACGGTGGTCGAAAGCCACCATCACGCCGAGGGCTTTGAGGCATCGGTTCACAAGATCAAGGAACAGGTGTTGCCGCGCCTGCTTGAGCGCGTCGACCCCGAAGCCGCCTCGACGCTGACCAAGGACGAGCTGTCGGAAGAATTCCGTCCGATCATTCTTGAAGTGCTGGCCGAGCTCAAGGTCACGCTCAACCGGCGCGAACAGTTCGCGCTGGAAAAAGTGCTGATCGACGAACTCCTCGGCTTCGGACCGCTCGAAGAGCTGCTCGGCGATCCGGACATCACCGACATCATGGTCAACGGCCCGGATCAGACCTACATCGAAAAGAAGGGCAAGCTCATCCTCGCCCCGATCCGCTTCCGCGACGAAAACCACCTGTTCCAGATTGCCCAGCGCATCGTCAACCAGGTCGGCCGCCGCGTCGACCAGACCACGCCGCTGGCCGACGCCCGCCTCAAGGACGGCAGCCGCGTCAACGTCATCGTGCCGCCGCTGTCGCTGCGCGGCACCGCGATCTCGATTCGTAAATTCTCCGAGAAGCCGATCACCATCGACATGCTCAAGGACTTTGGTTCGATGAGCGAGAAGATGGCGACCGCGCTGAAGATCGCCGGCGCTTGCCGGATGAACATCGTCATCTCGGGCGGCACCGGTTCGGGCAAGACCACCATGCTCAATGCCCTGTCGAAAATGATCGACCCGGGCGAGCGCGTGCTGACCATCGAGGACGCCGCCGAACTTCGCCTGCAACAGCCGCACTGGCTGCCGCTGGAAACCCGCCCGCCAAACCTCGAAGGCCAGGGCGCGATCACCATCGGCGATCTCGTCAAGAACGCACTGCGTATGCGCCCTGACCGGATCATCCTGGGCGAAATTCGTGGTGCCGAATGCTTTGACCTTTTGGCCGCCATGAACACCGGCCACGATGGCTCGATGTGTACGCTCCACGCCAACTCCCCGCGCGAATGCCTTGGCCGTATGGAAAACATGATCCTGATGGGCGACATCAAGATCCCCAAGGAAGCCATTTCGCGCCAGATCGCCGAATCGGTCGACCTCGTGGTTCAGGTGCAACGTCTGCGCGATGGTTCGCGCCGCACCACCAACATCACCGAGGTGATCGGCATGGAAGGCGATGTCATCGTCACGCAGGAGCTGTTCAAGTTCGAATATCTCGACGAGAGCGACGACGGCAAGATCATCGGCGAATTCCGCCCGTCGGGCTTGCGCCCCTATACGCTTGAAAAAGCGCGCCAATTCGGCTTCGATCAGGCCTATCTGGAAGCCTGCCTCTAGGTTTAGCCGAATTCAACTTCATAATTGCCTGCCAGCAAAGCAACCACTGTGACTGCTGCCACAGCAAGTCCCACCCAGAGCCCCAATTCGCCCAGCGTGGTGCGGCCGTTCCGCCGCCCCAGCCAGCCCAACACGGCTCCGGCAACACCTGAAACTCCGCCGGTAAGCAACACTGCGCCATTTGCTGAATAGTTCCAGACTGATGCAAATACCGACAGCATAAGAACTAGTCCCGTTATGCTGAGAATGCCTGATATGGACGAAACCATCTTGTTACCTGTACCGTTTGACATAGATTCCCCCATCCGTGATTGAAACATTCCGTTCCGAAAGAATGTCACCTGGTCCAGGCGATAGCAAGATCACAGTCCACATGTTCATAACAGCGCTTTGCCAGATTCATAAGTCCGCTGCTCCAAGTTAACTCACCAGCCACGCCTTGGCCGCCATCCCCACCAGGGTGCAGGCGGCAAGCAAGGCCCAGAAGAATATCCCCGTCCAGGGCATGAATCCGACCGCGTCTGGATCGCTGCGGCGCATGCGGCGGCGGTCGCCCAGCCAGGCGACAAGGGCGATGGCCACGGCGAATGCGCCAAGCGCCGCCAGTGTAATAAATCCGGAATCCATCCTGCGCCCTTGCCTTGCTGCGCTGCGGAATTAAACCCACTGCGTGGATCAGCCCCAACGCCCAGTCTTTGCCCTCGGAGTGCGCATCGCCGGGGCGGCATCGTTCGCGACCATGGCGCTGCTGATCAAGATCGCCGGGAGCAGCGGGCTTTCGCTGCCCGAAATCATGTTCTGGCGTCAGTTCCTGACTGTTCCGCTGGTGCTGGGCTTTCTGGCGATCCGGGGCGAGCTGTCCCGCCTCAAGACTGACAAGCCGCGCACCCATGCCTTGCGCTCGGTGATCGGCATGATTGGCATGGTCACCAGTTTCAGCGCGGTGCTGATGCTGCCACTGGCCGAGTCGACCACGCTGAGCTTCACTACCCCGCTGTTTGTGGTGATCATCGCCGCGCTCGCCTTGCGCGAACATGTCGGGCCGTGGCGCTGGACAGCGGTCGTGCTGGGTTTTGCCGGAGTGCTCATCATTGCCCAGCCGGGCCATGGCCATATCCCGCTGCAGGGCGGTCTGATCGCACTCACTTCCGCGCTGATGACGGCCATTGTCAGCTTCCTGATCCGGGGCATGGGGCGGACCGAAGAGCCCTTGCGGATCGTGTTCTATTTTTCGCTCTGGGGCTCGGTCATGATGCTGGGCTTCCTGCCATTTTACGCAACCGCGCACAGTGTGTGGCAATGGCTGCTGCTGCTGGGCATCGGGCTTGGCGGGCTTGGCGGTCAGCTGGGCCTGACCGCGAGCCTGCGCCATGGCGCGGTCGCCAGCGTCGCGGTTATGGACTATACCCAGTTGATCTGGGCAACGCTGTTCGGCTGGCTGGTTTGGGATCACCTGCCGCCCGCCACGACATGGCTGGGTGCGCCGCTAATCATCGTGGCCGGAACCGTGATCGCCTGGCGCGAGCATCGGCTGGCCCGCGATCTGACACAGCTCGCCGCGCTCGACACGAATTGAAGGGAACCTGTTCAGGCGAGCGCAAGTTAGCCAGCCGCAGCGATCAATCTGTTCAATTCAAGGAAACCACCATGTTACGCAAAGCCATAGTCACACTCGCGGTCAGCAGCCTGGTGCTCGTCGCTGCGGCTTGCAACACCGTCAAGGGCCTCGGCCGCGACGTCGAATCTGTCGGCCAGGCGGGCGACAAGGCAATCAATCACTAGCAGCCACATCGCCCCGCCACGCCAGCACCGGCCTGCGCGCCGCTTGAGTCTCATCCAAACGCCGCCTCGGCGCGAAGTGCGGCGCTGACTTGAGCAGCTCGTCCCCGGTCTTTGCCCGCGCGGCGAGGCTGCGCATCGAGGCGATGAAACGATCCAGCCCGGCCTTGCTCTCGGTCTCGGTCGGCTCGACCAGCATTGCGCCGTGGACCACCAGCGGGAAATAGACCGTCATCGGGTGGAAGCCCTCGTCAATCAGCCCCTTGGCAATGTCGAGCGTGGTGAAGCCCTCGGCGAGGCCCGCATCGCTGAACAGCGCCTCGTGCATGCAGGGGCCTGACGCCGCGAACGGCGCATCGAGCACATCGTCCAGACTGCGCAGGACATAATTGGCATTGAGCACCGCATCTTCGGCGACCTGCCGCAGGCCATCGGCGCCGTGGCTGAGGATATAGGTCAGCGCGCGGGTGTACATGCCCATCTGGCCATGGAAAGCGCACATTCTTCCGAATGTCTGCGGATGATCGGCGGGGGCATCAGCCTCCTCGATCAGCCGCACCGAACCATCGGCCTGCCGGGTGACGAAAGGCAGCGGCGCAAACGGAGCGAGCGCCGCCGAGAGCACCACCGGCCCCGAACCCGGCCCGCCGCCACCATGCGGGGTGGAGAAGGTCTTGTGCAGGTTGATGTGCATGGCATCAATACCCAGATCGCCCGGGCGCACCTTGCCGACAATCGCGTTGAAATTGGCCCCGTCGCAATAGACATAGCCGCCCGCAGCATGAACCGCGTCAGAAATCGCCTTCATCTCGCGCTCAAACAGACCGCAAGTGTTGGGATTGGTGATCATCACCCCTGCCACATCCGGCCCCAGCCGCGCTTTCAGCGCAGCCAGATCGACCCGGCCATCGGCAGTGGCGGGGATATTCTCAACCCGGTAGCCTGCGAAAGCAGCCGTGGCGGGATTGGTACCATGCGCACTTTCGGGCACCAGCACGACCGAGCGGGCATCGCCCTTGGCGACCTGCGCCGCACGTATGCAGAGCAGCCCGCACAGCTCGCCATGCGCGCCTGCCTTGGGCGTCAGCGCCACTGTCGCCATGCCGGTGAGCCTTGTCAGCCAATCAGCAAGCTGCGCCATAGCCTCATAGGCCCCGCGCACCGTGGCATGCGGCTGGAGCGGGTGGATATCGGCAAAGCCCGGCAGCCGCGCCATTTTTTCGTTGAGCCGCGGGTTGTGCTTCATCGTGCATGAGCCGAGCGGAAATGGCCCCAGATCGATGGCATAGTTCTGACGCGAAAGGCGGGTGTAATGCCGCACGGTCTCGGGCTCGGTCAGGCCGGGGAGCGCAGGCGGTGCCTTGCGCAGGAAGCGGGCGAGCGAGGGCGATGGGTCCGTGTCCGGCTCATCGAAATCGACGCCGCATTTGGCACCGAAGTCGCCCGGTGCGGCCAGTTCGAAAATCAGCGGCTCTTCCAGTGACAATCCGCGATCGCCGCTGGCCGTTTCGGATGGCTGGCCGGGCGCAGCGGCGCCTTGCTTGGGCCGCCAGCCTGAAGGGTTGACCGCGCTCATGCCAGCACCTCCTGCAGCGCTATGGCCAGGGCCTCGATGTCCTCAAGGCTGGTGGTCTCGGTTGCCGTCACCAGCAAACCGGTGCCCAGCTCACTCACCCCCGGATAGAGCCGGGCCAGCGGCACCCCGCCCAGCACATAGCGCTCGGCCAGCTTTTCAACCACCGCGCCGGCATCGCGCGGCAGGACCAGCGTGAACTCGTTGAAGAACGTCTCGTTGAGCACCCGGACCCCCGGAACCTGCGCAAGCCGCGCCGCCGCCGCCTGTGCCCGCGCATGATTGAGCCGCGCCAGCCGCGCCAGCCCCTCGCCGCCAAGCAGGGTCATATGGATGCTGAATGCCAGCGCGCAGAGCCCCGAATTGGTGCAGATGTTGCTCGTCGCCTTCTCGCGGCGGATATGCTGCTCGCGGGTGGACAGCGTCAGCACGAAGCCGCGCTTGCCATCGGCATCGACAGTCTCACCGCACAGCCGCCCCGGCATCTGGCGCACAAATTTCTCGTTGCAACCGAACAGGCCAAGGTAAGGCCCGCCGAACTGAAGCCCGACGCCGAGCGATTGTCCCTCGCCGACAACTATGTCCGCGCCGAGGTTTCCGGGGGCTTCGAGCATGCCGAGTGCAACCGGCTCGGTCACCACGACAATCAGCAGCGCGCCCATAGCGTGCGCCGCCCCGGCGATCGGGGCGAGATCGGTGACTCGGCCGAGAATGTCCGGGTATTGCACGACAACACATGAGGTCTCGCCGTCGATCGCATCGATCACTCCGGCGATATCAGGCAAGGGTTCCAGCCGAGGATTGCGGCAATCGACCGTGTCGCCTGTAAACTGCGCCATTGTGCGGATCGTGGCGACATAATGCGGATGCAGCCCGCGGCACAGCACCGCGCGGCTCCGCTTGGTCACGCGGCCCGCCATGGCGACAGCCTCCCAGCAGGCAGTCGAGCCATCATACATCGAGGCATTGGCGATATCGGTGCCGAACAGGCGCGCGACCTGGGTCTGGAACTCGAACAGCACCTGCAATGTGCCTTGCGCGATTTCGGGCTGATAGGGGGTGTAGCTTGTGAGGAATTCGCCGCGCTGGATCAGGTGATCGACCGAGGCCGGGACATGATGGCGATAGGCCCCAGCACCGAGGAAGAAGGGCACTGATCCCGCATCGACATTTTTCGCTGCCAGAGCCGACATGTGGCGATCGACTGCCATTTCGCTGGCGTGGAGCGGCAGACCGGGAACCAGTCCCGCCAGCCGCGCTTCGGCGGGCACATCGACGAAGAGATCGTCGAGCGAGCCCGCGCCGATAGTGGCGAGCATGGCCGAGCGATCAGATGGGGTCAGGGGAAGATAGCGCAATTACCTGTTCCTTATTCAATCCTCCCCCGCTGGGGGAGGTGCCCCAAAGGGGCGGAGGGGGTCAGGGGCAAAACCTTCACGCGCCTCGCCCCCTCCGTCAGCGCTTCGCGCTGCCACCTTCCCCGAAGGGGGAGGATCATTTAGAGCTCGGCGACATAGGCATCATACGCCGCCCTATCCATGAGACCGCCAAGTTCACCGCTATCTGCCAGCGTCACCTTGAACAGCCACCCCTTGTTCTCGGCATCGGCATTGACCAGCTCTGGCTCGCTCTCCAGCGCGCCGTTGACTTCCGCCACTTTGCCGCTGACGGGGGTGTAAACATCCGAGGCAGCCTTCACGGAATCGACCACCGAAACCCCGTCACCCTTGGACACCGCCTGTCCGGCGGCGGGCAGTTCGACAAAGGTAATGTCGCCCAATTGGCTCTGGGCATAATCAGTGATACCGACGGTGCCGGTGTCTCCGTCAACGTCGATCCATTCGTGGTCTTTAGTGTAAAAGCGGCTCATCAGCCTCTCCTCAGCGGTGGTAGCGGTGGGGGACGAAGGGCAGCGGTACGACCGTTGCGGCGAGCCGCTTGCCCCGGTTATGAAGCTCGAGTGCAGTGCCCGGCGCAGCGGAGCCTGCATCGACATAGGCCATGGCGATGGGATGCTGGAGGCTCGGCGAGAAACCGCCCGAGGTGACCCGGCCAACTTCGCGGGTGCCCGCAAAGACTGCCGCCCCCTCGCGCGCTGCCATGCGGCCTTCAAGCGCGAGGCCGACCCGGACCGCACTGGTGCCGTCGGCAAGCAGCTTCAAAATCCGCTCCGCCCCGGGGAAGCCGCCTTCTGTCCGCCGACGCTTCGATATGGCGAAGGTGAGGCCAGCGCTGACCGGGTCGGTATCTTCGTTCAGGTCATGCCCGTAGAGTGGCAGCCCCGCCTCCAGCCGCAGCGAATCGCGCGCGCCAAGGCCGATGGGTTTGACTGCCGGATTGTCGCATAACGCATCGGCAATCTCGGCGGCATTTTCGCGGGGTAGTGAAATCTCGAAGCCGTCCTCGCCGGTATAGCCCGAGCGGCTGATCCACGCGTCCACGCCGCACAGCTTGAACGGCCCCCCGCGCATGAATGTTAGCGCGGAGAGCGGCCACTCGCCCGACACCAGAGGTTCGAGCGAGGCGAAGGCCTTGGGGCCCTGCAAGGCAAGCAGCGCCGGTTCTTCGATGTGATTAAGGCTGATTTCGTCGGGCAGATGCTCGCGCAGGTGACCAATGTCATCCCACTTGGTGGCGCCATTGACCACGAGATAGAGACCGCTACCCCAGCGCGAGACCATCAGGTCATCAAGTATCCCGCCGTCTTCGCCCAGCAGCAGCGAATAGCGCACCTGGCCCACTTTCAGCGTCGAAAGGTCGATCGGCAGCAGCGCCTCCAGCGCCGCGTCGAGGCCTTCTCCCGAAAGATAGAGCTGCCCCATGTGGCTGACATCGAACAGCCCGGCGCTTTCCCGCGTCCACAAATGCTCGGCGATGATGCCCTCATACTGCACCGGCATCATATATCCGGCGAACTCGACCATCCGCGCGCCGCGCTCGCGGTGCCAGGCATCAAGCGGCAGGGTCAGCGGGCCTTCCGGCGGCGCGTCGGGATCAGGGGTCAGATCATCAGTCACACGCACGGCTCCGCACAGAATGCACCACTATCGGCGCCCCCTCTGTCCCGGAAACCTGAGAGCTTTCCCCTGAAACAAGTTCAGGGTTACCCCTTCGGCGGGAAAATTACGGTGACAGTTTACTTAATTCCGCATCGACTGAGGCAGTAGCCACTGGCACTTCAATGAATTAAGTTAACTGTCACCGTAATTTGAAAATCAGTGGGACTCTCCCGCGCTGTCAGCGACAAGCATGGGATGGCGGGTATGGCCGCTTCGAGTCAAAGCAATTTGGCGACTTATCCCCCGGTGACCTCAAACATTCCGCAGCCCTTCCGGGGTGCGGCCATAGATCGCCGCGTGACAGCGGATGGCATAGCGATCAGTCATCCCGGCGATGTAGTCAGCAATGTGACGGGCCCGCTCGGGCTGAAGCTCGGGCAAGCGGGCATGCCAGCTCTCGTCCATCAGCCCCGGCTCCTGGGCATAGGCCGCGTATAGTTCGGCAATGACCGTTCTTGCCCGCGTCGCCGTGGCAAGCTGTTCGGGGTGATAATAGAGCTTTTCATACATGAAGCGCTTGAGCCCCCGCTCTTCCTCCGCCAGCTCGGCCGAAAACCCGGCACTGGGGCCCGCGGCAAGGCGAATGTCCTGGACAGAGCCCATGCCTGCTGTGCGCCGGTTGGTCTCGGCCAGAACATCGTTGACCATAAGCCCGATCTGGCTGCGCACCAGTTCGCTGAGTTGCCGGGCCAGCGGCGCGCCGGGAAAGCGCTTTTCGACCTTGCGCCATTCGTCCGCGACGAAAGGCTGGGCCAGCAGCTCGTCCACTGACAGGAACCCGGCGCGCAGGCCGTCGTCGATGTCGTGGTTGTCATAGGCGATGTCGTCGGCAATCGCCGCAACCTGGGCTTCGAGCGAGGGCCAGATGTTCAGGTCAAGCGAATAAGCGGCATCAAGCTCCGCCAAGGCCCAGCCGGGCGATGAAACCGGCCCGTTATGCTTGGCCAGTCCCTCCAGCATTTCCCACGAGAGATTGAGCCCGTCATGCTCGCAATAGGGCGATTCGAGCCTCATCAGCACGCGCAGGCAATGGGCATTGTGATCGAAGCCGCCAGCACCGTGCAGCGCGGCCCCCAGCGCATCCTCGCCGGCATGCCCAAAGGGCGGATGGCCCAGATCGTGCGCCAGCGCCAGTGCCTCGGTCAGGTCTTCATCAAGCCCGAGCGCACGAGCAATGACCCGGGCGATCTGGGCGACTTCAAGGCTGTGCGTCAGGCGGACCCGGTAGTGATCGCCATCGGGCGCGATGAACACCTGGGTCTTGTGGCGCAGGCGGCGGAAGGCGATCGAATGAATGATGCGATCGCGATCGCGCTGATAGGCACTGCGCGGCCCCCGCGCGATGGCCCCTTCAAGCGGAAATTCGCGCCCGCGCGACAAGGCGGGGTCAGACGCGAAGGGAGAGCGAGTCATGCGAAATCCTCCCCCGCCGGGGGAGGTGGCAGGTGCGAAGCACCTGACGGAGGGGGCGCGGCCAAGCACAAGTTCACCAGTGACTCAGCCACCGATTGGACATCACTCAAGACTTCGGTCGCCGGAATGCGAACCACCTGCTTGCCGCATTGCATAAGCCAGTCGTCGCGAATTTCGTCGCGCTCGGGCCGGGAACCCATGCCATGCGCTATGCCATCGATCTCGATCACAACATTGGCCTCGGCACAGAAGAAGTCAGCAACGAACGATCCGATGGGATGCTGGCGGCGGAATTTGACGCCCAGCGGCCGCTGGCGAAGCGACTGCCAGAGCAGCACTTCAGGGAGCGACATTTCCCGCCTGAAGCGACGCGCAGACCGCAAGGCTTTGGTGGTATGATCGCGCATTGGAGCCTTTCCGGCCGACGTGTGCCCCCTCCACCACCCGCTACGCGGGCGGTCCCCCTCCCCCGGTGGGGGAGGATCATTTAACCCATTATCCAGTCCACTGCCGCTTCGGCATGGATGCGTGTACAATCGTAGATAGGCAGGACATTGGCATCGACATCGACCACCATTTCCAGCTCGGTGGCGCCCAGCACCACAGCCTCGGCCCCGTCCTGTTCCAGATTGGTGATGATCGTCTTGAGCTCGCGCTCGGCCTGGCGGGTGACTCTGCCTTCGATCAGTTCCTCATAGATAATCCGGTCGAGCGTATCGACGAAGGCCATCTCAGGCGGCAGCAGTTCGATATCGCGGGCGATCAGCTTTTGCCGATAGAAGCTCTCCAGCATGACATTGCGCGTGCCGAGCAGCGCTGCCTTGCGCACGCCGTTTGCCGCCATGCGTTCACCCACGCATTCGGCGATGTGGATGATCGGGATGGAGACGCTGGCGGCGACCTGATCATAGACCTTGTGCATCGAATTGGCACCGATGATCAGCGCGGTTGCCCCTGCCGCTTCGAGGCGCATCGCAGAATCCTTGAGGATCTTTGTCGCCCGAGCCCAGTCTTCAGCATCGGACAGGCGGACGAGCTGCGAAAAATCGAGGCTCTCGATCAGCAGCGGGGCAGATGCATTGTGATCGACGCGGGCATGCACCAGCCGGTTGATGTGCTCATAATAGGTGCGAGTGGAAAACCAGCTCATGCCGCCGATCAGGCCGAGTTTGCGCAACGCCGATTACTCCTGCAGGATATTGGGAACTTAATGTCGCCGGTGTTTAGGCAAGCGCGAAGGGCTCGTCCAGCCACCACGCAGTCAGTTCAGCGCACAAACCCGGTCTTGCACAGCGCCGCCGAGCTCACCGTCACTTCCACCGCATCGGCGTCGCCATGCTGGCGCAGCGCGCTGACGAATTCGGTGATCGTGCGCCCGCGCGTGGCATTGACCTTTTGCAGGCTGCCAAGCTGTTTGATCGTCAGCTTGCTTGCCATCCGGTGCGCCATGCAGCCAGCCAACGGCTCGGACAGCCCGCCTTCGGTCAGCGCAGACTTGACTCGGCTTTCCTTGATCTGCTGAACGCAGCCCGAAGCGGCAAGCAGGGCGATGAGGAGGACTAGGCGGCGCATCAGTGCTGCAACGCTTTCACGATATCTTCGACCATCTTCTTGGCATCGGCTAGCAGCATCATCGTCTGATCCATGTAGAACACGTCATTATCGACGCCCGCATATCCAACGCTGCCCATTGAACGCTTGATGAACATGATGGTCTTGGCCTTTTCGACATCGAACACCGGCATGCCATAGATCGGCGAGCTCGTGTCTGTCTTGGCCGCGGGATTGACCACATCGTTGGCACCGATGATGAAGGCGACGTCGGTCTGGGCGAATTCGCTGTTGATGTCCTCCAGCTCGAACACGTCTTCATAAGGCACATTGGCCTCTGCCAGCAGCACGTTCATATGCCCCGGCATGCGGCCCGCAACCGGATGGATGGCATATTTGACCCGCACGCCTTCGGCCTTCAGCTTGTCCGCCATTTCGCGCAGCACATGCTGGGCTTGCGCGACGGCCATGCCATAGCCCGGAATGATGATGACCTGTTCGGCTTCGCTGAGCAGGAAGGCCGCGTCTTCGGCGCTGCCGCGCTTCCACGGCCGATCGACCCGCGCCGCATCGTCGCCAGCGCCTGCCTCGGCCCCGAAGCCGCCCGCGATCACCGAAATGAAGCTGCGGTTCATCGCCTTGCACATGATGTAAGAGAGGATCGCGCCCGAGCTTCCCACCAGCGCCCCGGTGATGATCATCGCGGTGTTGTGGAGCGTGAAGCCCATCGCCGCCGCCGCCCAGCCCGAGTAGCTATTGAGCATCGAGACCACCACCGGCATGTCCGCCCCGCCGATGGGGATGATCAGCAGGAAGCCGATCAGGAAAGCGGCAGCAGTTATTGCGGCGATCACCCACAGCGACTGGTCCAGCGTGAACCAGCCGATCAGGCCGAGGATCGCTGCGAGCGTGCCGAGGTTGATCCAGTGGCGCAGCGGCAGCAGGATCGGCGCGCCGCTCATGTTGCCGTTGAGCTTGGCAAAAGCGATGACCGAGCCGGAGAAGGTTATTGCGCCGATGGCGAAGCCGAGGCCCATTTCGATGCGGCTGAGTGGGTCGATAAGACCGCTGCCGTTGAGAATGCCAAAAGCCTCGGGATTGAGATAAGCCGCCCAACCGACCAGCACAGCGGCCAGCCCCACAAGCGAATGGAAGGCCGCAACGAGTTGCGGCATGTCGGTCATGGCGATACGCTTGGCGGTGGTCAGCCCGATCACGGCACCAATCCCGATAGCCGCCAGAATCTTCGCCAGCACCACAAGATCATGCGGCCCCGGGCGCGGCCACCAGTCGCCGGGCGGGATCGGTGCCTGGGTAAACAGCGTGGTGACAATGGCGATGACCATACCCGCCATGCCAAACCGGTTGCCGCGCTGCGCCGTGACCGGCGAGCCGAGGCCACGCAGTGACAGAATGAACAGCATGCCAGCGGCAAGATAGGCAATCAGCGCCCAGGGCGGGAGTACGGTATGTTCCATCACCGCCCCTTCCGCTTAAACATCGCCAGCATCCGCGCGGTGACGGCAAAACCGCCGAAGATGTTGACGCTGGCCAGCGTCACGCCCAGCAGCCCCAGCCAGCTCGCCAGCCCTTCACCCGAAGCCGAAGCAATCAGCGCGCCAACGATGATGACGCTGGAGATGGCGTTGGTGACGCTCATCAGCGGCGTGTGCAGCGCAGGGGTAACCGACCAGACGACGTAATAGCCGACGAAACAGGCGAGGGTGAAGATTGAGAGGATTGAGATGAAGTCCATTGGTCTATGCCTGCCATGGTCGCCAGAAGATCGGATCGTAGCCGATATCTGGGTCATCAACATCGAGCCAACCGCTATCCCATTTGTCCGGGGTACTGGCTTCGTAGTCAGCTACTTGTTGCTTGGTCCACCAACGGCAGCGAAACTCGTCACCGTCAGCATCTTTGCCCCAAATGATCGAATGATCTCGGGGTGCAGTATCAATTGGATGCCAGCTCATCCCAATAGCCTCCCGTTCACGACCTTGCCGCCCAAAGTCAGCCGCACGGCATCGCCGATCTCCGCGTCCAGAACAGGCTTTCCAGCCTCCTTATCCCAGAACGCCGAAAGGAAATTGAACAGGTTGCGCGCATAGAGCGCCGAAGCGTCGGCCGCGAGGTGCGCGGGCGGGTTGGCATAGGCAATAATCGAGACCCCGTGCCGCTCTGCCACTTTGTCAGCAACGCTGCCCTCGACATTGCCGCCGCTCGCTGCCGCCAGGTCGAAAATCACCGAACCCGGCTTCATTGAGGCGATCTGCGCATCGGTCACCAGCCGTGGCGCTGCCTTGCCCGGGATCAGCGCGGTGGTGATGACGATATCCTGCTTGGCGATGTGCGATGACACCAGTTCGGCCTGCGCCTTCTGGTATTCCGGCGACATTTCGGTGGCATAGCCGCCCGCGCCTTCGCCCTCGATGCCCGCGACATTCTCGACGAACACCGGCTTGGCCCCCAGTGACAGGATCTGCTCCCTGGTCGCGCTGCGCACATCGGTTGCGGAGACAATCGCCCCCAGCCGCCGTGCCGTGGCGATGGCCTGCAGGCCGGCCACGCCAACGCCCATCACGAAAACCCGCGCCGCGCTGACTGTGCCGGCTGCGGTCATCATCATCGGAAAGGCGCGGCCATAGGCGCCCGCGCTGGCAATCACCGCCAGATAGCCTGCGAGGTTCGACTGACTGGAAAGCACGTCCATCGATTGCGCCCGAGTGATGCGCGGCATCCATTCCATCGCCAGCGCCTCGAAACCGGCTGCGGCATAGGCATCGATCCGGGCGCGCTCGGAAAATGGCGCGAGGGAGCCGACGATCCATGCCGCTTTGGCGGTACCTTTAAGCAAATCGGGTTCAGGCCCCTGAACGCACAGGACGATATCGGCGCCGCTGACAACTTCGGCCGCGCTGCCAAGCTGCGCCCCGGCAGCGGCATAGTCAGCATCTGCAATCGATGCGGAGGCACCCGCGCCCGTTTCGACCGCAACCGTCGCGCCCAGCGCAGTGAACTTCTTCACCGTCTCGGCGCTCGCGGCAACGCGCGTCTCACCGACCGCCCGTTCCTTCAGAACGGCGATCCGCAAGCCCCCAGGCACTTGGGGGTCAGGCAATCAGCGAGATAACAATGATCGCGACAATCGCCACGCCGATCATGCCGTATTTGAACAGGTTGATAAATCCGGAATAGGTAGCTTCCGCTGCCTTGATATCATTGCCAGAGGCCATGCTGCATCGTCCTTGGGGAGTGATCCTGGTTTTGGACCTCAGCATCTAACCTGCCCGGCCTTGGCGCTCAAGGGGTGTGGCGGCATTTTTGAACGCAAATGAGCAAGCTTAATCGGCTCTTTACTCAACCCGACTATGGCAGGTGGCTCGCCAGACAGCACGTCTCGGCGAAAACGGGGACATGATGGCTGAGTTCGAGCAGCGACTGCTCATGCTGATTGATGATGAGCCGGCCCAGTGCCGGCTGATCACGGCGCTCGCCGCGCGCGAGGGCTGGCGCACACTTGTCGCAGCTGATTCCGAAACAGCCATTGCCATGCTGGGCACGCGGCAAGGCATGCAGATTAACGCCATCATTCTCGACCAATGGGTGCCCGGCGATGATGCCAGCACGCTGATCGCCGAACTCAAGTCTCGCCGCCCGGCTTTGCCGATCCTGATGCTGACCACCAGCGCCTCGCCGCTGCTGGCCGTCGAGGCGATGCGCGCAGGCGCGACTGATTATCTGGTGAAGCCCGTCGCCCCTGACCGGCTGATGCAGGCCCTGCGCGCCGCGACCACCCGCGAAACCCCGCAGGACGAGCTGGCTCCGCTGACCGAGAAGTTCTCGTCCAGCCCTGATTTCGAATCGATGATCGGCGCCGCGCCAACCTTCCGCACTGCCCTTGCGATTGCCGCCAAGGCCGCGCGCAGCCATTCGCCGGTGCTGATCGAAGGCGAAAGCGGCAGCGGCAAGGAAATGCTGGTCCGCGCCATCCACGCCGCCAGCCCGCGCTCGAAAGGCCCGATGCGCATCATCAATGCCAGTTCAACCCCGGCCAATTCGATCGAATCAATGCTGTTCGGGCATGAAAAAGGCGCTTTCCCCGGCGCTTTCGATCGCCAGATCGGCGCGCTGCAGCATTGCGATGGCGGCACACTGGCGATCGACGAGATCGACTGCCTGCCGATGGCTGTGCAGGAGCGGCTCGCCGAATCGCTGCTGCGCGGTGACGTTCGCCCGATCGGTGCGCGGCACAGCTTCAAAATCGATACCCGCGTGATCGCCGCCAGCAACCTGCCGTTGGGGGAACTGGTCGCGGTCGGGCATTTCCTGCCTGAACTGCACGAGGCCATTTCGCACGTCACGGTGATAGTGCCGCCGCTGCGCGAGCGGCCGGGTGATATTTCCGCGCTCGCCCGCCATTTCCTCGCTCGCATTGGTGAGCAGCCGGGGCTGAGGCCGCTCGGCATCACCGACAGCGCGCTGTCGCTGCTCGCCGCCTATGACTGGCCCGGCAATGTCCGCCAGCTGCAGGCTGTGCTGTTTCGCGCTGCCGTTTTCTGCGACGGCGATGCGCTGACTTCGAGCGACTTTCCGCAGCTTTCCAACATGCTTGGCGGCCCCGATGCGCCGGTGCTGGCCATGGCACAGGAAGGCGTCGGCGTCATGCTCTACACCCCAGACGGCAACCTGCGCCCGCTCGAAGATATCGAAGCCGACGTCATCCGCCTTGCCATCGGCCACTATCGCGGCCGCATGACCGAAGTCGCGCGGCGGCTGGGGATCGGGCGCTCGACGCTCTACCGCAAGCTGGGCGAGCTGGGGATTGGCGAGGCGGGCTGAGGTTTGATTTCGCGCAGAGGCGCAGAGATAGCAAAGTCCGCAGAGAAGTATTGCCTGGCCGAAGGTCTTTTACATTCCATTTGCCGAATTGAATACATGCGGAGGATTGAGCGCGGCTCCGCCGCAAGCGAATTCTCTTTGCGCCCTCTGCTATCTCTGCGCCTCTGCGCGAAACCCCTTAACCCCCTATCCTCAACCTGCTAGCCTCCCGCAAAACGGGAGAGCATGCATGACCGAAACCGAACGGCTCGCCGCGATCGAAGCTATCCGGAACATCAAGGCCAAGTACTGGCGCGGGGTCGATCAGGGCGACGCGGCCTTGGTCCGCTCGATCCTCGCCGCAGATTGCGTGCTCGATTTTCGCGGCTGCTGCACTGATCCCACCAGCGGCACCGACTTCCTGCCGCAGATGAACATCGTGATGACCGGGCGCGACAGCTGGCAGGCGCAGGCGCTGGCAGGCTATGTCACTTCGCATCAGGGCCATCAGGCGGAAATCGACGTGACCGGGCCAGACACTGCCGAGGCGATCTGGACCTTCACAGACCGGTTCTTCTATCCAGCTGGCATGCAATACAGCCGCTTTACCGGCTATGGCTATTACTACGAGACCTATGCCCGCGAGGCTGATGGCTGGAAGATCAAGACCACCCGCATCACTCGCCTGTTTGTCGAAGCCGCATAAGGAGCACATATGACGACCCCCACCGAAACAGTCATGGCTTTCCTCGCCATGCTCGAACAGCCAGGCGGCTTCAGCGAAGGCGTGCGCGCCTTCTTCACCCCGACCACCCGCTACCTCAACGTCGGCATGTCCGACACGACCGGCGTGGATGAAACCCTGGCCTTCATCCAGGGTTTCGAGGCCAGCACCGGCGCAGGCGTGCTGCGGGTCGATATGCTGGCCATGGCCGAAGTGGCAAACAAGGTGCTGACCGAGCGCATCGATCATCTGTGTACCACCGATGGGACAGTGGTCATGTCGCTGGCAGTTATGGGCACTTTCGAAGTTGCGGACGGGAAACTGACCGGCTGGCGCGACTATTTCGACACGGCCGGTCTCGCCGGCGGCGGAGCTGCCTGACATGACTTTCGCCGGACACACCGCGCTGATCACCGGCGCTGCCTCAGGCATCGGCGCCGAAGTCGCAAGCCAGCTTGCAGCACAGGGGATCGCCGAGCTGGTGCTGGTCGATATCGACGCAGCCGGATTGGCGGCACTCGCCTTTCCATGCCCCACCCGTTATTTCGCGGGCGACGTCGCCGATCCAGCGCTGTGGGAACGGATCGAGGCGGAAGTGCCCCGGCTCGATCATGCGCTGGTCAATGCCGGGGTCGCCAATGGCGGGGCACTGACTGAGCTCGAATTTGCCGAATGGCGGCGGATCCTGTCGATCAATCTCGACGGAGCCTTTCTCGCGCTGCGCACGTCGCTGCGGCTGATCAAGCCCCAAGGCAAAGGCAGCGTGGTGCTGACCAGCTCGGCGGTGGGGGTCAGGCCAGTGGCCATGACTGCCGCCTATGGCACAAGCAAGGCAGGCGTCATCCATCTCGCGAAAGTGGCCGCGGCTGAACATCTTGCCGATAACATCCGCGTCAACGCCGTCGCCCCAGGCCGGGTCGAAACTCCGATCTGGACCAAGACTGATCAGTTCAAGGCGCTGGAAGCAAAGTTAGGCAGCCGGGAAGCCGCGCTGGCGGCCATGGCCGAGCAATTACCGACGGACGGCGGCTTCACCAGTGCCCAGGTCATGGCCCGCCAGATCGTCTGGCTGCTGTCGGACGAGGCGGAGAATATCACCGGGACCGTGCTGTCGAGCGACGGCGGCTATACGCTCTAATCCATACAAAAATATCCGGCGGCGAGCCGGACTGTAATGCCTTGTGAAATGAACAGGACCGCGCGGTCGGCGTGGGCCTGTAGGCGGCACGCGCTGGGGGCGGGCGGAGGATTTCGCGAATGGCCGGGGCGTCTTTCCGCTGCACCTTCGGCTTGACCTTTCGGCGACCGGCCAGGGCAGCGCGGCAGGCTCGCATGGCCGCATCTGCACCCGCGCGGCTGACAATGCCGCGCCAACAGTGTTTTCCCGGTTCCAGACCCGGTAGCCGCCCCGCGCCACTGGCGGAGGACGGTTGGGCGAGCAAGGCCGCGGTAATCGCACCATCCGGTCTGCCGCTGCGACGCTCTGGGTGGGCATGCCGCTTGAGCGTAACCGCCCCGCCTGCACGCGCCCACTACGCCGACCGCGCTGCCCCTTCGGCACGCTCAGGATGAGCGGGTCAAAGAGGCAAAGGACAGGTCAAGGGCTGGCCTAGCCCTGTCCCGGTCCTGCTACTCTCCCGAAGGAAAGCACGCGGCATGTAACCTATATGGTTATACAAGTCAAGCAAATTGATTTAGGACAATGTCGCTATTTACCCACCCGCTTGTCCCAATCCTCGGGCAGCGCGATCTGCTTCGCCACCGGGAAACCGAGATAGCCGTTGTGCGCGAAGGCCTGTGCATTGGTGCGCAGCGGATCGCCCGAGACCAGCACCATGAAATCGCGCGGATCAACCACAATCGGCACCATACGGTTCGGATCATCGGACTCGGCGAAGTCCTTGGAAAGATTTCCGATATTATACTGATGCTGCAGCGAGACGATCTTGAACTCGGTCCACTTCTCGGCAAACTCTTCTACCCGCCAGGCCGGCATCCGGGCATGGTCATAAAGGTATTGCTTGACGTCGAGCTTGCTCCACCCGGCTTTGGCGATGGTCTCGGCGAGGATCGGGCTGAGCACCAGCACCGGCCGCAAGGTGCCGTGGGTCAGCCCGCCGGTGGTGAAAGCGATTTCCCAGCCGGTCTCCTTGGCGACGCCGTCGGCAATATAGGGCATCATCCGTTCCGGCGTTGAACCCGTCACCGAAGGCATGACATCGCCGCCGGTGAGGCGTGTGATGGTGACGGTGTTGTCGCCGGTCCTGAAGCCCATGTCCTCGGCATTTGACGGCCAGCCGATCGCCGCCAGCGCATCCTCGTTTTCAGCGAGCACGACGCGGAAGGTGTTGCCGAAAGTGCCCTTGTCTGTCTTGTGCAGCAGGAAGCCTGCCATGTTGCGCAAGGCCAATCGCCAGAACCGGCCCACGCTGGTGTTCGGCTGGAAGCCATCGCGCAGCACGCCTTGCGTGTAGTTGAATTTCAGGTCCTTGATGATCGGCCCATTCAGGATGATCAGCGTTTCGGCGCCCGGCGTGTTACCACTGTGCTGGACGCCATAGACCGGATCGCACATCGCCTCGGCAAGCGCAACCAGCACCGGCATGTATTCAGGGCGGCAACCCGCCATCACGCCATTGACCGCCACCGCCCAGATCGTTACCGCGCGGCTGGCGGGCAAGGCGATGCCAAGGCACTCATCGGCCTTGCGGGGAGTGAAGCTCAGGAACTTCTCGATCTTCTCCAGCGTCGGCGGGACAATCGGCAGGCCGTCGCTCCATTCCTTTTCGAGGAAGAACTCGTTCACATCCTCGAAGCTGCCGGTAAAGACGATGTCGCGCTCGCCCGGCTCTTCGCCGAAGACGATCTCGTCGGGCTGGACCGTCAGGTTCTCGATTACTTCGCGCGCGGTCACCTCGGCGGCGAACCTGCGGATTTCCTCGTTATTCTGCGCGCCGGGATGGCCGACAATGGTCGCCACCGGCAAGTTTGGCATGCCGAGGCCAACCGAAGTCGCCGCCGCCTGGCCCAGGAAACCCTCGCAGACCAGCGACGAGGTCGGGAACCCGGCTCTTTCGCAAATTTCCGCAGCCCGCAGCACGGCGGGCGTACAGGAGCCTCAACAGGCCATGCAGCTTATGGCTGCATCAACTCCCATTTCCCTGAAGCGCTGCGGCAGTGAGGCGAGAACTTCCTTCTCGTTGACCCCGTGGGTCGAGCCGAATTCGCGCCATGATACCCATTCGATTTGCGGATAAGCCTTGGCCATCTCGGCTTCGAGCGCAGAGAATACCTCGTCGCCTGCGAACAGATAGTCCCACAGCTGCGCAACTTTCTTGCCGTTCAGCGTATCGAGCCGGCGCGCCAGGGGACGCACTTTGAGGCGGCGTTCGCCGCTCGGCCAGACGACGGCATAGTCGCCGCTTTTCTCCGCCATGTTACGCTCCATTTCTCAGCATCATGTGTGCGGCCTGCGCCGCATCGACTCCTTCTGCCATCGCCTGCACCGCCATGCCACCATAATCCGCGCGAACCGCGCCGACAGCGATGATGCGCGGATCCCTGCTCACCATATGGCCGCTGGCCTCGCGCATGGCGGCGGGCAGGAACATGGTGTTGGGCTCGACACCGATGAACGGGAAAACGCCCGACGCCGCAATCTCGCTTTCTGCCCCGCTGACAACATTGTGAAGCCGCACCCCTGAAACCTTCATTTCACCGAGCACTTCCACCACTTCGCTGTCCCAGACAAAGCGCACATTCTCGCGTGCGTCGAGTCGGTTGATGTATTCCCGGCTAGCCTTGAGCGGGCTGCGGCAGACCATGATCACAATGCGCGACATCCGCGCCAGCACCAGCGCCTCATGCACCGCCGCATCGCCGCCGCCGACCACGACCACATCCATGTCGCGATAAAACCCGCCGTCGCAACTGGCGCAGCGCGACACACCGCGACCCGTGAACTGCTCCTCGCCCGGCACACCCAGCTTGCGCAAGGTCGCGCCCGAGGCGACGATCACCGCTTCAGGTGTATGGGCCTGCCCTTCCCAGTCTGTCAGAACCAGCCGCTCGCCCGCATCGAGCTTGTCAATCTGCGCCTCGATCACCTGCACCCCGACCTTGCGGCATTGCTCCAGCAGATCAATCGCCAGATCCTGCCCGGAGAACGCGCCCGGCACCGGCAGGCCGTCGACATGATCGACTGTCGCCAGCTGCCCGCCATAGATGCCGCTGCTTTCGAACAAAGTCACCAGGCGCCCGAGGCGAGCCGCATGGCGGGCAGCGGAGAGGCCAGCAAGGCCACCGCCGATTACCGCGACTTCGCACAAATTCTTGAGTGGTCTGGCCACGCATAAACTCCCGAACCTATTATTACCCCTCCCCTGAATGGGCGGGGATGAATGGTCAACTATCCTCGCGCATTGCCTGCCCCGCCACCCGCCGATCCCCCACCCGTCTGGTAAACCGCACCGTGTCGAGATGATCGAGCAACGGCATACAGAACTTGCGGCTGATCCCCAGCGCGGAGCATATCTCGCTGACCAGTATGCCCCCATCGTCTTTCGCCCCAAGCAAGGGCGACAACAACTGCCGCGCCGCTGCAATCGCATCGCGGTGGAACAGCAACTCCTTGCCTTTATCGCGGTCCACGGCGCGGATCAGCGTCCCGTCACGCAGCAGCATTTCGACCGCGCGGTGCGAACTGGCATCGATGATGAGTACCTTGGGCAGCGGCGGGGTCAGCCCGGCTGGCTGCAGCAAGTCGGCGATCTCGGTTGCGCGCTCCGCATCGGCGCGGGCACGTTCGGGATCGGGGCGCAGGGTAAGGCGCCTGCGGCTCTGCGCCGCCTCCTGCCTCACCACAGCACCTGCGCGGTTGACTTCGACCGGCAGGACTTGCAGCAGTTCCTCGACGCGGGCAGGCGCCAGCGCGGTCAGCCGCGCGAGGTGCTGGACAGTGGTTCCAACTTCTCCCGCGCGCGTCACTTCGGCGGCAATCACTTCTTCGGGTGAGCCATCGCGCAGCAGCTCAAGCCAGTCGAGCACCGCGCCATCATGCCGCCGCAGCCGGTGCGCTTCGAGTTCCAGCACGCGCCCACCCGCCAAAGTCAGTGCAGGCGAAGCGCGGCGCAGAATGACATGTTCCCCCGCCGGAATGGCTGCTGGTGAGGCCAGCCGCAACTGGGCAAAGCATGCCTCGCCCGGCTCCAGCACATCCCGATCCAGCAGCCGCAGCCGCGCCTCGGCCTCCTGCGTGCCAAACAGCGCCCGCATCCGCGCGCCGTTCTTGAGCGCGGGCGATTCGGGGACTGAGCGCAGGGCCAGGGTCAGCCAATCCGCCGCCTCCAGTGCACCTGCCGCAGCCAGCGCCATGCCGCGCGCCAGCTGGCCCAGCTCCACCCCGCGCAGGTTGGCCGCGACCCGCTGGCCGGGCTGGGCAGACATGATCGCTGCGCCATGCACCTGCAAGGCACGGACCCGGACTTTGCGGCGCGAAGGCAGCAGTTCGAGCGCATCGCCGGGGCTGAGCGGCGCCCCGCGCAAGGTGCCGGTGACGACAGGGCCATGGCCGGGGATCGCGAAAGCGCGGTCGATGGGGAGCCAGGTGGAACCATCGGCAGGGCGAGAGTGCTGGTGCTCGGCAAGGGCGCGGAGGGCTTGGCGGAGTTCGGCGATGCCTTGATTGGAAACTGCCGATGTCAGGATTGCGCCGCAATTCCCCTCCCGCTTGCGGGAGGGGCTAGGGGTGGGTGAGTGGGCAACCATCATCGCTGGCCCACCCCCAACCCCTCCCGCTTGCGGGAGGGGAGCTAACCCGCTGCGCTCAAGCAGTTCCAAGGCCTCCGCCGCAACCAGTTCCGCCACCCCCGGCTCCACCAGATCGCACTTGCTCACTGCCACCAGCGCGCGGCCAATCCCCAGCAGCCCGGCAATCTCGACATGCTCGACCGTCTGCGGCTGCACGCCTTCATTGGCCGCGACCACCAGCAGGACAGCATCGATGCCGGTGGCGCCCGAAATCATCGTGCGCACGAAGCGTTCGTGGCCCGGCATGTCGATCAGGTCGACTGCCTCATCGAGATGCGCAAAGCCCAGCGCGATGGAAATCCCGCGCGCCTTTTCCTCGGGCAGGCGGTCGGTTTCCTGCCCGGTGAGCGCACGGACCAGCGCGGTCTTGCCGTGATCGACATGGCCGATCACGCCGACAGTGCTGCGGCTCACCCCAGGACAGCCTTGAGGGCTTTAGCCAGAGCGGGCAGCTCGGCGTCGGAGACAGTCAGCATGTCGATCAGAAGCTGGCCATCGGCGATCCGGCCAACCACGGCAGGCGCCCCTTCGCGCAACTTGGCAGCTACTGCATCCGCCCCCATAGGCAGATCAAGCGCCAGCGCGCGGCTGGCGATGCGCTCCTCGGGCAGCGCACCGCCGCCGGCGTAGGCCTCGCTGGCGATCAAATTGCCGTAGCCCAGCAAGCTTTGCAGCCGTTCCGCTCGCGCCTGCAACTCTGCCTCGCCCTGCGCCAGCATGCGGGTCACCGGCACGCGATCAGGCTGGTCGCGGTGCAGCATAAGGGTCGCCTCCAGCGCCGCCAGCGTCATCTTGTCGAGCCGCACCGCGCGGAGCAGCGGATGGCTGCGCAGCGGATCGACTGCCGCCTTGCGCCCAAGGATCAGCCCCGCCTGCGGGCCGCCGAGGAGTTTGTCGCCACTGCAGGTTACGAGGTCTGCGCCCGCGCCCAGCGCCTCGGCCAAAGTGGGCTCAAGCGAGCCGGGCGAAGGCCGCAGCAGGCCGCTACCAAGGTCGGCTACGACCAGCAGGCCATGTTCGCGCGCCAGCCCCGCAAGTTCGCCGATCCCGGTCTCCGCAGTGAAGCCGACGGTGCGGAAATTGCTTTGGTGGACCTTGAGCAGTACCCGCGTTTCCGGGCCGATGGCCTCGCGGTAATCCGCCAGCCTTGTCTTGTTGGTCGAGCCCACCTCGACCAGCCGTGCCCCTCCTTGCATGATCACATCGGGAATGCGGAAGCCGCCGCCGATCTCGACAAGCTCGCCGCGCGAAACGATCACCTCGCCGCCGCCCGCCAAAGCCGAAAGCGCCAGAAGGATGGCCGCCGCGCCGTTGTTGACCGCCAGCGCCGCTTCTGCGCCAGCCACCTCGCGCAACAGCGGTTCCAGCGCAGCGGTGCGCGAACCTCGCTTGCCACTCGCAAGATCGAATTCCAGATTGCTGTAGCCCGCCGCGATGTCTGCCATAGCCGCAATGGCCTCCGCTGCCAGCGGCGCACGACCGAGATTGGTGTGAAGCACGATGCCCGTGGCATTGATCACCCGGCGCAGGCCGGGGCGGCGGCGGGCGGCGACGAGCTTGTCGCATCGTTCCAGAATGGCCGCGCCGTCCACAACCCGCCCGGCCCCGCGCGCAATTTCACTGCGCAGCTCACCCAGCACCACGCGGATCGCCGAGGTCACAGCCGCGCGCCCATGCTTCACGCACATTTCCGCCGCAGGTGCCAATTCGAGCAAGTGCTGCACCGAGGGCAGCTTGCGAAGCGGGTTTTCAGCGTGCAACGGGATCCTCCTCACTGCCCCCTATGCCACCGGACAAGAAAGTTGAACATGGCCGAATACGAAACCCGCCTGACCGCGCTCTCCCACGGCGGCGGCTGCGGCTGCAAGCTTTCGCCGGCCATGCTGCACGAACTGCTCGCGGCCATGCCCAAGATGCAGGCTTTCCCTGATCTGCTGGTTGGCACCGAAACGGGCGACGATGCGGCTGTCTACCGCATTTCCGACGATCAGGCCGTTATTGCCACCACCGATTTCTTCATGCCGATTGTCGATGATGCCCGCGATTTCGGCCGTATCGCCGCAGCCAATGCGCTGTCGGATGTCTATGCCATGGGCGGGCGGCCGATCATGGCGCTCGCTATCCTCGGCATGCCGCTCGGCAAGATCGCGCCCGAGACAGTCTCCGTGATTCTGGCGGGCGGCGCCTCGATCTGCGCCGAGGCGGGGATCCCGGTGGCGGGCGGCCATTCGATCGATGCGCCCGAGCCGATCTATGGCCTCGCAGTGATCGGCCTCGTCCATCCGGACCGGGTGATGCGCAATTCGGGCGCACAGGCCGGCGATGTGCTGATCCTGACCAAACCGCTCGGCGTCGGCGTCCTGAGCGCGGCGCTGAAAGGTGGAGCGTTGGACGCGGTGGCGCATGACAAGGCCTATGCCGCGCTGGTCGCCTCGGCGACAAAGCTCAATGCCGTGGGCGCGGAACTTGCCGCCCTGCCCCAAGTGCACGCAATAACCGACGTCACTGGCTTCGGCCTGCTCGGCCATGGGCTGGAAATGTGCCGCGGTTCCGGCCTTGGCGCGAAGGTCCGATTTGACGCTCTGCCGCTGCTGGAAAGCGTTGCCGATCTCGCCCGCAGCGGCACCCGCACCGGCGCCTCAGACCGCAACTGGGCGAGTTATGGCCACGAAGCCGATCTTTCGCCGGAACTGGCAGAGTGGCAGCGCGACCTGCTGACCGATCCGCAGACCAGCGGCGGCCTGCTGGTGGCAGTGGCGCCGGAAGGTGTGGCTGCGGCGATGGACTGCATCCGGGCGGCGGGGTTTGACCGGGCGGCGGTGATTGGTGAGATGTGCGAGGGTGCGGTGCGGATTGCTGCCATGTGACGCGGTATCTTGCCAATCCCCCTAACCTTTAACGTCATCCCCGCGAATGCGGGGACCCAGCTTACGAGCTCGAAGTTTGCTCAAACCGATATGGCGGGAGATGGGTTCCCGCTTACGCTGGAATGACGAAAGCGGGTTAAGGCAAGCTACGAGGGGATCACTCCATCGCCTTGCGGCGCAACCTTGCCTCCGCCTGCTGATCTGCCAGGATCGCCCGCATCCGCGCCAGCACCACGCCGCCGAAGATCAGCGAGAAGCCCAGCGTCGCGGCCAGCAATGGGTACAAAAATACACCGGCAATCGCCGACTTGCCCATAGTAATGCTCGGCGGCTGGTGCAGGCTGTTCCACCACAGCACCGAATAGTGAATGATCGGAATGTTGACCGCGCCAATCAGGCCGAAGATCGCCGCCATCCGCCCCTGTCCGCTCCCGGCGCGGCTCGCCGCATCGGCGAGCGCAATATAGGCGAAATAGAGGAACAACAGCACCAGCATGCTGGTCAGCCGCCCGTCCCATTCCCACCAGGTGCCCCAGGCCGGGCGGCCCCAAAGCGATCCGGTGGCAAGGCAGATCGCGGTGAACACGGCGCCCGGCACAGCGGCAGCCCGCGCCGCGATCCCGGCCAGCGGGTGGCGCCAGACCAGCTCGGTAAAACTTGCGCCTGCAATTGCCATCCAGCCGGCCATGCCGAGCCATGCGGCGGGAACATGGATGAACAGGATGCGCACTGTATCGCCCTGCAAGCGGTCGGGCGGCACGCTCCACAGCCCCATCGCCAGCGAGATGCCCGCCATGGCGAGGCCGACGAGCAGCAACAGCGGCGTCAGCCAGCGCGCAATGCGCAGAAAGCGAGCGGGATTGGCGAAGCCGTGCATGTCAGATCAGTCTCCGGTCGGTCGCAGCACCCGCCCTGCCACGGCATCGAGCATCGCGACCAGTCTGGGATCACGGGCCGCAGGCGCAGTGGCCATGGAATGTTCGAGCGCATGATCGATCGGGCTGGGCTCGCGAACCTGCGGCAACAAAGCTGCCAGCCCTTTGACTGCGCTGCGCGCGCGCGTCGCATTGGCCGCCATCACTGCGAACACTTCCGCCGCCTCGACCCCGGCCTCGTCCTCGCGCCAGCAATCATAGTCAGTGACCATGGCGAGCATGGCATAGGGGAGCTCGGCCTCGCGGGCGAGGCGGGCCTCGGGCATCGCCGTCATGCCGATCACATCCGCGCCCCATTGCCGATAAAGCAGGCTCTCGGCGCGGGTCGAGAACTGTGGGCCCTCGATGGCGACATAGCAGCCGGAATCGTGAACTGTGGCCCCGGCGCCGCGCGCAGCCTCGGCGGCAAAGCCTGCCAGCCTCGGACAGACCGGATCGGCAAGGCTGACATGAGCGACGAGGCCCGGGCCGAAGAAGCTGGAAGCGCGCGCCGAAGTGCGATCGATGAACTGGTCCACGGCCACGAAATGCCCCGGCGCAAATTCCTCGCGCAGTGATCCGATGGCGGAAAGCGCCAGCAGATCAGTCACCCCGCAGCGCTTGAGAACGTCGATGTTGGCGCGGAAATTGACCGAGCTGGGGGGAATGCGGTGGCCCGCGCCGTGCCGCGCGATGAAGGTGAAGCGGACATCGCCGATGTGCCCCGTGGTCACTGGCCCGGACGGCTCACCGAAGGGGCTGGCGACCTCGATCTCCTGCGCATCGTCCAGCTCCACGCCATCGGCGATGCCCGAGCCGCCGATCACGCCCACATGCCATGTGCCGGGTTTTTCAGTGCGCAAGGATGCCTGCCATGATGATGTCCACGGTGTGTTCGCGATAGCGGTCGCGCAGCTCTTCGGTCAGGACTTCCTGATCGAAGCAGTGCCTTAGCACCAGCCGCGCCGAAAAGAACCGGTCAACCGCGCCGGTGACAGTGAAATAGAACAATTGCGGGTCGATCGGGCGGAACACTTCCGCCTTCACCCCGTCACCGATCAGCTGTTCATAGGCACGGTAGAGCGGCGAGAGATAGCAATCGGCGATCCGCCGCGCCTCGGCTTCGTCGCTCTCACCGACCAGCCGCATGGTCAGCCGGTTGAGATAGGGCACGGCATAGAAGGTATCGACCACTTTGGAGATATGCCGCCGCAGCTTGGCCTCCGGATCCCAGCCGTCTTTCGCCACCAGCGCATCAACGCTGGTGACAATCGCCTGCCAGTCGCGATCCAGCAAGGCTTTGAGGAGCCCCGCCTTGTTGCCGAAATAATACTTCACCAGTGCCGAATTGAGGCCTGACCGCAAGGACAGTTCGGACAGCGAAATATCATCGACATCGCCCTCGCGCATGATTGCGCTTGCCGTATCCAGCAGCAGCGCCCGCGCCCCGGGCAGCGTTCCAAGATCGGCTTCGGCCATTGGCACTGCGTCGGATCAGCGCGGTGCCATGCGGATCGCGCCATCGAGCCGGACGTCTTCGCCGTTCCAGTAATCGTTCTCGATCATCGCCAGCGCCAGATTGGCATATTCCTCGGGCCGGCCCAGACGCTTGGGGAAAGGCACCGATGCGGCCAGCGATTCCTGCGCCTTTTCCGGCAGCGACTTCATCAGCGGCGTCTCAAAGATGCCGGGCAGGATGGTGTTCACCCGGATGCCCTCGTTCATCAGGTCGCGCGCGATCGGCAGGGTCATGCCGACCACACCGCCCTTGGACGCGGAATAGGCCGCCTGGCCGATCTGGCCATCTTCGGCAGCGACCGAGGCAGTGTTGATGATCACCCCGCGCTGGCCGAGTTCGTCGATGGGATCGGCAGTGACCATGCCTGCTGCCGACTTGGCGATGCAGCGGAAAGTGCCGATCAGGTTGAGATTGACGATGAAAGTGAAGGCATCCATCGGGAAGTGCTTCACCGCCCCGGTCTCCCGGTCGCGGCTGATGGTCTTGATGGCATTGGCGGTGCCCGCGCAATTGACGAGGATGCGCTCCTGACCATGCGCGGCGCGGGCCTTGGCGAGCCCGGCATCGACGCTGGCATCGTCCATCACGTTCACTTCGCAGAAGATGCCGCCGATTTCCTCGGCGATGGCCTTGCCCTTTTCTTCCTGCAGATCGAAGATTGCGACCTTGACGCCCTTGGCTGCCAGCGCCCGCGCGGTTGCTGCGCCAAGCCCGGATGCCGAACCAGTGACGACTGCGGCAATGCTGGAATCGAGTTTCATCTGTTCATTCCTCGTGAAGCTGAAAGGGTATCCGCGAGCGGATTAAACGTTCGGTTAAACCTGTCGACGAGGCGGGTCAATCGTGGTGCGGGCTCGGCGCGGGTGCGATGTCCGGGAATAGCGAGCAAGCTTGCGTAGTACCCCAAGTCCAAATGTTGCCAAAATGACACACTAAACATCAAATTGGAATGGTGAATCTACTAACAATTGTGTCAGTTAAACGGTTGCGACATGCTCATTCATCTTTTGGCAATGTCACGCTCCCGCTGCACATGCGAGGCAGGAGCAGACCAGCCAAATTGCCACCCCTGGATTTCCAGGCCGCAACCGAAGGAATGCACTGTGCAAATGACTGTTCTGAAGGCCGCTCTGCGCGGTAATTCTATGATGATACCCGCCGCGCTGCTCACTGCCGCAGCCCTGGCAAGCCCCGCCATGGCGCAGGACGCTCCCGCCGCGGATGCAGATGCCGCTGATGCCATCGTCGTCACCGGCTCGCGCATCTCGCGGCCTGATCTCAAGTCGACTGTACCGGTCGTTGCCATTTCGGGCGAAACTTTCGTCAACCAGGGTCACTCGAATATCGGCGATTCGCTGAACGACTATCCGCAGCTGCGCTCCACGCGCGGTCAGCAGAACCCCAACCTGGGCGTCGGCATCTCTGGCCTCAACCTGCTCGATCTGCGCGGTCTGGGCACGGTGCGCACGCTGGTGCTAGTCAATGGTCGCCGCCACGTCGGCGCTGACATCCTGAACAATGCGGTTTCGGTCGATACCAACACCATCCCGGCTAACCTGGTTGACAAGGTCGATATTGTCACCGGCGGCAACTCCGCCGTCTATGGTTCGGACGCGATCGCCGGCGTGGTCAACTTCATGCTCAAGCGCAATTTCGAAGGGCTTGAAACTAACGCCAAGGCGGGCGTTTCTACACCAGGTAAATATGGCTTCAACTACAATATCGACGCGGTCTGGGGCAAGAATTTCGCCGATGGCCGCGGCAACATCACGCTTTCGGCAGAATACGCTCACCAGAACCGTGTCTATGCCTCGGATGCACCCTGGGCGCGCTCGGTTGAAGGCTTCGTCGGCACCGACCTCGATCCTGCCGGCCTGGTTATGGGTAGCGACGGCATTCCCGACCGCACCTATCACCTCGACATCCGCCAAGCGAGCATCCACGTCAACGGCCTGGTGCCAATCACCCAGCCCAGCAACGGCGCAAACTGCGGCGTCGGCATCAGCAACGGCGTCACGCCGGGAACGCCATACAACTGCACCTATATCTTCCAGCCCGATGGCTCGCTGGCAGTGCAGACCGGTACCCGCCTCGGCACCGGTGTGATCGGTACGATCACCGGCGGCAACGGCCAGACCGGCCGAGAAGGCGTGCTGTTCACTGCCCTGCCCCGCCAGGATCGCTACAACTTCAACATGCTCGGCCACTTTGAAGTGTCCCCGGCGCTCGATCTGTTCTGGGAAGGCAAGTACACCCGCGTTGTTTCGTTTGACGGCAATGCCGGCACAGCTTCGATCCAGGGCACTTTCGCACAGTTCGATCTTCGCGAACGCGTACGTCTGGACAACCCCTTCCTGACCACCGCCGCTCGCAGCACGATCACCAACGCCATTCTGGCATCAGGCTGCAACACCAGCCTGACCGTGTCGTGCAACATTGATGGCATCGCCTCTTCGCAGACCCGCACAACCTTTGGTGGCCAGGGTGTCGGCGGTCCGCTCAACGCAGCCGATCTGGCGCAAATCAATGCTGGCACCTACCGCTTCGTCATTGCCCGCAACCTGAGCGATCTGGGTGCGCGCGACGAGCGCTTCCTGCGCCAGACCTATCGCGCTGTCGTGGGCGCACGCGGCACCTTCAACTCCGACTGGAATATGAAATTTCCTTCAACTATGGGAAGTTCACCGAAAACACGAATGCCACCGGCTATGTCGACAAGCAGCGCTTCATGCTGGCGCTGGATGCAGGCCGCAACCCGACCACGGGCAATATCGAATGCCGCGCGAAGTTTGATCCCGCCTCTGCTACCGCTTTCCCTGCCGGCGCTGCAAACACTGCGCGGCTCGCTGCCGATATCGCGGCTTGCCAGCCCTACAATCCTTTCGGCCAGGGCAACAATGCTGCCTCGATCGCCTATTTCGGCGTGAACTATGGCAACAAGTCGAAGATGGCGCAGACGGATATTTCCGGCTTCGTCGCGGGCAACACCGGCGGCTTCTTCAACCTGCCGGGCGGCCCGGTCGACTTCGTGCTCGGCGGCGAATATCGCAAGGAAACTGCCGAGTATCGGCAGGATGACTTCGGTGCATCTGGCAACACCAATGCGGTCGCCTTCGGCAACTTCCTGCCCCCGGCGTTCACGGTGAAGGAAGCCTACGGCGAAATCCGGATCCCGCTGTTCAAGAACCAGCCTTTCCTTGAAGAGCTGACCCTGACCGGTGCGGCCCGTGTGTCAGACTACAACAGCGGCGCAGGCACGGTCTGGGCTTGGAACGGCGGCGGCCAGTGGTCGCCGACACCGGGCCTGAATTTCCGCGCCAACTACAGCCGCTCGGTGCGCGCACCGAACCTGTCGGAAACCTTCGGCGATCTGATCCCGAACTTCGCTCCGGGCTTCACCGATCCTTGCTCCACAAGCCGCATCGGCGCGGGGACGCAGTTCCGCGGAGCCAATTGCACGGCCGATCTCGGCGCATTGATTGGCAACGTTAACAACAACGCCTATTCGCTGCCGATCCTCAGCGGGGTGAACCCCAATCTGCAGGCCGAAAAGCGAAGTCCCTGACTGTCGGCATGGTGGCCACACCCAAGTTCATTCCGGGCCTGAACATTGCCGTTGACTACTACGATATCACAGTCAACGGGGTGATCGTATCGCTCACCGCGCAGAACATCGTCAACGCCTGCTATGACCAGCCGACGCTTAGCAACCCGTTCTGCGGCTTGTTCAGTCGTGTCCGCACGGGCATTGGTCCGCTCGGTGAAACCGCTGGCCAGATCCAGGGCAACACCTTGATCAGCGCGCCGTTCAACTTCGCCAAGCGCGTGCGCCGCGGTGTTGACTTCCAGCTGGATTATGCCCGCAACCTGGGCAATGATTTCAGCGTCAAGGGCAACCTGATCTACACCCATTCGTTCAAGGTCAGCAATTACGAGAACCCGACTCTTCCGGACTTCGAAAACCGCGTGCTGGGCGAACTGGGCGATCCGACCAACGAGTTCCGCGTGTCGATGGACGTCTCCAAGGGTCCGTTCACCTTTGGCTGGGAAGTCCACTACATCGGATCGATGTGGATCAACGCCTACGAAGACTTCAACGCTTTGCAGGATCGTCTGCCACAGGATGCGGACTACGCCACATCTTCGCAGTATCCGGCAGTCTTCTATCATGATTTCCGCTTCGAGTGGGACATGGAGAAGTCCGGCACCCTCAAGAACCTCAAGTTCTATGCAGGCGTCGACAACCTGTTCAACGTGATCCCGCCGTTCGGCCAGACCGGCACCGGCGAGCGCGTTGCGGGCGGCGGCACCGGCAGCCCGATTTATTCGGTTCGTGGCCGTCAGTTCTACGCCGGGGTCCGCGCCAAGTTCTGATCTTCGGACATAGCAAGGCAATCAGGGGCGGGGGAGCAATCCTCCGCCCCTTTGCTTTGCGCTAAACAGGCGTTAGGCCGGGGCTGTCATGCAAGACCACGCCTCACGCGCCGAATTGCTCGCTGCCCAAGGCCGGGTGGGCGAGGCTTTTGCCCTGCTCGAACAGGCGACCCTTGGCGGCGATGGCATGGCCGCGCTGACTCTGGCCGACTGGCGCATGGCGGGAGCGCTGATCCGGCGCGATCTTGGCGAGGCAAGGCGGCTCTATGGCAGGGCAGCTGAACTTGGCCTCGATGAAGCGGCGGCGGTCCACATTGCGCTGCTTGCCAACGGCGCTGGCGGCAGCGGGCGGCGCTGGAGCGAAGCGCTGGCCATGCTTTCGCGCCGCGCCGCGAAGGATCCGCTCGCGCGCAAGCAGTGCTCGCTGATCGCAGCCATGGCGCTGGACGAGGAGGGCAATCCGCTCGGGATGCCGCCGGAGCGCGCGACCGTCCACGCCGCGCCTCGCATCGAACGCCTGCCAGCTTTCCTCACGGTGGACGAATGCCGCTATCTTGCCGAACTCGCCCTGCCCCGGCTCGCGCCCGCAGTGGTTTTCGATCCCGCCACCGGCCAGCAGCGGCAAGACCCGGTGAGGACTGCGCACTCCGCCGGCTTCCCTTTCGTCATCGAAGACCCGGTGCTCCATGCCATCAATCGCCGCATTGCCGCAGCGAGTGCAACCACATGCGAGCAAGGCGAGCCGCTTCAGGTGTTGAGCTACCAGCCGGGGCAGGAATACAAACTCCACAGCGATGCCCTGCCCGGCGGGGATAACCAGCGGGTGGCGACCTTTCTGGTCACGCTCAGCGAGGGGTATCAAGGCGGGGCAACCGGCTTTTCTCCGGCTGGGGCTGGAACTAAACGGCAAGCCCGGCGACGGCCTGTTTTTCGTCAACACCGACGCCAGGGGACAGCCCGAGCCTGCCATGTGGCACGCCGGGCTGCCGGTCACACGGGGCCGCAAGCTGATGCTCTCGAAATGGATCCGCGATAAGCCGCTTGATCTGGCGGGGCCGCCGGGGCGGCCGTTTTAGCTCACCGCGATCTGCAGCGCCCCGTCACCCTCATCAATCCGCAGCTTTGCGCCATCCGGAATCTCGCCGCCGAGCAATTTCTCGGCCAGCGGATCCTGCAGATAGCGCTGCACCGCGCGCTTGAGCGGCCTTGCGCCATAGACCGGATCGTAGCCGACGCGGCCCAGCCAGCGCTTGGCGGCCTCGCTGAGGTCGAGCGTGATCTTGCGGTCCTTGAGCAATGCCGCCACCCGGCCGACCTGGATCTCGACGATCGGCGCCATGTGTTCGACCCCCAGCCGGTGAAACAGGATGATCTCGTCCAGCCGGTTGAGGAATTCGGGGCGGAAATGCGCTCGCACCTGTTCCATGACTTGCGGCTCGACCGTCTCGACCCCCTGCCCCTCTTCCAGATTGGCGAGGAACTGGCTGCCGAGGTTGCTGGTCAGGATGATCAGGGTGTTGGTGAAATCGACCTGCCGCCCCTGCCCGTCCGTCAGCCGCCCGTCGTCGAGCACCTGCAGCAGCACGTTGAACACGTCGGGATGGGCCTTTTCGACCTCGTCGAACAGCACCACCTGATAGGGCCGGCGCCGCACCGCCTCGGTCAGCACGCCGCCCTCGTCATAGCCGACATAGCCTGGAGGCGCGCCGATCAGGCGGGAGACAGCGTGCTTTTCCATGAATTCGCTCATGTCGATACGAACCATCGCGTTGTCGTCATCGAACAGGAACCCGGCGAGCGCTTTGGTCAGTTCGGTCTTGCCGACACCCGTGGGGCCGAGGAACAGGAATGAACCCAAGGGCCGGTTAGGATCCTGCAGGCCCGCCCGCGCGCGGCGCACGGCTTTCGAGACGGCGTGCACCGCGTCGGTTTGGCCGATGACGCGCTGGCCGATGGTCTCTTCCATCTTGAGCAGCTTCTCGCGCTCGCCGGTCAGCATCCGTTCGACCGGAATGCCGGTCCACTTGGCGACCACGGCGGCGATGTCCTCGCTGGTCACTTCCTCGCGCAGCAGTGCGTTCTCTGACTGTCCGCCCGCTTCGGCGAGCTGCTTTTCCAGCTCGGGAATGCGGCCATAGGTCAGTTGCCCGGCCTTCTCGTAATCGCTGCTCCGCTGGGCCTGCTCAAGTTCGACCCGTGCCGCATCGAGCTGTGCCTTGACGTCGCCTTCCGCCGCAATCTTGTCGCGCTCGTTCTGCCAGCGGGTGGTCAGCGCAGCCGACTGTTCCTCAAGGCCGGCCAGTTCCTCGCGCAGATTATCGAGCCGGTCCTTCGAGGCCTGATCAGTCTCGCGGGTGAGCGCCATTTCCTCGATCTTGAGCTGGATGATCCGCCGATCGAGCACTTCGATGGCTTCGGGCTTGCTTTCCACTTCCATGCGGATGCGGCTGGCGGCTTCGTCCATAAGGTCGATCGCCTTGTCGGGCAGGAAGCGGTCGGCAATGTAGCGGTGGCTGAGCGTTGCCGCCGCCACGATAGCGCCATCGGTAATCCGCACGCCGTGGTGCAGTTCGTAGCGGTCCTTCAGCCCGCGCAGGATCGAGATGGTATCTTCCACCGTCGGCTCGCCGACAAACACCGGCTGGAACCGCCGCTGCAAGGCCGCGTCTTTCTCGACATGCTTCTGGTATTCATCGAGCGTGGTCGCGCCGATGCAATGCAGCTCGCCGCGCGCCAAGGCAGGCTTGAGCAGGTTCGAGGCATCCATCGAGCCCTCGGAAGCACCCGCACCGATAAGGGTGTGCATTTCGTCGATGAACAGGATGATCTCGCCCTCGGCGCCTTTCACTTCGTCGAGCACTGACTTCAGTCGCTCCTCGAACTCGCCGCGATATTTCGCGCCAGCGATCAGCGAGCCCATATCGAGCGACATCAGGCGGCGGTCCTTGAGGCTGTCGGGCACGTCGCCATTGGCGATGCGCAACGCGAGGCCCTCGGCGATGGCTGTCTTGCCGACGCCGGGTTCGCCGATCAGCACCGGGTTGTTCTTGGTGCGCCGGGCGAGGATCTGGATGGTGCGGCGGATTTCCTCATCGCGGCCGATCACCGGATCGAGCTTGCCGTCGCGCGCCGCTTGCGTCAGGTCGCGGGCATATTTCTTCATCGCTTCGTAGGCGTTCTCGGCCGAGGCCGAATCCGCCGTGCGCCCGCCGCGAAGGGCAGTGATCGCGGCTTCCAGCGCCTGCGGCGTGACATTGGCGGCTTTCAGCGCTTGCCCGGCTGCAGTAGTCGTAGCGAGCGCCAGCGCGACCAGCATGCGCTCGACAGTAACAAAGCTGTCGCCTGACTTGGTGGCGATCTGCTCGGCCTGATCGAGGATGCGCACCGCGTCATTCTCCAGCCCCGGCGCCGTCTGCGCCCCGCCGCCGGAGACTGCCGCGATCTTGGCCAGTGCCTTGTCGACCTCTTCAACCGCGATCTCGGCATTGCCGCCTGCGCGCTGGATCAGCCCGGCGGCCATGCCATCTTCGTCTTCGAGCAAAGCCTTCAGGATATGTTCAGGGGTGATCCGCTGATGGTTCATGCGGATCGCAACGGTTTGTGCGCTTTGCAGAAAACCCTTGGCGCGGTCAGTGAATTTCTCGAGGTTCATGGTGGTTCTGCCTCCTGTGCTCGGGAGATAGTGTTGCAATTTCGCAACACAAGGGGAGGATAGTATGAAATTCGAGGAGCGGCATTGATACCTGTCAAGCGCCGGTACTTTCGAATACCAACACCATCCGCCGGAAAGAGGGGATTGCCATGCGAATGACCATTTGGGCACTGGGTGCAGGACTGCTGGCCCTGCCGGGAATTGCCCAGGCGCAGAGCGCGCAGGGTGATGTTTCTGTCACCATCTACAACAACAACCTCGCGCTGGTGCAGGATGTCCGCCAGGTCACCCTGCCCGGCGGCCGCAGCCGCCAGGAATTCCCCGAGGTCTCGGCGCAGATCCGCCCGGAGACGGTGACGATTTCAGGCGAAGGCTTCGGCATCATCGAGCAGAACTTCGACTACGACCTGCTCTCGCCTTCCGCGCTGATGCAGAAAGCCGTCGGCCGGACCGTCACCCTGCTGCGCACCAACCCTGCGACCGGCAACGAGACTCGCGAGCGGGCATTGGTGCTGGCCGCGAACGGCGGCGTCGTCCTCAAGATCGGCGATCGCATCGAGATACTGCGCGACGACGGCCTGCCGGTCCGCGTCATCTTCGATTCGATCCCGCCCAACCTGCGCGCCAGCCCCACGCTCAGCGTCACGCTCGACGCCCGCACCGGCGGCGCGCGGCCCCTCACGCTCAGCTACCTCACCCCCGGCATGGCGTGGAAGAGCGACTATGTCGCGCTGTTTGACGAGAAGGCCGGCAAGATCGACGTGCAGGGCTGGATCACGCTGACCAACAACACCGGCACGACTTTCAACAACAGCCGCGCGCTGCTGGTGGCGGGCAATGTCGGGCAGGTGCAGCAATATGGCGGCTACAACCAAAGCTCGCAAATTCGCCCGCGCGGCAATCGCCCCGGCACCGAAAGCGGCGGCGGCCAGCAGCTCGGCGATTTCCATGTCTATCCGATCGAAGGCCGCACCACGATTGCCAATGCCCAGACCAAGCAAGTCAGCTTCCTCGACGCCTCAGGGGTTCCGGCACGCAAGGGCTATGAATTCCGCAACGGCTGGCTGGCCAGCAATAGCGAAGCGCAGAGCGCCAGTTCAGTGCTCAAATTCTCCAACGCCAAGGCGCAAGGCATCGGCGAAGCGCTGCCCGCCGGCACCGTGCGTGTCTATATGCGCGATGCGCGCGGGCAGGCCCAGTTCATCGGCGAAAGCGAAATCCCGCACACCCCCGGCGGCTCCTCGCTGGCGCTGCGCACCGGCGATGCCTTCGACGTCAAGGTGCAGGCAGTGACCGAAAAACGCGATGTGATCACGCTCGACGAGTGGGAGAAATTCGCTCGCTGGAAAGTTACCTACTCGGATGGCCGCACCGAAGAGGCCTACGCCGAACGCCCCAAGACCTATTATCGCACAACCATGCGCTACATCGTCACCAATTCGAAGCCGGTGCCGGTCACTGTCGATGTCGTGCAGGGCGGGCTTGGCCAGTGGTGGTGGTGGCGCGACATTCGCGTGCCTGAGGAAAGCATCAAGGGCACGCAGGACAATGCCGACGAGCGCAGCTGGGAAGTCCCGGTTGCGGCTAACGGCAAGACCGAGCTGACGGTTACCTTTCTGACGCCGTGGTGAGGTGGTTCGCTTTCCCCCCCTCCCCTTCAGGGGAGGGGCTGGGGGTGGGGGCTGTCCGGCAACACAAAGCCAGGACGACACCCCCCATCCCAACCCCTCCCCTGAAGGGGAGGGGCTTTCTGGCTGTGCTCTCCCTATTTCTAACTCCAGCCCCTGCTTTCGCCGCCCCGCCGGTAATTCTCTCCACCGCCCCCGATGCTGTCGCCGTCACTCTCTACCGCGACCCCGATCGCGGCGAGGGCGCGATCAACCGTGACGATCCCACCGCCTTCGCCCTCATCGCAGAAACCCGTACTGTCACCCTGCCCCCCGGCGAAGTCACCGTGCGTTTCGAAGGCGTGGCAGGCGGCATTGTCCCGCAATCGGCAATCCTCTTCGGCACAGCCCCGCGCGAGCGCAACCGCGATGCAGCGCTGCTCAGCCAGGGCGGTCTGGTCGATGCCTTCACTGGCCAACACGTTATCCTGCGCCGCACCGATCGCGCCACCGGCAAGGTGACCGAAGAACGCGCCACCATCCGCTCCGCCGCCGACCGCATGGTGATCGATACCCCGCGCGGCGCCGAGGCGGTCTATTGCACCGGGCTCAACCAGACGCTGATCTACCCGAACGCCCCCGCTACACTCTCCGCCAAGCCGGTGCTGTCGATGACCACCAAAGACCAGCCGGGCGGCAAGGTCACCATCACCTTGGCCTACATTGCCACCGGCTTCGACTGGGACGCGACTTATGTTGCCACGCTGGCGGACGACGGCAAATCGATGGCGCTGTTCGCCTGGCTGACCATGGCCAGCGGCGACGAGACCAGTTTTGTCGATGCGACGACATCGGCGGTGGCGGGCCGGGTCAACCGCTCGGAGGCAACTCGCGACGACACCGGCCGTGATGCCCGCAATCGCGCCGCATGGCTCAACCGCAGTTCTGGCTGCTGGCCTGCAGGTACGACCAGCGACATCGAAGTGCGCCGCCAGATCGCCCTGCAAGCCCCTGCGCCGATGAGCATGGCGATGGAGGCAGATGCCATCATGGTGACCGGACAGATGAAGACCAGAAACGAAAGGTTCGCGGATGGCGCGCCCGGCAGGGTCATGGCCAAATCGGAAGAGCTCGGCGACCTCAAGCTTTATGCCATCCCCGTCCCCGTCACTGTCGCCGCGCGCAGCCAGAAGCAGGTCGCCTTCCTCCAGAAGGAGCGGGTTACCGGGCAACTTGTCTATCACGCCAAGGTTGATAGCGAGGAGCCAGGCGAACCGCAGATGCTGTTCCGCTTCCGCAACCGCAAGGCCGATGGCCTCGGCGATCCGCTGCCCGCTGGCAAGGCAGTCGTCTATCAGGAAAGCAGTTATGGCCGCATGGTCGTCGGCGAATCGAGCCTGCCTGACAAGGCGGTCGACGAGGAAGTCGAAATGACCTTTGGCGAGCCCGCCAATGTCACACAGGAGACCGAGGAGCTTGAAGGCGGCGGCGACAAGTGGACCGATCACAAGGTCACCATCCGCAACGCCAACCCCTTCCCGGTCCGCTATGAGATCGACTTCCCGACCGGCGGCGACGCGCGGTTCCTGAACCTTCCCGGCAGGTTGCTGGCCAAGCCGGGCAAGCGCGTCTGGGCAGTTACGATCCCGGCCAATGGCACGACCAGCCTGACCTACCGCACCACCGACATAGACGAATAATCCCGCTTGGCCTCCGCCTCGCCAGCGCATATCGATGCGCGGGTAACGAAGGAGCACCCATGGCCAAATTCACCAGCGAGCAGGCGGCAGACGTCGCGGCAATCCAGCAAGTCATTAACGAATGGGGCGACGAGCTGGATACGAACAGCGGCCTCAAGATGACCCAGGCGGACGTACTCACGCAGGATTGCCGCTATTTCGTCGGCGGCGAATGGCGCGAAGGACTTGGGGCCACCGCCCAGTTCTACAAGGACCGCTGGGACCGGCTGGAAGCGGCCGGCGGCGCCCCGGTCATGCGGCACATCCACTCCAACTTCCGGGTCAAGTTCACGGGCGATGGCCAGGCCGAAGCCGGCTTCCTGTTGCTGTTCTTCGCCCGCGTCGGCACGCCGCCATTCGACACCTGCGATCCCGCTGCTGTTGCCGAAGTGCAGATGGAGTGCCGCCGCGAGGCCGATGGCCACTGGCGCATCGCCATGTTCAACAGCGGGCAGACCTTCATTCGCAAATAGGGCTATTGCCGCCTCGGCAATCCGTTCATCTCGCGTTCGGCTTCGCTGGTTAAGCCAGCCCGGCTCGAAGTTTCAGGAATTGTCATGCACCGCATAGTCGTCGCCGCTCTCGCTGCCCTCTCGCTGACGGCCTGCGCCGCGCAGACGCAGCGGCAGTTCGCCACCAACATAATGCCGGTTGCAGAACCTGCCCCCGCCCCGGTCACCGCCCAGCCCGCGCCGCTCGCCGATCTCGTCAAGGCCGTCGACATCCCCTACGAGAGCTTCACGCTCCCCAATGGCCTCACCACCCTGATCCACACCGACCGCAAGGCGCCCATCGTCGGCGTGACCATCTATTACCGGGTCGGCTCGAAGAACGAGCCGCGCGGCAAGACCGGCTTTGCCCACCTCTACGAGCACCTGTTCTTCGGCGGCTCGGAAAATGTGCCCAGCTTCGACAAGCCGCTCGAGGCCGCAGGATCCGCCCAGACCAATGGCTCCACCTGGTATGATCGCACCAATTATGTCGAGACCGTGCCGAAGGGCGCACTTGATCTGGCGTTGTTCATGGAAAGCGACCGCATGGGGCATCTGCTCGGCGCGGTCAGCCAAGACAAGCTGAACAAGCAGCGCGGCGTCGTCCAGAACGAGAAGCGTCAGAACGACAACGAGCCCTATGGCCTGATGGACTATGCCATCGGCGATGGCCTGTTCCCCGTGGGCCATCCCTATCGCCACGCCACCATCGGCTCGATGGCCGATCTCGATGCGGCCAGCCTTAGCGATGTCCGCCAGTGGTTCCGCGATAACTATGCGCCCAACAATGTCGTGCTGGCGCTGTCTGGCGACGTCGATATGGCTACCGCCCGGCCCCTGGTCGAAAAATACTTCGCTGCGATCCCGCGCGGGCCGGAAGTCGCCAAAGTCGCCGCCGGACCGGTCACCCTGGCCGCGCCAGTCACTCGCGAAATTGTCGACGCCGTGCCCGTCACTCGCATCACCCGCAACTGGAGCGGTCCCGGCCTCAACGATCCCGATTCGCTCGCCCTCGAAGTGGGCACGCGCGTGCTTGGCGGGCTCGCCTCCTCGCGGCTAGACAAGACGCTGGTCCGCGCCGAACAGCTCGCCGTCTCTGTCACGGCAGGCGCGCAGACTTTCGAGCAGCTGCAATTTATCCAGGTCACGCTTGACCTCAAGCCCGGGGTTGACCGGGCCAAGGCCGAAGTCCGGCTCGACCAACTGATCACCCAGTTCGTGGCCGAAGGGCCGAGCGATGACGAAGTGCGCCGCGCGTTGACCGGCGCGGTCTCTGCCCAGATCGGCGGGCTTGAAGTGTCGGGCGGCATGGGCGGCAAGGGCGCGACGCTCGCCGAGGGCCAGCTCTATTCAGGCGATCCCGCCAAATACAAGGCCGACCTCGCCCGCCTGGCCGCGATCACTCCCGCCGACGTGCGCGCCGCAATGCAGCGCTGGATGACCCGGCCGGTCTTTGCTCTCACAGTCTCCCCCGGCAAGCGCACCGATCGCGGCGAGACCATGGGCGGCTGGGGCGATGAGGCCATGGATGCAGTGCGCGACGGCCCCGCTCCGCCCCGCCAGAAGCCAGCCGCCGCAATTGCCCCCGGCCCCAAGCGGATCGCCCCGCCGATTGCCCCGGTTGCCGAGCTGACTTTCCCGGCGATTGAACACGCAAAGCTTTCCAATGGCATGCCGGTTGCGCTGGCCCGCCGCACGGCAGTGCCCAAGCTCATCGTCAATCTGGCCTTCGATGCCGGCTTCGCCGCTGACTCGCTCGACTCGCCCGGCAGCCAGTCGCTGATGCTCGGCATGCTCGATGAAGGCACCAATGCACTTGGTGGGGGGCGCGATGCCATGGCCATCGCCGAGCAGCAGGAACGGCTTGGCGCCAGCATTTCTGCCAGCGGCAGCCTCGACCAGAGCAATGTCACCTTGTCCGCGCTCAGCGCCAATCTCGCGCCCTCGCTGGCCCTGATGGCCGATATCGCGCGCCATCCTGCCTTTGCCGACACAGATGTCGCCCGCGTCAAGGATCAGCAGCAGGCCGAGCTGGCCCAGACGCTCTCCTCCCCGCGCAGCCAGGCATCGCGCGAACTTGGCCGCATCCTGTTCGGCGCACATCCCTATGCGCAGCCGGGCGACGGACTTGGCGACAAGGCCTCGATCGCGGCGCTGACTCCCGCCGCGCTGCGCGCCGCGCATGACAAATGGCTGCGCCCTGACAATGCCAGCATCACGGTTGCGGGCGACATCACCATGGCCGAACTGCTGCCTCTGCTGGAGAAGGCGTTCGGCACCTGGCAGAACCCGGCAACGGCGCGGCCAATCAAGCACCTCGACGCCGCCATCCCGGCGCCTCGCCCGCGCATCGTGGTCATCGACCGTCCCGATTCGCCGCAGTCAGTGATCTATGCCGGGCGGGTGCTGCCCCTGACCGGCCAGACGCCTGACATAGAAGCGCTCGATCTTGCCAACGAAGTGCTCGGCAACGGCTTCCTTTCGCGCCTCAACCTCGATCTGCGCGAGGACAAGGGCTGGTCCTACGGTGTCGCCAGCACAGTCCGCGCCCCGGCCGGCCCGCGCGCCTTCGCGCTGGTCGCTCCGGTCCAGGCCGACAAGACCGGCGATTCGATCCGGCTGCTGCTCGCCCAGATCAAGGCCTTCCCTGCGGCAAAACCAGTCAACGCCGAGGAACTGAACCGCGTCACTGACGGCAATATCCGAGGGCTTCCGAACAGCTTCGAGACCAACGCCCAGGTGCTCGGCGGCATCATCCGCAATCAGCTGCTGAGCCGCCCGGACAACTTCTACGCCACGCTCCCCGCCCGCTATCGCGCAGTCGATGCGCATGCCATCGACACCGCCGCCCGGACATATCTGCAGGGCGATGGGCTGACTTTCGTGGTAGTCGGGACACGCAAGCTGATCGAACCCCAGCTCGCGGGAATAGCCCTGCCAGTGGAATATGTTGCGGCAGCCGACGCGGGCGGTTGACAGCAGCGCAGGCTTCGCCAGAACAGCCGCCAGAAGAATCCAACAGGAGGAATATCATGTCAGTCGCCGGAACCTACGACATCGTCACCAAGACCCCGATGGGCGACCAGAAGGGCAAGTTCACCGTCACTGTCGCTGGCGACAGCTTCACCGGCGGCGTCGCCGGCGCAATGGGCGCGATGGAAGTGGCTGACGGCAAGGTCGATGGCAACAAGCTGACCTGGAAGATGGACATGAAAGTGCCCATGCCGATGACGCTGGACTGCGAAGCGGTTGTTGATGGCGATTCGATTTCGGGCAACGTCAAGGCCGGCGCGTTTGGCTCGATGGCACTGAGCGGGACGCGGGAGGGCTAAGCCGCCACCAGCCCCGCATCGCCGATCAAAACCGACGTCATCGTCAGCGCGCCATCCAGCGTGTCGTTGAAAATCGCCACCTCGTCACCGGGCAGCCGCGCACCGACTGCGTAAAGCAGCGGAAGGTAGTGTTCGGCGCTGTTTACCGCCTTGGCTGCGGCCTCGTCGCTGTCCGCAAACTCGGTCAGGGCGGCGTGGTCGTGTTCGAGCACCGCCCGGTTGATGCGCGCGTGAAACTCTTCTGCCCATGCGGGGCGGGTGCCCCGGCTCTGTCCATAGAGCGCCAGATTGTGGACTATGTTGCCGCTGCCGACGATGAGCACGCCTTCATCGCGCAGCGGCGCCAGCGCCTTGCCGAGCACCAGATGCTGGGCCATGGTCAGGCTGCGGTCGAGGCTCATTTCCACCATGGGAATATCGGCATCGGGAAACATCGGCCGCGCCACGCCCCATGCCCCGTGATCAAAGCCCCAGCTATCGTCCCGCATCACTTGGCCCGGCCCCAGCAATTCCTCGACCCGAGCCACCAGCGAGGGCGAGCCGGGGGCGGGATAGTGGATGTCATAGAGCTCTTCGGGAAAGCCCCGGAAATCGTGGATCGTGCGCGGAGCCATGCCTTCGGTCAAATGCGTCGCGCCCTGAGTCTCCCAATGCGCCGAGACAACAAGGATCACTTGCGGTCGCGGAAGTGCCCGCCCAAGCGTTTCCCCAAGTGCCTCAAGATCGCGCCGCTCGGGAACGTCGGAGATGACAGTCATGGGCGAGCCGTGGCCGAGGAACAGGGCTGGAAGTCTGTGGGTCATATGCGCGATATGGGCGCCCTCGGCGCCGAAACAACCGTGCCGACTAGCCCAGCGCCTGCTTCACCGCCTCATTGACCACCTGAGGATTGGCCTTGCCCTGCATCGCCTTCATCGTCTGGCCGACGAAGAATCCGAACAGGGCCTCCTTGCCGCCGCGATACTGCTCGACCTTATCGGCGTTGTCGGCGAGAACCTTGGCCACGACCGCCTCGATCGCGCCGGTGTCGGAGGTCTGCTTGAGACCCTCGCGTTCGACAATCGCCGCCGCGCCGTCACCGCTTTCCAGCATCAGTTCAAACACCTGCTTGGAGATCGTGCCTGAAATCGTGCCATCGGCGACCAAGGCCAGAAGTTCCGCCGCCTGCGCCGGGCTGACCGGCGATGTTTCCAATGTCTTGCCCAGCCGGTTGAGCGCGCCGAACAGTTCCGAGGTCAGCCAGTTCGCTGCCTGCTTGGCGACATCGGCTTCCTGCTTGTTCTGCCGCTCGGCCGAGGCGGAAAGCAGCCGCTCGAACCAGCGCGCAGTATCGACTTCGGCGGTCAGGATATTGGCGTTGTAGGGCGAAAGGCCCAGCGCCGTTTCATAGCGGATGCGCTTGGCATCCGGCAGTTCGGGCAGGCTGGCGCGGCATTCAGCGAGGAACGCATCGTCCAGCTCAAGCGGCAGCAGATCGGGATCGGGGAAATAGCGATAGTCGTGCGCGTCTTCCTTGCTGCGCATCGAACGGGTCTCGCCCCGGTCGGGATCATAAAGCCGGGTTTCCTGGACGATCTTGCCGCCATCCTCGATCACATCGACCTGGCGGCGCGCTTCGCCTTCGATCACGGCCATGACAAAGCGCACCGAATTGACGTTCTTGGTCTCGGTCCGCGTGCCGAACTCATCGCCCGGCTTGCGCACGCTGACATTGACGTCGGCGCGCATCGAGCCCTCTTCCATATTGCCGTCGCACGAGCCAACATAGCGCAGGATCGCGCGCAGCTTGCGCAGGTATGCCCCGGCCTCGGCCGGCGAGCGCATGTCCGGGCGGCTGACGATTTCCATCAGGGCCACGCCTGAGCGATTGAGATCGACATAGGACATGGTCGGGTGCTGATCGTGCATCAGCTTGCCGGCATCCTGCTCAACGTGAATGCGCTCGATGCCGATGATCTTGACTGCGTCGGGGTTCTTGTCGTCGGGCGAAATCGCGATTTCCCCTTCGCCGACCAGTGGATGATATAGCTGGCTGATCTGATAGCCCTGCGGCAGATCGGCATAGAAGTAGTTCTTGCGATCAAACCTTGACCATTTGTTGATCGGTGCCTCGATCGCCATGCCGGTGCGCACTGCCTGGCGGATGCACTCACGGTTGGGCACTGGCAGCATGCCGGGCATGGCGGCATCGACGAGGCTGACCTGCGAATTGGGCTCGGCACCGAACTCGGTGGCAGCACCCGAGAACAGCTTGCTCTTTGTGGCGATCTGGGCGTGGACCTCCAGGCCGATCACGACCTCCCATTCGCCGGTTGCGCCCTGGATGCGGTATGTGGATTCAGTCATGGGAAACCTTCAACGGATCGATCATTTCGATCACGGGGAAATAGCTGGCAAATCGCGCCGGGTCACGCACCAGAATCGATCTATTTGCGGCCAATCAGTTTTCTGACGAAATTGCGGCCCACCCGATTGCCTATCCGCAGAAGATTCTCGAAATTTGACAGCGCCTCGTTCGATCGCATCATCCACATGTCAGGGTCTGCAATCGAGCGCGGCTGGCTGGCCCAGGCCTGCCATGATTGTGCCGCAGCAGCAGCAATATGCTCCGGCGCAGACCCGCGAAAATAGGCAACGCTGTTCTGGCGATACCAGGGCAGGATGCGCGGCTCTTCCCAGAGCGCCGGACGGATGAAATCGCATGCCACAAAGCCGCGCGCCGCGAACTTGGTGGCCCAGTAAGACGGCCACTGCTCATTGACATGGTGCGTGCCGCCCTGAAGCGGAATGGCCGCGCCCAGCACAATCGTGTCGCTCAGGCTAGTCAGCAGGTCGACCAGCGGATCAGCCATCTCATCGAAGATATGCTCGGCAAATTCGAATGAAGTGACAAGGTCATACCGGGGCTGAAGCAGTGCCGGCATGAAGGGCGGTGTGGCAGTGGCGAAATCGAATGAAACGAATTGTTCGGCGCGGATCAGGCGGCTTTCGTCGGTTACCCAGGGGCCATCCAGACCATGCGCGACAGGGCATCCGGCACGCTCGAAGGCCCTGACCCAGCCGCCCGCGCCGCAACCGATATCCAGCATCGAACGCGGCTTCAGCAGGTCATGGAGAAAGGGCACCATATAGTCCGCGCTGTCTAGGGTCAGGACCTGTTAAATTGCTTGCATGATGGGCTGAGGGTTGATTCAATGGTGGCACCAGGAGGTGCTGCTTGTGGACGATCTGTTTATGCTGAGCGAGGTGCAGATGCGCCGGATCAAGCCATTTTTCCCGCGATCGCAT